>CAYOLF010000004.1:0-115508 GCA_964404725.1 uncultured Polyangiaceae bacterium
TGATTTTTCGCAGCAATCAACCTGATTGCTGCTCTAGAGCACCGATCAGGTTGCCGACAGCGACGGAGGCCTGGAAAACGTCTCCGTGCAAGGCGAGGAGACGCTTTCCAAGCCTCCTCTGCCGAGATCTGCTCCCAGCTCGGTGCTCTAGGTCATTGATTTGTCGCAGCAATCAACCTGATTGCTGCTCTAGCAGCCAGGAGCCGCTCGACCGTACGGGTCGTCATACGCCCCTCCACGACCTCCGGGTCCTCCAGCAGCCGCTGGTGGAACGGGATGTTGGTGCGGATGCCACCCACGATGAACTCGCTCAGCGCGCCCCTCATACGCGCCAGTGCCTGGGGGCGGGTCGGCGCCGAGACGATCACCTTGGCGAGCAGAGAGTCGTAGACGGACGGCACCGTGTACCCACCGTACACGCCAGAGTCCACCCGCACCCCGGCCCCTCCAGGTGGGTGATACTCCGTGATCCGCCCGGGCCAGGGCACGAAGCGCTCCGGATCCTCGGCCATGATTCGACACTCGATGGAGTGCCCGCGAAATCGCCAGGGTCGGGTGTCAGGGACCTCCAACCGCTCGCCCGCTGCGGCCCTGATTTGCTCGACGACGAGGTCGAGCCCGGTGACCATCTCGGTCACTGGATGCTCGACCTGGACGCGCGTGTTCATCTCCATGAAGTAGAGCGACCCGTCCTCGTCCATCAGGAATTCGAGGGTGCCCAGCGTGGTGTACCCGGTTTCGAGCACCGCCGCGCGAATGCGTTCGCTCATCCGGTCGCGGAGCTCCTGCGTCATCGCCGGGCTCGGGGCCTCCTCGACCAGCTTCTGATTCCGACGCTGGAGCGAGCACTCGCGCTCCCCCAACGTCCACACCTGGCCGTGCTGGTCCGCTAGGATCTGGAACTCGATGTGCCGCGGGCGCTCGACGAAACGCTCCAGGAAGAGCTCGGAGTTCTTGAAGGCGTTCATCGCCTCCGCCGTCGCCGACTCGAACGCGCGGCCCACCTCGGCCACGGTGCGCACGACGCGCATCCCGCGACCGCCTCCGCCGCCGCGAGCCTTCAGCATGATGGGGAAACCGACGCGCGCGGCCTCCCGCTCGGCGTGGGCGGCGCTCTGCAGCACGTCGCTCCCGGGGAGCAGCGGGAGTCCGAACGAAGCGGCCGCTTCACGCGCGCGGACCTTGTCCCCCCAGCGCTCCATCGCCGCCGGCGTGGGACCGATGAACTTGAGCCTACAGCGCTCCACCACCTTGGCGAACTCGGCGTTCTCGGACAGAAAGCCGTAGCCAGGGTGGATGGCGTCGGCGGCGGTCATCTCCGCGGCGCTGATGATGTTGGGGACGTTGAGGTAGCTCGCGGCCGACGGCGCCGGACCGATGCAGATAGCCTCGTCCGCGAAACGGACGTGGAGAGCCTCGGCGTCCACGACCGAGTGCACGGCGACCGTCTTGATCCCGAGCTCGCGGCAAGCGCGGATGACGCGCATCGCGATCTCGCCGCGGTTGGCGATGAGTACCTTCTTGAACATGGCCGGAGCGCGCCCGATCTTCAGGCCTTCTTGACCTTGAAGAGCTTCTGACCAAACTCGACGCTGTTGCCGTTCTCGACCAGGATCTCGAGGATGGTCCCGGGGACCTCGGCTTCGAGCTCGTTCATCAGCTTCATCGCCTCGACGATGCACAAGGTCTGCCCCGACTTGACCACGGTGCCGACGGAGACGAACGGCTCGGCACCAGGGGCCGGTGCCCGGTAGAACGTGCCGACGAACGGCGAGGTGACGTAAGCCGTGCTCGGGTCTTCGGCTGGAGCGGCCGCGGCCGTCGCGGGCGCGCCCGCCGGAACGACCGCCGGGGCCATCGCGGTGACGACCGGGGCTCCGCGGGCCATCGCGATGCGGAGACGAACGGTCTCGTCCTCGTACTCGAACTCGGACGCCCCCCCCTCGTCGAGGGTTTCGAGGAGTTCCTTCAACTGCGTGAGCGGAATCTGCATGGGCCTTCCCACTGGGCGAAATCCGCTGAACTAGTAGCCGAGCCCGTCGGAGCGGACAATGGCGTAAAAGCCGCGAAAGCCCCTTCGCATCCTGGTCGGCGAGACGCCCGGTCAGCGACGGCGCGTGGGCAACCGCGGCGGGAGGAGCGCCGCGAGCCCGCGCAGCGCCAGCGAATAGGACCCCGCGCCGAACCCCGCCACCCGCCCGACGCAAGCCGGCGCGACGCGAGACCGCCGCCGGAAGGCCTCGCGTGCGTCCGGGTTCGAGAGGTGCACCTCGATCGCCGGGACACCAATTCCGCGCAGCGAGTCGTACAGGGCGTAGCTGGTGTGGGTGAGCGCGCCGGGGTTCAGCAGGATCCCGCTGAAACCCTCGACGTCGGACCGGTTGATCCAGTCGATGAGCTGTCCTTCATGGTTGCTCTGCCGGCAATCCACCTCGACGCCGAGGTCACGCCCGAGGTCGGCCAGACCCAGGTTGATCTCGGCGAGCGTCAGGGCGCCGTATATTTCGGGCTCGCGCTGCCCAAGCCGGTCGAGGTTCGGACCGTTGAGCACTAGGATCCTGGGGCGCCGGGGCGGCACGGGCGCCCGCTCAGCCCGCTCGGGCCGCCCCGCGGGAGACGACGGGCGGGGGCCGCGACGGGAGGTCGAACGAGACGCGGCCACCGTCAGACGAGCTCACGCGCCAGGTCGGGAGCCGCGACCCGGAGCAGGTAGCGGCCCTTGCCGAGGTTCCCGTCGGGACTGAGTGCGAGGGCCACGAAGTAGTTCTCGTTGAGGACTCGGATGAGCGTCACCAGCTTGTCGCTCTTGAAGGCGACCTCCCTGGCCTCGCCCGCGTCTAGCATCTCGGTGGCGCGCTGGATCGACTTGACCACCACGCTGACCTCGGCCCCCACGGCCTCGATGTCGAACGCCGCCCCGTCGCGCGAGTACGTCTCCAACGGGATCCCCTCGAAGTCCATCAGCAGACTGGCCAGCCCGCCGTCCGTATCGTCCACCAGGCGCTGGAGCGAGTCCTTGAACATGCGACCCAGGTTACCGGTTTCGGCGACGCGGGTGAATGTTTATGGGCCGGCGCCCGGCTCCCGCCGGTCCCTTCGAGGTCGGTCCGGGTACCGCGGGGAGGGTCGCACCGATCGCCCCCGCGTCGGCCACAGGGCCGTTCTGGACCCAACCGGTCCGGCGCGGGGCCGGGCCGACATGCCCGCGCGCCCGCCGTGGGGATTGCGAAACGAGGCTTGCGCCCGCGCCCCCGATGGGTGAAGGGCACCAAGGAAGTGTGTCCGCGTTCCCCGGCTTGACCCCCTGAACGTCGAGCGGCTACCGTGCGCCCTGCCTGAGCGAGCTGAGGACAGCCGCTCGCGTTCAACCGAGAGGCTCGTCCGGCCATGCGTGCACGAGCGGGGGATCCGCCCCGCACCATGACTCAGAAGATCCTCGTCTCTCGGGCCGAGGATCCGGCGCTTGCCGCCGATCTGGTCGAGGTGAAGGTCGATCAGCTGATCCTGGCGCGAGAGCCGCGGGGGCCGGTGTCCGAGGCGATCGCCGCGGGGATGAAGCGCATCGCGATCGAGTCCGCAGTCGCCTACGACACGCGCTGCATCACCCACGGCGATCCGGACGAGGAGCTGCAGCACGTCCTACCCCGCGCGATGCGAGAGGCGCTCGGGCTCGGTCTGCTCCTCGCGCGTCCCGGAATCGGCTTTCCGGGCCCCGTGCACCTCGAGCGTTTCGCGAGCCCCGCGCGCCTCGCGGTCACCGACGAGCCGAGGTTGGCTTCGGTCGGCGGCGTCGGCATGCTCACCCTGACCGTCTCCCCGTCGCAGCTCGCCGGGGTGCTGCAGCGAGGAACGGTACTGCTGCGCCCGCCTCGCAGCATTCAGGTCCTGCTCACCGGCCGGGTCCGCCCCTTCGTGTGCGTGCGCGACGTCGCCCTCGAGCTCGTCCGCCGCGGCCTGCGCGAGGTCGTAGAGCGGATCGACCGGCAGCACTGCGCACCCGTCGTGCTGGAGTTCGCTGGCCCCAGCGCCCGCCTGCTCTCGGTACCCGAGCGTGCGGTCCTCGCGGCGCTGGCCCCGCAGCTCGGCGCCGCGGCTGCCCTCTTCGTGAGTGACGAGAAGACGGAGGTCTTCCTGCGCGATCAGCGGCGCTCCAAGGCGCACCGAGGGCTCGCACCGGACGCCGGTGCCCCCTGTGAGGACGTGATCAGCGTGGACCTGTCGGCCGTGGATCCGCTCCTGATGGACGTGCAGGGGCGGGTCCATCCCGTGCGGGAGCTCGCGGACGAGCCCGTGCATCAGGTCATCCTCGGCGGCGACTCGGGCACGTCGCTGCGCGACCTGATGGCCGTCGCTGCGCTGCTCAAGTCCAAGCGCGTGCCGCCGTCGCTCGATCTGCTGCTCGCCCCGCCTTCTCGACAGGCGCTGGAGGTCCTTGCTCACGCCGGCGCGCTACCCGATCTCATCGCCACGGGAGCGCGGATCCTCGAGCCCGACCACCGTCTGGTGACGGGTGATCTCTACCCGCCGCCGCCGACGGGCCTCTCCCTGCGGACCTTCGACCCCGAGCCCGGTTCGCCGCAGGGCCGACGCTTCGTGGTGACCTCCGCCGAAACCATCGCGTACGCGGTGGCCACGGGAAAGGTCGGGGACCCTCGGGGGTTCAAGCGCCCGGTACGCGTCACCGTCCCGCGCGCGCTGCCAACGGACGACGTGCTCGTCGTCCGCAGGGGGAAGGCCAAGGCTCGCCTCGAGCCCCCGGGGAAGGCGCGGGACGACGAGGTCGTCCGCCCGGAGCCCTGCGAGCCGGTCGCGACCCTGGCGCTGGTGACCGGTCGGAGCGACCTCGCCGGCCCCAGCGCTCTCGTGGTCGAATCGATCGACGACGTCCGCTGGGTGGCGCGCCGCGCGGCCACGCTCCGGCCCCACCTGCGCGCGCTCATCGCCCCGCACATCCCGCGCGGCACCGTCCCCGTGCTCGCCGGGCTCGGCATCCTCGCGCTCACCGGGGACGAGCGGGCGCTCGAGCGCCTGCGCGCGGCGACGACGCTCTCGCTGCCGCCCCCCGACCGCTGGAACGGCGACGGGATGCCCGTCGCCGCGGGTGACGCGGAGGTCACCCTGAGCTGGCTGGCGCTCGGGCTGGAGCGCGAATGGACCCGCGCCGGGACCGCGGCCGCGCACCGCGAGCGATAGCCGCGCGACCCCTCGGTTCGACTTCTGCCCTCCGAGCAGCCGGGCTATGCTGCCGCCCGTGCAGGGACACCAAGCCCTCGCGGCGCTCCTGGTCGCGATATCCTCGGTCGGCGCCCCGCGGGCAGCCGACGCCGAGCCATCCCGAGACGCCGGCGCCCCGGCACCCGGCGAGGTCGAGCCAGCCCCGGACGAGGGCGCTCCAGCGCCCGGCGAGGTCGAGCCGGCCCCGGACGAGCGCTTCGGACACGCGATGCAGGCCGGGGTCCGGGCCGCGGTCATGGGGGGCTACCGGATGGTGCTCCGGTACGACGATTCGCCCTTCTGCTCGGAGCCGGACTTCGCCAAGTCCATCCAGGACCAGCAGAAGTTCTGTGGGCACCTCGGCCCGGTGATGCTGGACCTCGCCGCGAGCTTCGCGCCGCTCGCGAGCATCGAGCCCTTCGTCATGTTGCGCCTCGGGCTCTCCGGAGAATCGCAGACCGACACTCGACCCTTGCGGATCTTGGCGGTCGGGACGCGCATCTACACGCGGCCAAACAAGCCGGTGAAGTTCTTCGTCGAGCCTTCGGTCGGGGTGGAGTTCGAGGCGGGTGCCGGCGACCCGGCTTTCGCCTACCACGGCGCGTTCGACCCGCAGTACGACACCGACGTCATCTTTCGCGCGGCGCTGGGTCCGCAGATCGATCTCGCGCAGCACTTCGGGCTGTATGTTCAGGTCTTCGGGATGAGCGTGGGAGTGCTCCGCTACCTCCACGCCACGATGGAGTTCGGCGCCGGGCTCCAGGCGCGCTTCCCCTGATTCAGCGGCGGGCGAGCACCCCCGCGGGGCGGGCAGCGAAGGCGACGCGGACGCGCGGCGGGCTCAGCCCCCCTTCCGGCTGCGCAAGATCCGCTCGAGCGCGCGGGCAGCCGCGGAGGCGAGCTCGTCGATCCGACGCGCTCCGCTCGACGGCTGGTCGAGGCCTGCCGCGACGACGGTGACGGCGGCGCGCCCGCGGACGCGCACCGGCACGACGTGAACGTCGGACGAGCTCGGGCCGAGCAGCTCGCTCAGCCCCCGATGCGCGGCGTCGTCGGGAAGCGCCCCCGAGTAGAGTCCATCGCGCAGGGCGCGATCGATCACCGTGTCGGTCCCCGTCGATACGCCTACTGCGCGAATCCGCGCGGCGTCGGCGATCCAGCGGGACGCCGCGCGACCACGGCTCTCGGCGCCCTGATCCGAGAGCACGACGGCCCCCGCCCCGAGCGCCTCGATCCCGGCGACGAGCAGCGCGACCACGTCATCGGGATGTACGGCTCGGTCCATGGCATCGACACATCCGTGCACGTCGCGCGTGGGCAGCACGTCGCGCCCCCCCGGTGCCATCGACGAACCCCTCCCGCGCGACGGCTCCGCCGACGCCCGCCCGGGGACGGGTCGCTCCGAGTGGGCCAATCGGGGCGGCGGCGACGAGCGGGCGCCGAGCACCGGCGCGGGCGAGCGTCGGGCCCCGGGTGGAGACGAGAGCCGGACGAGCGGGATCGGCGGCTCGCTCCCGCCCTCCGCCGCCGACCCCGAACGGCGAAGCAGCGCCGGCACCACCGGCGGGTCCAGGTCAGGCATACGTGGTGGCCGGAGCGCCTCGAGATCGAGATCGGCGACCACCGGAGTCTGCACCGGCGCCGTGGCGGCATCCTGTGACGAGGCCGAGGTGAGCGGTCCGGCAATCCGATGGACGGGCGCGCGGAGCAGGAGGACGGGCTCGCCGAGGTGGTAGGCGAGCTCCTCGGCGGCATGGGCGTCCAGGGGATCCGCGGTCGCTGCGATGACCTCGCCCGTGGTGGGGTCCTGGCTGATCGGGATCACGCCCAGCGCCTCCAGCATCCCTGCCGGGCACCGCGCCACGAGCGCCGCGTCGGGAACCGGGGCGTCCACCTCCGCCAGCCCCAGGCGCTCCACCTCGCGGGCGACCAGACGCCCGACGTCGGGACGGAGGGCAGCCAGCACGGCGAGAAAGGGCCGCCGCCAGCGGACGGCCTCCAGCAATGCCTCCGCGACCACGTCCCTCGGGGCCACTCCGGCGAGGAGGACCCGCCGCACGAGCTCAATGGTCACCGGACGGTGATGTTCCCCTGGTCCCGGCGCGCCTGCAACCTCGGCCGTCTCGACGCCGTCCGCAGGCGGCGGGTCACTTGAACTGGAATACGAGCTCCGTCTGCCGAACGAGGCCCAGCTCGTCCCTCGCCGCCCGCTCGATGGCGGCCGGATCGGACTTGATCCGGGCGACCTCGGCCCGCAGCCGGGTGATCTCGCGCGAGAGCCCCGCCACCGTCGCGTCGACTCTTTGCCGCTCCTCGCGCAGGCTCTGCAGACGCGCCAGGCCCGTGGGTGAGAGCGCCATCACGGGCACCGCCACCACCGCCACCACCAAGACGGTGACAGGGAGGACGCGCTCGAGCAGGACGGACGCCACCGGCATCCCCAACCCATGCCATAACCCCCGCGCGAGGCCCAGATTTCAGCCGCGAGCAGGGCGTGGCGAGGCCCCCAGCGCCCGCCGTGAGGGGCGCCCCGGGGGCGCGCCGAGCGCCGAACGCGGCCGGCGCCGGCTGTGGTCGGCCGCTGAATTCGCTATCCTTCGCGCGCCGTGGCGCCCTGGCGGGGCCCCGGGCCACCGAGGAGAACCCGTGATCGACCTCCTGCGCGCCGAGCTCGAACGTCTCTTCGACCTCGATCAGCTCTTCGACCTCTCCCGATCGCTGCTCGCCTTCGATCCCGAGGCGATCGGCGGCACCGGGGCCGTCGCCACCTTCGCCCAGGCCCTCGCCCGCTACTCGATCGAGCAGGACGCAGTTGCTGCACTGGTGGACGCCGTGATGGCGCGCCGCGGGGAGGCGGCCGGCAAGCTCGTCGGCATCGCGCGCCGCCGTTGGCACCAGGAGCCCGAACTGCACGGCGGGGACTCGATCGGCGACTACGTCGTGGTGCGCAAGCTCGACGCGGACCGCATCGGCGCTGCCTACCTCGCCCGACGCGACGGCGCCGAGGTGCGCCTGCTGGTGTTGCACCCGGAGCTGACGCGGGACCGCCGCGGCCGGCACCGCTTCCTCGTCGCCCAGCGCCGGCTCGCGAGCGCGCACCACCCGGGTCTGCCCCAGCGGGTCGTGGTGACCGCAGCCGACGACCGGATCCTCGTCGCGCAGGAATACGTGGACGGACAGACCCTCGCAGCCCGGCTCGCACGCACCGGCCCCATGCACCTGAACGAGGCCCGCCCGATCCTCAAGGCCCTGCTCGAGGCGCTGTCGGCCCTCCACGAGAGCCAGCTCGTCCACGGGACGCTCGGGCTCGATGGGGTGCTGCTCTTCCGGGATCCGGACGGAGCCCCGCGCGTGAGGCTGCTCGGTATCGGCGCGCACCTGCTCACCGGCCGCGCCGTCTCGACGGAGGGCGCCGACCGCGAGCTGCCCTGGCTTCTGGCCAACGCCCACACCGTCGCGCCCGAGCAGCTCCGCGGTGAGGACGCGACGGCGACGAGCGACGTCTACTCCTTTGGCGCCCTCGCCTTCGAGCTGCTCAGCGGCGCCCCGCCGTTCGGGCCGGAGGGCGGCCTCGGCGCTGCCATCGGTCACCTCTCCCTCCCGCCGCTGGCGCCGAGCACGGTCGCTCCGCGGGGCTGGGTGTCGCGCGAGGTCGACGACTTCCTCCTCCGACTGCTCGCCAAGGATGCCACCCAGCGCCCGGCCGACGCCTCCGATCTGCTGGGGGAACTCGACGGACTCGGGCGCGAGGAGTCCGGCGCCGAACCCCAGATCCCGCCGGAGGAGTTCGACCGCCGCGTCGATATGCTCCTCGCCGAGCCGACGGAGAACGACCGCGCGCAGGCGCTCGAGGCCACCGTCGACGCCGGCGCCGACCCGCTCCGCGTCGCGGAGGCGTTCCAGCTCGCCGCCGATCAGATCCCGAGCGATGACCCCGACGCCCGAGACGCCAAGCGTCGCCTGCTGCTGCGCACGGCCCGCATGCACGAGGCTGGCCGGGACCCCGCGGCGGCGGAGCACACCTACGCCACGCTGCTCGAGCTGTTCCCCGGCGACGGACCGACGCTGGCCGCACTCGAAACCCTACGGCGACGATTGGGGAAGTACGACGAGCTCGTCGAGATGCTCCTCGAACGGAGCGAGCGCGCGGCGGATCGGCACGACCGCGCCCTCGCCCTCGCCGAGATTGGCCGCCTCTACGTCGCGGAGCTCAAGGATCGAGAGCAGGCGCTCGTCGCCTTCACCCAGGCGCTCTGCGAGGAGCCGGCGAACGACGACCACGCGGAGCAGGTCGAGAAGCTGGCGGGTGGGGAGGAGAAGCACTGGGAGGACGTCCTGAGCACCTGCATGACGGCGACGATGAGCGAGTCGCTGCCCCAGGATGCCAAGAACTGCCTCTACGCGCGGATGGCAGACTGGTATCTCACACGGGTCAAGCGCCCGGATCTCGCCCTCCCCGTCTACCAGTCCATCCTGCAGGCCGAGCCCTCCAACGACGCGGCCCTCCGCGGACTCACGCAGATCTACCAGAAGGCGCAACAATGGCCGGAGCTCGGCATGGTCCTCACCACGCGGGCGGACGCTGCCGCGAGCCCGGGGCTCGCGCGCGATCTCCGCTGTGAGGCCGCCGAGATCCTCGAGAACCAGCTCGGTGACACCGGCGGCGCGCGCGCCCTCTACGAGGGGATCCTGCGTGAAGACCCCGGCCACGCGCGCGCCAGCGAGGCACTGTGCCGGATCTACGGGGCCTCGAACGACTTCGACGGGCTCCTGCGGATCCTCGAGCGTCGCGCGGAGTCGGAGCGAGGCGAGGACCGAGCCCGGACGATGTGTCGCATCGCCGAGATCTACGAGGACCACCGGAAGGACGACGGCGAGGCCATCCGACGCTTCGATGCCGTCACCGCCTCGGATCCGGACCACCTCGACGCCCTCCGCGGCCTCGATCGCCTCCTCAGCAAGACGGGTCGTTACCGCGAGCTCTTGGACAACCTCGCCCATCAGATCGCCATTGCCGCCACCCCTCGCCAGAAGATCACGCTCTGGGAGCGCGTCGCCGGCATTCAGGACGAGGAGTTCCTGGATCACGCGGCGGCCGCCGAGGCCTGGGAGGCAATCCTCTCCCTCGACGGGGCGCACGGCGGGGCCTACGCCGCGCTCCCGCGGCATTACCGCGTCCTCGACCGGTGGGACGACCTCGTGGCCCTCTACGAGCGACACGTGAGCCTCGTCGAGGATCCCCGCCGTGGCCTCGAACTGCACCTCGCCCGCGGTCGGGTCCTGGCTGAACAGCTCGGTGCGCCCGAGCGCGCGATGGCTGCCTTCGAGGCGGCCAGCGCGCTGGACCCCCAGCACGCCGGGGCGCTGGAGGCGCTCGCTCGCATCCGCGAGTCTCTCGGCGACACCGACGCGGCGCTGCACGCGATCGACGCCCTCGCCGACAAGGCATCCAGCCCGGAAGGGAAGGCCGAGCAGTTTCTCCGCGCCGCCCGGCTCCTCGAGTCACGCGGCGACCGCGACACCGCCATCGAGTACTACAAGCGGGCGCTCGATCAGGTCCCGTCGGATCTCCACACCTCCCTGGCCCTTCGCTCGGCCTACGTCACCCGTGGTGACATCAACGCGGCCATCCAGCTCCTCGAGCGCGAGTTCTCGCGCACCGAGGGCGACGCCACCAAGGCCCGACTTGCGGCCGAGGTAGCCACCCTCTGCCGCGACCGCCTGAAGGACGACGCCCGCGCCGAGGAGGCTGCAAAGCGATCGCTCCAGTTCGATCCGACCAACATCGACGCCCGGGCCATCCTGGGCGACCTCGCCTTCGAAGCCGGTCACCCCGTCGAGGCCAGCCGCCACTACGAGGTCATCGCGGACCGTACCGACACCCTGCCCAAGGAGCGCGCCACCCGCATCCTCGTCCGCTACGTGGACTCCCTCGGCCAGACCGGCTCCACCGAGAAGGCCGTCGCCCCCATGGACACCCTGCTACGCATCGCGCCGGACGACGCCGTCGCGCTCGAGCGCGTGGCGCAGGTCACCTTCGAGCACGGGTCGCCGCAGCGCGCCGTCGATCTCTACCGCGACCTCTTCGCCCGCTTCGCCGACGAGCTCGGCACCCATCCGGAGTCCCTCTACCGGTACGGCGAGTCGCTTCGGCGCTCCGGAGATCTCGAGGGTGCAATCTCTCCCCTCGAGGAGGCGAGCGACGTCGACCCCGGAAGCGCGCAGCCGCTCCTGTCGCTGGCGAAGATCTACGAAGCCCGTGGCGAATGGGAGCACGTCATTCGCACCAAGACTCGCCACCTGGACGTGGCCGAGGGTGACACCCGCACCTCCTTGCTCGTCGAAATCGGCGAGATCGCCGCCGAGAGGCTGGGGGACCGAACCCGCGCCGCCAAGAGCTACGTCGCGGCCCTGGAGGAGTGCCCGGACGACCGTCGCCTCCTCACCAAGCTGATGCAGCTGTACGGCGAGGAGCAGGACTGGGAGAAGCTGGTCGAGGTGGTGGTGAAGCTGGCCGGGTTCGTCGAGGACCAACCGCAGAAGGCCAAGTACCTCCTGACCGCCGCCATCGTCTCGGAGCGCCAGATGCGCGACTTCGAGCGCGCGCTCGACTTCTACCGCCAGGTCATTCAGCTCGACCCAAACCACGACAAGGCCATCGACGCCGCGATCGAGCTCGAGCGCGTCGCTACGCGCTTCGAGGCCGTCGAGGACCTACTCAAGTTCAAGGTGGAGCGCGCGACGGAGGCCAACGACAACGAGCGCCTACTGGCGGCGTTCGTCGAGCTGGGGGAACTCTACGAGAATGACCTGATGTGGATCGAGAAGGCGATCGACGCCTACGAGGCGGCACAGACGCTGGACGCGCAAGACTCCGCTCGCGCCGAGAAGCTCGCCGAGCTCTACGCCTCCGATCCGGCGCGCTACCTGGGAAAGGCCGTCGACTCCCAGATCGCCCTGCTTCGGCAGAACCCGTACCGGGCCGAGCCCTACAAGCTACTCCGACGCCTCTACACCGAGACGAAGCACGCGGACGCGGCTTGGTGCCTTTGCCAGGCGCTCCATGTCCTCAACCTCGCGGAGGCCGACGAGGAGCGCTTCTTCAAGCGGATGCGGGTCGAGACAGCGGCCCCCGCGCGGGAGGCGCTCACGGACGAGGACTGGCTCCGGCACCTGATGCACGAGGACGCGGACCCGTTCCTCACCAGCATCTTCGCGCTGATCGAACCCGCGGTGATCGGGAGCCGCAGCCGCAGCCTCTCCGACCTCGGCTACGACCCGCGCTTGCAGGTCGACCTCGCCCGCCACCCCTATCCGATGAGCCAGAATCTCTTCTACGCCGCCGGCGTCCTCGGGCTCGATCCGCCGCCCACCTACCAGAACCCGAGCGATCCGGCCGGGCTCTCCTTCTTGCACGCGCACGCGCCCTCGGTGGTGCTGGGGCGTGCAGCGATGGCGACCGAGATCCCGCCCCAGGCCGCAGCCTTCATCGCGGCACGACACCTGGCCTATTTCCGACCGGGGATGTACGTCCGCCACCTGGTCGCGACGGGCACGGGCCTGAAGGCCTGGCTCTTCGCCGCCATCAAGCTCATTTCGCCGCAGTTCCCGATGGCGGCTGAGCTCGAGGGTCCCGTGCGAGACGCGCTGGCTGCGCTGGAGGCGGGCATCCAGGGGCAGGCGCGCGATCACCTCGCCAGGATCGTCGCTCAGCTGGTCCAGTCCGGGGGCGCGCTCGATCTGAAGCGATGGGTCAACGGGGTCGATCTCACCGCCGATCGAGTCGGTCTGTTGGTGGCGCACGATCTCGAAACCGCCGTCGAGATCGTCCGCGCCTCCGACGACAGCGCCAGCGCGGTGCCCCGCGAAGAGCGTCAGAAGCAGCTCGTCCTCTACAGCATCAGCGAGCCCTTCTTCGACCTCCGCCGCCGCCTCGGGATCGGCGTCGATTCCTGAGCTGGACCCCTCGCAACCGACGCGTCGGTGCCGACCTGTTCGCTCAGTCCTCGGCCTCGGCCTCAGTCGCCTTGGCGGCGCGCGATGCCCTGGCGTCGGCCCCGGACGCCGCGGGCTGGAACGACATCCGCCCCAGCGTCCCGCTCACGCGCCACGAATAGCCTCCGTCGGTCCGCTTGGCGCGCTGAACCTTGGGGTCGAGGTCGAGAGCGCCCGTTATCTTGCTGGCAGGATCACCGAAGAGCCCCTTCGTGATGTCGTTCTTCGTCTTGTACTGGTCGGAGAATCGGTACTCCAGCGTCAAGTCCGCGATGCTCCGCTCGAACACGTCCCGCAGCCGGATCTGGCCGCGCATGGTGACCTCTAGATCCGGCCCCTTGGCGTCGAGGCGCGTGATCTTGACCCGCCCCTCGGTCACCTCCAGGCTCAACGTGAGCTGCCCGGCGCGGACGGGCGGCAACGCCACCAGGTCGCGGATCTTGGCCTTTCCGTCGCCGAGAACCACGTCGTCCACGACCAGCTCCAGCGTGCCCTCGGCCAGACTGAGGCGTTGCTCCGGGAACGCCAGTTCGACGGCGCCGCTCGCCGTTCCCTGCAGCGGGAGCCCGACCATCTCGGCGAGGAGCGGGACGTGCTGCATCCCGAACTGCTCCAGCTCGACGTCCAGCCGACGCTCCGCCAGCTTGCTCAGGAACGTCCCCCGAACGACCCCGTCTCCCGCGTGACTCGCGAACGCCACCCGGAGGGTGCCGATCAGGTAGCGGAGGGGCGCGACGGAGGCGCGCGCGTAGTCCCACTCGACGACGCGCTCGGGTGGGACCGACCCGTCCTCCCCGACGGCGCCGGGCGGCGAGACGAGCTTGATCCCGTGGGCTCCGAGCCCAAAGAGCCAGTTGCCGCGCACGGTGTCGACCTCCACGCGCCGGCCGCTCTTCTTGGCCTCCGTCGCGTTGAAGGTCGCCACCGCTCGCTCCCCCAACCGATCGTAGGGGAACGTGCACCTCGCGAAGAGGAACATTGCCGCGCCGTAGAAGGCGGGGTACCCGGCCCACCTTCCGACGCGCCGCGTCCAGGGTGAAGCCATCAGCTTCGAGATCACTTCGCCGCCTCCTCCTCCAGCCCCTCGACCCCCGCGTCTCCCTCCGTCGCCGCCTTTGCCTTCTCCGCGGCCTTCGCCTGGCGGTCGTACGCGCTCACCACCATGGTCACGTCGTAGGCGTCGGGACCTCGCTTTCTCAGCTCCAGGTCGGAGACGGTGACCGGGTGGCCCGACTGCGCGATCGCCTCCATGAACTTGGCGAGGGTCAGCAGCCCCACCCGACGCAGCACGATGCGATTCGACCGCTCCTCGAAGAGCTTCCCGTGCGGGACGGCGGGCCGATCCTGGCTCTCGGGGATCTCCATCTCCTGCTGCTTGGCCAGCCTCTCCAGCAGCTCTGCCAGCGGCGGCGCCGGCTTCGCGTACCGGCTGGCGACCTGCTCGGCCGCAGCCGCCCGCTTGGCGAGGGCGCCGCGTCGATCCCGGATCGCGCCGATGGCCTCCCGTAGGCGCTCGTTTTGCTCGCTGCCACCGAGCAGCAACGAGCGCAGGCCGAGCGGCACGACGATCAGCGCCACGAGGGTGAAGACCACGACCAGGACGTTGAGCAGCCGCCGCTCTCGCGGCTCCAGCTGCTCGAGACGCGACGAGAGGCTCACGGCAACGACTCCTTCTCCACCTTGTCGCCCGTCGCCGTCGTGGCCTCCTCCTTCGGCTTCGTCTTCCGCTTCGCCCCCGCGTCCTCGGGGCACTTCAGATCGAACTCGAGGGCGTACTTCTGGCGGTCGCTGTTGACCACCTGGGTGATCTTTGCCACCTTGACGCCCTCCGCGCAGCGCCACTTCTCCAGGATCGTCGCCACCTTCTGGGCGTCGCTCTTGCTGGCCACCACGCCGTTGAGCTTGACGTGACCGCGCTTGAGCTCGAGGTCCTCCACGTCGTGCGGGAGATCCATCGGGATCCCCCGTGACAGCTCGATCATCACGTCGAACGCGTCGGCGTGGGGCATCGGATCTGCGTTCTCCTCCCCGGTCGAATCGAGGGCTGCCATCACCGCCTCGGGATCGTCGGACTCGGTCCCGAGCACCTCTCGTGAGAGCGTGCGCAGGGTCTCTGTCAGCACGATCCCATCGCGCTTCACCACCTGCCGCTCCGCCCAGGTGGCGAAGAAAAAGCTGATGGCGATGGCACCGATCAGCCCCGCCAGCAACGGCAGCTTCTCCTGCAGGAACAGCAGACCCCGCTGCTGGATCAGCGGCCCCTGGCGCAGGTCGAGGTCCCGTGGCTTCCCCGCCAGACCCGCCGCTAGCGCGATCGCCTTGCCCAGCCGCGGGATCATCGGGCGCTCGTGGTCCGCAATCCCGGGCAGCGCCAGGTCCGTCACCACCGTCACCGGCATGCCCACCATGTACTCGAGGTAGGGCGCGGACTGCGGGTCGACGGCGCCGACGCCCAGGAGCAGGACGCGCTCCACCAGCGCCCCCGCCGCGAGCGACGCCGCGGCCATGGTCTGCCGGAGCTCCGCGGCCAGCGCGGGCGCTCCCTCCGGCAAGGACTCCGTCCCGCGCGAGAGGGTGCGCGCGAAGACCGGGTCCCCGCGGTGGAGCACCACCACCTCCGTGCAGCCCTCCCCGAGGTCGACCAACGCGACCGTCTCGGACGGCGGGAGCGGCGGCAGCAACCCGTGGAGGTTCGCCAGCACCAGCGGGCCGACGCTGACGCGATCCGGCAAGACCTTGAGCGCCTCCTGGAAGAGCGCGATCCGCTCGCGCACCGCGTCCGCACGGGCCGCGGCGACCAGCAGCACGATCGGCTCCGTGCCCTTGCGGACACCGATCGGGCGGTAGTCGAAGACGAGCTGGTCCAGGTCGACGGGAACCTGCGCCTCGATCTCGAACGGGAGGACGTCTTCGAGCTGGCGACTAGCGCTGGCGGGGAGCTCCAGGCGGTGCACGAAGGTCCGATCCCCGTCCAGCGCGATGGCGATCCCCTCCGCGTGCGGGAGGAGGGGCCCCACGCACGAGCGGAGCGCCTCCGCAAGCGACCCGCCTGGCTCCACGGCGACCTCGACGAGCCGCTCTGCGGTGAGCCGCCGATACGAGCTGCGAAGCAGCGCCGCCCGCACGTGGGTGGCCCGAACGTCTATCCCGATGACCCTGCTCATGTCCTAGTCCACGCGATAGTAGATGATGTTCCCGCCGGGGTCCTTGGTCAGCGCATCCTGGAGAGCGTTCGTCTCCGGATCCCCGGCCACGGCGTCGGCCACCGCCGCCGCCGCCGCGAGGCCCCGCGTGGCCTCGACGACGTCTTGTACCGACCGGCTCTGACCGGGGGGGGGTGCGGACCGAAAATCGACCACCGCGTGCACGCGGACGCGAGCCTCGTTCTTGCCCGACTGGGCGACCCCGGTGGCGTAGATGCTGAACACCTTGCTCTCGGTGGAGAGCTTCTCAATCAGGTAATTCTCAGAGCGGAGCTGGCTCACTGGCGCGATTTGCAGCATTTCGAAGAGCATCTTGCCGATGCCGCTCCCCCGCCCCTGGCTCACCCTAACGAAGGCCTTGGGCGAGGCGAAGAGCGGGACTCCGGCGGTGAAGACGTCGGCCATGCTCATGATCTGGAGGAACATCTCCCGTTGCGTCAGGTCCGTGCAGAACGGCTCCGACGCGGGGTCGACGGCGTTGCTGCAGATGAGCGACCAGGCGATCAGCGGATTGGTCGTGTTGACGTTCACCTTGCCGGAGCCCCAGACCGTCAGGTTGCGCTTCTTCGGATCCTCGGGATCGGGGTCGACGAACGTGGACCAGAATTCCTCGTCCACGCCCCGCACGAGGTGAAGCTCCTCGAGGCTGTCGAAGGCGGCGTTCTTCCGGGAGTAGGGCACGGGCAGGCGCTCGTAGTAGGCGTCCTCGGGCGCCACGCTGCTGGTGGTAGCGTCCTCCAGCTCGCAGGGGTAGTGGTCTTGGTTCGGATCGACCCAGTCCACGATCGACCCGCAGACTGAGGAGCGGGTCCGGTAGTCCCCACCGTCGTCGCGCCCCTCGAACATCGGGTCGTACTGGAGGCCGCCGATCAGCCCCAGGATCTGCTCGCCCGTCTGCTTCTCGGCCATCGCGGTGGCGCGCGCCGGCAGGTTGACGTTGAGCTTCGAGTCCTCGTCGACGATGACCAGCTCGAAGGTCACCCCGTCGAGGGAGAGGTTCTTCGCCATCGAGAGGTCCACGCTGGCGAGCCGCGAGAAGGACTCGCGCCCCGCGGCGTCGTTGAAGGCGCCCAGAAGATCCGTCGAGAGCTCCCAGATGGGCAACTGCGGGAGCGAGCCTCCCATCGCCGCACCGAGGATGGCGAGCGACTTCCTGATGGTCGGTTCGGCCGCGATCAGCAGGCGTGAGAGGTTCACCGCGCTCCGGGCCGCGTACTCCGCCTTGAGCGCGTCTCGCTCCGCGAGAGCGCTGCCGAGCTCCGCCGACGTCTCGTCCTGGAACTCCGCCAGCATCACGGTGAGTACGCTGATGGAGCTGAGCACCAGGATCAGCGCCACCCCCCGCGAGCGAGAGCGCCGGCGTCCCCTCACGCCACGGCCGGGCGCAGCGCCGACCCCACCCACCCCGCGGCGGCGGTCAGACGATTGGGGGAGCGCGGACGTCGAGGCCATGGCCACTTACTGCGTCGCGAAGGTGAGCGGTCGGGTGATGGCCAGGGGGACCTTCGTGACCAGGCGGATGGTCCCCCGCGCGCGCCCGGCGCTCGCCCGGCGGCCCCCGTTGAGGACGAGGATCACCCGGAGCTGGAGCGGCACCCGGTCGGTCTGCTCCAGCGCCTGGCGACTGTCCCAGGTCTCCACCCATTGGCCGGTCGCCGGATCGAGGTACTCGACATCGAACAGATCGATGTCGGTCGCGAGCACCTGGACCCGGCCGCCACGGTCCGGGTCCAGGTCGAGGTGGGTCGACACGCGCCGCGCCAGATCGGTCACCCCCGAGCGCTCCGGGTCGGGCGAGCCGAAGTAGGTGACCTCCGCCTGATCCGACTCTCGCGCGTTCCGGGTCAGCCGGAGGTTGGAGAAGGTGTTGAAGTCCAGCCTGTCGGCCGGCGTGCCCCTCTGCCCGATGAACGCCGTCTCGACCACGCGCAACGACTCGTCGATCGGCGCGTGGCCCGAAAGGTAGGCGCTCTGCACGTCCCGCGTCAGGCGGGCCATCGCCAGCCTGCCCTCGCGGTAACGGTCGTTGATCCGCTGCACGCCCTCCCGGCTCGACTTCATCCCCGCGAACGCGCCGTAGATGATCATCGTCACGAAGGTCAGCACCGCGATCGCGATCATCACCTCGATGAGCGCGAGGCCCCGCCTCCGTCGCGAAGCACAGGCCGCGCTCATCGCTTGCCGCCCCGGTTCGGCGACGTCGCCCCCGCCGGCGTCGCGGGTGGCGTCGTCGCGTCTCCCGCCGCGTCGTCGAGAGCCCGGAGCTCCGCCTCCGCCAGCGGGTCGAGCCCTTCCTCGGGCCGGGTGACGAACTGACTCAGCACGAGGCTACGCTCTCGGACCCCCTCCTGCCACCGCACGGTGATCGTCACCCGACGGATGCTGGCCTCGAGCATCGGCTTGAGGTTGGGGTACACCAGGCCCATCAGCGAGGTCGCGATCCCCTGCATCCCCGCCGTCGGATCCTCCCCGAACGCGCCCACCACCGACCCGAGATTGGGCACCCCGGTGCCCCCCATCGTGTCGAGCCCTTCCTTGCCCTTGTCCTTCAGCTCCAGGAGCTTCGAGAGCGGGTCGCCCGAGCCATCCTCGCCGGACCCCTCCCCGGCCATGGTGGCAAGCTCCGTGATCTCCGGCAGCTCCACCCGCTCCACCCGCCAATCGCACGCGAAGGTCCGGTCCTCCTCGTCCTCGCAGCAGACACCCTCCTCGGTCACGTCGAGGAGCTGAAAGCCCTTCTCCAGCAGCTCGACCTCCACCTCCGACATGCGGCAGCGCGCTAGGCCCGTCGCCAGGGTGAGGTTCTGGGTGCGCTGCACACTGGAGAACAGCCCCACCTGGGAGCTCAAGATCACCGAGAGGGACAGCCCCAGGATGGCGATGGCGACCATCACCTCGAGGAGCGTGAACCCGTGGGACGAGGCGCGCCGCATCACTCCTCCTCGCGCTCCGACCAGTCGTCGTCCTCGCCACGCCCCTCCGGCAGTGACACCCGACCACGCTCGATTCGACCCCGTCCGGTCAGCGCGGAGACGCGCACGGTCAGCCCTTCGTTGCCCGTGTCGTCGGTGATCTGGATCGCCGCCTCCTCCGTCCCCCCACGTGGCCAGATGTAGAGGTACGCGCGCCCGTTCGTGATGGGCTCGGGGTCGTGCTCGGTTTGCACGGACCGGAACCGGGCATGGGCCCCGATCGAGCGCCCCGCGCTCCCCTCCCCCTCGTCGCCACTGAACGCCTTCACCGGCGCGAAGCGGGCACGCGGCGCCTGGGGGCCCTTCAGGATCCGCTCGGCCTCCTCCCGCGCCGCCCGCTCGACCTCGCTGACGGGCTCGGCACCCTCTGCCTCGCCCTCCTCCGGCTCCTCGCTCCGCAACACCCGACGCTGCGTCGTCTCCTCGAGCCCAACCCGGTGCTCCCCGAGGTCGAAGACCATGCGGACGGGGTATCCCGTGGCGTTGGCGCGGGTCATCCCCATCCTGAGCCCCACCAGGACCGCCATGGCCGCGCTGCGCCGCTCGTTGGCGCGCCGGAAGCCAACCCCCAGCAGCAGCGTCCCCGAGAGCAACGCGATGAGCGCGATGGCGATGACGAGCTCGAAGAGCGTCACGCCACGGCCGCCACCGCGAGCGGACCCCGGCCACGCCGGAGCGCCCCCCCTCCCGACCGGCTCCCCGGCGCGGGACGCCTGCATGGCGGTGGCGCGCGACATCATGCTGCCCACGGGGCCCGGCGCTCACTCCTCGGCAGTGCCTTCGCTCTTGGGCACGCTGATGTCGTCCGTCGTCCCCTTCTTCTTGTCCGGTCCCGCGGAGGTCACGATGACGTCGTCCTCCGTGCACTGGATAGCGTAGGGCTGATTCCAGGGGTCGCTCGTGTTCGTGCCCTTGTCGAGGATCTTCTCCTCGATCAGCTGGCTCACCGACGGGCAAGACGAATTCTCCGGGTCCATCTTCCACGTGTTGACCGCCTGCCGGATGGTCCGGCAGCCCGTCGTCGCGGTCTTGACCTGGGCCTTCTGGAACTGCGGCAGCGCGAACACGGCGACGCCGCCCGCGACCATGGCCAAGATGGCCACGACGATCAGCACCTCGAAGAGCGTCACGCCGCGAGCGTGTGTCCGACGCGCGCTCCGAAGGGTGCGCGCCGCGGCCTCTCTATCCATCGTTCTTTCCATCTTCGAGTCTCCCATGCTGCGTGGTGTAAGGATCGTGCCCCCTGCCGTCATTCGATGCGGTCGAGCCCACCGGGGAGCCCGTCGGGGCCGTCGCTCATCAACTCGTACCGGGCGTCGTCCCGCCGGCTCGGGCAAGTCAGCCGCAGCGGGCGCCCCCACGCGTCACGCGGGACGCCGCCGAGGCGAACGTGCCGCGCCACCGCCCCGAGGTCGGGCGGGCACGCCCCGTCGTGATCGGCGAGGTACGTGTCCACCGCGCGGTAGGCGGCGAGCAGCCGCGCCCGCGTCTGCCGCACCCCCGCCTGACGGCGCTCGCCCACGCCGATGGCCCCGAAGAGGACGACCGCGGCGACCAGACCGAGGACGACCCTGAGCGGCCCCTGGCGCAGCCAGCGCGCAGGGCCGCGCCGCCCCTCCCAGGGGAAGAAGATCCGACGGTCGGCGAGGCGACGGCGAGCCCTCACAGTTTCACTCCACCATCTGGTTCATCTGGATGAGCGGCATCAGGATCGCCATCGCGATGAACGCCACGACACCCCCGAGGACGACCACCATCAGCGGCTCGAGCAGGCTGGTGAGCGCCATGACTCGCGTGTCGACGTCCGCCTCGTAGGCCCGGCTCACGTTCTCCAGCATCTCCTCGAGCTGTCCGGTCCGCTCGCCCACCGCGATCATGTGGATCACCATCGGCGGGAAGGCGCGGCTTCGCTTGAGTGGCTCCGCGATGCTCTCCCCCTCGCGGATCGAGCCGATCGCCTCCGCGATGACGCTCTGCAGCCGCGCGTTCTCCAGCACATTCTTCCCGATCTCCATCGCCGGCAGCAGCTGGACCCCGCTCCCGAGGAGCGTCGACAGCGTCCGCGAGAACCGGGCGACGGCGATGAGCAGGAGCAGCCGCCCGAAGACCGGCACCCGCAGCGTGAAGCTGTCCCAGGTGAACCGCCCCTGCGGGGTCCGATGCCAGCGTCGGAATGCGTAGTAGAGGCCCCCGCTAGCGAGCACCATCGCCCACCACCACCGCGCGATGGTGTCCGACACCACGATGAGCAAGGTGGTGTACCAGGGGAGCTCCTGACCCAGGTTCTCGAAGATGCTCGTCACCTTCGGCACCACCGCCACCATCAAGACGCCGACCAACACCACGACGACGACCGCCATCAGGGCGGGGTAGGCGAGCGCGGCCATCACCTTCCCCTTGAGCCGCGCCTGCCCTTCCATGAAGTCCGCCAGCCGGTCCAGCACCGACTCCAGCGTGCCCGAAGCCTCGCCCGCCGCGACCATGTTCACGTACAGCGACGGGAAGACCTGCCCGTACTCTGCCAGGGCCTTGGAGAACGGGGTGCCCTCGTTCACCGTCTCCCGCACCTTGGTCAGGATGCGGACCAGGCTCTCCTTCTCGACCTGCTCGGTGAGTGCCCCCAGCGAGTCCACCAGCGGGACGCCCGCGCGCACCAGCGTCGCGAGCTGCCGCGTCATCACCGCGATCTCGGAGCCGGACGGACGACTGAGGAACCCAAACAGCCTGATCTCTCGCCCGTCGCGGCGCTTCTGCTCGCTCTCCTCCGTGGCCAGCGTGAGCAACACCCCGTCGCGCCGCAGCAGCGCGCGCAGCGCCTTGGCGTTGTCCGCCTCCCGGAAACCCTTGACGGACTTGCCGGAGTCGATCTGGATGCCGCGATAGGAGAAGACGGCCACGCCTATGCTCCCATCTCGTCTTCTTGCGTCTCGGCCACAACCTCCTCGACCGTGGTGGTCCCCTCGAACACCTTCCGGGCGCCGTCGTCCCGCAGCGTGTCCATCCCCTGCTGCTGCGCCGCGCGCTTGATGCTCTGACCGTCCGCGTTCTTGAGGACAAGCTGCCCGACGACGTCGTCAGCCATCAAGAGCTCGTAGATGCCGATACGCCCGGTGAAGCCCTTGCCCTCGCACCGCTCGCAACCTCGCGCCCGGTGGAAGACCGGCAGGGGCCCGCCGGTCCAGCCAACGGGGTCGTAATCGACGTCGGGCACACGGTAGGCGTGCCCCAGGTCGCGCGAAGCGCGCCACGCCGTCCGCTCCGGATCGCAGCCGAGCTCGGCCAGCTCGGCGCGAGTGGCCTCGTAGGGCTCCTTGCAGTGGGGGCAGAGCACCCGCACCAGCCGCTGCGCCAGCACCCCGATCAACGTGGTGCGCACCAAGAACGGCTCGATCTCCATGTCGACCAGGCGCGTGAAGGCGCTCGCGGCGTCGTTGGTGTGCAGTGTGCTCAGCACCAAGTGGCCGGTCATCGACGCCCGCATCGCGATGTCCGCCGTCTCACGGTCCCGAGTCTCGCCGACCATGATGACGTCCGGGTCCTGACGCAGAAACGCCCGCAGCGCGCTGGCGAAGGTCAGCCCGATCTTGGCCTGGACCGGGACCTGGTGGATACCACCGAGCTCGTACTCCACCGGATCTTCCGCGGTCAGGATGTTGATGTTCGGGCGGTTGATCTTGTTCAGGCAGGCGTAGAGCGTCGTCGTCTTGCCGCTCCCCGTCGGGCCCGTCACCAGCACGATCCCGTTCGGCCGCTGCACGAGGCGGCTCATCAGGTGGTAGTCGCGCGAGGAGAAGCCGAGCTCCGTCAGGTCGAGCAGCACGTTCGTCTTGTGCAGCAGGCGCATCACGATCCGCTCGTGATCGCGGCTGGTCGGGATGGTCGAGACGCGGACGTCGATCGCCCGTCCCGCGATGCGGAGCGAAATGCGGCCGTCCTGCGGCAACCGCTTCTCGGCGATGTTCAGCCCCGCCATGATCTTCACGCGCGCCACCACCGAGGCCATGAACTGGCGACTGGCGCGCCTCGCCACGTAGAGCTCGCCGTCCACCCGGTAGCGGACGAGGACCTCCTTCTCCTCGGGCTCGATGTGGATGTCGCTCGCGCGCTCCTTGACGGCCTGCGAGAACAGCGAGTTTACCCACCGGATGATGGGCGCGTCGTCGTCCGAGTCGAGGATGTCCTCCGCCTCCTCCTCGCCCAGACTGTCGTCCGAGCGGAGATCGCCCGACGTCTGCTGCCGCTCGTAGATCCGGTTGATGGCGTCGATGACCATCGTTGGCGGGCCGACGCTCGCCGTCACAGGCTTGCCGAAGGCAGCTCGCACGTCGTCGAGCCCGTCGGTCACCAGCGGGTCCGCGCACACGACCTGAACGCCGCTGTCGTCCTCGCCGACGACCACCAGCCGCCGAGCGCGACAGAACCCGATGGGGAGTCGGGCCCCGATCTCCATGGGGACGCTCTCGACGTCGATCCGATCGACGAACGGCAGGAAGCACTCCGCCGCCAGGGCGCGCGCGATGTCCCCCTCGGAGGCCAGCCGCCCCTGAACGAGGAGATCCGCCAGCGACATGCGCTTGTCGACCTGCTGTTCGTAGAGGTTCTCCAGCGCTTCCAGGGGGACCAGCCCGTGACGAGCGAGGATGTTGCCGAGGGCGCGCTGCGGCTGCACGTGGCTACTCCACTCGATCGACGTCGACGCTGCGCGCCATCTTCTGCGCCTCGAACGGCGCCTCGAGTTGCCCGGGAGGCGTCGCCTCCGAGCGGGGCCGCGTCCGCCGCCGGGCGGGGCTGGCCGGCTGCGCCGGCGCCGGCTTCGCCGCGGGCGCCGCCGCGGGCGCGGCGCGCCCCGAAGGCGAAGAGCCCGTCGGCACCGCGCTGATCGGCAGCTCGATCGGCTCCCCCGCCGTGTGCTCCATCACCTCGCGCGGTCCGCTCTCCGCCTCCAGGCGCTCGCGCTCCTCGACCGCGACGTACGACTGCCGGATGTCCTCCACCAGCCCGTTGGCCCGGGTGTAGTCCTTGGGCGGCTCCCAGGCGTCCTGCGCGAACACGAAGTAGCGGTCGAGGAACTCCTGACGCTCCTGCATCTTGCGCTCGAAGATGCGGCGCAGGTCCGCTTGATCGTGGATCACGTAGGGGGTCAGGATGAGGAGCAGGTTGGTCTTCCGGGTTTCGGTCGTCGAGGATCGGAAGAGGAAGCCGAGCACGGGGATGTCCCCGAGGATGGGGATCTTCTCCTTGCTCTTGACCACCGCGTCGCGCATGAGGCCGCCGATGACCACGGTCTGCTGGTCGTCGACGACGAGCGTGGTGCTGGCGTTTCGCTGGGTGATGGAGACGGCGCCCAGCGCCCCGGAGCTCGCCCCACGCTCGCTGATCTCCTCCTCGATCTCCAGACGCACCTGGTTCGACTCGTTGATGTGCGGGGTGACCTTGATCTTGGTGCCGACGTCCTGACGAGGCGTGTTGAAGCCGTAGCCGCCGTAGGCCAGCGCCCCCAGGCCGCCGGCGGCCTGGCCGCCCGCCGCGCCGGCCATGCTGGCCAGGCTCGACAACCCACCCCCGATGTTCTCCTGCAGCGGGATGTTCTCGCCGACGTTGATCTCCGCGGGCACGTTGTCGGTAGCGAGGATGTGTGGAGTCGCGAGGACATTGGCGTCCCCGCTCTGCGCCAGGGCGTTGATGACGACGCCGAAGGCGGGCACCGAGAAGCCGATGCCGAGCAGCTCGTCCGACCCCGTGAGCTCGGGCCCGCGGACCCCGAGGGCCAGGCCCTGCAGCGCGGTGGCGTCCGGCGGCAGGATCGAGCCGAGCGGGTTGAGCCCGCCGTACAGGAGCGACGGGCCCGGGCCGCCCAGGTCCGGCGTGCCACCCGCATGATACTGGAGGCCGAGCTTCGACGAGTGGTTCACGGAGACGTCCATGATGACCGCCTCGATGAAGACCTGCCGGCGACGCATGTCGAGCTCGTCGACGACCAGCCGGAGGTGGGCGTAGTCGCGACCGGACGAGGTCACCACCAGTGAATTGGTCGCCTTGTCCGGGGTGACCCGGATCTCCCCCTCGAACATGCCCGCCGCGGGCCCGTCCTTGCCCTTGGCCCCCTGGAGCATCTGGTTCAGCGTGTTGGCGAGCTCCTCCGCCACCGCGTTCTGCAGCGGCAGGACGTGCATCTTGCCCTCGGAGGTCGGTTCGGTGTCGAGCCGCTTCATCAGCTCGAGGAGCTTCAGGTACGAGTCCTCCGTACCGACGACGATGAGGGAGTTGGTCTGCTCGTCGGCGACGACCTTGGCGAGCCCGCCCTGCCCCGCGGCCCCGGCCTTGCCGAGCTCGAAGAGCTCGTTAATCCGGGTGGCGAGCTCCTCGGCGTTGCCATAGTGGACGGGCTCGATCCACATCTTGGAGCCCGCGGCGCCGACGTCTACCTCCTCGATGATGCGGATCATCCGCTGGATCTGCGAGCCGGTGTCCGTGATGATGAGGAGCTGTCCGGGGGAGTAGATCGTGATGTCTCCCTCCCCGCTCTTGAACTTGACGAGCAGGGCCGAAACCTCCTCCGCGCTGGTGTTCTTCAGCCGATAGAGCCGGGTGATGTAGCGGTCCGTGTCGGGGACGAGGGAGCCGGGTGAGTAGAGCGGGGTCGTCCGCGTCACCACTCCGCCGCTGTCCACGATCTTGAGGAACTGACCGTGGGGCACCACGGTCATGCCGTTCTGCTCCAGGATCGAGAGGAACGCCTCGTAGGCCTCCGCCAGGCTGACCGGCTCGGGAGACACCACCGTCGCCTTGACCTGCCGCACCTTGGGCCCGTAGATGAACCGCTTCCCCGTCATGCCGCTGATGTGGTTCACCAGCTCGGAGAGATCGGCGTCCTGGAGGTTGAACTTGACCTGGAACCCGGCTGGCTTCGGTCGATAGGGCGCCTCCACCGCCTTCTGGATGGCCTCCATACTGGTGGGAGGCGGCGGGCTTGCGCCCGGCATCTGCTCCGCGGGAGGGGTCGCGGCGTCACCCGCGGCCGCCGCCGGAGCGGCGGGGCGAGCCGGCGCGCGAGGCGCCTGCGCTTGGACCGTGCCGGTGGAGAGGACCACGGCGACCGCGGCGAGCCAGGTGGGTTCGAGGCGAAAATTCATCGGGAGCGTCACTTGATGTTGAAGTCGATGGTGACTGGCTGGCCACGGCGGTTGACCGAAACGGTCAGCTTCTCGGAGGTGCGGAGCCGCGCGTAGGCCTCGAGCGCCTTCTCCGGACTCGCCATCGCGAAGCCATTGATGGTCTCCAGGCGGTCGCCGTTCTCGAGGCCGAGGGTGCCGAGCAGCGTGTCGGGGCGGATGCCGAAGAGCCGAACCCCCACCACCTTGCCGTCCTGCTGCTCGGGGACGACGCGGGCCGAGCGCATGAGATCCGCCTGGTTCTCCAGGATCTTGTCGACGACGCTGCGGTCCACGTTGAATTCGGTGGCGCTCACCCGCTGGATCTTGGCCTTCATGTCGGCCGGAAGCGCCGGCGCCCCTCGCGCGGGCGCCGCGGAAGCCGCCGGGGCCGCGCCCGCGGCCGGCGCGGCCGCCGGCGGCGTGGGCTGATCAGCGAAGAGCAGCGCCTGACACAGGCTCGTCCCCTCGGCCAACCAAACGCTCGGGCTCCCCTCGTAGGGGTTATAGCCGATGAAGAGGACCTTCGAGCCTCCCGCCTCGTCGCCGACGCGGCGGATGGTGGGTCGCGGCTCCCCCGGGCCCTGGAGCGCCGCGATGGACCAGAGCGGATCCGTGGACTCCGTGATGATGCTGACCTTGACCTGCTGGCACTGCGGCGCCCGCAGCGGATCGTCCGGCGCGGCGATCTCGCCGGTGGGCAGCCCCTCGGCGAGGGTCTTGGCGTTGAGCGGGCCGGTGCTGAAGTCGAAGGGGTTCCGCGAAAGGATCGGCTCGGCGCTCTTTGACACCACCGTCGAGCGCGCGGCGCCGGAGGGGACCGGCGCCAGGACGGCCAGCGCCGTCGCTTCGGGGATCAGCATCGCCCCGACGAGCTGCATCGCCCCCCGCGCCTGGAAGAACGCCGCGACCGCCACGAGCACGAGGACCGCAGCGAGGAAGTACTTCTTGAGGAGGGCGTCGAAACCCACGATGGCTGGCAGGTTCTAGCGAGGGCCGTGCCAGCGACGCAACCCATTTGAAATACCCAGAATCCAAGGATTTTCTTGCCTCGACGGCCCCGTCCGAAGCGCCAACGTGGCAGGGAAACCCCGACACCCTGGGGCGGTCTGACAGAATGACAACGCCGTCGCGGACGCCGAACCGCGGGGCGCGGGACCGCGTCCGCCCGACGCCGATGCCCGCCGATGCCCGCCGGGGCGCGGCGGCCCGCGGGCGGCGCGGCCCTCAGCTCTCGTCGCCGAGCTTCCGGTAGATGGTCCGAGTCGAGATCCCGAGCAACTGCGCCGCCAGCGACTTGTCCCCACCCGTGTGCTTGAGCGTCTCGCGGATGAGCTGATGCTCGACCTCGTCGAGCGGGGTCCCCACGGCGAACGTGAGCTGGGAGGGGGCGACCGCCGCGGCCGCCGCGATCTCGTCGGGGAGGTCCGCCAGCGAGAGGGTGTCGCCGCGACAGAGCACGGCGGCGCGCTCCACGACGTTCTCGAGCTGCCGCACGTTGCCGGGCCAAGAGTAATCAGTGAGCTTGCGCAGGACCTCCGGCGGTACCGAGAGCCGGGGCCGCCCGTTCTTCTTGCAGTAGATGCCCAGGAAGTGATCGACGAGCAGCGGCACGTCCTCGCGACGAGCGCGGAGCGGCGGGGCGGTGACCGCGATCACGTTCAACCGGTAGAACAGGTCCTCGCGGAAGCGACCCGCCTCGACCTCCCCCTGCAGGTTCCGGTTGGTGGCGGCCACGATGCGAACGTCGGCCCTTACGGTGTCGCCTCCGACGGGCTCGTACTCGCCCTCCTGCAGCACCCGCAGGATCTTGACCTGCACCGCCGGGCTGAGTTCGCCGATCTCGTCGAGGAAAAGGGTGCCTCCCCGGGCCTTGGCGAAGCGCCCCTCACGACGCGCCACCGCCCCCGTGAAGGCGCCGCGCTCGTAGCCGAAGAGCTCCGCCTCCAGGATGGACTCTGGGATGGCGGCGCAGTTGACGGCGATGAAGGGACCGGCAGCGCGGGCGCTCTGGGCGTGGATGGTGCGCGCGATGAGCTCCTTGCCCGTCCCGCTCTCGCCGAGGATGAGCACCGTGGCGCTCGAGGGTGCGGCCTGGGCAGCCACGTCGAGTACACGCCGCAGGGCCGCGCTCTGGCCGACGATCTCCCGGTGGGTGAGGAGCTTCAGCTCCTGGCGAAGCGAGCGGTTCTCCGCGACCAGGCGCTGCCGCTCGGCGGCCTTGCGGACGCTCTTCACGATCGTCATCCGCTTCAGCGGCTTCTCGACGAAATCATAGGCCCCCTCTCGCATCGCCTGCACCGCGACCTCCACGGTCCCGTAGGCCGTCATCAGCACGACCTCGATGTCGGCCGAAACCTCCTTGAGCGCCCGCAGCAGCTCGACCCCGTTGGTGCCGGGCATCATCAGGTCGGTCAGAACGACGTGGATCCGGTGGCGCCGAACGACCTCCAGCGCCGCGCGCGCGTGGTCCGCGGTGAACACCCGCATCCCCTCGCGCTCGAAGATCTTCTGCAGCGACGTGGTGTTGCTCGGCTCGTCGTCGACCACCAGGACGGTGACGTCCTCCACCCCCGAGACGACCGGAACGTCGAGCTCCGACGTCCGGTCGCCCGATTCCGCCAACTCGTCAGCCATCAAGACGTATTGGCACGAGCCAGACAGAGCGTCAAGGAGCGAGACAAATGGTCAAAAGTCGGCGCTTCCCGGGGTCCTCGGGAAGGGGATGACGTCGCGAATGTTACCGAGGCCCGTGATGTACACGAGCGTCCGCTCCAGGCCGAGCCCGAAGCCGGCGTGGGGGACCGTCCCGTAGCGGCGCAGGTCCCGGTACCACCAGTAGGGCTCGGCCGACATGCTTAGCTCGCGGAGGCGCTGGTCGAACACGTCCAGGCGCTCTTCGCGCTGAGCCCCTCCGATGATCTCGCCGATCCCGGGCGCGAGCACGTCCATCGCCGCGACCGTGCGACCGTCCTCGTTCAGGCGCATGTAGAACGCCTTGATCTCCTTTGGGTAGTTCATGACTACCACCGGTCTGCCGACGATGCGCTCGGTGAGGAAGCGCTCGTGCTCGCTCTGCAGATCCATGCCCCAGCGGACCGGGTACTCGAACCGGGCCTCCCCCTGCCGCTCCTCGAGCCGACGGATCGCCTCCGTGTACTCCATCCGCTCGAAGCTCGCGGTGACGAACCCCTCCAGGCGCTCGATACAGCCAGCGTCGATGCGGTCGCGGAAGAAGCCGAGCTCCTCCTGGCAGTCGGCGAGCACGGACTGGAAGATCGACTTCAGGAACCGCTCCGCGAGATCCGCGTTCGTGGTGAGGTCAGCGAACGCCACCTCGGGTTCCACCATCCAGAACTCCGCGAGGTGACGGCTGGTGTTGGAGTTCTCGGCACGGAAGGTCGGCCCGAAAGTGTAGACCTTGGACAGCGCGAGGCAGTGGGTCTCGACCTCGAGCTGCCCAGAGACGGTGAGGTAGCTCTCCTTGCCGAAGAAGTCCTGGCCGTAGTCGACGCCGCCGGCCTCGTCGCGAGGGAGGTTGGCGAGATCGAGCGTCGAGACGCGAAACATCTCGCCCGCGCCCTCGCAGTCGCTGGCCGTGATGATGGGCGTGTGGACCCAGAAGAAGCCCTGGTCGTGGAAGAAGCGGTGAACGGCCTGCGAGAGGTGATGGCGCAGCCGCGCCACGGCCCCGAAGGTGGCGGTGCGCGGCCGCAGGTGGGCGACCTCCCGCAGGAACTCGAAGCTGTGCGCCTTGGGCTGGATCGGGTAGGTGTCCGGGTCGTCCACCCAGCCGACGACCTCGACGCGCGACGCCTTGACCTCGAGCGACTGCCCCTTGCCGACGGAGGGGGCCAGTGCGCCCGTGACCCGCACGGCGCACCCGCTCGTCAGGCGCTTGATTTCCGTCTCGTAGTTGTCGAGCACGCTCTCCGCCACGACCTGGATCGGGGCGACCGTCGAGCCGTCGTTGACCTGCAGGAACGAGATGCCGGCCTTCGAGTCGCGACGGGTGCGGATCCAGCCGCAAACGACGACCGAAGTCCCCACGGGCACGGCCCCCGCGAGCAGGCGCTTGATCGAGTCGTACATGGGTCCACTCACTCCGCGGACGACCGTAGCATCGGTCACGGGCCCACGCGACGCCAAGCGAAGCCGAGGCACTGCGACGCGACGCCGTGACGAAGGTCCCAGCGCAGCAGCACCCGCGCCACCTCGCGCCGTGAACCGGCGTGGACGCTGCCCTCCATGGTGGTGAGCGAAGCGACGGGGTTCACCCAGCGCGGGCGCAGGTGGACGAGGAGCTCCAGGGGTTCCTCGCCGGGTCCCGCGAAGGCGAGCTCGTAGGTCAGCGCGGGGCCGCCGCGCATCGAGCGCAGCACCCGCCCCGAGACGTCGGCGCTGTCAATCCAGTCCCCGATCCGGAGGGCGCCTCGCGCCGACCACGGCCCGCGCCTCGCGCGAACGAGGAGCCAGAGCGACAGCGGACGCGCCTGCCGCTCGCCCGCCAGCCACGCGGCGCCCAGCAGGTCCTGGGTGAACGAGCCGCTCATCGATGGTCCCCACCGGCTGCTGGTCCGGGTTCGCTGCCGCCCGTCACGGGCGCTCGGGTGAAGCAGGTGGCGCGGGGGCGGCACGCCCCACCACGAGCCGCTCGACGCGGTCCCCACGGGTGGCCGCGTCCACGATCTCCTCCAGGTCGTCGACGGTCACCGCCCCGTAGAAGCAGTGGTCGGGCTCGACGGCGACGACCGGGCCGTGCTCACAGAGCCCGAGACAGCTCGACGAGCAGGCGCGCGCGGCCGTGGCCGCGAGGCCGCGCTCGCGGAGCAGCTCGCGCAGCCGCGCGAGGATCGCCTCCGACCCGCGGGCGGCGCAGGACCCCTTCGGCACGTGATCCGGGCGGCGATTGAGGCAGACGAAGAGGTATCGGTCGCGAGGGTCCATCGACGAAGAAGATGAGGTGACTCGGGACGGTAGGTCAAGCCAGCGGCGCCGCGCCGCCGACGCCGGCCCCGGCTGAAGCCGCGGACGAAGCCCCCGGGGCCAGGACACCCCGGGGATCCGCCGCGACGCGGCGCCGTGGGGGCGCGCGGAGGCCGAGCTCCGCCGAGTCAGCGCGGGCCATCGTTGCGGTCGCGGGTTGCCGCCGCGACACTCTCCGTGAGGACGCCGAGCAGGGCGTCGAGATCCTCGAGATCGATGTTCAGCGCGGGGGCCACGTAGACGGTGTTGCCCAGCGGGCGGAGCACCGCGCCACGGGCGAGCGCCGCCTCGTAGACCCGCCACCCGAGCGCGCCGAAGTACCCCTCGTTCCCCTCGAGATCGACCGCCCCCACCATGCCGAGGCTCCGCCCGCGGACGACCCCGGGGAGCGCACCGAGCGCGTCGATCGCGGCGGCGATGCGCGCGGCCCGCGCTGGGATCCCCGCCAGCACCGCCTCGTCGCGATAGATGCGGAGCACCTCCAGCGCCACCCTGGCGCCGAGCGGGTTGCCGCAGAACGTGTGCCCGTAGAGGAAAGCCCGCTCGGGCGCACCGCGAAAGCCGTCGAACAGCGCCTCGGTGACCAGCGTCGCCGCCATCGGCAACAGTCCCCCGCTGAACCCCTTGGCCACGCACAGCACGTCGGGCGTGATACCGGCGTGCTCGCAGGCGAACATCGGGCCCGTCCGGCCGTATCCGGTGAATACCTCATCGACCACCAGCAGCGCCCCCGCCTCGCGGGTCAGCGCGCGCACCTCCCGGAGGTAGCGCGGGTCGTAGAGCCGCATCCCCGAGGCCCCCTGCACGACGGGCTCCAGCACCACCGCGGCGATCTGGTCTCCCTCTTGCTCGAGGCACCGGGCGATGGCGGCGAACGCCCGCGCGTATCCGGTCACGTCGGGCGGCGGGACGTGGACCGTGTCCATGAGCACGGAGGCGAACGGTCGGCGAAACGCCTCGACGCCCCCGATCGAGGTCACTCCCAGCGTCTCGCCATGGAAGGCTCCGTCGAGCGCGACGAAGCGGCGACGAGCAGGGCGCCCGTTCTGGGCCCAGTATTGCAGGGCGAGCTTGAGCGCCACCTCCACCGCCGTCGACCCGTCGTCGCTGAAGAAGACGCGGGAGAGGCCGGGTGGCGCGGCCGCGACGAGCTCGGCGGCGAGGAGCGCGGCGTTCTCGTGCGTGATGCCCGCCAGGGAGACGTGGCAGAGGCGTCGCGCCTGATCGACGACCGCCGCGACGAGCCGCGGGTGCTGGTGGCCCAGCAGCGCGGTCCACCAGGAGGCGTTTCCGTCGAGGTAGGTCCGACCATCCACGTCGAAAAGCTTCGCGCCCGCCGCGGAGTCGATCACCAGGGGCCGCCCCTCGGCGAGGTACCGGTCCATCGGCGTGTAGGGGTGCCAGACGTGCCGCGCGTCGAGCTCGATGATCCGTGAACGCGAGACGGTCACCCTCCCCCCTCCGTTCCGGGACGGCTGGCGAAAGACCCGGAGAGGCGCCGGCGGCGAGCCTCCTCGTTGAGCGGGATCAGCAAGCGTACGGACGTCCCTCGTCCCACCTGGCTCACGAGGCTGACGGTACCACCGTGAGCCCGCACGATCCGGTCGACGATGGCGAGCCCGAGTCCGGTCCCCTGCGGGCGCGTGCTGAAGAACGGCTTCAGCGCCCGCTCCAGGGTACGCCCATCCATGCCGCGACCGGTGTCGCGCACGTCGATAGAAACCGCGGCACCGTCCTCGGCCTCCTCCGCGCGAGCCACGATCGAGAGCTTGCCTCCATCGGGCATCGCCTGGCAGGCGTTCTCCACCAGGTTCTCGAGCACGAGGCGGAGCAAACCGGCGTCGACGGTGACCGTCTCCAGCCGGCGCTCGTCGGGGATGTCCACCTCCACCGTGATCCCGGGCGGAGCCAGGCTCCGCGTTCGGTCCACCAGCTCGCGCAGGTTGACGTCACCCCAGCTGACCGCGACCGGGCGGGCGAACCGGAGGAGATCCGCCACCAGCCGGTTCAACCTCCCCACCTCCTCTTCGACGATGCCGAGGAGCATCTGCCGATCCGGTTCCCCGAGCGCGCTGCGCCGGAGCCCTGCGGTGGCGTTGAGGATGATAGCGAGCGGGTTCCTCACCTCGTGCGCGATGGTCGCTGCCAGCTCGCCCACGGCCGCCAGCTGCTCACGCCGGAGCAGTTCCCCTTCCATGGCCCGGAGGTCCTGGTGCGAGCGCTGGAGCTCCTCCGTGCGCTGCCGCAGGCTGTGCTTGGTCGCCTCGAGCCGCCCCGCGGAGTCGCGGTCCCTCCTCACCATCACCGCCCCCACGGTGAAGGAGTAAATGGTGAAGGCGTGTGGCAGGAGGTAGACGCCGTGGACCCACCCCCCGAGGAGCAGCCCCACGTCGCTCGCGTAGGCGACGAACAGCGCGGTCGCTCCCATCACGAGCGCCAGGGCGTCGCGCACTCCTCGCTGGTAGGCTCGCACCAGGATCCAGACCGACACCAGCGAGCACGCGATCGCGACCAGGAGCAGCGCGGCCGTGTGGGTGTGGTGGACCGCGGTCACGTGGCGGACGACCAGCCCGAGCACCGGCGTCTCCTCGATCCGCTCGGTACCGGCGATCCGGGGCCGTCCAAGGGCCACGATCAGGATCGCGGCTGCCGTGAAGACGTGGAGGATCCACCCGTGCCGCCGCGCCCGCTCGGGTCGCGCGAAATGGGCCGCGAACTGCAAGTTGAACACGGCCGCGGCGATGACCCCGACCGTGGCGAAATCCACCGCGAGACGCCAACCGGGGACCGTCTCCGCGGCGTAGGCGCCGGCGATCCCCGCCGACGCCACGGCCATGGCCAGGTGCAGGAGCGCAAATCGGCGGAGACTGGCCTGCCGCCGCCACACCGCGACAACGCCGAACGACAGGGCGACGACGAGCTGGCCCATGGCCAGCGCCGAGACAAAACCGCAGAGGAACGGCGTGCTCACGGACCCCTCCTGCCGGATGCCGGAGGCGGCAGCCCTCCGAGATCCGCGGTGGGACCCACGGCGAAGGCCCGGCGGACCCGGTCGAGCACGCGTCGCGCCGACCCCTCTCCCGAGGTGAGCACGATCTCGAGCGAGTGATCGCCAGGACCGAGGCCGTGGACCCGTCTGGGCTCATCGTCCCCGAGGTCCACCGCCCATCGTCCCTCCGGACCCGTGAGCTCAATGGCGAGCCGCACCTCTCCTGCCGCGAGCGACGCGCCCACCGCGAAGCAGTCGACCAGCGGCGCGCCCGCCGCGACCCCACCGTCGCCGGGCACCGACGGCGAGAGTACGATCAGGAACGGTGCATCCGGGGGCAGCTCCCCGCGCGCCCCGACGAAGAAGTCCACGACGGCCACGGACCCCCGGGAACCCCGGGGAGGCGGCCGGACGGCGATCCCCTCGGCGTCCACCGCAGCGGCGACCAGGCGGTGCAGTCCGGGCCCGACGGGGCGACCGTCGGACGGGAGATCGCCGAGCCGGACCTCGACCGGAGCCTGCCGCAGGACCCGCGGACGGTCCCCGTCGAGCATGACAGCGACGCCGTTGCCCGTCTCGCCGAGGGGCCAACTGGCGACGTTGACCCGAACCCGGGAGGAAGCGGCCTCCTGGAGGGATATCACTGCGCCCGAGAAGGGGGCCAATAGCTCGATCATGGGGGCACCCGCGGGCCGCGCCGCGACGGGGACGCGTTCGAGGCGGAGCCCGCCCGTCGAACCCACCTCGCCCGCCGCGAGCGCGGCTGCACCGAGCTCATCGAGCGGCGGAGTTGCCGCGACGGGCGCCGCTGGACGGGGCGGGTCGACGCGCAGGGCGGACGCGGCGGGGACGGGGCGGCAGGCGGTCAACCCGACCCACAGGAGCAGCGCGCCGACGCCACGGATCACCCCGGCAGGCTACCTCAAATGGCGGGATGGTGAACACCCGTGGCCGAGTGTCCCGGCGCCGCTCCGTGCCACGGGCCACGCGCTCGCCGCCCGTCCCACGATCTGCTAGTCGTAGCCGCGATGAGCTACGTCGTACTGGCGCGCAAGTACCGTCCGATGAGCTTCGACGACCTGGTCGGGCAGGCGCACGTAGCGCGCACGCTGTCCAACGCCATCGCCGCCAACCGCGTGGCCCACGCCTTCCTTTTCACGGGGGTCCGCGGCGTCGGCAAGACGACGAGCGCGCGCATCCTGGCGAAGGCGCTCAACTGCATGGGTCGCCCCGGATCCGTCCCCTCGGGAACGGACCCCGGCCCCACGGCGAGCCCCTGCCTCGAGTGCTCCGCCTGCCGGGAGATCGCCGCCGGAACGGACATCGACGTCCAGGAGATCGACGGAGCCAGCTACACCGGGGTCGACGATGTCCGTCGCCTCCAGGACTCCTTGCCGTACCGACCGGCCCGCGATCGTTACAAGATCGTCATCGTCGACGAGGTCCACATGCTCTCGGCGAGCGCGTGGAACGCCTTCCTCAAGACGCTCGAAGAGCCGCCTCCGCACGTGAAGTTCATCTTCGCGACCACCGAGGTGCACAAGGTCCCGGTCACCATCCTCAGCCGGGTGCAACGCTTCGACTTCAAGCTGATCCCCGCGCGCCTCATCGTCGAGCGGCTGCGCGGGGTGCTGCAAGAGGAGGGGATCCGCGCCGACGACGAGGCGCTGAGCGTCGTCGCCCGTGAGGCCGCCGGCAGCATGCGCGATGCCATGAGTCTGCTCGACCAGGTCATCGCGTGGGGCGGTGCGGACCTCTCCGGCGAGGACGTCGCGCGAGTGCTCGGCGTCGCCAGCCACCGGGCGCTCCACGAGATGGCGCGCGCGCTCATCGCCGGCCAGACCGAGCCCTGCCTCCAGGTGGTCCAATCCCTCGCCGAACAGAGCCACGACCTCGGACACGTCGCCCGGGATCTGCTGGCGCTGCTCCGAGATCTCGTGGTCGCCAAGGTCTGCGCCCACGCCGCCGAGCTGATCGATCTGCCGGACGAGGAGCGCGTCGACGTCGCGCGGCTCGCGGCCGACGCCGACGCCGACGACCTGGTACGCCTGCACCAGGGTTTCTCCCATGGCTTCGACGAGGTCGTGCGCAGCGGGCAGCCGCGCGCCGCGCTCGAGATGCTCTTGGTGCGCCTCTCGCGACGCCCGCCGCTGCTTCCCCTCGACGAGCTGCTGCAGCGCCTCGGCGCGCTCGAGCGGCGGCTCGCTGGCGGGCGCTCCGACCCTCGTGGGGGCGAGCCGCCCGCGGGCCCGGCCGGCGGCGGGCGCGACGGCGGGGTGCGGCCACGCGGTGGCGAGCACGGCGGGGCGAGGACCGCGAGCTCGGCCGAGCGGGAGCCCACCGACGGCGGGGCGACCGCGCCCCGGGTTGCCGCGACGGCCCGCGCCAGGCCGGCTACCCCCACCGGTCCGACCGCCGACGACGACGAGGCGCACCGCCCCGCGGCGATGCCGCCGGGAGCTGCGGTCAACGGTGCCAGCGCACCGCCCCCGATTCCGAGCGAGCCGCGACGCCAGCCCGAGGTCGCCGCGGCACCCGCGACGCCGAGCCCCGAGCCACCGCCGGTCGGAGAGGCTGCGTCCATGCTCGACATCTGGCGCCGGATCCTCGACCGGGTCGGGCTCGAGTCCCCCGAGATCGGGGCCTTCCTGGGCCACGCCGTTCCCTTACGAGTGAGCGTGGAGCTCCTCGAGATCGCCTTCGAGGTCGGCAGCATCTTCGCCGACCGCGCCGCGGCGCCCGATGCCAGCGGGATGCTCCGACGCGCCGCCGCGGCCGAGCTCGGCGCTGCCCCGCGGGTGGTCATCGAACGCGACTCCGCGCGCACGCAAGGGCAGTCGACCGTTGCCGCCGTGGTCGCGGCCGAACGCGACTTGGCGCGCGCGCGCGCCAAGTCGGCGGCGCAGGGCCACCCGTCGGTGACGGCCGCGATCGCCGTGCTCGGCGCGCGCGTCAAGGACGTCCGCCTCCCCGAGTCGTGAGCCCGCGCGGCGCGAGGGGCGTGCCCGCCCCCGTCCGCTCCCGCGGTCTGTGAGTGACCGACGGCGACCGGCGACACCCGCGGTCCCGCGCGGCGCCGCGCTTGCCGCCGCCCCCCGCCCGTGGCTAGGTTGGCGACGACAGTGAGCTCACCGCGCCTCGATCAACTGGTCCGCCTGCTCGCTCGACTGCCCGGCGTCGGTGAGAAGACGGCGACTCGCTTCGCGCTCCACCTCGTCACCGAGCCGCTGCTCGCCCGGGACCTCGGCGCGGCGCTCAGCGAACTACCGGAGCGCATACGACCCTGCGAGCGCTGTGGCAATCTCGCCGAGGTGGACGCCGCCGCGCGTGCCCTGTGCACCGTGTGCCAGGACACCCGCCGCGACGCGACGCTGCTCTGCGTGGTGGCGAGGGTCCAGGACCTCTTGGCCATCGAGCGAAGCGGCGCCATGCGGGGGCGCTACTTCGTCCTCGGCCGACTCCTGTCCCCGCTCGACGGGATCGGGCCGGAGGAGCTCCCGCTGAGCGCGCTCGTCACGCGCGTCCAGGCTGACGGCGTGACCGAGGTGATCGTCGCCACTCCACCGTCGGTGGACGGGGAGGCAACCGCGCTCTACCTGGCCCGCGAGCTCACCGGGCTCGGGGTCCGCGCAACCCGAATCGCGAGCGGCGTGCCCCATGGGGGCGATCTCGAGTTCGCGGACCAGATCACGCTGGGCCGCGCACTCGAGGGCCGGCGGAGGATCGGGGACTGACGCCCTGAATCGCGGTTGATTTGGGCGAGCGGTCACCTAAGATGACTCGCCCCGCCGGGGGTCACCCCCATGCCGGACCGCCAAGCGCTCAGCACCTCCGACGCGCCCGCCGCGATCGGACCCTATGCCCAGGCCATCGTCGCCGGGGGGCTCCTGTGGGCGAGTGGTCAGATCGCGATCGATCCGGCTTCGGGCGAGCTGGTCGGCCACGACGCCGCGACCCAGACGGAGCGGGTCCTCGATAACCTGGCCGCCGTCCTGAAGGCGGGAGGGTGCGCCTTCGACGACGTGGTGAAGACCACGATCTACCTGACTGACCTGGCGGACTTCGCGGCCGTCAACGCCGCCTATGCGGGGCGCTTCGCGGCGTGCCCTCCGGCCCGATCGACGGTCCAGGTCGCGGCGCTGCCGCGCGGCGCGCGCGTCGAGATCGATGCCGTCGCGCGCGTCCCGACCCACGCGGTGGCGGGATCCCGTTGACCCGCGCGTCGACTCGACCCTCCCGGAGGGCGCGTCCCAGCCGAACGGAGCTTGATCGACATGACTGCGCAACAACCACCGGTACCGCCTTCCCTGTTGCCGCACCTGGACGCGACGGAGGCCCAAGCGCTCGAGCTCGTCCGCTCCCTCGTGGCGCAGACTCCGGGGGCTGACGCGGTCGCCCTCGTCGAGGCCTGGGTGCACCACGGTAACGTCGCCGCGGTTGGGGCCGTTGCCGACTCCGGCTCGGGGCCAGCGCGCAAGGCCGCACGGCGCGGGTTGAACGTGCTCAAGTCGCGGGGCGTGGTCCCGCGGCCGCGCGGCCACGTGACTCGCCTGGCCCCGCGGGACGAGGCGTCGACCGAGGACGAGGCGTATCTGGTCGCGCCCGACTCGACGGGCAGCGAGATGATCGCCATCGCCCGCCGCTCCGGCTCGGGGCGCACGACGGCCGCGTTCTTCATCTTCAACGACGCCGTCGGCGTGCTCCGCATCGACAACGACGAGCTGTCTCGGTCGCGGTTCGTCGAGCGCGTCGAACACGCCCACCCCGAGCTCGGCTATCGACCGGTGCGCGTGCCAGTGCCCTGGGCGCGGTGGCGGCTAGCGCGGGCGCTGGAGATCCATGCGCGACGTGGGGTCCCCGAGCCGCTTGGCGTCACCACCGCTCGACCGCTGCTGGAACCGGCGCCGAGCGAGCCGCCTGAGCACCCCCTCGACGCCGAGGGTCTGGTGCTGGGACCGGAGGACGCCGCCGAGAGCGCCCGGGCCTCCGCGAGGCTGCACGAACTCCCCGAGGTGCGCGGCTGGCTGCCGCCCAAGCAGGCGGTCGACGCGATGCTACTGGAGGTCGGCAGGACGCTCACGCCCGACGTCGACCCGCCTCCGGGGCAGGTCGAGCGCGAGCTAGAGAAGCAGATCCAGGCGGCGACGGACCGCTACTTCTCCCCGCAGGTCCGTGAGCAGCTCGTGTCCCTGATGAAGGACGCCACGCTGAGCGTGCTCGCACGCGCCGGTGAGCAGGTCGCCCTCGACATGGTCGCGACCACCGAGGCGGTCCAGCGCGCGGGCCTGATCACCGATCCTCCCCACGAGGTCCCCTTCCTCCGCGCCTTCTTCGACAAGGCCGTCGCCGTCCTGGTGGCGCAGAACAAGGGCCAGCTTCGCATTCCCGTCCCTCCGCGGCACCCCGCCACCACCTCGGCGACGGACTCGCCCGAGGGCGACGGGGCGCCGTCCGCCCCGCCCACGGAGGCAGAGGAGAGCCCGGCGCCCCCGGAGCCGAGTGCGGGCGCCGCGGACTCGGGTTCCTCTGGTTGAAACTCACGAGCCGGCTGAGCCCCGGTTCCGGGCGGCGCCTTCGCGCACGCCGGTGCCAACGCGGGGGTTCGTGGGCGCCGGGCGCGGGTGCGGACGCTCAGCGATAGCGGAGCTCCACGTTCCCCTCACCGAGATCGCCGACGCCCGCCTGCACGTCGATGGTGGGACCCGAACCGCAGGTCACTGTCTTGGAGCTCGCCGCGGCGTCATCGGCAGTGCAGTCGTCGGGGACCGGCCCGTCGTTGACGACCGCTCGGTCACCGAACGCCTGCGCCACCACCACGAACTCGTCCCGGCTCGGCAGCTCGAGGACGACGTCACCGTCGGCCGTGTAGATGATGCTCTCCTCATGGTCGTCGGGCATCGTCCCCGAGATCCCCGCCAGGCTCACGAACGCGTTGCCGTTGACGCCGTCCGCCCGCACGTCGACGCAGTCGCTCACGTCCTCGACGCTCACCTCGCTGCACCAGAGCTCGGTGTAGACCACCGTGGGCGAACCCTCGACGATGCAGCTGCCGACCCCGTCGTTACGGACCACGAGCTCCACGGCTTCGCCGACCGTGTTGATGTCCACGTCGCCGTTGCCCTGCGCGATGAAGAGCCCCGCGTCGAAGTCCGGCGGCAGGGCGACCTCGATATCGGCCCCGAGGCTCGAGCTCCCACCCCCCTCCTTGCGCGTCTCGATCTCGATGCCGGCGTCCGTGAACTCGGCCGCCATGACCAGGCTGTTCTCCATCTCGGCCTGGGCCTGGTCGTCTTCGTCGTACCCGCGATACGTGAACGGCCTGAAGGTGACGCTCACCACACCCGGCTCGCCCGGCTCTACGTTGATGGTCCCGTTGCGCGCATCGATGAAGAGATCATCGCCGGACTCCCAGTCGAGCTCCTCGGTCTGAGGCGCCGCCTCGTAGCGCTCGGTCGTCTTGGCAGTGACCTCGCACCCGAAGACCGTGGAGGCGAGCAGCGCAATGAGACAGGAGGAAGCGAGCCGGTGAAGATAGTTCATACAGTACCGTCCTTGGTTCGCTGGGATTCTACGCCGAGAATCCCGTCTGGCTTCCCCCCGGACCGAAGGCCGACGCTCGCTCACTCCCCGCCCGGGGAAGGTCCAGGCGCGGGGGCTCGCCGGGAAGACCCATGTCCTCCCAGGCATTGTCCCGGAATCGGGCGTGAAGGCGACGGGTCAGGGGCCCGGGAACGCCGTCGCCGATGACCTGACCGTCCACCCGGACCACCGAGAGCATCTCCCGGACGCTGCTGGAAATGAACGCCTCGTCGGCCTCCAGCAGCTCGGCGAGCGGGATCCGGCGCAGCGACACCGGGATCGCCAGCGCGCGAGCCGCCCCCAGCACCCGCTCCCGCGTGATCCCGACCAGGATCCCCGCGTCCTCGGGCGGCGTCACCAGCTGGCCGCGCCGGAGCACGAACACGTTCGACGTCGCGCCCTCCACCACGTTTCCCTCACCGTCCAAGACCAGCGCCTCGAGCGCCCCCGCTGCCCGCGCGCGGCGCATCGCCAGGACGGCAACGAGGTAGTTTGCCACCTTGGCGCCCTCGGCGTCCGTCGCGTCGGCGGCTCGCCGAGTCGCGAAGGTGACGACATCGATCCCGCGACCGTAGGCCCAGCTCGGCGGCAGGACGAGCGGGAGCACGATGACAACGCGCCGCGGCACTCCCACCTCCGCCGGTGAGAGCCCGAACTCCCCCGCCCCGCGCGTGACCATGACGCGGACGTAGGCCTCCGGGTGCCCGGCGTAAGACACCGCCTCGCTCACCTCACGCCCCAGCGACTGGACCGTGACCGGCAGGGAGATGAAGACGCGGCGGGCGCTCGCCTCGAGCCGATCCAGGTGCTTTTCCAGCTCAAACGGGCGGCCCCCGTAGGTGCGAATCGTCTCGAAGACGGAGTCCCCGTAAAGGAACCCCCGATCGAACACGCTGACGACCGCCGCCTCCGCGGGCACCACCTCGCCATCGATCATCACCGTCGCTCCGGCCGGCGCTAGCGCCGCCGGAGCGTTCCGGTCCGCCGGCACTGGCACTACTCGCGGAGCTCCTCGAGCCGGACCTTGGCAGCTACGTGGTCGGGATCGGCCTGCACGGCGCGCTCGTACATCTGCTTAGCCTTCGGCCGCTCTTCGAGACGGAGGTGGGTTTCACCGATCTTGTAGAAGACCTCCGCCTTCGTGATGGGCGCGCCCTCCTCAAGCCGCTGGAGCAGCAGGGCTCGGAACATCTGCTGCGCCTTCTTGAAATCACCCGTCTCCAGCGCCACGTCGCCGAGCCTCACCAGCACCTGCACGTTGCCGGGCTCGATCCGAAACGCCTTGTCGAGCTCTGCCAGCGCGCGCGGCGCGTCGCCGTCGCCCAGGTACGCTTCTCCGAGGCGCCGATGGATGTCCGCCAGCTCCTTCGCACGCTTCCCGCCGAAAGACTCGACCACCCGCTCGAGCACGGCCGCCGCCTCCCGCCCGCGCCCGGAGGCGCTGTAGGCGTCGCACAGCTGGAGCAGGAGGGCCCTGTCATCAGGGCGAAGCTCGCTCGCCCGCTCGAGCAGCGTCGCCGCCGCGGAGAGATCGGCGCGACGGGTGGCATGCACGTCCGCTGCCTCCCGCAGCAACGCGATCTTCCCCTCGACGTCACCGGCGAGCTCCGCGTCCCGGGCGATCAAGTCCGCGAGGCGCTCCCAGCTCTCCGTCTTGGCGTAGAGCTCCCGGAGCCGCTGGCGCAGGCCCAGGTTCGCGCCGTCCACGGCGAGCGCTCGCTCGAGGGCACGCGCCGCGGCTTCCCGGTCGTCGACCTTCTCGTAGACGTCGGCCAGCGAGCTTGCCAGCGCGACCACACGGCCATCATCGACCACCGCCATGAGCTGCTCCAGCGCGGCCGCGGCCGCGGGGAAGTTGCCGACAGCCTGCTGCAGCCGCCCCAGCGCCGCGAGCGCCGCCTGATTCCGGCCTTCACACTCCAGCACCTGCTGGTAGGTCGCGATCGCGCGCTCCCGATCCTGCAGTCGCGTCTCGCACACCTCGGCGAGCCGCAGCAGGAACCGCACCTCCGCCTCCGACTCGCTTCGGTCGTGGGCGCCGCGGATCTGGGACTCCAGCAGCTCCGCCAGATCCTCGTCGCGACCGGTCTTCTCCAGCAACTCGCTCAGCGCGACCACCGCCTCTGGATGCCCGGGCTCCTCGTCCAGCACGTCCCGCAGCAGGTTGATCGCGGTGTCGTGAGCCTGAAAATGTCCATCATTGAGGCGCGCGAGCTCGATCCGAAGCGCCGAACGCGCGGCAGGTGTCTCCGCCATGTCGACGAGCCGCTCGACCAGACGCACGAGGTCGTCCCAGCGACGGGCGTTGCCGTAGAGCTGGCGCAGCGCGTCGGCCGCGACGCGGTCGAACGGATCGTCCTCGAACAGCGCGGCATAAAGGTCCGTCGCCTCCTCCGGGCGCCCAAGCCGATCTCGAGCCACCGTCGCCGCCTGATGGCGGAGCTCCTTGACGACTTCTCCGCTCGCCGGAAGCTCGCTGCGCTTGACGATCAGCGCGAAAGTCTCCTCCCAATCGCCAGCCGCCTCGCGCAGCGTGGTGAGCTCGCTCAGCGCCCATGGGTTCACGTCGTCGTGGGCGAGCAGGTCGCGCAGGATCTGCTCCCCCAGCGCCGCGTCACCGACGCGGTCGGCCAGATCCTTGGCCTGTCGGTGCAGCTCCTCGCGTCGGACGTCGTCCACCTGGAGCGACGCCCGCTGGCGAAGGGTGGCGACGAGATCCCGCTCCCGGCCCGGCTCCCGCTGCAACTCCTCCACCTGCAACAGCACCTCGTCACTGGTGGGATCGAACCCGAACGCGCGGACGAGCGCGGCCTCAGCGCCAGGACGGTCCCCGGCGCGGTCACGCAGCCAGCCGGCGCAACGGGCCAGAAGGTCGCGCGCCGCCTCGGAGGAGAGATCGCTCGCGCCGTCGACCGCCTCCCGCAGCACGGCGGCGGCGCTTCCCCAGTCCCCGGTAATCGGCGCGAGTCGCTCGATTTCCTCGAGCAGTCCCGCGTCGGACGGCTCCTCCCGCAGCGCCGCCTCTAGCACGCGCTGCGCACCGCCCGGATCCTGCGCGTCGTCCTCCAGCACTCGGGCCAGACTCCGGCGCATCTCGACGCGCTCCCCGGCCGAGCCAGCCAGCTCGACGCGGCGGGCATAGATCGCGGCCAGACGCTCGGTGTTTCCCTGCATCCGGTAGACGCGCTCTAGCACCTCCGAGGCCTCCTCGAAGAGGTCCTCCCTCTCCCCCAGCCGCTCCAGCTCCTGCGTGGCGCCCGCGTGTCCGGGATTGCGCTCGAGCGCGGCACGCAGCGAACCGAGCCCGCTCGCCGGATCGCTGAACTCGCGGATCTGCAGCGAAGCCAGTCGGAACAGCAGATCCGCCTCGACGTTGGGATCGCTCGCCACCCCTGCGCGACGCTCGATAACGTCAGCCAGCGCCTGACGGTCACCGACCCGCTCGTACAGCCGGTCGAGCGCGGTCAGAAGCTCCGGATCGTCGCCCGCTTGCTCCAGGGCGTGCACATAGGCCCCAATCGCTCGGGGGTCGTCGTCGAGGCGTTCCTCGGCGATCCGTCCCAACCTCACGTTCAGGTCCCGCAGCAGCGACGGCTCGAATACGCCCTGCGCTCGCTCGGCGAGCGCGTCGGCGACCCGGCCCCAGCCCCCCGTCGCCGCAGCGAGGCGCTCGATGTCCTGGTGGATCTGATCGTCCTCGGGTCGCTCCGCCATCGCGCGCAGCAGGGCCCCGAGGGCCCCCGGCTGATCCCGCAGCGGTGTCTCCAGTAGCTCGGCGATCGAGCGGAGCGTCTCGCCCCGCACCGCGGGGTCCGTCTCGACCGTGAGCCGCATCTCCAGCACCTCAACCAGCTCGGCGGCGCGATCGGTCGCGCGCAGCACGGGCACGAGCACCGAGGCCACCGTCTCGCGCAGCTCCTCGTGCTCCGCGCCGATCGCGCGCGTCGCGGCGATCGCCTCGACGTCGTCGGGAACCTCCTCGAGCACCTGCCGGTATGCATCCACCGCGTCGGCGTGGCTCGACAGCTCACCGGCCAGGATGGCGCCCATCTCGCGGCGCACCCGCGCGCGCTCCGCAGGCGTCTCCGCCAACGCGGCCTCGGCCCGCTGGTTCTCGAGCAACTCCGGCCACCTGCGTTCGGCCCGGTAGAGGCGCCCGAGCGCACCGAGCACGGCGCGGTCGGTCGGGCGCACGGCGAGCGCTTGGGTCAACGCATCGATGGCGCGCGGCCGGTCCCCCAGCGACTCCTCCACGACGCGCGCGGAGCGCAGCAGTAGCTGGTGCCGCAGGTCATCGTCATCCTCGCACAGCTCCACGCGGCGCTGATAGAGCGCCACGAGGCGGGCGGCGTCTCCCGACGCTTCGTACCGAGCCTCGAGCAGGTCGATCAGGCAATCCACGGTGAACGCGCTCTCTGGCTCCAGGTCGTGGGCCCGCTCGTACGCCTCGACGGCGCCCGCGGCATCGTCGAGCATGTCCCGCTTCGCCTCCCCGATCCGACGCCAGGTCGAGGCTCGCTCGTCGTCACCGACCAGCAGCTCCGTCTTGGCGGTCAGGGCCGTGACCAGCGCGGGCCAGTCCGAGAGCAGCATCGCCAGCCGCTCCACCCGCGCCAGCGGTTCGAGCTCCGACGGATCCGACTCGTGCAGCCGCTGGTAGGCGACCAACGCGCGGCGCGGGTCATCGAGCTTCTCGTCGGTGACCGCGGCCAGCACCGAGAGGTAATCGTGACCACACGCCAGGCCGGGGTGGGCGTCCAGGATCTCCTCGTAGCCCTGCGCCAGCGCCGCCCAGGCGCCGGTGACCTCCGTGAGGCGCTCGAGCTCCGTCCGCGTTCCGGAGTCGTCCGGATCCAGCGCCACCGCGGCGCGGAGCGCGCGCCGGGCCCGCTCTGGATCCTTCCCGCGCGATTCCCACAGCTCCGCCGTCTCGCGCAGGACGGCCACGCGGTCCGCCGGAGCCTCGGCGAGCGCGAAGCGCTCCTCGTTGAGGCGGATCGTGTGCCGCCAGTCGTCCCGGGCGTCGTACAGCGGCCGCAGGATCTCGACCACCCGTGCCTTCCGCGCCGCGTCGCCGAGCAGGCCCTCCAGCTCCTTGATCGCCTCGGCGTGGTCCGGGACCTGCCGCACGATCTCCTCCAGCTGATCCACCGAGCGATCGACGTCACCGAGCTCTTGGCGATAGAGGCGCGCCAGCGCCAGGCGATGGGTCGCGACGCCGGCGTCGTCGACCGCTGACTCGGCGCGGCGGAGATGAAGGTCGGCGAGCTCCGGCCACCGCGCTCGCTCGCGGAGCAACTCGGTCAGCGCCTCCAGCGCCGCGACGTCTCCCTCGTCGGCATCCACGGCCGCCCGGTACGTCTCGATCGCGTCGTCGGGGCGCCCGAGGCGCAGCCGCTGCAGCTCCGCGATCGTGTGCAGGAGGCGCGTCCGCGCGGCGGCGTCGTAACGATGGTCGAGCGCGCTCCGGTACAGCTCCACGCGCTCCTCGTGGCGCTCGGCCCGCTCGAGCAGCGCATCGACGGCGGCGAACAGCCCCTCATCCTCCGGCGCGAACGCGAGCGCGCGCCGCAGATACTCGAGCGCCCGGTCGACCTCGCCGAGGCTGGCGAAGATCTCGCCGGTGCGCCGGGACAGCCCCGCGCTAGCCTCGTCGTCGCCCACCAGTGGCGCCAGTGTCTTGGCGTAGATCTCGGCCAGGTGCCGCTCGGCCCCCGCCACCTTCGCCAACCGCTCCAGCTCGCCGGTGATCGCCCGGTCGGAGAGATCGTCGTCGAGGAGCTGCGCCGTCGTGTCCAGCGCCGAGACGTAGTCCTCCTTCTGCTCCTCGAAGAGCTGCGCGAGGCGACCGAGTAGCTCTCGCCGCTCGGCGGGATCATCGGCGTACTCGAGACGAGCCCGCAACGTGATCATCACGCGGTCGTAGTCCGCGCGGAGCAGGTACACCGGCTCCAGCAACCGGGCGGCGCGCGCCCGATGCTCGGCCTCGGCACCCTCGGCCAGGAGCGCCTCGAGCTCCGCGATCGCCCCCGCGTGCTGGCGGTCGACCTCGAGCGCCCGCTCCAGCTCCTCGAAGGCCCGCGGGACGTCGCCAATTCGGCGCGCCGCGACGCCCGCGATCTTGACCCGGAGATCGGCGGACTGCGGCTGTCCGGCGTCGATCTGGCGCTCGTACAGCGCGACGAGATCGGCCCAGCGAGCCTCCCCCTGGTAGAGCCGCTCCAGCGCCTCCACCGCCGGTTTCTCCAAGGCCAGATCGAGGATCGACTCGTAGACCTCAATCGCTCGAGGCCGATCTTTCATGGTTTCCGCCAGCAGGCGAGCACGCCGGTACAGGAGCTCCTTGCGATCCTCGTCGCGCTCCGCGACCTCGACGCGCCGCTCGAGCACGCCCAAGAGCTCCGCGCTGTCACCGTTCTCTTCGTACAATGCCTCCAGCGCGACCAGCGCGCGCGCGTCGTCCGCCCGGAGTTCGAGCGCTCGCGCATAGGACTCCCGGGCCAGCGCGCCGTCGCCGAGGCGGTGGCGCGCGAGATCGGCGATCCGCATCGTGACGTCGAACTGCGCGTCCCCGTCGAAGATCTCGGGGACGATCTCGCGCAGCAGGGTGACCTGTGCGGCCTGCTGCCCCGTCACCTCCGCGAGCCGATCCACGTGTGCCAACCAGGGGACGAGATCCTCCTGACCGAGCGCGGCACGCAGGGCCCGACGGGCGAACTCGAACGCGCGCCCGGGGTCACCCAGCGAAACCTCCGCAACGTGCATCGCCTTCGAGAAGCCGGCGAGCCGCGCCTCCGGATCGTCGGTCGCGTCCAGCTCGATCTCGATGACTCGAAGGAGCCGTTGCTGATCCCCGTCCATCTCGTAGATGGGGCGCAACACCTCCGCGACCTCGCGCCGCGTGACATGATCCTCACAGTCGAGCAGACGCTCGAGCGCGTCGCGGCTGCGCTGGTGAGTCACATCGATGGACAACGCCGTCCGGTACGCGTCCAACGCACCCGACACGTCGCGGAGGTGATCTCGACGCAGATCCCCGAGCTCGACGAGCACCCCGACCCGGTCTCGGTCGTCCGCCACGAGCTCCAGGTGCCGCTCGTAGACGTCCGGCAGTTCTTCCCAGCGCTCGGCGCGCACCAGCAGGCCCTCGAGGGCCCGCAGGGAGGCGTCGTCGGGGCCGAACTCGTCGACGACGGCCCGCCACGCGTCGATGGCGTCCGCCACGCTGTCAAGGTGGGTCGCCAGGACGGTCGCGCCCCGTGTCATCAGGCTCCGCCGCTCGGCAGGATCCGTGGCGGCTTCCCGGCGACGATCGATGATCCCGACGAGATCGCCCCAGGCCTCAGTCCGCTCGTAGAGCCCGTCGAGCGCCGCCAGCGCCGCTGGGTCCTGCGGGTCGTCCTCGAGCCGCGCCCGCCACGCGTCGATCGCGCCGGCAGGGTCCCCGAGCGCCGCGTCACACAGCTCGCCCAGTCGTCCGAGCAGGAGCGACCGCGCACGGACGTCCGCTTCGAGCCTCACCTGGACCCTCAACATCTCCACGAGCTCAGCCTGGCGGCCCGACGCCGCATAGATCGACTCCAGGGCGCGCGCCGCGGGCAGAACCAGCTCGGGGTCGGTCTCATCGATGGCCAGCACTCGCCGATAGGTCGCCTCGGCCCGCTCGCCGTCGCCGACGGAGTCGGCGTAGATCGCGGCCACGCGCATCAGGATCTCGCCGCGAAGCGAGGGTGCTTCGGCCCGCTCCGCGGCGGCCGCCAACACCTCCGCCACCCGGGAGTGAACCCCCTGGCGACGCCCGACCTCGAACAGGCGCTGGCGCGCGTCGGCGTCGCCGGGATCCTCCGGGACCAAACGCGCGAGCACCGCCAGGGCGCCCTCGTCGTCGTGGAGGCGGTCGTCGCGGAGGACCGCGATGCGGCGCAACAGCTCCCGACGCTCGTCCTGGATCGCCGTGGACGCCGGGGACTGCGCGGCGACGGCGTCGAGCTCCTCCAGCCGGATCGCCAGGACCCGAACCAGGTCGCGGGTCTCGTCGCGCTGTTCGTACACGCGCTCCAGCATTCGCGCCGCACTCCCGCGCAGGCTCCCGATCTCCAGCAGCTTCTCCGCGAGCTCTCGCGCGACGTAGTCCTGCGGCCGCTCCGCGAGCACGTGCTCGACGTGAACCGCCGCCTCGGCCGGTCGCAGGAGCCGCTCGAGCTGAATTCTCGCCAGCCGGAGCTCCAGATCGAGCAGCGTCTCACCGCCCGCCACACCCAGGCGCCGCTCGAGGAGCTGGGCGAGCTCCGCGTCCTGCCCCTGCTGCCCATAGAGGCGATCGAGCGCCTTCACTGCCGTCTCGTTCTGCGAGTCGATCTCGAGGATCCGCTCGTAGTAGCGGGTCGCCTTCGGCCCGTCCTCGATGATGTCCTCGCAGACCAGCGCCACCTCGGTCAGCATCGCGACGCGGCGCCCTGGGTCCTCGGTCGTCTGCGACGTCCGATCGTAGAGCGCCTCCAGCTCCGACCAGCGCTCGGCGCCAGTGAGGATGTCGCGGAGGCGCAGGAACGCCGACTCCCGACCCGGGTCGAGCGCGAGGACCTTCTCGAGGTAGGGGATCGCCCCGGTGGGATCCCCCAGCCGGTCCTCGTGCAGGCGGGCGGCGCGGTCGCTGAGCTCCACGACGAGCTCCGGGTCGAGATCGCCGCGCAGCACCTCCCTCAGCGCCTCGCCCAGGTCCGTCGGGCGCCCCGCGCGCCCAGCGAGGGCCTCCGCCCGCTCCCAGAGCGCGAGCTCGCTCGGGTACTCCCGAACGGCCGCGAGGACGGCATCGAGCGCAGCGCCGTACGACTGGAGCTTCTCTTCATTGACCGCGACGAGGCGTTCGACCAGCGGGAGGCGCTGGGCGCGCTCCGTCGTGTGCTTCAGCATCACCTCGAGGGCACGCGCCTCACGGCGAGCGTCGCCCGAAGCCGCGTACTGCTCGGCGAGCACGGTCGCCGCCCGCGCCTGCGTCTGGGGCAGGCCCAAGGTCCGCTCGAGGACGTCGATGGCGCGCGGCTCACGCCCGTGGATCTCGAGCGCGCGCTCCGCCGCCTCGAGAGCGTCGCGGGGACGCTCCAGTCGATCGAGATAGAGCTCGGCGAGCTCGAGCTCGAGCTCGGCCCGCTCCTCTTCGTCCGCGCGATCGCGGTGCCGCTCGATGACCGCGGCCGCACCCGCGGCGTCACCAGCCCCGAGCAGCAGCCGCGGCAGCGCCCGCAGCGCGGTGGGCTCCCCCGGGTCGAGGTCGAGGACGCGCGCGTGCAACGACGCCGCTCGGTCCTGAGACTCGAAGACGTCTTCCTCCAGCGCGGCCCACTCGGTCAACACGCGCACCCGCGTCGCGTCATCGACGGCGTGCTTGACGCGTAGGTCGAGCAGCCACCGGAGATCGTCACGACGGTCCCCCCGCCGCAGGATCGTCTCCAGCGCAGACGCCGCCACCTCGTCGGTAGGATCGCGCTCCAGGAGCCGCTGGTAGGTCTGAACGGCCTCGTCCGTGCGCCCGAGTTGCTCGGCATAGACCTCGGCCAGCCGCAGGTGCAGGCGCCGTCGTTCATCGCGTCCGGGTGCCCCCTCCAACGCCACCACCTCGGGCACGGTCTCCTCGGCTCCCTCGACCTCGGCGGTGTCGGCGACCTCGTCGCCCTCCCCCTTGCGCCGCCGACGGCGCCGCTTCGGGCGCGCGCTCCCGTCAGGCGGCGCCTCGGCGCCGCCCGACGCGGCGGTGGGCGGCGGCATCGTGGCGCCCTGCTCGAGGCGCCCCTGGATGCACTCCACGAGCACGTCCCAGGCGCCAGCGGCGCGGATCGTGCCCTCGAGCAGCTCCAGCGCGGACGCCGGGGCCACCTCGTAGGCACGTCGTGCGTAGCCGACCGCCGCGCGGCGATCGCTCAGTCGATTGCCGGTCACCTCGACGAGCTTGCCGAGCAGCCCGAGCTGCGCCTCGGGATCATCGGTCTGGCCGAGCAACACCTCGTAGAGCGCGGGGAGGCGCGCCCATTTCTCGTCCCCCTCGTACAAGGGGATGAGCGCCCGCGCCGCGCGCGCGTCCGTCGGGTCCGTCGCCAGCACGCGCTCGTAGGAGCGGAACGCGCGGTCGGGAGCGCCGAGCCGCTGTTCGTAGACCGCGGCCGCCCGGAAGGAGAGGTCAATCTTCGTCGCCGCGTCCTTGGCGCGATCCGCGGCGTTGCTCAGCACGTCGGCGAGCCCCTCGAAGTCGTCCTGCGAGGCGTAGAGCGACTCGAGGCCGGAGAAGTCGCCGCTCTCCAGGCAACCGTCGCGGAGCACCCGCAGCGCGCGGTGGTGACCGGGCTGCAGCTCGAGCACCCGCCGCCAGGTGCGGGCCGCGGCGGCACCGTCGGTCAGGTGCTCGGCATAGACCGCGCCGAGCTTCTGCAGGACATTGAGCCGGTCCTTGTCGTCGTCCAGCAGGGCGACGCGACGCTCCAGCGCGTCGGCGAGCGTGGCCCAGTCGCGGGCGCGCTCCGCGTGCTTCTCCAGTGCGTCCAGCGCGTCCACCCGCGACGGATCCTCGTCCAGGATGTCCCGATACAGGCGCGCCGCGTCCTCGTTGCGGTTCAGGCGCTCGGCGGCGAGCTGCGCCATCTCCACCATCACCGCCATCCGATCCGGGCCAGTGCGCCGGGCCAGATCCCGCTGGTGGAGCTCGAAGAGCGCCGGCCACGCCCGCCGCTTGCGGTAGAGTTCCTCGAGCTTCCGCCGCGCATCGTCGTCCTCCGGGGCCAGCTCGAGGAGCCTCTCGAACGCCTCGGTGGCGTTCTGCACGTTGGTGAACTGCTCGAGCCAGCGCTCGCCTGCCGCGCGGTAGAGCGACTTCTTCTCCTCGACGTCGGGCGTGAGCTCGGCGAGTTTCAGCTGCCAGGTGAGCAGATCGCGCCAGCGCCCGAGCCGCTCGTAGAGCTGGACGAGCTCGCGAAGCTCGACCACGTCCTCCGCGTCGACCTTCTCGTCGAGCTGCACGATCTGGTTGAGCACGCTGACGAGCGCGGTGTCACTCCGGAGGAAGACGCGATAGACCTCAGCGACCTCGCGCAGGATGGCGAGGCGCACGGGGTAGTTGGCGGGATCTGTCCGCTCGAGCTGCTGGCGGAGCAGCTCCACCAGGGCGTTGTACCCCTCCGTCTGCTTGTAGAGGCGCTTAAGCGCCTCGCGCGCCTCAACGTTGTCCGGATCGTGGCGCAGGACGCTCTTGTACTGCTCGATCGCCTTCGGCGCGTTCTGCAGGCCCTCGCTGAGCCGGGCGATCTCGGTGCCCAACCGGGCCTTGTCTTCGTCGTCGGTGGCGGCCCGCTGCGCGGCCTGGAGGACCTGTACCAGGCGGGAGTCGTCGCCCAGGCCGGTGAGGTGCTCGCGCAGGAAGGCCACGGCGCCGGGGTGGGCCGGCGCGAGCTTGCGCACGCGCTCGAACCACCGCTCCGCCTCCTGGGGGCGGTCGAGCTTGCGCCAGTAAAGCATGGCGATCTGGACCATGTCGCCCAACCGATCCACGCTGACGACCTCCCGCTCGGCCTCGCGCTCGTAGAGCCGGACGAGATCCTCCCACCGCTCCTCGCGCGAGAAGCGCTCGGACAGAAACGCCTTGGCCTCCCCGTCGTCGGGCGCGTCGGTCAGCACGCGCTGGTACGCGCGGATGCAGCGCTCCCCGTCCTGGAGCTGGCGCAGGTAGAGCCGGGCGAGGCGACGCCCCGCCGTCGCCCGGGCCCGGGGGTCCTCGGCGGAGTCGGCGGCCCGCTCGAGCACGCGGGCAGCGTCCTCCCAGGCGCCGGCCCGCCGGTGGAGCCGCTCGAGCATGCGCACGGCGCGATCGTTGTTGGTGTCGAGGCGAACCGCCAGCTCGAGTTGCTCGACGGCGGCGCGGGGATCCGCGTCGACGCCCCCAAAACGGACGGCGATCTCGGCCGAGCGCATCAGCATGGCGCTCTTGTAGACGTCGTCGGGGGCCCCCTCCGCCTCGGCCGCGTAGGTCGCGGCCAGCTCCCGCCATTTGACCTCCCGCTCCAGGCTGTCGTTGACGGCCGCGGTCACGGTCGGCTCGGCGGGGGCGAGCGCCTGGAGGTGCTCCCAGACCTCCCGCGCTCCCGACTCGTCGAGCTGCTCCTCGCCGCGCACCCGCGCCAGTTCCGCGAGCAGCGCCGGCAGCTCGCTCGGCCCGGCGACGCCGGCGTCGATCTCCAGCAGCCGCGCCACCGCGTCCCACTCCCCTCGCGCGCGATACTGCTCCCGCGCGGCGGCGAAGAGGTGGTGGAGGTCGCCGAGCGAGAGATCACCCTCGACGACCTGCGACGCCTCGCGGAGCGAGGCCCAGCCAGTCTCGTTCTCGGGGTCTTCCTGCAGCAGGCCCAGGGTCGTACGGATCGATTGGGAATCCATTCTCCACCACGAGCGAAACGGCGCGCTCACGCCGCGAATCCTGACGAGCGAGAAGCGAGAGTACGCCGCGGGGGAGGGGGTTACAAGCCTCCGAAACCCCGAGCTTCTCCGGCCAAATGTCGCCTCGTCCGGCGCTCCTCCCGTGGCGCCGGCCTGGACCCGGCAGCGCGGCGTCGCCGCGCGCTGCCCGGCGCTCCCCGGCGGGGCAATGGCGCGCCCCGCACGGATCGCGCGCCAACCCGCCGACCGCGCTCGCCGTGACAGGCGCTTCGATCGGGGCTTGATCGCGCGCCCGAAGATCCGTGACAACAAGGAGGTGACGCGCAGGAACGAGCGAGGCCGGTGCCGTGACGCGACCGGCGATCAACCGGCCGGACGAGACGCCGGGGACGCGCGGCGCCAGGACACGAGGCTGGCCTCGGCGCGCGCAGCGCCGAGCGCGACCTCCCGCCGGTGGGGTCCGACGGTCCTCGGGGTCACCGCGCTCGGCATTCCCGCGGCGGGCGCCGTCGGCTGCCGGGGATGCTCGGAGGACCGGCCCTACACGCCCTTCGCCATCACCGAGTCCGCGGCGCTGCCGCCGGCGTCCTCGGCTCCGCCTCGCCCGGCACCGAGCGCCAGCGCCTCGGCGTCCTTCGTGCCAGCGCCGGCAGTGCGGGGTGCGGCCGGCGCCCGCCAGCTCGCGATCGGGGGACGCACGGTGCCCGCACCGCCGGACCATTGGCTGGCGGCGGCGCTCGCGGCGGACTTCGACGCCAACGGAGCCGAGGAGGTCGTCGCCTGGAGCGCGCCCGATCGAGGCCGCGGCGGGGCCCTCTGGCTCTACCCCGCGACGGGTCCCGCGCGCGAGGTCTGGCGGCTCCCCGGCTTCGTCCCCACCGGCGAGGACTGCACGCTCCGCCCCGAGCTCACGCGCACGGGGCCCCACACCGTGACGGTGGACGTCACCGCCGAGTGCGCCACGGCCGGGATCGCGCGTGCCCCCACGCGGAGCCTGGCGGTGCTGCTGCCGCTCGCGGACCGGGCCGAGGTGCTCGCCCTGCGGCTGGCGGCGCCCGCACCGGGCGAGCGCCTCGGCGCGACCGTGCGATCGACCGACCGCGACGGGGACGGCCGTGACGACGTCGAGCTCACGTTGGCTCTCTCGACGGCCGCCACACCCGAGCCCGTCACCGCGAGGCTCGAATGGATCGACCGCGCCGCGGGACCGTCGCGGGAGGCCCGCGAGCCGCTCGCATCGCTCCTTCACGCCGCCCGCGCCGAGATCACCCCGGCGAGCCGCCGCGGGCGCTGCGCCGGCGTCCTCGGGCGGGTGGAGCAGCTCCGCCGGCTCGCCGCGAGCGTCTGCGCGGAGGCGGGGACGATGCGGATCTTCGATCGGGAGGGGAACCCGTTCCGGTGCGGAGAGCCGACGGCGCTGGTCGACGCGCTCGCCGAGGCGGAGGTCACCGCCGCGCTGACGTGCAAGGACGCGGCCCGTGCCGTCTCCGTCCTCACCCGCGATGGCTGGTTCCTCGCGCCCGCGTCCCCCGCCCAGCGCGCCGCGCTCGTGGGGCGGATCGAAGGGGCCGTGACCGTGGTGGCGCCCTCGAGCGCCCGGCTCCTGGCGGCGCGCGTCGCGTCCCCCGGCGGGCCCCGCTGGTCCCCGCTCCGATTCGAGCAGCCGGAGCCGTCGCTCTTGGTCGAAACCCCGGCCGGGATGGTCCGGGCGAGCACCGACGGAACGACCGAACAGGTCGCGGAACCGAGCTCGGGCGCGGTGGCGTGGCCGCTCGACGTCAAGAGCGCCGACGGGGTGCGCTGGACCTCGGTGGCCCAGGCCTGCGACCGATCGGAGCTCCTGCTCGGCTTCACGGGCGCGGACGCCGAGCCGGTCCCCGCGACGGTCCTCGCCGCGCGCCCCGGGGTCTGCGCCGGACGGGCCGTGCCGGCCGTACCGGCGCCGGTGGCGCTGGGATTCACCCGTCGCGGCGGGGTCACCGAGCTCGCCGCCATCGTCGCGGGCCAGACGACGGGGGCGCCGAGCACGAACGCCGAGCCGGGCACCGCGCGCTCACCGGACGGGCTCCGGCTCGCGCACGCGACGGCGCTGGGGGTGCTGGTGACGGGCGGCGAGCGCCCCGAGCTGTGGCGCGGAACGGGCCTCGACGCGCCCGTCGAGCTGTCCGACTGCGTGCCGGCGAACGGAGGCGCCGCCGTCGCGTGCGTGCGCGGGGGCCGAGTGGTGCTGGCGCAGCGATGAACGGCACGCCCGCTGGCGCGCGGGGGCTCAGGAAACCTTCACGCGCTCGAGGTACTCTCGGCTCCGCGTGTCCACCTTGATCCACTCGCCCTCGTTGACGAAGAGCGGAACGGGAAGGGTCGCCCCGCTCGACACCTTGGCGGGCTTGTTGACGTTGGTCGCCGTGTCGCCCTTCACGCCAGGCTCGGTTTCGACGATCTGCACCGTCACGTGCGGCGGGAGTTGCACGCCCACCGGGTTGCCTCGGTAGAGCGTGATGACGCAGTCGATCCCGTCGACGAGCAGGTCCGCGTCCTCGCCCATCACGTCAGCGCTCACCACGGTCTGGTCGCCGGACGGCTGGTGCATGAAGACGAAGCTGTCGCCGTCGGGGTAGATGTACTGAAGGGTTCGATCCTCGACGTCCGCGGGTTCGAGCTTCTCGCCGGAGCGGATGTTCTTCTCGAGGATCCCGCCCGTGAGCAGGTTCTTCATCTTGGTGCGGGTGAAGGCCTGCCCCTTGCCGGGCTTCACGAACTGGAACTCGACCACGATGTAGGGCTGGCCGTCCCACATGAGCTTGACGCCCTTCTTGATGTCGCTCGTGTCCATCTGCGGTGCCTCGAGGTGCGGGGAGAGTCCGGCGCCCGCCGACGGGGAGCGGGGGCTCCGAATCCCCATGGGGTCGGCGGCCGGGCGCTCCGCTCTACCCAGAACCCTGGGGTTGTCAAGGAACGAGACCGCGACCGCGCGCAGGACGCCCCGGCCCGAGGCCGGGACAACCCGACTCGGTCCCGGTGGCGGTGCCGTCACGACCCCGGACGCGCGCGACGGCGGCCCCCCCGCCGAGGGCCGGCGGCCACAACGCCCGAATCGTCCGCTCGCGTCGGCGCCCGCGCTTGCGGGGCGCGCCCGGCGGCGATAGGTGACGGGCGTGCCGGGGTTGGACGAGTACGAGCTCGAGGAGATCAAGCGAGAGATCGTCGAGAGCCGCTCGCTCACCATCAAGACGAACAACCTCGTCAACGCGCTCGCCGCCGATTTGAAGAGCATCGCCAAGCGCCAGCAGGCCGCGGAGCGGCAGCTCTTCTTCCGAAGCGCCACCGCCTACGTGGTGACGGTCATCGTGATCTTCGTCTCCCTCGCGTTCGCGTGGAACGCGCGCCTCGCCGCCGTCCGCGCGGAGACGAAGGACCAGCGCGAGCGCTTGGCCCAGCTCGAAGCGCAGGCCGCGAGCGTCCAGGAGCGTGAGGAGGCCCGGACGCGCGCGGCCCGCAAGGCCTCCCAGTTCTACGAGCTCGTGCGCCAAAACAAGCGAGCGGAGCTGGTGAAGGGCTTCGACGAGGTGAACACGCTCGACCTCACGCCGACGGAGCGCGCCGTGTTCGAGGGCGCGGTGGAGCGAGCCCGAAACGAGCTCTCGATCATCGCCTACCAGAACGGCCTCGACCACGCGCGCAACGCCCGCTGGCACGAGGCCCAGACCCAGCTGCGCGAGTCGCTCGCCCACAAGAGCGACGCGGCGCACAGCCCTCAGGCCACCTTCGTCCTGGCCCAGGCGCTCGTCGCGCTCGGCCGCCAACGCGAGGCGATCCGCCTGCTCCAGCCGCTGTCCGAGGCGTCGGCCGACCGCGAGGTGATGGACGACGCCGCGCTCTTGCTCGCCGAGACGCAGGCGGCGATCCAGGCCTGGAACGACGCCAAGAACACCCTGCGCTCCTTCCTCCGTCGCTTCCCCGACAGCCCTCTCGCCCTCGAGGCCCGGCGCCGACTCGCCGAGATCCAGCTCGTCCACTGACCTCCACTCTCGACGGCGCGGTGTCGACCGGCGCCGACCGTTCCCCGGGTCGGGCCGGTCCTGGGGCCTCGCTCAGTCCGGGGTGCGTGAGGGATCCACCAGCACGACCGCCGGTGGGTTCCACGCGCCCCCCTCGGTGTCGACACCGAGGCCGGGCCCCACGACCACCAGGACCGCGGTTTCGCCGGCCTCGGGGAGCCCATCACCGGCGCGCTCGCCCAGCTCGCCCCACGGCACCTCGAGCTCGCCCGGCGGCGTGCGCTGGGCGACGACCGACACCACGCCCGCGGGAACCCGAGTCTGCCACGCCACCTCGGTGAAGAACCGCGGCACGGCGGGCGCAACGGCGCCGGGGCGCAGGTCCGACGCGACCGCGAGCCACCCCGTCTCGGGACCGACGAGGCCCACCGATAGGCGCTCGTCGGGAGCGACCGGCGTGGCCGCGTGAACCGCCATCACCCCCACCGAGCCCGCCGCGGTGATCCGCGAGAGTCGAGCGAAGACGGGCGCCAGGGTGGCGTCATCGGCGCCGGCGCTGGCGTCGCAGATCCCGGTTCGATCGGCGTTCGGGGTGACGCCGCCTCCGAGGCAACCACGGGCCACGAGCAGCGTGCTCCGCTCGAACTCCAAGGTACCAACCGGGATGGTCACCAAGGGCCTGGCGCGCAGCTCCGGCGGGGGCGATACCGCCGATGGCGCACCACCGACGTCGCCCACGGAGAAGGAGCCGGCCCGCGCGCCCCCCGCGCCCCCCGGCGCGCGAGCGGGAGCGCCACCAGCACCGCCCTCGCCTCCCCCGAGCGCGGCAGCGCGCTCGAGCGCCGCCGCGCAGTCCAGGTTCGCGAGCAGCTCCGCGGCGCCGGCGACGACGTAGAGCGTGGCGTCCTCCCGGGCCACATCGACGCCGGGGAGCGAGCCCAGGGCGACGACACCGCCGAAGGGGAGACCTCCCGCGGGCAGCGGGCTGCCGTTCGGCACGGGAGCGCCATCGACGTGCCGGGCGACACAGAACGCCACCCGCGGGGCGTCCACCACCCCGTGCAGGAGCGTGAGCACGGGCGGCCCGGCGGGCTCGGTCGGGCCGGCCCCGGCGGCGCTCCCACCCGCGCCCGTTGCGAGGCCGGCAGCGCCGCCGGCCAACGCCACGCTCGAGCCCCCAGCGCCACCGGCCGTCGAGCGCGGTCGCCGCGCTAGATCCGAGTGGTCCTTTGCACAGGCACCGACCAGCACCACCACAAGCCCCACCCGCGCCCAGGGAGCGGCGCCACCAGCCCGCCCTTGGCGGCCCCGGAGCTCAGGCCTCGACGGGCCGCCGGAACGTGTGGGCGTGATAGAGCGGTCCATGTCCCTTGCCGAGCCCCGGCGCCATACGGATCGCGATCTGCACGTAGCCCCGAGCGCGCTCGACGGCGTGCTCGAGGGTCAACCCCTCTGCGATCCCCGTCGCGATCGCCGACGCCAGTGTGCACCCGGTGCCGTGGGTGTTCGTCGTGTCCAGGCGCGGGCTCTCGAAGCGCCGCTCGAAACCGTCGGCCGTGCGCAACAGGTCGACGACGACCTCCCCGGGGAGGTGCCCGCCCTTGACCAGCACCGCAGCGGGGCCCAGGAGGAGCAGCCGCTCCGCCACCGGCCCGAGATCCTCGACGCCGCGCACGGGGTAGCCCGTCAGCGCCTCTGCCTCCGGCGCGTTCGGCGTGATCAGCGCCGCGCGCGGCAGGAGCCGCTCGACCAGCGCGGCGCGCGCGGGAGGCTCGAGCAGCGCGGCGCCACCCTTGGCGACCATCACCGGGTCTACCACCAGCGGGACGTCGCGCGCGTGCGTGGCGAGCGTGCCCGCCACCGCCATGACGGCGCCGGCCGAGTGGAGCATCCCGGTCTTGACCACGTCGGCGCCGATGTCACTCAGGACCACCTCCAGCTGCTGCCGGATGAACTCCGTGTCGACCGGGACCACTCCGAAGACGCCGCGCGTGTTCTGCGCGGTGAGCGCGGTGATGGCGGTCATGGCGTAGCCGCCGAGCGCAGTCACCGTCTTGATGTCCGCCTGGATCCCCGCCCCGCCCCCGGAGTCGGAGCCCGCCACCACCAGCACCCGTGCGACCATGCCCGGTGCTATAGGCGCTCGCCACCGCCGGGGGAAGCCCCGGCCCCCCCCGGCGCGCGCCAGCCCCCCCGGGTCAGAGGATCGGAGTCAAGCTGGTGCTGCAGATGGTGCCCGAGCCAGCCGCGTCGCCGCCCGGGAACTGGACCTGCAGGTCGTAGGACTTGGCCACCTCGGTCGGCGTGCAGCCCTTATCGGTCGCCCAGTTGCCCGGGCAGCTCGCGTCGGTGAACGCCACGTTCCAGGTACCCGGGCCGTCGACCTCGGTGAAGGGCGACACCTTGTCCGTCGTGTCCGCCAACTGGGTGAAGCCAATGCGGATGGGGTTCGGCGCGGAGCTGCCGGTGACCGTGATCGTGAAGCCCGTGGCCGAGCCCGCGCAGGCGTTCCTCGTGGAGGTCTCGCCGCCGGAGGCGCTCAGCTCGAGGGCGACGCCGCAGCCCCAAGACTCGTGGCTGGAGTCGACGATGCTCGTCCAGTCGAGGCAGCAGCCGTCGTCAGAGCAGGGGTTCCCCTCCATCACGACGCAGGTGATGGCATCGCCGTAGAGGTACCAGGCCCCCTGCACGCCCGCCGGGTCGTCGTCCGAACTGGCCGGATCGCCGCTGACCCAGCCGCCGGCGGTGACGAGATTGTCGCCGCCCGTGCTGCCGGTGCCGTTGCCCCGCCCGTGCGGGCCCCAGTCCCCGCGCCCGTGCCGGTCCCCGCGCCCGTACCAGCCCCGGTGCCGCCACCCGTTCCGAATGCCGGGGACGGATCACCACTCTCGGTGCCGAGGCACGCCGCCAAGAGCACCGCCGCCAGCGCGGCAGCGAGCGCTCGCGACCAGCGCTCGGCGCGGCTGCCGACGCTCTTCATCGGCAGCCCTCGCCGCGCGCGAGCAACCCCAGCTCGACCAGCGTGGTCAACGCCTCCCGCGCCTCCTCGGGCTGAATGGGGGAATACAGGCGCCCCGCGATCCACGCGGAGTCCTCCCGGAAGGCCCGGCAGGAAACGAGTTCGCGAATCGCCGGGCAATACCAGGCGAGTGGAAGCGATCTGGGCGGGCGACGTTCGGCAGCGAGGGCTCCCGGGCGTCGCCCGGGGAGGAAACCGTCAGATACCGCCCGTGACCGTCATCGCGTCGCGACGATGCACCCGGAAATAGGCGGCGGACGCGACGACGAGGACGGTCGCGAGCGCGGTCACCGCGAGCGACGCGCGCGCGAAACCGTCGAGCGAATCGACGAGGGGCCCCCGCACCATTTCCACCGCGAGGACCGCCAACCGGCCCGCGTGCCCGAAGGTGCCGGCGACGAACACCATGAACACGGCGGTGCCGACCAACCCCACGGCCGCGACGAGACGGTCGAAGAGGACAGTCATGAACGGCACGTGCACCAGGAAGAGGCCCGCTCCGATGGTCACCATCCACGACGTCGGCCCGACCGCACCGCCGAGATAGAGGACCGTGCTGCCGCCGATGGCGGCGAGGCCAAGCAGGATGAGCCCGTGCACGGCCGCCAGGGCACGCCGGTGGTCGCGGAAGATCATCAGCCCACCGATTGCAACGACCGTGGCCACGGCGGCCGGGAGTTCGGCGGCGGTCAGCACGCTCGGTGCATCGGGAGGCGCGAGAACTCCCCAGAGCTCGAGCGTCATCCGGGTGCGGAGCTCGCGGTACCCGGAGAGCAGCGCGTGCGCGGCGACCAGCAGTCCCAACCCCAGCGCGGACGCGCGGAGGAACTGGGAGCGCATCGCGCTCGTCATGGGGGCACGGAAGAGCCGCTCCGCCTCGTCCTGCCGATTCGGCGGCGGGAACTGAGCGAGCAGCCACAGCGCGCCCGCGAGGGGGAGGGCCGCGGCGGCGCCGGCGGCAGCCGGCGCCCAGAGCGCGGGAACGCCCAGCGAATCGACCGCATGGCCGAAGCTCCTCATCGCCCCCCCCGCGAGCAGATAGCCTGCGGCCGCCACCGCCCCCAGCCCGTCCGAAACACGCCTCCCCTCGAGGAACGAGAAGACCAGCCCCCACACGAGCCCGAGCGCCAAGCCATCGACGAAGAGGCACACCGGGGCGAGGGGAGGCGGGACGAGCGCCAGCATGACAAGCGCCAATTCCGCCACGCCGAGCACCCCCGCCAGCGCGGGCACGCGCCGCGCCGGGTCCAGCTCGACCACGGCCACGGCGCCGATCGGCTGCGAGAGCGCCAACCCCAGCGCCTGCGCGGTGATGCAAGCGGCGCGCAGGTCGACCGGCCCCGCACCGAAGACGGAGATGGTCCCGGCCAGCGGCGTGGCGAGGAACGGCTCGCGAAGGGCGAAGGCGCCGAGGCAGATCGAGAAGCTCGTCAGGCCGCCGAACGCGAGCTGCACCGTGGGGCCCGCGCGGTAGAGCCAACGGCCGAGACGCCCTGGGATCTCGGCCAACTCGGCGAGCGACGTGAGCGACTTCCGATACGGACGCGCCATGCGGTTGCCCCCGCGCGCGGCGGTCCGGTCGAACGGTCACGGCCGCGACGGCGAGGCCTCGCAGTCGAATCACGAATCCTCGCTCACCGCAACCTCACGGCGACGGGACGCCGGGTGCCGCTGTCGGACACGGGGGACCCCACCCGCGCCCCAGCTCCCCGCGACCCGACCGGCGCCGGCGCGGTGCCGGCTCCGGTCAGCGCCGCGGACGGTCAGCGCCGCGCCTTGAAGTAGTTGATGAGCCCGTTCGTCGAGCCGTCGTGGGTGGTGACGTCGCCCGGCGCCTCGAGCTCGGGCTGGATCACCTTGGCGAGCTGCTTGCCGAGCTCGACGCCCCACTGGTCGAAGGACAGGATGTTCCAGATCATCCCCTGCACGAAGATCTTGTGCTCGTAGAGGGCCACCAGCCGCCCGAGCGTCCTCGGGTCGAGCGTTCGAAAGAGGAAGCTGGTGGTGGGGCGGTTCCCCTGGAACTGCTTGTGCGCGAGGAGCTGGGTCCTCCGCTCGGGCGGAAGCTTGGGATCCAGCTCGGCCTCGACCTCCTCGCGGGTCTTGCCGCGCATCAGCGCCTCGGTCTGGGCGAAGAAATTGGCCAGGAGCACGGTGTGGTGGTTGCCGAGGGGGTTGTGCGTCTGGATCGGAGCGAGAAAATCGCAGGGGATGACCCGCGTGCCCTGGTGGATGAGCTGGTAGAAGGCGTGCTGCCCGTTGGTCCCGGGCTCGCCGAAGATCACCGGACCGGTGTGGTAGTCGACGGGCTCGTTCTGCTGGTCGACCGACTTGCCGTTGCTCTCCATGTCGCCCTGCTGGAAGTACGCGGCGAAGCGGCTCAGGTACTGATCGTAGGGGAGGATGGCGTGGGCGTGGGCGTCGAAGAAGCCGCCGTACCAGACGCCGAGCAACCCCATGATCACGGGGATGTTGCGCGCGAGGGGGGCGGTCCGGAAGTGCTCGTCCACGTCGTGGGCCCCCGCCAGCAACTCCTCGAAGGCGTCCATCCCGATGACGCAGGCGATGGGTAGGCCGATCGCGCTCCACAGGGAGTAGCGACCACCGACCCAATCCCAGAACTCGAACATGTTCCTGGGGTCGATTCCGAAGGCGGTCACCCCCTTCGCGTTGGTGGAGAGGGCCACGAAGTGCTTGGCTACCGCCGCCGGATCGCGGAGCTTCGCGAGCAGCCAGGCCTTGGCGCTCTCCGCGTTCATCATGGTTTCCTGCGTCGTGAAGGTCTTCGACGCGACCATGAAGAGCGACGTCTCGGGATCGAGGCGCTTCAGCGTCTCGACCAGGTGGGTCCCATCTACGTTGGACACGAAGTGGACCCGGAGCCCGGGCTTCCAAAAGGGGCGCAGCGCCTCGGTGACCATGACCGGTCCCAGGTCGGAACCGCCGATGCCGATGTTGACGATGTCGGTGATCGCCTTGCCCGTGTGGCCCTTCCACGCTCCGCTGCGCACCGCCTCGCTGAGTTCGCGCATCTGCGCGAGCACGCGGTTCACCTCGGGCATCACGTCGCGACCGTCGACGACGACGGGGCGGTTCGAGCGGTTGCGGAGCGCCGTGTGCAGGACGGCGCGTCCCTCCGTGAGGTTGATCCGCTCGCCCGCGAACATGGCCGCGATCTTGCGCGGCAACTCCGCCTGCTCGGCGAGAGCGACGAGCAGCGTCAGGGTCCGCTCCGTGATCCGGTTCTTGGAGTAGTCGAAGAGCACGTCGTCGAGGGTGAGCGAGAACTTGGCGAAGCGCTGCGGATCAGCCGCGAACAGCGCGCGCAGGTGGGTGTCGGCGATCTCGGCGCGGTGCGCCGCCAGCGCCTTCCACGCCGGGGACTCGGTCAGCTTGGACATGCTGGAATCTGCTCCTTCGCTCGACCGGCGCGCCCGGATCGAGCGCGTCCCGCGGCCGAGACGGGGAAGCGTCTTTCACGCGCGCAACCCGCCGTCAAGCGCCGGTTTTCGGGTCCCTCGGGTGAAGCGGTGCCGCGCCGAGCCGCCGGCACCATCGCCCGCGGGCGCCCCGGCGTGGTCCGAGGGGGCGAGGCGGCGTCCCTCATCGATCACCCCACGGGGGTCATGACGCCCCCGACCCATCCTCCGCCGACCGAGCTCATGGACCGTGACTGTGACGAAACCGCGCAGGGCACGACGACGGACCGTGGCAGGACCGCGCGGGGCGCGGCGAAGCACCATCCCGACGTCGCGCGGCAGGCCGGGTTCGTCGAGGCTTTTCGGAATCTTCCCGTCCAGAGAAACGGCTTGCGTCAGTCGGGGACCCGCGCCATGAAGGCGTCACCGGGGGCCGCTCGGCGCGGGCTGGGGGCCCGTCGACCCGAGGCCGTGTTTCCGCGATGGCAGGAGCACCGATGGTTCCCGTACCTCGCGATCCCGCCGGGACGGCGCCGGGATCGCCCAGCGACGTGCGGGAGGTGCTGAAGCCGCCGCCTGCACCCTCGTTCCGGTCGTTCCCCGCCGCAGCGTCGGGACCGGTCACGGTCACCGTGGCCAGCAACCCGGCCGACGCGGACCGCGCGCTGGTCGACGGGGAACGTCACCGCATCCTCTTCGTCCTGCAAGGCAGCGTTACGCTCTCGAGCGGCGGCGTGACGAGGCAGCTGGACGCCACCGAGGCGATTTGGATCCCTGCGGGCGGGATCGCCACGCGCCTCACGGCGCCCGCCGCAGCGCAGTTGGTGCTCCTCCGCGCCAGCTGGGCCGGCGCCGCGCCCGACGCCGGGCACCCGATCCGCGACGCCGCGGGGCGGCTCCGGGAGCTGGCCCAGTGGCTGCTACTGGAGCGGCAGGCCGCCTTCCCCGGTGCCGACGGCTACCGGAGCGCGCTGCTCGAACTCATGGTCCGGGAGTGGCAGCGGCTCGCCGTCGACGAAACGGGCGCGCTAGAGAAGCGCCTCCGCTCCTTCGTCCTCGAGCACCTCGATCGACCGCTCACGCTGGACCAGCTCGCGCACCACCTGGGGATGGGTCGCTACCACCTGTGCCGCAAGTACCGCGAGGTCACCGGCTCGTCGCCGATGCAGGCGGTTCGCGCGGTGCGCGTCGAGCAAGCGCTGGAGCTCATCCGCGGCACGTCGATGCCCATGCGCCAGGTCGCGCGGCAGGTCGGCCTGTGCAGCGAGCAGCACCTCAGCCGCCTGCTCCGGCTGCATTTCGACGTCGGCGCGAGGGAGCTCCGGCAGAGCGGCCCCCCGGACGCGCCCTAACCAGCTAGAGCACCGAGCGAGCCGCAGGGCTCACCAAAGGCGCCCTGAAGCCCTCTCGCCGCGCCTGGGGGGGTTCTTCAGGGTGCCGACGCAGAGGGCCGCCAGCGGTCGTTGCTCCAGCCCGACTCGCGGCCGCCCGCGGCGGCCTCGGGCAGGGTGGCGGCCGTCGTGGTACGGTCGGCCCGGGCTTCGTCGAGGGGTCGGCCGCCCGAAGCTTCCGGACCGCTCCTTGCGGCGGCTCCCCGCCCGCGTATCCTCCTCGACGGCGTCGTGCCGACGGACGGCAGGGGCACGGGGCGCAGGTCCTCTACATGACGGAACGGGTCAAAATGCGTGGGGAGTTCGGGGCGACCTCGCTCGCCAACCTCCTCGCCACCGTGGAGCAGGGGGGGGAGGACGCCGAGGTGCGCCTCTTCACGGAGCTGGGCGTCGGACACGTCTGGTTCAGCGCCGGCGCCCTGTCCGACGCCGAGATCGGGGGGATCGCGGGGGAAGCGGCGCTCGGCCGGCTCATGGCCGCCGAGGAGGGGCGATTCGAGGTGCTCCTGGGCACCGGCGCCCGACCGAGGCGGATCGCCGCGAACGTCAAGCAGGCGCTGCAGCGGCAGGTCGCTCGTACCGCGGAGTGGAGCCGCCTGCTCGACCTGGCACCGAACCTCCATGCCCGGCTCTTGCGCCGGGACGCGGTCGGTGCCGAGAGCCGGCTGCTGCCGGCGCCCCGGGCGATCATCGAGCTTTGCAACGGCGAACGCTCGGTGACGGACGTGATCGACGCCGCCGGCCGCGACGCCGTGGAGGCGCTCCGGGAGATCGTGGAGCTCATCGACGCGGGCTACCTCCGGGCGGCTCCCGCCCGGGCTCAGGCCACGCCCATCGTGACCGTCCAGGCCGACGGACCTACGCCCGCGATCCCGCGCGCCCCGGCCGTGCCACGCTTCGAGCCCGACATGGTGACCCGGCTGGGCAACCCAATCCCCGTGACGGAGCCCGAGGTCGAGGCGAAGACGACGCGCTACTCGTCGCGTCCGGGCACCGTGGAGGTGATCTCCGTGCGGCCACCGTCGACACCGGTTCCGGCCGACCGCCGCCGTGACTCGAGCCGGCGGCCGCGCCCCGTCGTGCCGACGGCGAGCTCGGCGCCGCCGCCGCGCAGCGCGGACCGGATGGCGATGACGCGACGATACGGGACCTGGCCGGAGCCGGCCGCCGACAGCGCCGCTCCACCGGCGCGACCACCGGGCTCCGCCGAGCCAGCGCCACCGTTCAACGAGGAGGCGCCGGCCGGCGACGCCCCTTTCGTCGGACGGTACGAGGTGCTCTGCCGCCTTGGACGCGGCGGCATGGGCGCCGTCTACCTCTGCCGCGTGACGGGCGAGGCGGGATTTCGCCGCCTGTTCGCGCTGAAGGTGCTGCGCCACCGGATCCGCTCAGACCCCGCCGCGGAGCGCGCATTCCTGCGAGAAGCCTACGTGGCGTCACGCCTGCACCACCCGAATGCCGTCGCGGTCGTGGACGCCGCCGTCCACGCCCGTCAGCCCTACCTGGTCCTCGAGTACGTGGAGGGATGCAGCCTCGCGACCCTGCTCCACCGTAACCCTGGGGCGCGCCCGCCCGAGCTCGTCGTGGCGATCGTGATCGACGCGCTGGAGGGCCTGGCCGCGGCGCACGCGCTCACCGACGACGAGGGACGGCCCCTCGGCCTGGTGCATGGCGACGTTTCGCCGGAGAACGTGCTCGTCGGCGTCGACGGGAGCGGGCGCATCTCCGATTTCGGGGTGAGCCGCCTCGGCCGTTCAGGGGTCATCGACGACCCGTGGGAGCCCGTCCTGAGCCGGCCCGGGTACGTGTCCCCCGAGCGCGCGCTCGGCCGACCGATCACGCCCCAGGCAGACGTCTACTCGATGGGGGTGGTGCTGTGGAACGCCCTCACGGGTCATGAGCTGTTCGTGGGCGCCTCGGCCGACGAGACGCTCCGCAACGTCCTGTCGGCGCGCGTGCCCGCGCCGAGCACGGTCGGCCTGCACCCACCGGCGTGCTTCGATGCCCTCTGCTTGGCCGCGCTCGAGCGCGACCCCGACGGGCGCCCGCCCGGCGCCCAGGCGATGGCGGACGAGCTCCGGCAGATCGCCGCGCGTCACCAGCTCGTCACCGGCCGCTCGGACGTGTCGCGCTGGGTGCGCCAGCATTTCCGGCGCGAGCTCGAGCAGCGCCGCCTCGCGATCCTCGACGCCGCCCGCAACAAGGCGGCGGGCGATGCGGCAGACGGGCCGATGCTGCCCCGCGCCCTCTCGGTGGTCCCGCCCCCCGTAGCTGGCCCGGGCGAGGTCCGCGCCGAAGGGGGCCCCTCGCTCGGCGACCGACCGGTTGCCGGCGACCCGCCGCACGACACCAAGGCGCCGGCGATTGGAGAAGCTCCCCCCGTGGGCGACCCGACGCTTCCCTCGACGGAAAGGCCGCCGCGCGGAGACGATACGAAGCCGCCAGCCTCCAGCCGAACGCGCAACGCGATCGTCATCGTCTCCGTCCTACTTGCCCTGGCGGCCATCGGGATCAGTATTCTCCGGCCGGACATGGTCGCCAGGTGGTTCGAGCTGGATATCTCGCGGCGGTCCTTCGGGCCGATGCCGCGGGAGCTAAGCATGCCCGGAGCCACGACGGAGCCCGCGGACGGGCGGGAACCGCAGCTCCCCGACCCGAGCCCATTGGTGACGCCGGCCGCCCCGGACGCCCCCCCGGCCCCGCCGGTCGGAAGTGACGCCGGAGCGGCACCTCGATCCGCACCCGGGGAGCCGACACCATGACCGACTCCGATCAGTCACCGGGCCACCGAACGCCCGCGCCAAGCCCGAGCGCCGGCGGCGCCCGCGACTCGTCCCCGGAGGTCGAGGTGTCGGGCGCCGAGGTGGATCTCGGGGCCGCGCTCGACGGGATCGAGCCCCCGAAGCGGCCGGGCGACGAGGACCTGGAGGCGGCGCTCGACCGCGCCCTGGCCCGCGCCGAACCGCCCCCCACGGACCGGGAGCCCATCGAGGCGGCCGTCGTCGTGCTCCGAGGTCGTGACGCCGGGCGTGTGTTCGGCTTCCGCGGGGGTTCGGTGCTGATCGGTCGCGCCCCGACGGCGCACATCCGCCTCGACGAGCCGTCGGTTTCCCAGCGGCACGCCCTCATCGAGCGGGTCGGCGCGCACTTCTTCGTCACCGACCTCGGGAGCTCGAACGGGACCTCGGTCAACGGGATCCCGATCTCCGGCGCCACGCCGCTCCGTAACGGGGACCGGGTCGAGGTGGTCAACGTCGTGCTGCTGTTCCGCCTGGGCGGCGACACGCCGGGCCACGACACCGTCCCGCTCGAGCGGTGGCCCGGGGAGCTGGCGCTCGCTCCGGTGCAGCTCGCGCCCGGACCACGGAGCCCCTACGGCGACTCGTCCCTCGCCTTCGTCGGGGAGGAGGAGCGCGCCCCCACGATCGAGGAGCAGATCCAGAAGGTGCTGATCGCGCTCGCCTACGTCCGGCAGCACTGGCGGATCCTGGTCGGCGCGCCGGCCATCGCGGGGGTGCTGGGCGTCCTCTCCGTGGGCGTCTCCCCGCCCCCGAACCGGGCGGAGTTCACGGTATCGCTCGACACGACCGCGCCGGAGAACCCGCTGGAGCGCGAGCGGGTGGCGCGCCGGGCCTCCGAGCCCGAATTCTTCCGGGACGCCTCGACCGCCTTCGCGGAGGCACGACTGGTCCGCGCGACGCTCGCCGAGCTGGGCGAGCCCAACCCCGGCGACTACCGCTTGAAGGACCTGTCCGAGGCGCTCTCCTTCAACCAGATGAGTCCGACCCTGTTCGTCGGCTCGATGACGAACCGAGACGGCGAGTTCGCGCTGCGGTTCCTGCGGCAGCACCTGGAGCTCTATCTGTCGCGCGAGATCGAGAAGACGCTTCGGGTCTATCAGGCCGAGGTGGACCTGTTGAACACGAGGGTCCAGGAGATCGATGCGCGGCTCGAGCGCGGCGAGGCCGATCTCCGCCGCTTCCGCGAGAAGAACCTCGAGCACCTGCCGGAATTCGCGACCAATCGGGTCGCGGCGGCCGCGGGCATGGAAAGCCGCGCCGGCGAACTCGGCGCCAACGTCGCGCGCCTTCGGGGCGAGCTGGCGCTGGCGCGACAGCGCCTGGTGCGGGAGAGCCCCCTCATCGAGGCCAAGGTGCGCGAAGCCAGCCCCTACCAGGTGGCCTTGATCGAGGCGAAACGGCGGCTGGCCGAGCTGAAGGCCCGGGGGCTCGGGGCGGACCACCCGGAGATCCGGCAGGCCGTGGCGGAGGCGGAGAATCTGCAGCGGCAGCTGGACACGACGACGCAGGCGACCCCCAGCGAACTCGATCGGACGGCGAACCCGGAGTACACGCGCCTCAAGGATCAGGTCGCGGAGCTCGAGGTCGCGTTGACCAGCGCGCAGCAGGAGCAAGCGGCGGTGGGCGGCCAGATCGGGTGGGCGGACGAGGCCCTGCGCAAGCTCCCCGGCGTCGAGGAGGGGCTCTCGCGGATCACGCGCAACCTCGAGACGGACCGAGCGCTCCACACGCGCCTGATCGAGCGCCTGCGACAGGCCGAAACGCAGCTCGAAATCGGCCGCGCCACGGCCCAGGCCCGCTACGACCTGGTGGCCCCGCCGCACACGGTCGGAGTCGCGATCCGGCGCACGCTGGCCCTGCGGGCCGCCATCGGCATGGCCCTGGGGCTGCTGGTCGCCATCCTGTGGGTGGTCGGCGCCGAGATCGCGGCGATCGCTCGGCGGCTGCCCCGCGTGGACCTCGTCGATGCGCGACCCCCGGGGACGTCGCGGGCGATCCGCCGGCTGTGACGCGCGGGCGGCAACGAGGCCGCCGCGGAGCGCCCGCTCCCTCGATCAGGGCAGGGTCACCTGGGCGAGGATCTTGCCCTCGCCGACGGACACGCACTGACCGCCGACGCGGACGCCGGTGATGCTGTCGATGTCGCGCTCGATGGCGACGTGGAGGAAGCTCGGTCGCCCCACCTCGGCGCCCTGCTCGAGCACCAGCATCTGGGGCGACTCCGCGGCGAGGAAGCCGTAGCGGCAAAGGAAAGCGCTGAGGGGACCGCACACGGTTTCGGTCGCTGGATCCTCCTCGACCCCGATGTCGGGGCTGAAGACCCGAACCTTCGCGCCGGATCCCGCGCGATCCGTCTCCAGCGTGAACGCCGCGATCCGCGGCGCCTCGAAGCGCCGGATGGTGCGCTCCCAGATGTCCTGGCGAAACCGGATGGCTCGAAGCGCGGCGCGATTCCGCAGGGCCATGACGAGGTAGCTCACGCCGCCCGAGGCCGCCTGGAAGGGGACCCCGGGCATGCGCTGGTCCTCGCGGAGCCCCAGCGTCGCTAGCGCGGCGTCGACGTCGGTGTAGACGGAGCCGAGCGCGGGCGCGGGCTGTCGGACTGTCATCACCCGTGCGAAGGTGGAAACCGAAACCGGTCCGGTGTCGCCTTGAAAGACCACGCGGGCCTCGGGCGCGGCCTGCCGGCCCCGCTCGAGCGCCAAGGCGAAGGCCGCCCCGATGCTCGGGTAGTGACCCATCGGGACCTCTCCCAGCGGCGTGAAGACGCGCATGCGCGGGGCCCCGTCGGACGTCTCGTCGGGGAAGAGGAACGCCGTCTGCGCCCGGTTGAGCTCCCGGGCGATCGTCTTCATGGCCGCTGCGTCGAGCCCGCGAGCGTCGGTGAAGACCGCGAGCGGCGCGCCCGTGAACGGACGCTCCGCGAACACATCGATCGATCGATACGCGTACTCCTTGAAGCCTCGACGCGACGAGGCCGGGATCGGGTCACCAGGGTCTCCGGGACGAGACGGGGTGGGCATCGAGTGTTCCGCGATTCTGACCATCGAACACGCTCCGCCGGCGGCGCGAGGGGACGGCGACCGGGCCTTGGCGCCCGACGCCGGAGGGTAGCCGAGATCGTGCCCGCCGGCGCCAGGTAGCAGGGAAGTCACGGCACCCGGCCGCCCGTTGGGTCCTCGGGGCGTGAGGGCCCGACCGCGGGGACGCTCCCGCGCGGGGGAGATCTAGGTCGCGGCCGGCCCGAATACAACGCCGAGGAGGACTGCCCGCGGCGGTCACCCGACGCGCCGGCCCCCGCAGCTCGGCTCGACAGGCCCGGCCCGAACGTCCCCACCGAAGCACCGGTTGAACAAGCCGTTCGACCGGCCCGGTCAGCGCGGCCCGCACCGCGTGGACCCGGTCCGGGCAGCCGGCGCGTCAGCCTCCCCGAATCCCCGACCGACCTTCAGGGCGCCCGGGACCGCTGCCAGGCCCGGAGCACCAACCCTGGGAACCGCGCCCCGTCTCGGAGGTACCGCCCCGCGAGCCGCCGCGGCTCCTGCCCCACGCGGAACGCCCACTCCAGTCCGGTGCGGCGCATCCACACCGGCGCCCGAGGCTGGACCCCGGCGAGAAAATCGATGGTCGCACCAACGCAGAGCGCCACCTTCGCCGCGATGGCACCGCGGTGCTGGTCCGCCCAGACCTCCTGTTTCGGAGCGCCCAGCCCGAGCACCAGCACGTCGGGTGCCGCGGCGGCGATGCGCGCCAGGATAGCCGAATTCTCCGCGGGATCGTCCTGGAATCCGAGCGGCGGGCTGTAGGTCCCGACCACCCGCACACCGGGGTACTGCACTCCGATGTTCGCCGCCGCGCGCTCTCCCACGCCGGGCGCGGCCCCTAGCAGGTACACGCTCAAGGGCCCTCGCCGGCCCGCAGCGGCCAGCAGGCTCGGCACCAGATCACTCCCTGCGACCCGCCCGGGCAGCGGGGACCCCAGCAGCCGCGCAGACCAGACCAGCGGCGCACCGTCGACGACCACCAGCGCCGCGTGGCGATAGGCCTCGCGGAGCCCCGCATGTCGCTCGAGCATCACCAGATGGTTAACGTTCGGGGTGACGACGAAGCGACACTCCGGGCCCCGGTCCTGCGCGGCCCAACCCAGCACTCGCTCCACCGCGGCCCCGAGGTCGAGCGGATCCACGGCGATCCCCAGCAACTCCACCCGCCGCTCGCTCGAACTCGGCTCTGGCACGGTCCCGACGTGTCGATAGGCTGCCTCGAGCGGCGCAGCAACCGCGATCCGTCGCCGCCTTCACGTTCGAGCGACTCCTGCCCGGGCTGGCCGTCCGTCACGGGTCGCTCTCGCGGGACGTCACGGGCATCCCGCCAGGCCGCGCTCGCCACGCGCCGTCCGCGGCTCACCGCGCTCGGGCGTCGAGGCGCCGCCGGACGGTGGCGCACCACCTCCACGCGGACTTGACCACCCGTGGTCGCGGGGTCAATTCCGTGCAACCCCGACTCTCGGGCCGAAGTGCCGTCCTCGCCGGACGCTCGCTCGGCCAAGGGACGCGGTGAGAGGGGCGGCCGCGGAGAGGTCACCGACGGGCCGACCTCGGCCCCGGCGGCGGAACCGGGCGCCCGGATGCGATTGGGGTTGCGTCAGGTCCCAAATGATCGCTTTACATCCTGTTGCGTGGCGCGAAGCGCCCCGCGGAGGACCCTGACCGATGGCTAGCTCGCGGACGGAACGCAACGGCGGCATCCTCAAGACGCACGCCTCCGAGATCTCCGCGCTGATCCGCCTCGTCGACGCGCTCGTGATCGTCGGCACCTACTGGTTGGCGTCAAGCCTCTACGCGCTCGGCAACTGGAGCCGCGAGGAGCTGATCGCTGCCTCGATTGCGGTCGTCGTGTTCTTCCTCGCCGCGGAAGTGAACGGCCTCTACCGCTCCTGGCGCGGGTCGGACCTGCGCCAGGAGGCGTTCCGGGTCCTCTCCAGCTGGGCCGCCTCGGTCGGCGCCCTGCTCTTCGTGGCCTTCGCGGTCAAGGCCTCCGCCGAATACTCGCGCATCGCGACCATCGCGTGGGCGGGCACCACCCCGGTCCTGCTCGTGTTGCTCCGCGTGATCCTGCGCCGCGTGCTGCGCGAGCTCCGCGCCCGGGGGCTCAACACCCGCACCGTCGCCATCGCGGGCTCGACCGAGAACGGGGAGCGCCTGGCGCGCACCATCGTCCGGGACGTCACCTCCGGACTCAAGATCCACGGGGTCTACGACGACCGGAATCGGCGCCGGACCATCCCCGATACGGTCGCGCCCGTCGCGGGGACGCTCGACCAACTGGTCGACGACGCGCGCACGGGGACGGTCGACATCGTGTACATCACCCTGCCCCTCCGCGCGGAGCACCGGATCACCTCCCTCGTCACGCGCCTCGCCGACACGACCGCCACCGTGTACATCGTCCCCGAGTTTTACGCCTACGACCTGCTCCACGCGCGCTGGAGCTCCATCGGCGACCAGCCCGTGGTGAGCATCTTCGACACCCCCTTCCACGGGGTCGGCGGGTGGCTGAAGCGCCTCGAGGACCTGGTGCTGGGCACGCTGATCCTGATCCTGATCGCCGCGCCCATGGTGCTCGTCTCCATCGCGATCAAGCTCGACTCGCGCGGCCCCGTCTTCTTCCGCCAGCGACGTTACGGTCTGAACGGGAAGCCGATCCACGTCTGGAAATTCCGGAGCATGACCGTGTGCGAAGACGGGCCCGACGTGCCGCAGGCCAAGCCCGGCGACGCTCGCATCACGCGCCTCGGCGCGTTCCTCCGCCGGACATCCATCGACGAACTCCCCCAGTTCTTCAACGTCGTCGCCGGCGACATGTCGATCGTCGGGCCCCGCCCCCACGCGGTCGCCCACAACGAGATCTACCGCGGCAAGATCAAGGGGTACATGCTGCGCCACAAGGTCAAGCCGGGCATCACGGGCTGGGCCCAGGTCAACGGCTGGCGCGGCGAAACCGACACGATGGACAAGATGGAACATCGCATCGAGCACGACCTTTACTACATCCACAACTGGCGGCTCGACTGGGACCTCAAGATCATCTTCTTTACCATCTTCGGACGCGCCGTACGCAAGAACGCCGTCTGACGCGACGCCCCCGTGAACACTCACCCCTCGGCCGGCGAGGGGACGAAGGCGGCGTAGATCGCGCGCAGCGCTCGCTCGAAGTCGTCGGGATGCACCCCGACGATGATGTTTACTTCGGAGGCCCCCTGATTGATCACGCGGACGTTGACCTTGGCGTCACGGAAGGCGGCGAACACCTTCGCCGCGATCCCCACCGACCGGATCATGCCCTCGCCCACCACGGCCACCAGCGCGAGATCGGCGACCAGACTCACGCTGTCCGGGTCCAGGACCCGCCGGATCTCATCGATCACCTCCGGCGCGGCGTCCCCGAGGTGCTTCTGTTCGACGATGACGTTGATACCGTCGATGCTGGACGGGCAGTGCTCGATGCTGATGCCACGCCGCTCGAAGATCCCGAGCAACCGGTAGGCGAAGCCGATCTCGGTGTTCATCAGGCTCTTCTCCACGCAGATCATGGAGAAGCCCCGCTTGCCGGCGACGCCAGCGATCTCGGAGTTCTGGTCCTCCTCCTCGCTGAGGCGAGACACGATGCGCGTTCCGGGGTGGTCAGGGTCGTTGGTGTTCTTGATGCAGATGGGCATCCCGATCTCCCGGACCGGGAGGATCGCCTCGTCGTGGAGCACCGCCGCGCCCATGTACGACAGCTCCCGGATCTCGCGGTAGGTGACCTCTGCCATCGGGCGCGGCGCGTCCACGAGGCGCGGATCCGCCATCAGCAGCCCCGGGACGTCGGTCCAGTTCTCGTAGAGTTCTGCCCCCGCCGCCCGCGCGGCGATGGCGCCGGAGATGTCGGAGCCGCCCCGGGAGAACGTCTTCACGTCGCCGTTCGGACCGCGCCCGTAGAAGCCGGGCATGACGTACAGCCGATCGTCCGCGAGACGCGCCCCGAGCCGGCCGTAGGTCGCCGGCTCCACCCGACCGGTCGAGGTGATGATCACGTAGTCGACCGGGTCGACGAACTCCGCGCCGAGGAAGGCGGCCAGCAGCAGTCCGCTGAAGTACTCCCCGCGTGATGCGGCGAAGTCCCGCGAGCAGCCAGCGCGGATCTGCCCGAGGAAGGCGTCGATCGCGTCCCCGATCCCCACCGCCAGACCGAGGTCGGCCTCGATCTCCAGGTACCGCTGGCGCAGCGCACCGAACGAGCTGGTCAGGTCGGCGTGCATCTGCGCCATGTCGTGACAGAGGTAGAGCAAATCGGTGATCTTCGGGTCGTCCTTCGACCGCTTCCCGGGCGCCGAGGGCACGACGACGCGGCGCCGCGGATCCGCCGCCACGATCGCCTTGACTTTGCGCATCTGGCGGGCATCGCATAGGCTCGTGCCCCCGAATTTACAGACGATTCGACTCATGACAGGCTCCAATGGGAGGCGGCGTATAGCACCGACCGGCGCACCCGAGAAACGGGATCGGTCGGCTCACGGGCGACCCCGGGGGGTCGTCGGGCGGCGATCGGTCGCGCGCTCCACGACGAGCCACACGAAGGCGAGCACGAGCACGACGGCGGCCTTCTGGCCCGCCGGCAGCGCCGCACCGACCGGGGTCTGACGGAGGAAATGGTCGAGGTACAGCGCGAGATCGACGCCGGCGACGACGAGCGCGACGAAGCCGAGCCCGACGAGCCAGCGCGGTACGAAGCCTCCCCCGGCGAGGCCCCCCAGGGAGACCACGCCCGTCGCGAGCGCCGCTCCGCCGGCAGCCACCACGATCCAGCCGTGGAGGGCCGACGCCGCGAGCGACGGAGTGAAGGGCACCCCGATCAGCCCCACGGTGGCGGTCCAGCCGAACCAGGGCACCGCGCGACGAAGCCGGGTAGCGCCGGGGGAGAACAGCCGCGGCACCACCGCCCAGAAGGTGCCGACCCCGAAGATCAGGACCAGGACCATGGCCGAGCGCGCGAGGAGCGCCGCAGCCAGGTTCGCTCGCCCGCCGATGGCCCGCAGCGGGAGCAGGTCGCAGAGGAAGTTGTGGACGAGATCGAACCCGGACCCCTCCGGATGCACCCAACTGCCCCCCGGGTAGACGGCCGCCGACGCGACGATGAGCCCGGCGAAGGTCGGCAGGGACAACCGCACGGCCCAGCGCTCGACGGCCCAGCGCTCGCCGGCCCAGCGCTCGCCGGCCCAGCGCTCGGGGGATCCCCGCACCGCGACCCCCGCCGGCGCCGACGGCGTCACCGGATGCCCGGACGGCCCGGCACCCCTGCCCTCAGTGGAGCGCCGCCTGATAGACACCCTCGGTGTAGCGGGCCACGTTGTCCCAATTGAAGCGATCCTCCACCGCGAGGCGCCCGTTGCGCCCGAGCGCGCGGCAGTGGTCGTGATCCGCGAGGAGCGACCCGATGCCGTACGCCAACCCGCCGGGGCTAGCGTCGACCAGGAATCCGTTCACGTCGTGCCACACGAATTCGCGAGGCCCGCCGGCGGTGGTCGCGACGACGGGCTTTCCCGCCGCCCACGCCTCCAGCACGACGATCCCGAAGGGCTCGTTGCGGCTGGGCACCGCGACGATGTCGGACGCCTTCACCAGATCGACGTACTCCCGCCGGGGAAGGGCCCCGAGGAAGCGGATCGCGCCCGCGGCACCGACCTCCTGCGCCCGACCCATCACGGCCGCCTTCTCGGGCCCCTCGCCCGCGATGACGAACTTGGCGCTGGGATAGCTCGCGAGGACCATCGGGACGGCCTCCACCAGCAGGTCCATGCCCTTCTGCGCCATCATCCGTCCGGAGGCAAAGATGGTCGGGTCGAGGGCGCCGATGGCATACCGCCCCTTGACCGGACCCGGGTCGATGAAGCCGTCGAACTGATGATAGGCGACGCCGTTCGGCACGACGTGGATCCGATCGTGCGGCACGCCGTAGATGCGCTGGAGCTCGGCCGCCAGGAACGCCGAGACGGCGATCACCAGCTTCGCCTGGCGACAGCCCGCGGCCTCCGTGTCCCGCACCCACCGCGCCATCCCGTCGTGGAAGGCGTTGCCATCGCGACCGTACTCGGTGGAGTGCATGGTGAGGATCCCGGGTGTCCCCCAGCCATCGCGCACGTAGGCGAGGGTGTTGGCCGTGAGCCAGTCGTGGGCGTGAACGAGATCGAACGCCCCCACCATGCGGGTCACCTCGTGGAAGCGGTGGACCATCGCCTTGCACATCAGGTCCATCATCACCACGAAATTCTCGTCCTGAGCATGGTCGATACGGTGGTAGTGGACCCCTTCGATGCGGTCGTAGTCCGCCTGTCCTGGTCCGCGCCGAGTGACGACGTGCACCTCGTGCCCCCGCCGCTCGAGACCCGCGGCGAGCTCCGTCACGTGGACCCCAAGCCCGCCGAGGAGGATGGAGTGCAGAGACTCCCAGGAGAAGAGCGCGATGCGCATGCCGGTGGTCCCTTTGTCGAACCGAGGGACGCCCGGTCCCGACGACGGGGCGGGCGCGGAACGACGGGCCAACCTCGACACGGACGCAGCGCCGACGCAAGCCCCACCGGCGGCTCGGCACTCGAGGCGACCCGGGCGCGGCGAGGCGCGGCGGCGGGAAGAGGCACGCCCGAGCGTCCAGCGAGCCCGACGCCCCGGACCGCCACCCGGGCGCGGGGACGCTCGTTCCCCGCCGCCTGCGGCGAAGCGCTTGCGTCGTGCTCGCCGCCCCTTGGTGGTACGCTGGTCGAGGTCCATGGCCGACCCGCTGGACACCGCGAGAGCCGCCGGGACGGCCATGGCGATGGCCACCAATGCGGCCATCCTGCTGACGAAACCCGACCGGTACGCCCTGTGGGTCGAGCACGTCGGCGCCGAGGTGGCCCGCGTGCGCGTCGTGGACGCCATGAGCCGGCTCAGCGGCTGGATCCGGCGCCTCTCCGGCGCTGGCTTGGACCCGGGCCATGCGTGGCTCGCGCTCGAGGGCCCCGTGGTGGCGATGCTGCGCGGAGTGGTGACGTGGGACGGCTCGCCGCCACTGCCGACGTCGCTCTCCAGCGCCGCGGAGGGGGCGCTGCCGCTGTTCGGCGTCAACACGACGACGGGGACCTTCGATCCCGCGGAGGCCCCCACCCTGCCGCTGCTGCGGGGCACCCTGGATCCGATGGCCGCGCTGGCGGACGAGGCGCTCCTGGACGAGCGGAGCGAGCTACGCCTCGTGGTACGGCGCATCGTGCAGCGCGCTCGGTTGCTCGACGCCGTGCTGGCCTTTCGCAGTGGCGAGGTCGTCCTGCGCGCCTCCGACGCGATGCCCGCCCCCGAGCCCACCGCGCCGGCGCCGGACTTCGCCGACACCACCCCGCGCGTCGCCGACGCGCTCGAGCGGACGGACCTCTGCCTCGGCCTCGGCCTCGGCGACGGGCACGTGGCGATTCGACTGAGCGGCTCGCGGCTCCTCCTGGCGGCCTGGGCGCCGACGCGCGAGCCCCTGGAGGTCCTCCGTGACCCCGCACTCGGTCCGATGCTCGATCTGATGCTGCAGGGGCTCGAGGACCGCGTCGAGCGCGTCTCGGCGCCACCCTGGGCCCCCGAGCGGGCGCTGCCCGTGCGCCCCAACCGGTGACCGGCCCCGGGCCCGCGTCCCCGCCGCCGAACGTCCCGCCCCGACCGTCCCGCCCAAGACTCCCCGCCCAGAACGAAGAGCGCCACGCTCCGAGGCCCAGCCGAGGCAGTATTCCGCCAGCGCCTGCGCTAGACTCGTTGAGCGTGGACTGAACACCCGATGGTCGCATCCGACTCGATCCTGATCGGCGGCACGCTGGCCGTGAGCGTCCTGCTGGGGATCGTCGCGCTGGGCGTCTCGCTCGCCGTCGCCCGCCACCTGGACCGGCTCCGGGTCCAGCTCGACGACACCCGCGAGGCGCTCCTCTCCCGCCTCGCGGACACCCAGAAGCAGCGCACCGAGGCGATGCGGCTCGACGTCTTCGTCCGCGCCGTCGAGTCCGTCGAGGCCAGCACTCGGGCCCTCATCACCTTCTCCCAGCTCATGGCGGAGCACGCGACGTCGGTGGTGTTCGACAGCGACGAGACGGGCTTCCGCCAGAGCGCGACCGACATCGCGACGCTACGGACTCAGGCCGAGAAGGCCGGGCTCTTCCTGCCGCCCGAGCTCGACCGCCCGTACCAGCGCGCTTTCAAGACCGTCGTGGGGGTCGAGGTCGCCGCCGAGTCTGCGCTCCGACTGCCGGAGCGCGAGGCGCGCAAGGATCTCTGCCGTCCGGCGGTGGTAGCGATGGACCAGGAGGTCCTCACCTTCCTTAACACCTCACGGGTGTGGAAGAAGCGCAAGTGGTTCCAGGCGACGACCGGCGAGGAGGCCGCGCCCGAGGCCTTCGCGGACGCGACGAGCCCGGCGATCATGCGGCCGCGCGGCCTGCTCCGGGACGACGGCGCGCCAGGGAAATGAGCTCGGGCCGACGCGCGCGACGCCGTCAGCCGATCTTGAGCTCCAGCCCCTCGCGCGCCCCGAAGACGACGAGCGCGGATCCGGCCGCGCGCGCCCTCGCGGTGGCTCGCTCCACCTTCGCCTCAACGTCCGCGTCGGTCTGGGTCGGATCGTGGTGAAAGAGCCCCAGCGTCTTTGCCCCCGCCTGCAGGGCCAGATCCACCACCGTGTGGGCGCGAGCGTGGCCCCAGCCTTCGCGGTAGTCGTCGTCATTGTACTGCGCGTCCGCGATCAGCAGATCGGCGTCGGCGGCGAACTCCACGAGTGAGCTCGGCAACCGCCGCAGCGCCGCCGGTCGGGCGACGATGTCGTCACGGTTCGCCACGATGCGATCGAGCTCGCTGTCGGTGGCGTACACGACCTTGTTCCCGTCCTTGATGAACGAGTACGCGAAGCTCCGCCCGGGGTGTATCTGCTCGAAGGCGCGCACCGTGACCCCCTCGATGGTGGTGTGGCCCCCCTCCAAATTGCTCGGCACGATCCGCGAGCCGAGGTCCGAGAAGCTCACCGGGAAGTACTCCGACCGCATCTGACCCATCAAGAGGCGGTGCGCCCGGTCGTCGTCGCGCGCTACGTCGTAGACCCGTAGCGTCGTCGTCGGACGATAGGCCGGGACGAAGAAGGGGAAGCCTTGGATGTGGTCCCAGTGGGTGTGGCTAAACAGGAGGTGCGCGTCCACCGGATCGTCGCCGCGGCGCAGGAGCGCGTCGCCGAGCTCCCGCATCCCCGTGCCTCCGTCGCAGATGAACAGGGCCCCGTCGATCCGGATCTCGACGCAGGAGGTGTTGCCGCCGTAGCGGCGGGTCGAGTGGCCCGGCGTCGGGATCGAGCCGCGCGTCCCCCAGAACCGAGTGAAGAACGTCACGCGTCGCCCTCCCGATAGACCAGCACGACGTCCCCAATCTGCAGGACATCTCCATCACGCAGGACCGCGGAGTGCACCCGCAGCCCGTTCAGGAACAGGCCATTGACGCTGTCGAGGTCGACGCCGACGTAGTCGGGGCCCTGACGCCGCAGCGCGAAGTGCTGTCGAGAAATGAGGGTGCTCTCGATCGTGAGGTGCGCCTGGAGCGACCGCCCGACCACCATCTCGGGGAGGTCGAGCTTGACCTCCCGCGGCGCCCCGGGACCCTCGACCTGGACGAGCAGGAAGGGCTTGCGCGCAGCCTCGAAGCGCGACGCGATCCCGCGATCGGCCATCGTCGTCGCCTCGGTGACGAGCCCATCACGATAGGGACCTCGGGGACCGCCGGTTGACATGAGATGCCTCTCACTCTACCACCGTTGCCCGTCGACCGGGACGCCGTGACCGTGTCTCGGAGCGGGCCCGCGGCGCGCCACGCGAGATGACCTCATGGCCAAGCGGACGTTCGCGATCGGAGACCTCCACGGCGACCAGTCGGCGCTGTTCCGGCTGCTCTCATGCCTCCCGGCGCTGGACGCCGACGACACGCTGGTGTTCCTCGGCGACTACCTGGACCGAGGACCCGACTCCGCCCAGGTCATCGCCTACGTCCGCGACCTCCCTCGGCGAGTCCCCGCGCGCGTAGTGACGCTCCGAGGCAACCACGAGGACGCCTGGCTCCGGGTCGTCGACCACGGCTGGGATCCCTTCGTGCTCCCCATCGGGAACGGCTGCCTCGCGGCGTACCGCTCCTTCACGGGTGGCCCCCCGCCCCTGGAGGACGAGCCCCCACGGCCGGAGGAGCTGCTCGCGATGCAGCGAGGAGAGTTCCTGCCGGAGGACGTCGTCGAGTGGTTCCGCTCGCTGCCCTACTACTACGAGGACGACCACGCGATCTACGTGCACGCGGGGCTACCGCGCGGGGACGGCGGCTTCGTCCACCCCCAAGACGTCGAGCCGTCATCCACGCTGCTCTGGTGCCGCGACGAGGACTTCTTCAGGAGCTACCGGGGTAAGCTCTGTGTTTTTGGACACACGAGGACGGAGTATCTGCCCGAGGAGCTCAGCGCCTACACGCCGGAGGACCCAACCGACCTCTGGGCAGGCGAGTGCTGCGTCGGCATCGACACCGGAGCCGGGACCGGCGGGTTCCTGACAGCCCTCGAACTGCCCGCCGGCCGCGTCTACGAGTCGCGCGACTAGAGCACCGACCGGTTTGCCAACTGCGTCGGCGCCCTGAACAACGCCCCCTTGCGGGGCGAGGGGGCGTTTCCCAGGGCGCCCTTGGCGAGATCTGCTGCTCGCCCGTTGCTCTAGATCGTTGATTCTTCGCGGCAATCAAACCGATCGCCGCTCTAGCCCGGCGAGCCGGCCCGGGCGTGGTCCGAGGTGGAAGCGCGAGGGCATGGCGCCCATGACCCGTCCGCCGGCGCGGCGGAGTAACCGCGACCTCGGCCTACCGGCCTGACCGAGAAGGTCGGGGGGGTATTTGAAAATGAATTTCAACACGTTATAAGTGCCGAGAAAGATGGTGCTCAACGAATCCCCGATCGGGATCGCGAACCGGGTCGAGCGGCTGGGAGGCGACGGATCGTTTCGCCGCCGGCTGATGGAGCTCGGGCTCCTACCCGGAACGAGGGTGACGGTCCTGGGCCGCGCGCCGCTCGGCGGCCCCCTCGAGCTGCTCGTGCGCGGCTGCAGTCTGACCCTCGGACGCGAGGACGCCGGCGCGATCGAGGTGTCGAGCGCGCGCGTGACCGAGGCGACCCCCGCCCGTCACGCCCGCGCCCCTGCCGCCCCTGCGCCCGCCCGGCCGCCCACCGCCGGTCCGCGCGGATGGCTCCGCGCGACGCTCCGCGGACCGCGGACTTCGACCTGAGCCGCTGGGCCGCGCTTCCCATCCGGGAGCCACCGCCGATGGTCGAACCTCCCGCCGTGTCGCCAGACGCGTCCGCCACCGGAAGCCTCCCGCTCGCCTTGCTGGTCGGAAACCCCAACGTCGGCAAGACGGCGCTCTTCAACGCTCTAACGGGAGCCAATGCGCGCGTCGGCAACTACCCCGGCACCACGGTCGAGCGCCGTGAGGGCGTGCTCGAGCTACCCGCCCCCTTGGGCCCGGTGCGGCTGGTCGACCTCCCGGGCGCCTACTCCCTCTCGGCGCGGTCGGCGGAGGAGCAGATCGCGATCGACGCAGCGCTCGGCCTGCACGGACACCCGGAGCCCCGGCTGGTGGTGGTGGTGGTGGACGCGGGACAGCTCGTTCGCAACCTCTACCTGGTGCTCCAACTGGTGGAGGCGCGCGCGCCGGTGGTCGTCGCGCTCAACATGATCGACGAGGCGGCGGGCGATCCCCCGCGCGCGGCCGCGGTCGGGGCGCTGTTCGGCGTTCCCTGCGTGGCGACCGACGCCCGTCACGGTGCGGGCGTCGCCGAACTCCGCGCCGTCATCGGGCGCTCGGTGAGCGCCCCGACCCGTGGCGCGATCCGCATCGCCTACCCCGCGGCGCTGATGCGCGACGTGGACCGCGTCGCCGATGCGCTGCCCGCCGCCTGCCGTCGCGACGTCGAGCGCGACCGCGCGCTCGCGCTTTGGGCCCTCACCAGCATCGACGAGGTCGACGCGCTGGACGGGATCGACCCCGCGCTCCGCGAGCGGTGCCTCGCTGTGCGCGCCGCCGCCGCCGGTCGCGACCTCGACGCCGAGATCATCGCGACTCGCTACGCCTACCTCGACGAGCGGGCGCCCCAGCTGTTCGGCGAGCACGACCCGCACCCTTCGAAGCACGCGCTCACGGCCCGCCTCGATCGGGTCCTATTGCACCCCGTGCTCGGCTTCGCCATCTTCGTCGCCATCCTGCTGCTGCTCTTCCAGGCGCTGTTCTCCTGGAGCGAGCCGGCGATCCGCGCCATCGAGACGGCGGTCACCGTCGCTCAGGCCGGAGCGGCCTCGGTGCTCCCGGCGTCGACCTTGCGCGACCTGATGCTCGAGGGCGTGATCGGCGGGGTCGGCAACGTCCTGGTCTTCCTGCCGCAGATCCTGCTCCTCTTCCTCTTCCTCGGGCTGCTCGAGGACTCGGGCTACATGTCAAGGGTCGCCTACCTCATGGACCGAATCATGAGGTTGTTCGGGCTGCACGGGCGCGCCTTCGTGCCCATGCTGTCCGGTCTGGCCTGCGCGGTGCCGGCGATCCTGGCGACGCGAACCCTGGAGCGCCGACGCGACCGCCTGCTGACGATGCTCGTGATCCCGCTGATGACCTGCTCGGGACGGCTCCCCGTCTACACGCTGGTGAGCAGCGCGCTGGTGCCGCCAACGCGGGTGGCCGGGGTGCTGCCGCTCCAGTCGCTGGTGCTCCTCGGCATGTACGTCTTTTCGCTCGGGCTCACCGTCGTGGCAGCAGGCGTGCTCGGGCACACCGCGCTCCCCGGCCGACGGGTCCCCCTGGTCCTCGAGCTGCCGCCGTACCGCTGGCCGCGCCTCCCCGTGACGCTGCGCGGCGTGCTCGAGCGCGGCATCCTGTTCCTCAAGGCGGCGGGGACGGTCATCCTCGTCGCCACGATCCTGCTCTGGGGGCTGCTCTCCTTCCCGCGCGGCGCGGCGCGTCCCGCGGAGCCCTGGGCGGCGACGGCAACCGCGGTCGCCGCAGCGGCGCCGGCAAATGGAGCGACCGCCATCGAGCACAGCTTCGCAGGCCGGCTCGGCCACGCCCTCGAGCCGGCGCTGGAGCCGCTCGGGTTCGACTGGAAGATCGGGGTAGGACTGCTCGGGTCGTTCGCCGCCCGAGAGGTCTTCGTCTCGACGATGGCGCTCGTTCACGGCATCGGCGCCGATGGCGCCGCGGCGCCGCTCCGCGACCGCATCCGGGCCGAGCGGCGCCCAGACGGGAGCCCCCGCTACACAGCGCTCACGGGCCTCTCGCTGCTCGTGTTCATGGCGCTGGCCTGCCAGTGCACGAGCACGCTGGCTGTCGTCCACCACGAAACCCGCTCCTGGCGCTGGCCGCTCTTTCTCTTCGGCTACACGACGACCCTCGCGTGGATCGCGAGCTTCGTCGTCTTCCAGGGGGGCCGCGCGCTCGGGTTCTGAGCCGCGGAGTGACCGCCGATCGGATCCCGCTGACGAACGGCCCCGGCAGGAGCTGCCGGGCTGTCGCGCTCGGTCGCTCGCACGACGGCCGCGATCTCGGAGGAGGGGGACGGCTGCGTCGCCGCCGGTTCGCGCCTGCCGGCGGGGCGGTCCCCTTGGATCGGCGTCGGGTCGGCCGGGTCCAGGGCAAAACGGTCCTGGCGCTTCCATGCGAACGCAAACAGCTACGTTTCCCGGCCCCTAAGCGGTACCCTGCGCGTGCCATGACCGGCGACCCACCACGCTCAGCCACCAGCGCACCCCGTCCGCCTGCGACGGCGCCGAGCCGACCGCACCACGCCGCGACGGCGGCGCCAGCGGCACGGGCGGCCGGTCGCTTCGCCGGTCAGCGGGTGTCCCTCGCAGTGACGGGTAGCATCGCGGCCTACAAGGCCGCGGCGATCGCGCGCCTGTTGATGAAGGAGGGCGCCTCCGTCCAGGTCCTGATGACCCGCGCCGCGCTCGAGTTCGTCGGGACCGCCACCTTCGCCGGAATCACCGGCCGCGCACCGATCACCGACCTCTTCGCCGTGGACCGGGGCGGGGAGTCGCACGTGGAGGTCGCCCAATCGAGTCAGCTCATCATCGTCGCGCCGGCGACCGCCGACACGCTAGCGCGACTGGCAGCGGGGCGCGCGGACGACGCCGTCAGCGCAGCGGTCCTCTGCGCCACCTGCCCGGTGCTGGTCGCCCCGGCGATGCACCCCGAGATGTGGGCCAACGCCGCAACCCAGCGCAACGTGGAGACGCTCACGAGCGATCCGCGCGTGGGGCTGGTCGGGCCGCAGCTCGGCGAGGTGGCATCCGGCGACCAGGGCATGGGGCGAATGGCGGAGCCCGAGGAGATCATCGCCCACGCCGCTCGCCACCTGGTGCGAGGCGACCTCGCTGGACGCCACCTGGTCGTGACCGCGGGACCGACGCTGGAGGATCTGGATCCAGTTCGCTACATCTCCAACCGGTCGTCGGGGAAGATGGGCTTCGCGCTCGCCGAGCGAGCGGCCACCCGGGGAGCCCGGGTGACGCTGATCTCGGGACCCGTCTCGCTCAAGACCCCGCACGGAGCGGTTCGCGTCGACGTCCGGAGCGCCGTCGCCATGCGCAGCGCGCTCTGGCAGGCGCTCGGGCCCGACCTCGGCAACGCGGACGTGCTGGTGATGGTGGCCGCGGTCGCCGACTACCGTCCGGCCGAAACCCACTCCTCCAAGATCAGGCGGCAGAACCAAGGGCTCACCCTCGATCTCGTCCCCAACCCGGACATCCTCGCCGAGGTGGGTCAGGCGCGACGGACCCGCCGCCCGCTGCTCGTCGGGTTCGCGCTCGAAACCGACTCGGACGAGCGGGTGCTCGCTGCCGCCCGGCAGAAACTCGAGTACAAGCGCGTGGACCTGGTGGTGGCCAACCACGCGGGGGACGCGCTGGAGCGTGACGACAACCGCGCGAGCCTCGTCACCGCAACCCACCAGGAACCGCTGCTGGAGATCTCGAAGACCGCGCTGGCCGAGCGCATCCTCGACTGGATCGCGCAGCGCCTGCTCTCGGAGCCGTGATGCCGCTGCTGCTCCTGTCCGTCCTCGTGAGCGCAGCCGCGACCGCGCTCGCCTTCTCCCCGCTCTGCGCCGGGCGGGCCCTGGTGTGGGGCGTCGTCATTGGCGCGCACGCCGGCCTCGCTGGCCTCGCCGTGTGGCGGATGCACCGGGACGAGACGCTGTCCGAACGCCTCACCCCGCGGGGCGGGGACTTCACCATCGGCGTCCTGGCCGCGGCGGCGCTGCTGATCGGGTCCTGGGCGCTGCGTGCCCAGCTCGTGCCCCCGGGGTCGGTCACGGCGGGCTGGATCGCGCGCATCTACCTCGTGATCGGGGATCCCAACGCGGTGCAGCGGTCGCTGTGGCTCACGCTCGCGGTGCTCGCTGCCGCCGGGCTCGTGGAGCTGACGTGGCGCGGGCTCGTCCAGGACTTGCTCGAGGAACGGCTGGGCACGCGGTGGGGCTGGCTCGCCACGGCGGGGACGTTCACCCTCGCCGCCACACCGTCCGTCGTGCTCCTGGCCGACACCGTGGCGGGACCCAACCCGTTGTTCACGCTCACCGCTGGCGCGTGCGGGCTGACCTGGGGCTTCCTCACGCGCGCGTCCGGTCGCCTGTGGCCCGCCATGTTCTCGCACATGACGTTCCTCTACTTCACGGCCGTGCAGTTCCGCGTCCCCGGGATCACCCCGCCCGGACTGTGAGCGCGGGCGGCCCCGCGCGGCCGATCAGTCGCCGGCGATCCGCTGTAGCTCCTCGTCCGAGACGTCGAAGTCGGCGTAGACGTTCTGGACGTCGTCGTGCTCGTCGAGCGTGTCGACCAGGTTCAGGCAGACCTCCGCGTCGCGACCGCTGAGCGGCTTCTTGACCTTGGGCACGTAAGCGACCTTGCTGTCCTGGATGGGCAGCTTCGCGCCCTCCAGCGCCCGGAGGACGGCGTCGAACTGCTCCATCGGCGTGTACACGACCCACACCTCGCCCTCGTCCCGGTAGTCCTCCGCGCCCGCCTCGACGGCGGCTTCCATCAGCGCTTCCTCGGTCACGCTGGACCGATCGAGGGTGATGGTCCCGAGGCGATCGAAGGCCCACCCCGCCGTCCCGCTCTGACCGAGGACGCCGTTGTGGCGCTCGAAGACCTTGCGGAGCTCGGCGACGGTCCGGTTGCGGTTGTCGGTCATGCTCTCGACCATGATGAGCGTTCCGCCCGGCCCGGTCCCTTCGTAGACGACCTCGTCGTAGGTCGCCCCATCGATCTCGCCGGTGCCCCGCTGGATCGCGCGCTTGATGCTGTCGGCGGACATCTGCTGCGCCTTGGCGTCCGCGACGGCCTTGCGCAGGCGCGGGTTGCCGTTGACGTCACCCCCGCCCATGCGAGCGGCCGTGGTCAGCTCGCGGATGAGCTTGGTGAAGACCTTGCCGCGTGCCGCATCCAGCGCGCCCTTCTTCCGCTTGATCGTTGCCCACTTGGAATGGCCGCTCATGATGCGATCTCCTCGGCCGGGCGCCCCCCCCCAGCCGTCCACGCCTGCGATCGGAGGCCTGAACCGGGGCCCGAGGCGTCTCGGTCGCGGGCTCCTACCACCGCGATCGCCGCCGGCGCAATGATGTCCCGCCGGGCCGGCTGAATTTTGCCGCCGCCGGGACGTTGTTCCCACAAATATTCGAATTAGCGCGATTTTCCCCGACCGCCAGGGCGGGCCGGCCCGATATCCAGGATGGGGGGCCATGCCGCCCCGCCGGAAAATCGCCGCCGGTTCTCCGGTCGAACCGCCGATCGAGGCAGCCTACGCCTAACAAAAGCTGCCGCGGTCGCAAAACCAATTTGCAGAGGTAGCGAAATGCGCCACATCCTCCTACGTGTTGGCGCGACGCGGGCTGCCTTCCGACACGGGGACGATGGCGAAGCTGCGCGAGGCGGCGGTGTCGGCCCTCGGCGCAGGTCGGGTGGAGTCCGCCCTGCAGAGCTACCGCGAGCTCGAGCGCCAGGACGACGCCGTGCCGGTCTGGTCACTGCGCGTCGCCGAGTGCTATCGCCGCCTCGGTCGCGTAGAGGGCGAGCTCTCCGCCTTGATGCGCGCCGCGCACCGCTACGAGCGTCGCGGCTTCCTGAACGAGGCGCTCGCGCTGTGGTCGCGCATCTCGACGCGGGATCCCTCCGACGAGACGGCCCGCCTCGCGGTGGCGCGCCTGGACCACTGCTGTGATCGCGGCCTCGATCGGCTCCGCTCATCGCTCCCGCCCGCCTCTGAGCCCCCGCGCTCCGGGTCGGTGGGGTTGCTCCGCAGCGGGGTCGTGCCGGCGGTGGGCGTGGAGGTGCCGTCGATCCCACGGGAGCCGCGCGTCCCCGCCTTCGAGCCGCCCGCGCTCGCCGGTGCGGCTGCGCCGAGCGGGGACGAACGCCCGCGCGCCGACGGCCAGGACCGCCCGCCGGCGCCCCTCGGCGCCACCGCCCCCGCGGACCCGCCTCGACCCGGTCACCCCGACCCCGACGCGAGCCCTTCCGCGGCGCCCGCTGGCTCCGACGCGCGCGCCGCGGAGCCCCGAACGCCACCGAGCTCGGCGCGGCTGCGCCGGTCCGTGCCGGTCCCGCCCCAGCGAACGCCACCGATGCCCCTCGGCGCGCCGGCACCGCGCGACGAGCGAGTCGCCGCGATCACCCCCACTCCGATCATCGGGATCGGCGTCGTGGGACCTGACGTTGCACCGACCCCGTCCCGTCGCGCCGCCACGGTGGCGATCAACCCTCCTCCCGTGGCGGCGCCGGCGCCACGCGGCAGGCCGAGCGCCCGCGCCAGCGGTGACGGGGCAATGCCCTCGATCCTGCCCACGCGCATCATCGCCGTGGACGCCGGCGCGGACGAGGCGACCGCCGCGATCGAGTACCTCGAACCCGAGCTCTGCCCATTCCTCGAGGACATCGACGCGGGCTGGTGAGCCTCGCCGGAGCCGCGCCCGCCCCGTTACCAGGCGACCCCGGTTTAGGGACAGCGCGCCGCAAGGGCTTCGAGGTCCGCGCACTGGGCGTCGGCCGCACCTGGCATGCCGTCGAGCCACTCGGGGCATTCCGGGCTCTGCTCGCACCCGCAGCCGCACGCGTTGGTGAGCGGGGAGGTGACCTCGACGCCGACGTATCGGAGATCCGGAGCGACTCCTCGACGAGCGCGAGGTGGTGCCGACGGTGATCGAGCTCCGAGATCCGGAGGCGCGGCAGGCCGGGTCGGCCCCTGGACAGGCGCCGGATCCCCCGCGGGGCCGCCGCGGGGCACAGCGCGACCGGGACCCGCCGTTGACGGCGGCGTGGGGCGAGGCTAGCGAAATACCGTGGCCCGCAGCGTGCACGTGCTTCACCTGCTGATCCGCGACCAGGCCGACCCCGACGGCGACCAGCGACCGGAGGTCCGCTTCCTCTTCTTTCGGGCGGAGGAGGACAATAAGCTCGTCCTGCCCTGCAAGCAGCTCGCGGTCGACGACGATTTCCCCGGGCGCACCCTCGACGACGCCGTGGACGAACTCTGCCGCGCCATCCACCTGCCCGAGGACTCCTACGCCATCCTCACCGAGCTGCCTCGCCGGGAGGTGAGGGCCGACACTCCCCGACCGCCCCATTCGACCTCCGTCTACGCCTACGCCGTCGATCTCTGGGTCGATCCGGTGCAGCGCTACCTGCTCGCCGACCCCGATTCGGCGCAGCGATCGCGCCTGCCGGGCGGGGTCTGGCTCACCTTCGACGAGGCGATGACCTGCACGGACATCGCGGAGCCGGCCCGGCACGTCTTGCACGGGGTGACCGACCACGACACGCAGGACGGGGCGCGACGACCGGCGGAAACCCCCGAGCAGCCTTCGCTCCCGCTGCGCACCCACCCGCCGGAGCTCACCATGTACGCGCTGGCGCGCAAGTGGGCCGCGCGGAACCCGGGGGCAGTGCGGGTCCTCCGGCAGCGGGAGCTCGACCGCCTCTTCTCGGCCGCCGCGACGCGCCCCTTCACCCTGCGCGCGGTGGACCCGTTCCTCAAGTACCAGCGGCAGAGCGTCGGCTTCGTCTGGAGCTTCTTCACCCACCGCGATCCGCAGCACCGCCACGTCCACGGCGAGCCGACGATCGAGATCTACGGCGTGCTGTCCGGGGAGCTCGAGGTCTGGTGGAAGAACTACCAGGACCGGGGCGTATCGGCCTGGCACAAGACCACGCTGCGCGAGGGGGACTGGCTCGAGCTCGGCTCGCTGCAGTGCCACATCGTGCACTGGACGAGCTTGGAGGGCCGGGGCGTTGTGTTCCGCGCGGGGCCGGGGCCCCTCGCAGGCAAGGGGAAGCTCGGTCTGGCGGGGATGACCCCCTGCAAGGACTGCAGCTGCGTCTTGCCGCCCCAGGTCGAGGCGCTGAGCAAGCTCGGGGAGGCCCCGGGCGGCTAAACCGTCCGCGAGCCCGGGCCGTTCCGCGTGAGCCGCTCCAGCGCCGCGGTCGCCGCCCGCTGCACGGAGGCCGTCGGGTGGCGCTTGAGCGCGCTCCTGCCGAGCTTCCGCAGCTCCGCCTGCTGCGCCTGGGTACTCGCCTGACGGATGAGCGCGACGAGCAGCTGCGCCCTGCCCGGAGCTGCGGTGGCCCGGAGGGCGCCACGCAGGGCGTCCCACCGCTTGGACCCATCCACCGGCAGGCGCTCGAGAATCGACACCGCGGCGCCCATGACCGGGCCCGAGGCGCTCGAGGCGAACCGCTGGGCCAGGACCAGCACCCGAGTCCGGTCCTTCGGGGCGGACTCATCGAGCCGGCGATCGAGCGCGCGCAGCGCGGCGAGCAACTCCCGCTCGGACCGAGCCGGCCCCTGCTCGAGGTAGCGGAGGAGCCCCGGGAGTTCGGAGCGGCTGGGGTCACCGCGGAGCACGTCCTCCATCACCTCGGTCGGCACCTCCGGGGGGACGGCGCCACCTGGCTTCGACTGGGGCGGGGGTCGCTGGGCGCCGGCCCGAGGCGCCGGGCGCGCCTCGCTCGCCTGCCGCACGTAACGCAGCGCCGCCAGCCGCCAGAGGCAGGCGTCGATTCGACCCCCGATCTCGTCGCTAGACCAGTCGAGGGCGGCGAGGAGCACCCTGCCGGCGTGCTCCTCCTCGAGCCGGATCTTCCACTCGGACGCCAGGCGATCCCTCGCGGGATCGATCACGAACCGAGCGTACCCCCGGGGGCCGTAGGTGGCCCACTGCTCGCAGACCCAATGCCGAGGCCCCTTGCGGAGCGGGTTGGGATTCTTGACCAGGGGCTGCACCGCCATCCGGATCCGCCCCTCGTTCGCCTCCAGCCACGCCAAGAGCAGAAACTCGAGCGCCTCGCGCAGCGTGCCGATCGGCACGCACCGGACGCCCGCGACGTCTTTGGCGGCCTGCTGCGGCAGGAGGAACGGCACCGGACCGTCCATGCTCTCCTGCGCCGCGAGCCAAGTGTGGAGGGCAGCGAGCTTGGCCGGGATGTCCTCGACGGAGTGGACGTCACCGTTCTTCAGCGCCCCGGTGGCGACGATGCCAGGATCGAAGGCAGGTACGATGGTGTGCTCGCCGTCCACCAGGTTGTGGAGCAACTGAAGCGCCTTGAGGAAGAGGGACAGCGCCACGGGAAGCTGGAGCGAGTCCCCGGCGAGCTCGTGATCGTCCAGCAGGCGCGTTCGCCCCTCCCGATCCCGCCGCCACACCTCGAAGGTGACGCGACGGTCCCCCACCGTGCCTCCGGTGCTCGGCAAACCCTCCTTGGCGTAGACCGCGAGGCTCGATGATCGGCACTGATCCATCGTCTCGAGCAGGGTCACCGCCGCGTTCATCGCATGCGCGAAGGGGTGGGGAGTGCACTTCCACTGCTGCTCCGTGGCGAGCACCACGGAGAGCTCGACGGGACCCTTCGACGTGGCGATGCTTACCGGCACCACCCCGAGCATGCCATTACGGCGCGCCCGCCTCCACCCGAAGCGAGTACCGATCAATCCGGGGCAGCCGCCCGAGCCACTCGACCCAATAGCTGCTGCCCGGACCGAACTCCCCACGGCGGTGGGGGAAGGCCTGATCCAGCAGCAACGAGAACGTCGCCTCCGTCCCCGACGCCAGCCGCGCCAGCCCCAGCGTGACGCGGTCGAGTCCCAACCCGAGCAGGTGCAGTGCCTCGTCCTCGGCGTCGAACGTGAAGCGCCACCGCACCATCGGCGGCGGAAGATCGGGCGACACCGGGAAGCTTACCCGGGTCACGACGCCGTCAGCGCGCTGGATCTCCTCGACGATGAGGCAGCACTCGTCCTCCGCGGCGGTCGGCTGCGTGGGGCGCAGGAGGAACGCCCCCCCACACCCGGCCATCAGGTCCCGCGCGGGCTCGACGACGTCCTCGTCGCCGCCACGGGCGGCCCTCCACCCGGTAAGGTCCAGGCGATCACCCAGGCGCTCCTCGGTCACGCGGATCGCTCGCTCGCCGTGGCGCTCGCGCAGGGCGGCGACCTGTTCGGACAGCTCCCCCGGCGTGAGCTCGAGGTCCGCCGCGATCACGGTGAGCGACCGCGAGCTCCCGAGGTGCCACAGCAGGCGGTGGTCGGCCTCACTGGGTGGGGGAGCCGGAGCGGCGGCAGCCTCGCCCAGCTGGGCGAGGCGAGCGAGCACGGCGGGATCGCCGCGATGGGCCAACAGCTCGAGGCACACGCGCCAGTCCCGGCTGCGGACACCATGGCCGACGCGGTCCTGTAGCTCCGCGAAGGCCGCGTCGCCCGGCGAGGCCCACCACGCTGGCAAGGGCGCCGCGAGCGCCTCAGTCAGCGTCGGGTCGTCGAGCCCGAGGACCTCCGCGGCGGCTGCGTCGAGCAGCGCGCGGAGCGGTGCCAGCGGATCCGTGAGTTGGTTCATCGCTCTCTCCTTGTGCACCCATGGTCGCCGTCTCCCCCCCCGCGACTTGACCGTCGGGATAGAGCAGAGCGCCCACGTAGATGGCGTCGACGGCCGTCGCGGGCCGGTTCACGGACAGGCCCAGCGTGTGCGCGAGCTCCTTCAGCTCGGCGCGATTGAGATCGCCGAGCCGACGCGAGACGCCCTCGCGCTCGAGCAGGGCGCGGAGGCGCTTCTCCTGGCCCTCGCGCCACTCCTCGGGCCTCTCGCCGCGCAGGCCGCCGTGCGAACGGCGCGCGCGGAGCCGCTCGAGGCAGAGCTGGCAGAGATCTTGCGCCTCCGTGAGGCGCGCGAGGGCCTCCTTCTCGGTGGGGAATGCCTCGCGCGCGAACTGCCCGTACCCCCACTCGAACCGCTGCCAGTCCCGGCAATACTGGACGAGGTCGCCCTCCGGCAGATAGTGATCCCCCGCGGCGACCGCCGGCCTCCCCGTCGCGGCCCCCCCGCGGCGCTGCGCGTCCCGGAACACCTGAGCGACCTCGTGACGGCTGGCGACCGCTCGGGCGTTCGTACACGATTCCGCCTCCTCCGGGTCGGAGTCGCCGTCCTCATCCATCGGCTCCCCAGCCGTCAGGACGAGCTGGCTCCGGAGCGTGGCGAGGACGTAGGCGTGCAGGGACTGGCCGTGGAGCAGCCTGAGCAGCGCCTGGTGCTCGGGGAGGATCAGGCCGTCGCTCCGCCAGAGTCGCTCGAGGTCGGTCCCGGTGATCTTGCTCGCCTGGACGTGGAGAGCCCGCGCCTTGAGCGGGATCCCCGGCAGGTGTCCCGCGGCCTCCGCGCGCAAGAAGCTCGCTGGGAGCTTGCCGCCGTACAGCGCGGCGAGGAAGGCCTGACTGGCGATCGTGCCGAGGTAGGACGGCGGCGCCCGTTCCGGATCGAAGCTCCGGAGCTTCTTGTAGATCTCGTGCTGCACCCGAGAGATGAGCCACTCGAAGGCGGTGGCGTCGGTGCGCCGAAGCTGGTCGAGACTGCCGCCGTGGTGAGCGATCAGGCCCCGTAGGGCGGGCCAGAGATCGACGTCCCGCCCCTCCACGAGGTGCTCGACCACAAAGACGAGGCGTCGGTCGAACCTGGTCCCCGGCCTCGCGGGTGACGAAACCCCCGGCCCCGTGTCCCGAGGTCGGACCAGGAGGATCCCTCGCAAGAAAGCCGCCGCGACGACCGCCGAGGGCAGCTGGATGGTCAGGTCGGGGCTGAGGTGAGGCAGGGGCCGCTCCGGCTCCTGCGCGGCGACGAGCAAGCCCGCGAGCCACGTCGCCAGCGGCGCCAGCGCCAGGGTCGGTGAGCCGAACGGCGGCTCGGACAGCGCCAGAAGGGCGGACGGCAGCGGCGTCCCGCTCGCGAGCCTCCACACGCGCTCGGGCGACATCCACGGTGTCGGAGCCTCCGCCGTCTCGGTCCTCGCCGGATTCCTCGCCTCGGGGTGAAGGACGACGCCGACCACGACCCTCCCCTTGAGGCCCCGCAACGGGAAGCGGTCGAGCACCTCCCGCGCCGATCCGAGCAGCCTCGCCAGCGGCAGCGACTTCTCGGGCGAGATCGCGAGCGCCGCCAGTGCCACGAGCGCGGCCGCGTCCACCTTGAACTCCACCCGAACGGTGACCGAGACGAGCCGCTGGACCGGACCCGCGGCTCGACCCGAGCGAGGCAACGTCGATCCCGAACGCCTCCCTCCGCGCGTCGGCCGCTCAACTTGGGTGGGACCACCGGGATCCGGCGCCCCTCGCGGCTCCGAACGTGCGCGGTCCACGCCGCTAGACCCGTCCTCCGGACCGTCCCCGTCGCCGGCGCCGGGTCCCTCCGTCCCGCTGCGGACCTCCAGGACCCCGGGGTGGCCGTCGACCCCAAGCATGGCGGCCAGATCCTGCGGCACCCGGGGGGCGTGGATGATCGGCTCTCGGGAGGGGGCGCAGGTCGCTGAAGCCCCGAGGAGGCTCCCGAGCCGCCGCTGCGCCTCCGTCCCCCCGGCGCGGGTGACGACCCTCGTCGCAAGCTCGTCGTCGTCACCGTCGGCCGGAGGCGGCACGGTGCTCAGCACTTCGCAGAGCAGCGAGGCGCACGTCGGAGTGTCAGCGGCGTCGAGGTGATTGGGCACCGTCCGCGGCGCTCGCCGCCGCTGGTGCTTCCCAGTCGCAGGGCGCCCTGCCGGGGGGTCCGCAAGGAAGCTCCGAGCCCGCTGGAGAGCGCCCTCTTGGGCCCCCGCCGCCTCGCAAACCTCAAGGAACAGCGAAAAGTTGCGGAGGGGAACCGTCGAGAGAGCCGGGCTGACGTCCTGCATGATCACCTCGCTACGACCCTGCACAAAGCTGACGTCCGGCCGCGGAGCACCAGGCACCCCGAGCGGCGCGCCCCGCCGGAGGGCCCGCCAACTGCTCCGAAACCGGTAGACGAACGCAATATCACCCCCTCCTCCTCGCCGACACGGCGCCGCCGATCCCATCCCGAAGAGGGCTCCCTGCGGCGCTGCGGGGCGAAGTCCTGCACGACCACCTCACCAAGACCTGCGTGACGGGAACTGGTTTCGGAGCATTCGTCCTTTCCCCGCCCGGCGCTCAGAACCGGGGTCGCAGTTGGCGAACCGATCGGTGCTCTAGAGCAGCAATCAGGTTGATTGCTGCGACAAATCAATGACCTAGGGACCCGCGTCCTCCGGGTCCCACCCAGCCACCGCTGGGTGGGTGAGGGCGTGGGGTACCGAGCTGGGAGCAGATCTCGGCAGAGGAGGCTTGGAAAGCGTCTCCTCGCCGTGCACGGAGACGTTTTCCAGGCCTCCGTCGCTGTCGGCAACCTGACCGGTGCTCTAGCACCCCCCTTCATGGCGACCAGCAGCGGCGGGGGCGGGCGGGCGGCGCCACTCCCCTTGGCCCAGGGCGCAGCCTCGGCCGACCCGACGTGCGAGTGCCATCGCCCGCACGCTCCCCGACGAACCCGGGACCGATCGCTCCGAAATGTGGGCGAGAACGAGCGGCGCGTCTTCCGCCCTCGGCGGGGCCTCGCCCAATGGCTCCGAAGCACCCGGCAGACGGTGGAGGTACCTCATCATGGATGGACAGCAGAGGAAGCGACTCACGGCCCGCATCGCGGGGCGCAAGACGGGACGGGCCATCGAGCTCGACGGGCGGCTCGGCGGACACACCGTCCGCGACGCCTTGCAGCGGATGCTGCCGGAGGCGGCGTCGCTCGGCCTGACCGAACGGCGGAGCTTCGTCATCAACGCGGGAGGCGAGGCGCGCCAGGTCGACGCGACGACGACGCTGGACGAGCTCGATCGCCTGTTCCGCGAGGGCGAGGAGCTCTTGGTCGATCTCAACGTGGCCGCCCGGGGTGGGCGAGCGTCACACGGTGGGCGCGATGCCTGAGCCGCGCGGTGCGGGAGCGCCCGCGTCCACTGGGCCGGACGACGCTTCGCTCACCTTGAGCGCGAACGCCTGCGCCAAGCTCGGCGCCTACGCCGAGGCGGTCAACCGCCGCCACGGATCGAAGGAGCTGGCGGCGCTGCTCCTCGGGCCGGCCGACGAGCCGCGACGCTGCACCGACGTCTTCCTGCTGCGACACCAGATCGTCTCCGCCGCTTCCTTCGACTGCAGCGCGAGGGACGTGCAGCGCACCATCAGCGAGGCCCTCGACCGCACCGGGCTGGAGCTACTGGGCCTCGCCCACCTGCACCCGCCGTACGCGTTTCTCTGCCACAGCCCCACCGACGACGAGTGGATCTCCGAGAAGCTCGCGCCGCACCTCGCCGCGCTGCCCCGTTACGAACGGCGGTGGTCACGGGCGATCGTGCCCACCCACGACGGCGCCGGCTCCGTGATCACCCTGGACGACGCGGGCCTCGTCCGCGTGCGCTGCCCGGACGTCGAGCTCGCCACGGCGGTCGTGGAGGCGGTCCAGACGCACGACCGCGTCTTCAGCGTCGTCTTCCAGGTCGACCACGGACGGCTCCGGTTCTACGCGCTCGAGCTCGCGTTCACCTACGACCCGGTCCCCAGCGAGGGAGGCGAGGTGCGCCTCCTGAGCTCGGTCACTGCGGCAGAGCCCGGGGTCGTCGTGGAGCCGACCGAGCCGGAGCCGCTCGACCTCGGGCGCATCGACGAGGAGGTGCGACGGTACGTCTCGACGTACTGGGGCAGCCGCGGCCGCCACGAGGAGGACGACGACCTCGACGACGGCTGGTCCCCGCCCCAGCCGCGCCGCAGCCTCCCGCGCGCCCACCGACCCGCGCGACCGTTGCCCGCGGGGGCGCCGACCCCCCGGCTGCTCGAGCGGGCTCTCGGGGACGTGCGCCGCGCGCTCGGGAATGGCGAGCCTGCCATGGTCCGCGAGCGCCTCACGACGATCGCGGAGCTAATCACCGAGACGGCCCGCTTGGTGCGTTCGTCGGGCCGCACTGCCCAGCGAGGGTCGTCGTGACCGACACCCGCTACGCCCGTCAGCTCATCGCGCCCGGCTTCCAGCAAGCGGCGCTCGAGCGCCCCCTGGTGTGCCTGAGCGCAGGACCGCCCGATCCGATCCTCGACCACCTCGCGCTGGTGGCCGGTGCCATGGGCGTGACCCGACAGACGCTCGCGCTCCCGCACCCCCGGAGCGCCTCCCTCGCCGGTCCGGCGCGCCTACTGCGGCTGAACCCGGGCGTGGACCTGAATATCGTCTCACTCGAGCTCGGGCTCGCCCTGTGCGAGCCGAACGACGGGGAGAGCCCCTACGTCGTCGCCGACGTTACCGGCGCGCCCCGTGCCTTCTCGACCCAGGTACGGCGCCTGGCCACGCGCGCTCCCGACCGCGTGCGGGTGCTCGCGCGCGGTCGGGACGCCGTCGTGATCGGCGTCAGCGTCCGGGAGGTCCGGGCCCGGGCGGGCCGCGCGACGGCAGCGAGCGTCCCTGCCTCGCTCGGCCTCCAGGGCGTCGAGGCGGCCGGGCACCTGCTCGGCGACTACCTCGCCGCCGCGGGCGCCTACGCCGAGCCTCCGTTCGACGAGCCGATGCCGCGCGCCCCGGAGCTCCTCGAGCTCCGGGGCGCGGCCGTGACCCGGCGCCGGCAGGAGCGCCTCACGGTGCTGCTGGTCGGCGGCGGCGGGGCGCTCGCCCACGCGTTCCTGGAGGCGCTGCTGCAGGAGCCGGCGCTCGCGCGCGCCGTCCGCCGGCTCGTCGTGATCGATCCGGACGCGATCGAGATCAGTAACCTCTCGCGGCAGATCCTGTTCGCGGGCGCGGAGCTCGGCGAGCCGAAGGCTGCCGCCACCGCGCGCGCCGTCTCGATCCGGCGCGCGAACGACCCCGGCGCGCCACCGCTGGAGGTGGTGGCTATCCCCGCCCCCTTCGACCCCGAGCACCTCGAGCGCTTCGCTCCGGACGTGGTGGGGCTCTTTCCGGACGCCTTCGCGCCGCGCTCGGCGGCCTTCGCGCGCCTGAAGCACCACGCGCCGGGGGCGCTGGTGCTCGACGGCGGCACCGAGTTCACCTACGGCACCGTCCGGTCACTGGTCGTCGGCACGAGCGCGCCCTGCTTCGACTGCGGCCCGGAGGAGCTCGATCGCATGGCGGCGGCGGAGCGCCGCGAGCGGGCGGCGCGCGCGGGGTGCGGCCAGGAGCGCACCCCCTCCAACGTCCTGACCAACCTGTTCGCGGGCGTCCTCTCCGCCCGCGCCCTCGCTAGCTTCCTCGCCTCCGGCGCGGTCCCGCGGGCCCAGCACGTCGTCAACTGGATGTTGCCCGAGCGCCTGCACCGGGGCCCCGAGCTCCCCGGGTGCGGCTGCTGGGCGCCCGCGCGGAGGTCGGCGTGACGGGGCGCCCCGTGGCCTGGGTGGAGGCCGACGAAACGTGGCTGTCGCTCGAGGCGTCCGGCTCCGTCGCCCTCCCCGGTGGGGCGCGGGGCTTCGCCTCGCCGCGTGCCGGCGGGCGCCACGACCTCTTGCTCGTGCTCCCGCCGGGCACCACGACGCGGCTCGGCTCCGAGCCGCCGCTCCGGGGCGCGGCCCTCCTCGCGGGGCCCGCCGCGTTCTTCCTCGACACGCCCCAGGGTCGTCACCGCTGCATCTACACCGAGGCCTCCCGGCGCCAGACCGCGACGGAGGCCGGGGTGGCGCGCTGCGGGATCTGCCGGGAGCCGCTCGCTGCCGCCTCGATGACGCTGCGGTGTCCGGCCTGCGGGGTCGTTGCCTGCTCACACTGCGCCGCGGCGGCGCAGTGCACGCGGTGCGGAGAGGTGCTGGATGGAAACGATGAGTGAGCGCGGCGCCGGCGCCGCAAGGATGGCCGACGATACGGGACCGCGGCCGGCGCCCGGGCGGGGTTCGCACGGCATCTGGCTCGATCGGTGCGAGCTCCCGGCGCTCGGCGGGGCCTTCCCCATCGGGATCCGCTTGACGGAGCTCGGCACGGTGATCGCGGTGGAGGGACGCCCGCCGTCGCTCCTGGCCGATTCGCGGTTCGAACCCGCCTGCCGCCCGCCGCTGCGCCGCTTCGGGCCCCGTTTCACCGCCAGCGCGGGCCGCGCCCCGGACCCGGGACGCTACTTCGTCTTGGGACTGCTGGAGCTCGCCCCCGCCGAAGCGGTCGCCGCCCTCTCGGTAGAGGCCCCCCGCTTCGGTGAGCTGCCGTGGGTCCCCGCGCCGAGGATCCACGCCCACCTCGCCGCCGCCTCGATGCAGAGGCTCGCGGAGCTGCCGCTGCCGCTGGTGGTCCTGACGGACGGAGACGGGCCGCGGCAACCGATCGGAGCGAGCGCCCGCTTCGCGGCGGCCGCGCGGCAGATCGAGGAGGTGTGCCTCCGGGTCGACAACCGCGCGGCGCTGTTGCACGGCGCGAGCGGCGTCGGCAAGTCCACCTTCATCCAGCACTTCGCCGAGCGGATTGTGCAGGGTCAGGTGAGCGGACCGCTCCGCGGGGCTACCCTGCTCACGCTCGATCCGTCGCTGCTCGACGGGGGACGAGCTCCGGACGCGGAGCTCGCGCGCAACCGCGCCCTGCAGCGGCTCGCCGGGCTCGACGTGATCCTGTTCATCGACGAGGCCCACCGCCTCTTCCGCGCCGTCAACAGCCGTAACGACGCGGTGGACTTGCTCAAGCTGCTGGTCAGCGAGCACGGCCTCCGGCTCCTGCTCGCTACCAACGAGACCTCGCGCGTGGTGGGTGACGAGGCGTGGGACCGCCGACAGACCCCGGTGCATCTGGGCGAGGCGGACGCCGCCGAGATGTTGGAGCGGGTGCTGCCGGCCCGCGCGCGCGGGGCGGCCGCGCGCGGAGTCGCCGTGGGCGGAGACGCCCAGCGCGCGATCCTGTCGTGCTCGTCCCTGGTCGAGGGCCAGGCCCAGCCGCACGCCGCGGTCTCGCTCCTCGAACGCGCCGTCGCGCGCGCGCTGCGGCTTGGCCACGACTCGGTCCCCGCGGCCGCGGTGGAGGACCTGGTGGACGAGCTCTCCGGGCGCGCCACCGGTGATCTCCGCGGCACCCTCGCCGTCCTCCGCGACCGCGTGGTGGGCCACCAGGAGCCGATCGCCGATCTCGCGCGCTGGTACGCGGCCCACCGGCGGCGGCGCGCGCGCCTGCGCGGACTGCCCGAGCACCGACCGTTCGTGGCGGTGCTCGCAGGCCCCCCCGGTGTCGGCAAGAGCGAGCTCGCGCGCGCGCTGCAGGGGGTCTGCGACGGGCCCGACACGGAGCCGTTCGTGGTGCGCGGCGGGGACTTCTCCCACGAATCGCACGTGAATCGCCTCGTCGGAGCGCCGCCGAGCTACGTCGGCTTCGGGAGCGGCGGCGAGCTCTTCCGCTGGATCAAGCGCCGGAGCGGCCGCGGTGTCATCGAGCTCGCGGAGCCCGAGCGCGGCTGCGTCGAGTTGCTCGAGCGCGTCGTGCTGCCCCTGCTCGACGGGAGCCTGACGTCCAACGAGGGTGACACGGTCCAGACGCGCGGGCTCTGCCTGCTCGTCACCACCAACGTGGGCGCGAGCCGGCCCAGCATCGGCTTTCGCGGCGACGACCGCCGCCGTGCCTTCGACGACCTCGGGCGCGAGCTGCGTCGCCTGCTCCCCCAGCCCGTCCTCAGCCGCTGCGGCGGCCGGGTCCTCTGGCTCGGGCCGCTCCGCCCCGAGGACCAGCTCGCCCTGCTCCGCCGCTGGAGCCGTGAGCTCGGGGAGCGCGAGGGAGTCGCCCTGGAGGCGGAGGAGCCGGCGCTGCGCCAGCTGATCGACACCACCCCCGGCCTCGCTTTGCTCGGCGCCCGCGCGTTGCGCACCGCGTTCGAGGACCGCATCGCGTCGCCCCTCGAGGAGCTGCTGCTCCGCGAGGCGACCTCGGGCACCGTCCGGCTCCGGCTCGACGCCGACGGGGACCTCACCTGCACTATCGAGGGCGAGCCGTGACGACCGCCCTGGTGTGCGGGGTCGGGACCGTCGGGCTCCCCTTCGCGCTCGCGCTCCCGCGCCTCGGGGTACGCCACCTGGTCCTGGTCGATTTCGACCGCGTCGAGGCGAAGAACGTGGCGGCCCAGCCGTACCTGCCCGAGCAGGTCGGCCTGCTCAAGGTGGAGGCGGCGCGGGCTCTGCTCCTCGCCGGCTCGCCGGTGCGCGTGGACGTGGTCGCCGACGACGTGCGTGTCCTCGGCCTGGGCGCCCTGACGAGGGCGGATCTGATCGCGGCCTGCCCCGACAACCGAGCCGCCGAGCTCGCGCTCGGCCGCGCCGCCAGCCTGCTCGGGCGGCCCTACGTCCGCCTCGCCACGGCGCGGCGCGCGGTTTCGGTGACCCTGGTACCGGCCCCCACGACCGACGTCGATCCCTGCGCAGGGTGCCCGCTCACAGCCGACGATCTGCGCCTGGCCAGCCTGCGCGAGTCCTGCCTGGCGACGCTGGAGCACAACCCGGACGCGGGGGTCCCCACGTCGGCGCCGATGGGGGCGCTCGCCGCGGCGATGGCGGCGGACGCCGTGAGCCACGCCGAGCTCGCCCCCGCGCGGCTGATCGCGCTGCACGGCGGCGCCGAGCCGCGCCTCACGACGACCCCGCTGACGCCGTCACCGGGCTGCAAGCTGCACCCCTTCCCGTTTCGCCATGGGCCCCTCCCCTGGCACCCGGTGCCCACCTCGGCGACCCTCGCAGAGCTGGTCGACCTCGCCGCCGCGGCGCTCTCCACCCCGCCCGACGCCCTGATCGTGGAGGCCGACGTCCCGCTCTGCCGGGCGCGGGTCTGCGGCGGCGTCTGCGGCCGTTCGCTGGGTCCAGCGTTCCTGTCGTTCACCCGGCAGGGGCTCTGGTGCCGCGACTGCGGCGGGCCCGTCGTGCAGGAGGCGGTGCCCGCCCGGTCGATCTTCGCGGCCGCCGAACTGCTCGCCCTCGGCCGCGTCCCGCTCGCCGCGCTCCGCCCGCCGGCGGGCATCGGGCTCCGCTTCGCGACGGCCGAGGGGGACGCCTGGGGCCTGCACGCGGAATGCTCCGAAGCGGACCTGCGACGGGAGGATACTGATGAAGCCCTTGAGTGAAGCGGCCCGCCGCGTCGCCGCGGAGGCTGCGCACCGGCGCGTCGAGGTCGAGCTCGAGGCGATCGCCGAGCTGGCTCGGCTCAACCCCGGGCGCCTGGAGCTCCTGGGCGTCCGTGAGGCCGCGGGGCGGATCCTCGCGGTGGCCGTGGTGCTGCGCGCGCGCACCTGCGTGCTGACGGAGGCGCGGGGCTCGCCGGAGCTGTGCCAGGAGGCGGTGCGCACCGAGCTCGTCGTCGAGCGCTACCCCGACGCTCAGCCCAAGGTGTCCCTCGCCAGCCGGGCGGCCCTGTTCCTGCCCGGGGTGGCCACCTTCGGGCCCATCCACGGGGAGTATGCCGGCGTCCCCTGCCTCTTCCGTGGACAGTGGGATCCGGAACGGATGGACCTGCCGTTCCTGGTGCGCCAGGTGCACGCAGCGCTGATCGCCGAGCCCGACGTTCTGAACGCGCCCGCCGACTGCCTGAACCAGCGGGCCGCGCTCCATTTCCTCGAGCACCGCGCCACGCTCCCGCTCGACGCCCCGCTGGTCACGCCGGCGACCGCGAGCCCGAGCCCATCACGCCGGCGCCGCTTCGCCGCGGAGGTCCGATGACGTCGAGCCTCGAAGGGGCGTTCCTCGAGCGGGCGGCCGCCGCCGGCGCGCAGCCGGCGACAGGATGGCTCCGCCTCGCGGGGTGCACCCTGGACTCCACCGTGTCCGGCGGCGGCGTCGCCGACGTGCGCACGCGAGGCGCCCCGGCTACGCCGCGCGGCGCTGCCGCAGCGCTGCGATCGAACCCACCTCGCGGCTGGTCGACGGTGCTGACGCCGAACGGTCGCCTCGTCCGCCGCCTCCTGCTCGAGCCGGCGATCTGGATGGTCCCCGAGCGGCTGCGGGCGTCGCTAGACCGGCTGGTGGCGGGCGCCGCGGATCCGGGCCCCAACCCGGAGATCGAGCCGGTCTTGCGCGCGGTGGAGGCGTTCGACCCGGCGCCAGGTCTCGAGGGAGCACTCGCGGCCTTCCTGCTCTTTCTGGACGAGGCGGCCGTGGACGGCACCCGACATCTGCTTCGGGGCGCGTCGATCTACGCCGTCGAGCTCGCCGGCCCCAGGCTGGCGCGGCGCCGTCCTCAAACGCGACGCGAAGCGGCGGCGCTGCGGGCCCTCGCCATGCGCCCCGACGCGGCGGCCTTCCTCCTCGAATCGCTCGGGATCGACCGGGCGAGGGATCCCTCCGAAGCAGCAGGCGAGGTGAACCATGACTGAGCACCGAGAGACGAAGACCGAGACGACGTACGACCCGAGCGGGTCGACCCTGAGGATCCGGGCGGTGACCCCCTCCGGCGAGGCGAAGGACCTCGAGATCCGCCCCGACCCGATCGGTGACGGTAACGGCGAGGAGCTCACGGATTTGCTGCTCGAGGCCCTCGGGATCGAGGAGGTCGAGCCGGACAGCGCCGACGAGGCGCCGCGGCGCAATCGCTCTCGGAGCTGGAAGCTCCGGAACGTGACCCGGAACCGCTTCATCGATCCCAGCCAGCCCCTGAGCCGCGACGATCTCCAGCCCGGCGACACGGTAGAGGTGGTCGGGACCATGGTGGCGGGAGGCCCGGCGCGATGAACGCGCTGCTCGACGTCACCTACTTCAAGGCGCCCGGGGGCGATCCGGAGCGACGAGAGCGCCTCTTCGTCCTGCGGTCGCGCGCCTCCTTCCAGCTCGAGCACGCGTGCCGGGATCTCGGCCTCCTCGTCGCCCGGCACCACCCTGACGCGCCGCCGGGGGAGTACCCGGTCACGGTCGACTGGAGGGATCTGGTCCCTGAGCTCGAGCTGAAGCTCCCCGACGGAACGACGGTGCGACGTCGCTACACCCAGTCGGCCCTGCGTGGGTCGGAGCTGCTTCGCAATCAGCCCGCCGAGCGCGTCAGGGACGCCGACTACTACGTCGCGGCGCCTAGCGACGGACCGTCCACGGGCCGTCGGCGCGGACGTTTCTCCGTGGACTCCGGCAGCGACCTCACGGTCGTGGTGCCCGCGTTCCCCACCGCAGCGGCGCCGCTCTGCCTCGACGACCGGCTGCTGCTCGGGGGGCCCCACGCCCTGCCCACGGATCTGCCCGTCGTTTGCTCCCCCGCGCTCCTTCGCGAGGTGGCCGCGCAGGAGCGCGCCCTGGCAGACGGCGAGTGGCGCGAGCGGGGCGCGTTCCTGCTCGGCCGCGTCTGCCGGGACCCCGAAACCCGGGACCTGGTGACGCTGATCGACGACACCTTCTGCCCCGACGCCCGCGGCACCGTCGCCACGCTCGAGTGGACCCCCGATGCGAGGGCGGCGCTGACCGACGAGCTCGAACGACGCCGCCAGCGGGGAGCCCCCTACCTGCGGAGCGTGGGCTGGCTGCACACTCACCACCTCGGGGAGCTAGTCCGCCAGGGGGACGCCGCCGAACCGGCAGCGGGAGAGCCGGGCGAGACCCTGAGCTCCGGCGCCGGGACCCGTCACCTGCGCGACGGGCGGTTCTTCAGCGCCCAGGACAAGGAGACGCAGCGCACTTTCTACGACGCGACCTCGGTCGGCATCGTGCTCGACGCTCCGTCGGCCCTCGAGGCGCCCGACGATCTAGGCCGCTGCTTCGCCGTCTTCGGCGTCACCCGCGCCGTGGTCGCGAGGCGTGGCCTCTACCTCGGCGATCCCTCCGAAGTACGGGTGCAGGACTGACCGCCAACTCCCAGGAGCAGCGACGATGAGCGAAGAACGACACCTAGACGGAGCCCCCAGCGAGCTCGCCCGCCTGGACGCGACGCTGGACGGCGTGCGGCGCTTCATGCCGAGGCCGAGCGACGACCCCGCGACCATCAAGGGGAAGGGCGAGCTGGTGCTGAACGCGGTCACCGCGCTCGTGGACCAGACCAAGGAGATCGTCAAGCGCCAGGCCATCTCGACCCAGCGCGCCATCTTCGTGCGTCCGGCGGAGCCCATGGACGGCGTCGCCCGGGTCACGCTTGCGCTGGGGGACACGATCCTGAACCTCGCGCTCGGCGCCGGGCTCACCCCCGCCGAACTCGTCCCCGGGCAGTACGTCGAGATCGGCGCCAACAGCAGCAGCGTGACCGCGACGGACCCCGCCCTGCCCCACGAGGGCGACATCGTGGACGTCGTGTCCGTCCCCGAGCCGGGCCGCAGCGGCGAGGTCTGGGTGGAGGTGGAGGACGGGACGAAGGAGCGCCGGCACCGCGTCATGGTGTCCGGCTTCGTCACCGATGCGATCGAGGAGGGGATGAAGGTGCGCGTGAACCGCGGCTTCCTCTACGAGATCGTGCGCTCGCGGGCGGCGCGGGACACCGACTTCATCGACGAGAGCCGGCTCCACATCGATCCGAACGACCCGCGGGCGACCACCTTCGCCGACGTGAAGGGCCAGGACGCGGCCGTCCGGCGGCTGAGCCTGGCGCTCGATCGGGCGCTGTCGCCCGAGGCCTATCCCGGCGCGGCGACCCTCGGCAGCGCCGCGTACCTCTTGGTCGGGATGCCAGGCCAGGGCAAGACCCTGCTCTCGCGCGCCGTGGCGAGGGAGCTGGTGGCGCGGCGGGGCAAGCACGCCAGGGTCCTGTACATACGTTCCGCGGCGGTCCTTTCGAAGTGGGTCGGCGAGTCCGAGCAGCGGATCCGGTCCATCTTCGACCAGGCGTCGCGCGACGCCGCCGAGCGCGGCGTCTTCACCCTGATCATCTTCGACGAGGCCGACTCCCTGTTGATCGGCCGCGAGCACTACGACAGCACCGGGACCCGCAGCAGCGTCACCACGACGCTGCTCACCTACCTCGACGGGGCGGTCCCGCTGCCCCCCGGCGTGATGATCCTCGCGCTCAGCAACTTCGAGGGACGCATCGACAAGGCGCTGCTCCGCAGCCAGCGCCTGGGCGGCGGCCGCCGGATCGAGCTCAATCGCATCCCCGAGGCGGCGACGCTCGAGATCGTGCGGTCGGAGCTCGACAAGGATCGGAGCCTGCTCAATGGCAACCCCGCCGAGGAGCTGGTGGCCGCAGTGCAGGCGGCCAACGACGCGGTGCTCGGCTCCTGCGTGGTGGGCAAGGAGAAGGTCCCCATCCACGGCCGCCACGTGCAAGGCGGCTCCAGCGCCCGCGGTGCCATCGACACCGCGCTCGACCTCTTGCACGAGCACCTCCACGCCGTCCGCCGGCGGGGGCTGGCAACGCCCTTCGAGCACCTCACGCCAGCGCTCCTCTTCGAGGGGACCCGGCGGACGCTCCACTCCGTGCTCGCCTCGAACGCGGGCGAGGTCAACCTCGAGCGGGCGCGGGAGATGCTCGCCGGGTCGCTCGTCCACGCCGACGAGGTCGGGTCGGTGGTGGACGTCCGCTGCCTGCCGCTCGCGGAGATCGCGGTGCCCGCGGAGTACGACCTGGGCGCGATGCGCCGCCTCGAGGAGTCGTGAGGCGCTTCTTCGCCCGGTGGCTGCCCGTCGATCCCATGGCGGAGTGGCTGGCCACCTGCGCCCCGAACGGGGCCGTCTTCGGCCCCCAGGGGTGCCGTCCGCACTTCTGCGACACGCCCCTGCTCTTCCACCTCGAGCATCACCTGCACCCGGACGCGCTCCGCGGCGGGTCCGCGGTGCCGCCGCTGCCCTCCCTCGCGGCCTTCGCCGAGTGGATTCGTGCACGGCTGATCAGCGCCGCGTTCAGCCATGCCACGGGGCGGTCGGGCGGAGTCGATCTGTCCACCGCCAGCGTCTTCGCGCGCCTCGCGCACGTCATCACCGGCGGCGAGCCGTTGTCGCCCGTGCGGGATCGGGACACAGTCGCCCTCTGGGCTCACTGCCAGCGCGAGCTTCCCCTCCCGGAGCTCCCGGCGGACGTGACGCGGGCCGTCGATGCGGCTGGGGCGCGAGCACGCGTTCACTGGGTCGGCAGCACGCTGGTGGTCGCGCGGCCCTTCGACGCGCGACGGCGGCCGGTCACCGCGCTCCGAAGCTCCCTGAAGGAGCAACTCGCCGGGGCAGCCTGGAAGCCGCTGCGGGAGCTGGCGGCGCTCCAGGCGGCGGGGCGCGTGACCGAGGGACCGGAGGGGAAGGCGCTCGAGCGGGCCTTCCTCGAGCGGATCCGGCAGGGCCCCCTGCGCGGCGAGGTCGCGCCCTACCAGGGCATCACGCTGAGCCTGGAGCCCGGCGGGAGCCTCCGTGCCGTCGTCACGCTGCCCGAGCACTTCGCCGAGACGGCGGTCGAGCCTGACGACCAGGGGCGCCGCTACGTCCGGTGGCCAGCCTCGACCGCGGGCTTCGAGCTGCCGCTCGACGGTCGTACCAGCCTCCGACCGACGCTGCTCACCTGGGACCCGGCCTACCAGTGCCACCCGACCGTGCGCTGGGAGGCCACCAGCGGGCGGGTGTGCATCGCGACCTCGGCTCAGGTCGTCGCCGACGAGCTCGACTCCCGTGGCATCGGCGACGCGGGACTGCTCCTCGCGGAGACGCTGCTCACCCTGCGCAACGGCATGCTCTACGGCGTGCTCCCCGGGGAGCGGTACTACCACCCCTACGACGAGTCGATCCCACGCGGCCAGGTCGGCTCCTGCTCGGCGGCGGACGCGCGTCGACTGGCGCAGGAGCGCGGGGTCGAGATCGTGCGCTGGCCGGCGTGACGGAGCCCGGGGTGACTTCGCCGGGGTCAGGCGCTGGCGCCGTCCCCCCCCGCGTCGGGGGGGAGCGGCCAGGTCGGGGTGGGGAAGCCCTGCGCCGGCCGCGCGATGAGGAAGCCCTGGAAGAGGTCACACCCAACGCGCATCAGCTCGCCGAGTTCGTCGACGGTCTCGACACCCTCCGCGACCACCTGGACGCCGAGGTCGTGGCAGAGCTGGACGATGCGCTCCAGGATGTGCGCCTTGCGACGGTCCCGATCGACGCCACGCACCAGGGACATGTCGATCTTGACGATGTCCGGCTCGAGCTGCGCAAACGAGGTGAGCCCCGCGTAGCCCGCCCCGAGATCGTCGACGGCGACCCTACACCCGCGCTTGCGCAGCGCTGCCACGAGCGAGCGCGGATCCGGCAGGTGATCCAGCGTCTCGCGCTCCGTCACCTCGAGGACTACGTGGGCCCCGTGCACCTCGAGCAGCGCCCGGTCGGCGAGGAGCGCCGGATCGCCGAGGTCGCTGGGGTGCAGGTTCACGAAGCACACGGTCCCGTCCGGGATCCGCTCGAGGTCCACCGCCACGAGTGCGCGCGTGCGCCGCCCGACGTCGCCGAGCCGCCCGAGCCGCTCCGCCGCCGAGAGGACCGCCCCCGGGTGCGGCAGGGTTGGCTCGGATGAGCGCATCAGCGCCTCGTAGCCGAAGGTCGCCCCGTCCCGCCCCACGATGGGCTGGTACGCCATCCAGAGCGACGCGAGGGTCTGGGTCAGGGCGACGTCGAGCCCGAGCAGATCGCCGGGCTCCATGGAAGAGCGTCCCGCGCCGGCCTGCGCCTCGCGCTTCAGGCGCGCCAGCCGGGAGACTGCGGCCGCCCGCGCGACGGTTGCCCGCAGCATGGTCGCGGCGTCGACCTTGTTCAGGTAGTCGAAGGCGCCGAGGCGGAGGGCCTCCACGGCCGATTCGACCTCGGGCCGCCCCGTCACGATGATGCAAGAGGCGTCCAGGTTCCGCTCGCGAACGGCGCGGAGAACGGCCAGACCGCTGGTTTCCGGCATCACGACGTCCACGATCACCACGTCGAACTCGATCTCGGTGAGGGCCTCGATCGCGGCATTCGCATCGCCCGCCGCGATGACGGACGCACCGGAGAAAGCGAGCAGTCGCTCGAACGCGTCGCGCACCATCCCCTCGTCGTCGACGAGCAGGACACTCACCCCGGCGAGCATGGGGACCGCGACGGCCTCCGGTCCGTCCGCTGCCATGACCTCCCCCTATTACTTCGCCGGAACGTGGCCGCGCAATCGTGAGCCGGCTGCGCCCACTCCACCACGGCGGCCGGTCGCCTGCGGCCGGTCGCGGATCGGGAGCCGACACCGGTGCGGCGCGCCCTGTGGTTGGTGCTCAACCGCCTGCACCACCTGCTCCCGACGGAGACAGCGGCTCTGGTCTGCCGCCGGCAAAGCGCGCCCGATCACGCCGCGCGCGCACGAACACGCCCGCCCCCGACTCACTTTCGAGATGTTCACCTCGGCGTCGCGGCCAGCAGCAGCTGGCCGCGCCCGCCGCGCATGAAGCGAGAGCCCGTCGCTCAGGGGCCGGTGGGGCCGGTGGGGCCGGTGGGGCCAGTCGGGCCGGTGGGGCCGGTGGGGCCAGTCGGGCCGGTGGGGCCAGTCGGACCAGTGGGGCCAGTCGTGCCAGTGCCGCCGGTGCCCACGGGGCCAGTGCCGCCGGTGCCCACGGGGCCAGTACCGCCGGTCGCCGCGCCGCCCGTCGTCGTGCCACCGGTGGGGCCACCGCCGGTGGTCGCCGCACCGCCGGTGGTCGTCGCACCACCGGTCGTCGCGTCGCCGCCGGTTCCGCTAGCGCCCCCGGTACCGGGCTGTCCGCCGGTGCCCTCGTCGGGCGAGTCGGACTCGAAGCAGCCCGACGTGGTCAGGGCCAGCGCGACCAGCGCAGAACTCACGTGGATACTTCTATTTTTCACGATGAAAGACCTCTCTAGTCCCGGGAACCGGGCCGAATGACGCCCCGGTGCGGCCAAAATACTGCTCGCGGCGGGACGACCCGACACGGGCAGAAGGTTTTGTCTGTTGCAACCTAGGTTAACGAAGCGAGGCCGCGGCAGACGCGCCTGCCGCCTGTCGCCGCGGAACCTGGGGCTGATCGATACCACGATCGGGCAGGTCCGGCCGCCCAAATACATCCTTTCGGACCGAATGCCCAGACCCAGCGGCGCCGGCGCCCCGACCCCACCCTGAGCCCGGAGGAGCACGCGCTCCTAGAGCACCGAACAGGTTGCCGACAGCGACGGAGGCCCGGAAAATGCCTCCGTGCAGGGCGAGGAGACATTTTCCAGGCCTCCTTCGCCGAAGTCTGCTCCCAATTCGGTGCTCCAGGTCGTTGATTTGTCGCAGCAATCAACCTGATTGCTGCTCTAGGAGCATCGCCCGACGCTCCGCTTGGTTCGTTCCTCACCGGCGCCGTTCGCAAGTCCGCAGCACCGCCATGGCGCGACGAGCCAGCCCTCGTTGGAATATTTTGAGAAGCAATCATGAGAGGTCGGAACGGATCAGTTCGAGAAGGCGTCGAGCAACGCGTGACTCGATCGGGTCCCGACGCGCGATCCGCTCCTGCTCGCGTTGACCCACCCCATCGAGCAAGCTAGACCTGTGGCGTGTCGGTCATGGCGCCGCGGTGAGGTTCGCGTGGACCGAGCGACACGGCGACCGGGCGACGCCGACACCATCCGATTGGTGCGCCGAGGCGCCGAACGGGCGCCGATGATCGGTGGCGGGCACGTGGAGTGGAAGGTGAGCGGGGAAGCGGGCTTGGCAATGGCGATGGGTCTGCGGCGGCTCGGCGCCGTCCCTTTCGTGCCGGTTCCGTTCGAGGACGGGGGAGAGGAGCGGCTCCCGGAGCCCGTCGCCAGAGAGACGCCGCGTGGTCGCCCCCGACCCCCGGCGACGGCGCCCGCCTCAGCGGCGTGCCCCTTCGCCCGCAAACACGGACACCCTCAGCGGAAAGATCCAACAAGAACAGAAGGCCCTTGTGGTTCACCGCGAGAATCCCGTCAACTCGGCCCGGGGTCGCCGATCACGGAGCGCTTCCCTGGGAATCGCTCCGTCAGAGCAGGAATCAGCAGTCATGAGAAGCCTATCCCACTTGATCGGTCTGTTTGGTCTGTCCTTCGTGGCGCTTGCCTGTGGTGACGACGGCGGCACGCCGGACCCCGGGGACACGTCCGCAGGCGGAACCAGTGGTGGCGCGCTGACCGGTGGCATGCCCGCCACCGGGGCCGCGCCGACCACCGGCGGCTCGGGCGCGGGCGGCACGGTGACCGGCGGCGTCGGACCGACGGGCGGCATCGGGGGTACCGGCACGGGCGGCGTCGGGGGTACCGGCACGGGCGGCGTCTCGCCCACCGGCGGGACCGGTGGCGTCACCCCCACGGGCGGCGTGGGGCCTTCGGGCGGCGTCGGGCCCACGGGCGGCGTCTCGCCCACCGGCGGTGTCTCACCCACCGGGGGCGTCTCGCCCACCGGAGGCTTCTCACCCACCGGAGGCTTCTCGCCCACGGGCGGCGACCCCGCCACGGGCGGCGACCCCGCCACGGGCGGCGACCCCGGCACCGGCGGTGACCCTGGCACCGGCGGTGACCCTGGCACCGGCGGCGACCCCGGCACCGGCGGCACGCCTCCGGTGGACGAGCCCGAGTTCGTCACCTCGGCGCAGGGTGCCTACTGGCAGGAGGGAACGCTCACCACCGCGAGCGGGAACGCGGACGTCACCGTCTCGAGCACCCGGCGCCAGCTGTGGAAGGGCTTCGGAGGCACCTTCAACGAGAAGGGCTGGGAGCAGCTGCTGCTGCTCAGCGAGCAGAAGCGGTCCGAGGTGATGCAATTGCTGTTCGGGCAGGACGGCTGCCGCTTCACCTACGGCCGGATCCCCATCGGCGCTAGCGACTACGGCATCAGCCGCTACACGCTCGCCGAGACGGCCGGCGACTTCGAGATGAACAGCTTCTCGATCGCCCGCGACCGGCAGCACCTCATCCCGTACATCAAGGCGGCGCAGGCGGTGAAGAACGACATCATCTTCTGGGGCAGCCCCTGGACGCCGCCCCCGTGGATGAAGGACAACAACGCCTACGATCGCGGGTTCATGAAGTCAGACGCGCAGACCCTCGGCGCGCACGCCCTCTACCTGGCTCGGTTCGTCGAGGAGTACGCGACCGAGGGCATCCCGATCGCCTTCGTCATGCCGCAGAACGAGGCCGGATACCCGCAGGATTACCCGTCCTGCGAGTGGACGTCGTCGGTGATGGTTGACTACATCGGCAACCACCTCGGGCCGCTCTTCCAGGAGCGCGGCGTCCCCGCGGGGATCTGGGCGGGCACCTACTCCAACCCCACCAACGACAACACGATCGGCAACGCGGTGATGTCGAACTCGACCGCCGCCGGCTACGTCGACGGCATCGGCCTGCAGTGGGGCATGCAGCAGCACGCCTCCACTTACGTCGGCAGCTACGCCAGTCGCGTGGACAACAACATCATGCAGACTGAGCACCAGTGCGGAAACTACCCGTGGGAGGGGGGGTACCAGCAGACGGCCCCGAACGATCACGCCTACGGGGTGGAGAGCTGGGGCCTCATGGCCAACTGGATCAAGGCCGGGGTCAACTCGTACCTCGCCTGGAACATGGTGCTCGACTCGGGGGGGCGGAGCCTGGACACGGTGCGCCCCTGGGCCCAGAACGCGCTGATCACGGTCAGCGGGTCGGACTACAAGCTCACGCCCTACTTCCATGTCTTCCGGCACTTCGCGAATTTCGTCGATCCGGGCGCGCATCGGGTCGACACGAGCGGGAGCTTCAGCGACGTCCTGGCGTTCGAGAACCCCGACGGGAGCGTGGTCGCGGTCCTCTACAACAGCGGCGGCTCCGCGCGGCAGACAACCCTCACCGGCAAGGGGACCACCGTCAGCTTCAGCGTCCCGGCCAACGGCTGGGCGACGGTGAACCTGCAGTAGCCGAACCCACGGCCACCGAGGCGACCCACCGGGCCGCGCGCTCCAGGGCGCGCGGCCCGCGCCTTTTTCTGGACCCAGTGGGCACCAGGCCGCCGGCGACGCGATAGACTCGCCCCGCCGGCGCGCCCCCGCCCAGGGGGCGGGCCGAGCCGGCCCCGGTGCCCGCCGCTGGGGCCGCCCAAGGACCCCACGACCCGAGCCCGATGCCCCGGCCACGCACCAACATCTGCCTGTCGATGATCGTCAAGAACGAGGTGGCGGTCCTCCCGCGCCTGTTCCGGTCGGTGAAGGACTACATCGACTACTTCGTCATCGTCGACACCGGCTCCACCGACGACACCATCGCGCTCATCCAGCGCGAGATGGCGGCGTACGGCATCGAGGGCGAGGTCCACGAGCGCGAGTGGGTCAACTTCGGTGTCAACCGCCAGCAGGCGCTCGAGCTGGCGGTGGCAGCGAACCGCTGCGACTGGCTCCTCTTCATCGACGCGGACGAGGAACTCGGCGTCGCCGACTCGCGGTTTTTCGAGAAGCTCGCGCCGGGCATGAGCTACGTCCTCGAGAAGCACCACGATCACCTGCGGTACGCGGTGCCTCACCTCGTCAACGTGCGCTCGACCCGCTGGAGGTGGGAGGGGCCGGTGCACAACTACCTCGTGACCGTCGAGGGGGCCGGCGAGCGCCGGCGGCTCGAGGACGTGTGGATCGTCTATCACTCGGGCGAAGGGGCCAAATCCCACGGCGTGACCCAGGAGCAGAAGTACCTCCGCGACGCCCGGCTTCTCGAGCAGCACCTGGAGGAGCACCCGGACCACCCCCGCAGCCAGTTCTACCTCGGGCAGTCGTACAAGCACGCAGGCTGGTTCGAGCAGGCCCAGGCGGCGTACCGCAAGCGCGCGGCGATGGCCGGGTGGGAGGAGGAGCGGTTCATGGCCCAGCTCGAGGTGGGGCGCCTCGCGATCCAGCTCGACCAGCCCGAGGCGACGGTGCTGCACGAGCTGCTGGCCGCCTACGAGCTGCGCCCCTCGCGCGCCGAGCCGCTCCACGAGCTGGCCCGCTACTTCCGCGCGAAGAAGCGCTACGCGAAGGCCTACCTCTTCGCCCGGGCCGGGATGGGGATGCCCAAACCAAACGACCACCTCTTCATCGCCCAGGACGTCTACGACTGGCGGCTATTCGATGAGGTCGGCATCTCGGCGTACTACGTCGGGCGTTACGCGGAGGCGAAGGCGGCGTGCGAGGCCGTCCTCGCGCGCGCGGCGCAGGGGCTCGCCGTCCCAGCGGAGGACGTGAGCCGCATCCGTGACAACGTCGCTTACTCCGACCGCAAGCTCGCCGAGCCGAGCGCCCCTCCCGTGGCGAGCGGGGGCACCAGCTCCGGGTGAGCGCCCCGGGCGAGAGGGGCGGGCGCCGCCCCCCTGCCCGCCCCGATCCCCACTACCGACGGGCGGCATGATCGTATCGGCGCGCTGCCGTTCGTTCATCAGTGCGGAGTGGGTTCGCGGTCGTGGGATCCTCTCGCGCCAGCGGCGCTGTAAATTTTGAGACGCGCGGGCGGCGACGTCCGGGACGCCACGCCGCGATCTTCGCGCGTTCGGTTCTTCGGCTATACTCAAGTCGGCTCGCGGCGGAGCCAGCGGCGTCGGAACGGCGCCGCGGCGCTGCCGAAGGAGCCGCCGAGAATTGGCGCCGCCTCCCGCAATCAGGGTCGCAGCGGTCGCCGCTTTGGAGAACCTAATGATCACGCTCAGACTGACCCGCTTCGGTACTTGCCTTGCGATGCTGTTCACGCTCACGCACTGCGGCGGCGATGAGGGGCCGCTGCCGATCGGAGGCACGGGCGGCGGTACCCCGGTGACGGGCGGGGCGACCACGGGCGGGGCAACCACGGGCGGAGCGACCACGGGCGGAGCAACCACGGGCGGGGCGACCACGGGCGGAGCGACCACGGGCGGGGCGACCACGGGTGGGAGCTCGGGGAGCGGCGGCAGCGGCCCCACGGGGGGCATCTCCGGCACCGGCGGCGTCGCGCACACGGGTGGCGTCGGACCCACCGGCGGCGTCGCGCCCACCGGCGGCGTCGCGCCCACCGGCGGCGTCGCACCCACCGGCGGCGTCGCGCCCACCGGCGGCGTCGCACCCACCGGCGGCGTCGCACCCACCGGCGGCGTCACGCCCACCGGCGGCGACCCGGGCACCGGCGGCGACCCGGGCACCGGCGGCGACCCGGGC
>CAYOLF010000004.1:115608-121469 GCA_964404725.1 uncultured Polyangiaceae bacterium
CGACCCGGGCACCGGCGGCGACCCGGGCACCGGCGGCGACCCGGGCACCGGCGGCGACCCGGGCACCGGCGGCATCGCGACCTGCGGCCCCGCCGGGGATCCCGTACCTCCCCTGGCCTCGCCGGGCGACTCCACCAGCACGCACAGCGACTACTTGAACCTGGGCGAGATCCGCCTGCTCAACAACGCCTGGGGTTCCGACGAGCGCGGATGCGACACGCCGCTGACCGTCTCCGTCAACCCGGACGGCTCGCTCGGCTGGACCATCAACCGGGGCACCTGCGGCGGCGAGCACACGCAGCCCGACTTCCCGGAGCTAGAGTTCGGGATACACCCGTTCGGCATCGGCGACGCGCTGGTGACTTCTCCGGAGTGCAGCTCCACGACCCTGCTGCCGCTGCAGATCAAGGACATCACCAGCGCCAGCGTGCAGGTGGACAACATGAACATCTCGTTCAACGGCAGCGCGATGTCGTGGAACATCTCCTTCGAGTTCTGGCTGAGCGATCGGAATCCCGTCACTGACCCCAGCCCCGGCGTCCGCGCCGAGATCCTCGGCATGTGGGGGTGGCAGGCCGATCGCTGGCCCTGCGGTGACGACCAGACCCTGGGCAACGAGTACCAGGGGATCTCCGTGTCCGCGGGCAGCAAGTCCTACGACCTCTGCCACCAGTCGGACACCTGGGCCGATGGCCGTTGGAGCTACACACAGTTGCGGATGCAGGGAGGACCCAGCACCAACTTCTCCGGGCAGGTCGACATCAAGGCGATGCTCGACTGGGTCGTCAGCTACAAGAACTACTCCCGCGACCTCTGGGTGACCCGGATCGAGGTCGGCAGCGAGATCGACGACAACACCAACGCCACGGTTTCCGTCCGCGACATCACCTTCGAGGTCAACGGCCAGAGCCGCTCCGTGGAGCTCGGTCAGTAGCGGACCTGGGACCCGCGCTGCTCGACGCGCCGCGCCCGGTCGGGGCTCACGACCGGGCGCGCCTCGCGCTCACGGTCGGTGCGGTGGCGCGACGGCGAAGGCCTCGCCGAGCGCCGTCCGCACGCGGACTCCGCTGTCGTCGTCCAGGTACAGGTGGTTGTACGTGTTCCACGGGTACCACGCGTAGCGCTCGACCAGCGGGTGGTTGTCGAGCATCGCGATCGCGCCATCGAAGAAGTCGAGCAACGTCTGCTCGTCGGTGTTGCTCGAGCCCATGCAGCCAAACTCGGTGATCCAGACCGGCAGCCCCCACTGCGACGCCCAGTTGACGGCCCCCTCGAGCTGGCTTGCCACGCAGGAGCCCGCGTTCCAGCCGTACCAGTGCATGGCGACGAAATCGACGCGCAGACCGCGCGTCTGCGCCTCGGCCATGAACTCCTCGAGCCAGGCGCGCCCGTCGTCGGAGACGGCGGGGCTACCCACGCGGATGCTCGGATCGCTGGTGAGGTCCGGCCAGAGCCGAAGCGCGTCCGCCACCGTCATGTTGGCCTGGTCGGCCTTGTTGGGCTCGTTGAAGCCGAGCACCGTGGTGTAGCCCGCAGCGCCGATCGCCTGGATGGCGGCCGCGACGTCGCCCGGACCCCAGACCATCGGCACGAAGAGGGGATCGCCGCAGTCCGTCGCGCTCGGTGACGTCGCCCAGTTGTAACACCAGGTGGCGCCGAGGGACGCGATCTCGGCGGCGGGGGAGTTTGCTACCCCCTTGTAGGGTCCGTCAGCGCCGACGATCGGCTCGCCGGGGACGCAGGTGACCTCGACGGCGAGCTCCTTCACCGTGCTGCGACAGGGATCGCCGAAGGTGCCGTTCGCCGCGGCCACGCCGCAGGAGGCGCGACCGACGCAGAGCGACTCGACGACGGATTGGCTGGTCGTCGCGTGGCAGTCCCCGACGGCGAAGGAGCCGCAATCGCCCGCGGGCGCGCCGTAGCTCGCGAAGACGACCGCGTCGATGATCTGCCCCTCGGGGCAGCGCAGCGTTACGCTCTCCGCCTCCGCCGCCCGATCGCAGATCGTCTCGCCACCCGTGGTGCCACCCGTGCCCGTCGTGCCACCGGTGTTCGTCGTGCCGCCCGAGTCCGTGATGCCACCGGTGTCCGTGGTGCCACCGGTGTCCGTCGTGCCCCCGGTGTCCGTGGTGCCACCGGTGTCCGTCGTGCCCCCGGTGTCCGTCGTGCCGCCCGAGCCCGTCGTGCCACCCGAATCCGTCGTGCCGCCCGTGGCGGGCCCGGCGCCGCCGGCGCTCGTGCCGCCGGTCGCTGCGGGATCGCCGCCCGTGCCGGCGCCGCCCGTACCGGCGCCGCCCGTGCCCGGAGCGGTGCCACCCATTCCCACAACACCCCCGGTGACCGTACCCCCAGCGCTCGCGCCGCCCGTGATCGGCACCGCGCCACCGGCGGCCGTGCTCCCGCCGGCGCCGCCGGTGACGCTCCCCCCGCCGAGGCTCGCCGCTCCCCCGAGGGCGCCGTCACCGCCGGTGGAGCCCTCCGGGCCGCTCTCGGCCTCGCAGGCCGCCAGCACAGCGACGAGCAACCCGAGCGCGGTGCGATTCCGACGAGGGGCAGCGAGGTTCGACATGGAAGCCCTCCGAGTCGCCAGCGCAGCGTCGACCGGGCCGACCGGCCCTCGGTCTTCCGTCATCGTCTCGCTCGGAGCCGAGCGAACCGACCGACCGCTCACGGACCCTAGCACGGCCGCTCCGCCTCGCCCCGCGGGACGCGACGCGGCCGTCGGTGAGACGAACTCCTTTCCCACGCGTCGACCCACCGCGCTCGCCACTTGAGGGACACGTCGAGTGGCGTGAAAAATTCCAGGCAGCCCGCGCGACCCCTCCGACCGGCGAGATCGAAGCAGTCGCGATGAACGCGGACGACGATGCGCGACATTCGTGCTCCCGCGCCGATCGTCGCGCGTCCAGAGGGCGTGCTCGGCCCGGTGATCCCGCGGGCCCGGGCTGGCGTGCAGGGCCCGGCCAACCTAGACTGGAGCCGCCCAATGCACCGGTCGTGCCTCGCACGGGCGGCGCGGAGCGGCTTTCCCTTGTCTCCGAGAATCTTCACGATGCGCTTCCGCTCCTTGTCGGTCCTCGTTCCCGTGCTCCTCGGTTTCTCCTGCTCCGACGGCACCGAGTTCGATCCCCTGGCCACCTTCGGTACGCCGGATGCGTCCGTCACCGGGGGCGCCGGGGGGGTCGTCGCCAGCACGGGCGGCACTGTCGGCGATGGGGGCGGTGCCCAGACCGGCGGCACCAGTTCCGGCGGCTCCACACCGACCGGCGGCGGCGGCATCAGCACTGGCGGCTCCACACCGACCGGCGGCGGCGGCATCAGCACCGGCGGCTCCACGCCGACCGGCGGCGGCGGCACCAGCTCCGGCGGCTCCACACCGACCGGCGGCGGCGGCATCAGTACCGGCGGCTCCACGCCGACCGGCGGCGGCGGCACCAGCTCCGGCGGCTCCACACCAACCGGCGGTAGCGGTGGCATCGGCGGCACGACCCCGGTGGACACCAATGAGTACTCGGTCGACGACGGCGGCTTCGTCACGGTCTGCGACTGGAAGGGGTACGCCTGGACCAGGACGGACGGCACCAGCAGCATCAGCCCGAGCGGCTTCGACTCCGTCTCCGCGGGCACCGAGCTCTGCGCCAGCGGCACGGTGCAAGCGAAGGACGACTGGAGCGGCTACGCCATGCTCGGCATCAACGTCGGTCAGGCGGAGGGCGACGACACCGACGCCATCGACGTCGCCACTGACGGCGACGGCCTCTATGTCGATCTCGACAATCGCGGCGGCAGCGAGCTACGAATCCAGATCCAGACCTCTCAGTCGGAAGACGACGAGAACGCGCGCTGGTGCGCGGTCTACTCCGAGCCCGGGGTGATCCGCTGGAGCGATTTCAACACCAAGTGCTGGGACGGCAGCGGCAGCGCCTACGCCGGGCAGAACATCAGCGCCGTGCTGGTCATGGCCCCCGGCCACAACACCGACGCGCGGAATTTCGACTTCTGCATCAACCGCATCGAGCCGTCCGGCGGCTCCTGCGGGAGCAGCCCCGGCACCGGCGGCACCAACCCCGGCACCGGCGGCACCAACCCCGGCACCGGCGGCACCAATCCCGGCACCGGCGGCACCAATCCCGGCACCGGCGGCTCCGGCCAGACCCTGCCCGATCTGCAGGGGGGCGAGAGCGGCTTCGCGACGCGCTACTGGGATTGCTGCAAGCCAAGCTGCGGCTGGACCGCGAACGCCAGCAACCCCGTCGACAGTTGCGACATCGCCGACCGGAACATCGGCGTCAACGACATGGATCGGAACGGCTGCGACGGCGGGACCGCCTTCACCTGCCACAACTGGGCCCCCTGGGCGCTCAGCGACAAGCTGTCCTACGGGTTCGTCGCGTTCAACGGCGCGCAGTGCGGCAGTTGCTACCAGGTGCGGTTCTCGGGGTCGAGCAGCCGCGGCACGCCCACGCCAGGCATCGACGGCAAGCAGATGGTGGTCCAGGTGACCAACATCGGCGGCATCGAGGGGAACCAGTTCGACATCCTCATCCCGGGCGGGGGCGTGGGCGAAAAGAACGGCTGCTCGACTCAGTGGGGGACCAACGATCTCGGCGGGCAGTACGGCGGCTTCCGGTCGACCTGCGGAGCGAACGCGGGCTGCATCCGCAACATGTGCCAGAACGCCTTCGGCGACTCCCCCGAGCTCATGGCGGGCTGTGACTGGTACATCGACTGGCTGCAGATGGCCGATAACCCCGACATCCGCTACGCGCCCATCGACTGCCCGGCGGAGCTCCGGGCGGTATCGGGCGGGTGACGGCGCCACGGAGCGTCGCCGGCAGGTAGGGGCGCCACGCGAGGGGAAGCGCCGACGGTGATCGTCCCACGCTACTGGGCCGAGGCCCGCGAGCAGGGGCGCCTGAAGGGGCGCAGCTTCACCGTGCGGCGGTTCGGCTGGTCCGACGAGAGCGCCGAGGCCGCCGCCACGCACGCCGCGGAGCGCGCCCGGGAGGCGGTCGCCGCCGCGCTCGCCGGAGAGCCAGTCCCGCCCTGGGAGAGCCGGGTGACCTACGGCGGCACCGACGGGCTCCCCATCCGGGAGGAGATCGTCGACCAGAAGGGCGACGCCGTCGTCACGCGCAACACCTACGGGGCGCGCTGCCTCAACACCCCGGACGTGCTCTTCGCGGACGTGGACTTCGCGGATCTGGCGCCGCCGCGCCGCTTCGCACCGTGGCTCGCCCTCGGCGCCGGTCTCGCCGCCGCGGCGGCGGTCGTCGCCTGGCCGCTCCTCGCCATGACGGCGGTGGCCGTGGGAGCCCTCGGCTGGGTGTTCCTGAAGCGGCGCCAGCGCTGGGGGGCTCGCGAGCAGCGCGGGCTCGCCATCGCGCTCGAGCGGGTACGCGGGTTCGTCGCCACCCACCCGGGCTGGGTGCTCCGCCTGTACCGGACGCCGGTCGGACTGCGCGTGGTCGCGATCCACCGTCGCTTCTCCCCCGACGAGCCCGCCGTCACCGAGCTCTTCGCCGCGCTGGGCGCCGACCGCGACTACGTCCGGCTCTGCCGCCTGCAGCGCTGCTTCCGGGCCCGGCTCTCGGCGAAGCCCTGGCGCATCGGCGTCACCGACCGGCTGCGCCCCCGCCCCGGGGTCTGGCCCATCACCGACCCGGAGAAGCTCGACCGACGCCGCGAGTGGGTCGGGCGCTACGAGGCACGGGCCCGCGGTTTCGCGGCCTGCCGCTTCCTGGAGGAGATCGGCGACGGCTTCGGCGATCCCAGGGCCGCCGACGTCGTGCGCTGGCACGACGAGCTGTCCCGCGCGCGGTCCGAGCTCCCGCTGGCCTGATCGAGCTGGACGCGCAGGG
>CAYOLF010000005.1:0-19866 GCA_964404725.1 uncultured Polyangiaceae bacterium
GGAGGCCTGGAAAATGTCTCCTCGCCCTGCACGGAGGCATCTTCCGGGCCTCCGTCGCTGTCGGCAACCTGTTCGGTGCTCTCGTCGCTGTCGGCAACCCGTTCGGTGCTCTAGGCCGGCGGCGGCCACTGTCGGAAGGCCCGGCGCCGGTTTCGGTGCCGGTGCCGGTGCCGGTGCCGGACCTGATCCGGGATGTTCCCTACGGGTCGATCCACCCCTCGCGGAGGAGCAGGGCCCGCGCCTCGGCGGCAAAGGCGCGGACCCGCTCGAGCTCCGTCCGCGCGTCGGCCACCGAGAACACCAGCGCCGAGTCGTAGTCGGCGAGCTCCCGGAGTCGCTGCAGGCCGCCAAGGAGGCGGTTGTGCGACGGATCCATCGCCCCCTTGGCGACGATCTCCATGTTGAACAGGTGAACGGCGCCGGCGTGGCTGCGCGGCTCCACGCCGCGGGTGAGCAGCAAAGCTCGGACCCAGTGAAACAGGGCGTAGTAGGCTCGCGACATCGCGTCCGCGGCGAGCGCGAGCTCCAGCAGGGCCGCCGCCGCGCGCTCCGCCTCCGCCGCGCGCCGGAGTTCGTCGCGGATGTTGGCGCGGCGGTTCTCGTCGGTCACAGCGGTACCCCGTCGCGCGCGATGTCGCTCAGGAGGAGGCGCTCGCGGCGCCGGAGCTCCTCCGCCCGCTCCGCGCTGAGCGCCAGGGGCGTGATCAGGACGTCGAGCTCGGTGAGCAGATCCCCCGTGATCGCGTCGAGCTCGCGAGCCTCCGCCGTGGTGAGGCCGTCGATGAAGACGGCGACGTCCACGTCGGACTCGGCGGTCGCCTCGCCACGGGCCACGCTGCCGAAGAGCGTGAGCTCCCGCACCCGCGCGGCGAAACGCTCCCGCACCGCGCTCGCAAAGCGCGCCAGGGCCTGCTCCCGGCGTTCCTCGATCCGCACCGGAGGCAATCTAGCACGAGCCCCGGAGCTCGGTCGCGGGACCGCGCGTGGCCGTTCCCCGATCCGCGGCGGCGTCGGCCGACACGGAGCGCCGCGGACGGGACGCCCTATTCTGCCCCGCCGCGCCCGGCGGATCCTGCGGACGCGCCCGCAGCGGCGCCGCCGCCCGCGGCACCACTGCCGGCGCCCGCGGCGCCGCCGGCTCCCCTGCAGGCGGCGTTGGCGGCGCAGTCCGGGTCGTCGCAGTCGGTGCGGCCGTCGTCGTCGTCGTCGATGCCGTCGGCGCAGTCGAATTCGGTCACGGTGAGGATGTGCGGACCCCCCCCCGTCGTAGCGCGGCAGCTGGAACTGCCGACGCAGTTGGGGTGGCGACAGCAATCGGCGGTGTCGTCGCAATCGACGGCTCCGTCCCCGTCGTCGTCGACCCGGTTGATGCAGTCGCGCTCCTGCTCCAGGTAGATCCCGTATATCGCGACCCCTCGGCTCGGGCCGTCGCAGGCGCCAGCCGCGAGGGCCCCGATGGCCACGGACGCCGCGGCGCCTCGCCTCCAGTCGCCCCAGCGGAGCGTGCGCTCGTGCTCCGGCTGCTCCAGGACGGCGTCGAGGAAGGCGCGGAGAGCGGACGGGGTGGGGGGTTGGGTCATGGAACCTCCAATTCCAGGCGCGATCTTGCCACCGCGGAGAGGGGACAAGCAACCGTGGACCTCGAGGAGTCACTACCGGAGGCCTCCAGATCGTCCCGCGAATCTGGTCGCTGCCTCGGCGCAGGGCGCAGCGGTGAGCAACGCGCGCCTCTCCACCGGTTCAGAGCGAGACCGCCCCGCCGGGTGCGGCGCGCAGGGACCACGGCTCGCGTCCGGCGCGCGCGCGTCACCGCGCTCTCGCGTCCATCGCGCGCGTCGAGAGTGACCGAAACCGGACTGCCCTTGCTCGTCGCGACAAGAAACCGACGGCGCATGGCGCCTTGCCGGACCTGAGCGCGCGGTGAAGCGGCCAGCCCCATCCATGGGGGTGGCCGCACGCTCCACGGCGACCGCAGTCCGCCCGCGCTTCAGTCGGACTCTACAATGCGTCTTCAGTCGATCGGCGCCGCGTAGCGATCGCCGCAGAGGGAGCTCGACAGGCAGTCGTCGTCGGCGCAGTCGATCAGCTCGTCGCCGTCGTCGTCGACCTCGTTCGAGCAGTCCTCGTACATCGGGGTCGCGTAGTCGGCGGCGCACCACGCGGAGTTGAAGCAGTCCGCGTCGTCGCAGTCGGCGGCGCCGTCGTAGTCCTCGTCTCCCGTGGTTTCGCAGTCCTCCATCGGGATCCCGTAGGCAGGGGCGGTGCAGAGCCCGCTCGAGAGGCAGTCGTCGTCGGCGCAGTCGGTAGCGCCGTCGTAGTCGTTGTCGATGCCGTCGTCGCAGACCGTCTCGTTGGGGATGCCGTACGCCGGGGCGCCGCCCGTGGACGGCTCCGCGCCGGAGCCGCCGGAGCCGGGGGATGCACCGGAGCCGCCGGAGCCGGGGGACGCGCAGGCCTCGTCGTCGGCGCAGTCGGGGTCTTCGCAGTCCGTGGCCCCGTCGCCGTCGGAGTCGTAGCCGTCGTCGCAGTTGTACTCGTAGGGGATGCCGTAGGGGGGGGACCCACCGAGCCCGATGATGCCGCCCGTTCCTGCCACGCCGCCGGAGGCGGGGACCGCGCCAGAGCCGCCAGTGGGCGTGGCCGCGCCAGAGCCGCCGGAGGCGGGTGCGTTGCCGGAGCCGCCGGTGGGGGTCGCCGCGCCGAAGCCGCCGGTGGAGGGCGAAGCGCCGGAGCCCGCCGCCCCGCCGCTCGCGGAGCTGCACGCCGCGTTGGCGGCGCAGTACGGATCCTCGCAGTCGGTGAGCCCGTTGTAGTCGTTGTCGACGCCGTCGACGCAGGACGTCTCGTAGGGGATGCCGTAGGCGGTCCCGCCCAGGCCGATGACGTTGCCGGTGCCCGCGATGCCGCCGGTGTTCGCGATGCCGCCGGTGCTGCTGGCGCCCGCGGCTCCGCCCTCTCCCGGATCGCAGGCGGCGTCGTCCGCGCAGTCCGGATCGGCGCAGTCGCGCTGTCCGTCGCCGTCGTCGTCGGCACCGTCGTCGCAGTCGCTCTCGTAGGGGATGCCGTAGACCGGACCCGCCGCGCAGCTCGGGTCCTCGGTGCAGGTTGCGTCCGCGCAGTCGATGTCGCCATCGCCGTCATTGTCGACGCCGTCGCGGCACTGCTCCACGCAGGCGTCGCCGGAGCAATTCCCCTCGCCGGCGCCGTCGCCGCCCTCCGTGTCGCCGCCGCAGGCCCCCGCGACGAGGGCGCTGACGGCAAGGGGCGCCGCGGTGGCGAGCCGGAAGCGCTGCCACGAGAGCGGCCGCTCGCGCACCGACTGCGCGAGGAGGGCGTCGAGGAAGGCGCGGAGGGTGGTCGGCGAGGCAGGCTGGGTCATGGGGAGTTCCGTCGGACAGGGACTGGTCCCTTTCGTCAGTGTTTGCAAGGGGCGTGCCTTGTCCCCGGCGCGGCACAGCGACCGTCGAAGCGGGAAGAAAGAACCTACATCGCCGCTCCGTTCGGGGCCCTGGGGCCCCTGGGCGGGCCCGCTCGGCACAAACTGGCACAGCCAACGACGTCGGCTGCGTCCGGGCCGGGACGCCGTGAGGTACCCTCCGTCGCCGCTGCCCATGGCGCGACGCCACGTCCTCCGTCCCGATGACTGGGCCTCCGTGGCCGCGCGCCTCGACGAGCTCCTCGCGGCGCACACGGGAGAGGATCCCTTCGAGGAGGCGTACAAGCTGCTCGTCGCCAAGCTCGCGCAGGAGGCGACCGGTCGCGGCTCGTTCCTCGACGCGGCGGGGGAGGGGGCGACGCCCGCCGCGCTCGATCGTTGGCTCGGCCGCGCGGCGCGGCGCTGGCCGGGGCTCATCGAGCCGGGGACGCGGACGCGCCTCGGCGCCGTCGCGCTCGAGCGGCTCGCCGGCGTGCTCACCGGGGCGCACCTCGCCGGTGGCGATCTGGTCGGCCTCGACGCGATCTTCGAGCATCTGGTGACGCGGGCGGCCAAGGGCCAGAAAGGGCAGTACTTTACGCCCCGGCACGTGGTCGAGGCCGTAGTCCGCATGATGGAGCCGCGCGGCGGTGAACAGGTCGTGGATCCGGCTTGTGGCTCCGGGGCGTTCCTCTTCCACGCCGCGCGCGCGGCGCCGAAGGTCGGGCTCCGTGGCTTCGACCTCGACGCGCGGGCGGTGCGGGTGGCCCGCGCGATGATGGCGGCGCTCGGGCGGGAGCCGAGCCGGATCGAGCGCGCCGACGGTCTGGCGCGCGCTCCGTCCCCGGCGGGGCAGCCGCCCACGATCGAGGCGTGCCTGGGCGAGCGGCGGCGGGCCTTTGGCGGCTTCGATCTGCTGCTGACCAACCCGCCCTTCGCCGGGGACGTGGGCGCGGCCTACGCGGGCGAGTACGAGCTCGGCCGCGGGCGCCGCGTCGAGCGCGACGTGCTCTTCCTCGAACGGTCGGTGGAGCTCGTGCGGCCCGGTGGGCGCTTCGCCATCGTGCTGCCGCACAACAAGCTCGGCGGCGAGCGCTGGGGATTCGCGCGCGAGTGGCTGCTCCGGCAGGCGCGCGTGGTCGCGGTGCTCGCGCTCGGGCGGCACACCTTCTTGCCGCACACGGCGCAGCAGGCCAGCGTCGTGATCGGGGTCCGCCGGCGCCGCCCGGTGCGGCCGGACCCCGCGGAGCAGATCGTGCTGTTCATCAGCGAGCGCGACGGCAAGGACGCGCGCGGCCGGCTTCGGCTCCGCGCCGACGGCGTGGGGGTCGATCACGATCTGGGGGAGGCGGTCGCCCCGGTGCGAGAGCGCCTCGCCGCGGCGCGCGCGGAGGAGGGCTAGCGCGTGGGCCTGCTGTTCGTGCGTCGCGTCGCCGATCTCGGGCCGGCGCTCGCCCTCGCGCCGGAGCGGTTCGATCCACGCCGCCGGATCGCCACCCGCGCGACGATGCGCCTCGGCGACCTCGCGGAGCTCGCCGGGGAGGTCTGCGCTCCTGCCGCGCTGCCGCCGGAGCTCAGCGCCCTGGTGCTCGACACGACGCACGCCCGCGAGGGCGTCGTCCTCGCGTGGCACGCGCTGGTCGCCCCGGCGGCGATCGGGAGCGCGAAGCGGCGGCTCGAGCCGGGCGACGTCATCGTCTCGCGGCTGCGCCCGTACCTCCGTCAGATCGCCTATGTCGACCCCGCGCTCTTCGCCCGGCGCCCCGGCGGCAACGCGGTGCTCGCCAGCCCCGAGCTCTTCGCGCTCCGGGGCCGCGGCGGGTTCGACGTGGCGGCCCTGGTGCCCTACCTCCTCTCGGCGCCGGTGCAGGCCGCGCTCGCTGCCGCGCAGGAGGGCGGGCACCACCCGCGCGTGAGCCGGGAGGCGCTCGAGACGCTGCCGGTTCCGACCGCCCTCGTCGAGCGGTCGCGGGAGCTCGGCGACCGTGTCCGCGCGATGGTGACACGCGTGCGCACCGGGCTCGACGCTGGGACGGCGCTGGTTGCGGAGGTGGGCGAGCGGGTCACGGGGCGGCGGAGGCCGCGGTGAGCGGTCGGCAGCGGGCGGCGTTCCCGGGGGCGGGGCTCGGCGCTGCCGCGGCGTCACCGTCCCCGGCGCGTCGCGGCGCGGCCGTCGCGCAGCCGTTCCCCTACCAGGGCAGCAAGCGGCGCCTGGCGCCGCGGATCCTCGAGCGCTTCCCGGCCACGGTCGAGCGGCTCGTCGAGCCCTTCTGCGGCAGCGCGGCGCTCAGCCTGGCGGCGCTCGCGGCCGGGCGCGTGCGCCGCGTCTGGCTCAACGACAGCTGCCGGCCGCTCGCGGCGCTCTGGGAGCGGATCCTCCGCGACCCGGGCGCGGTCGCCGACGGTTATCGACGGCTCTGGGTCGCGCAGGGCGCGGATCCAGGGGCGCATTTCCTGGCCGTGCGGCGCGCGTTCAATCGGGACGGCGACCCCACGAAGCTACTGTTCTTGCTCGCGCGGTCGGTCAAGGCCGCGGTGCGCTTCAACGCGCGCGGCGAGTTCAACCAGGCCGCGGATCGCCGGCGCGCGGGGACGCACCCGGACCGGATGCGGAGGAACCTCGAGGCCGCCGCGACCCTGCTCGCGGGGCGCGCGGCGGTGACGGCCGAGGACTACGCCGCGGTGCTCGCGCGCGCGGCCCCCGGCGATCTGGTCTACCTCGACCCGCCCTACCAGGGCACGAGCGGCCCACGCGATCCGCGCTACCACGCCGGGCTCGATCGGCCGCGCCTGATCGCGGAGCTCGCCCGGCTCCGTGCGCGGGGGGTGCCCGTGATCGTGAGCCTCGACGGGCGCCACGGCGGCCGCGCCTACGGCCCCGCGCTGCCGCCGGAGCTCGGCCTGGTGCGGCTCACGCTCGCCGCCGGGCGATCCTCGCAGGCGACGCTGCTCGGCCGCGACACGGAGACGGAGGAGTCGCTGTACCTCTCGCCGGAGCTCGGGGGCGGGCGGGGGTGATTGGGGGGCCGCCGCGCCCGTCCCGGTGGTCTTGACTCACCTGGCCGTGCTCCCGATCCGCTCCGGTATCCGGATGTCGACGAGGGCTCCGGGCGACCAGGAGGGAGCCGCACGCCGCAGACAACGATCTCTCCGCGGGCGCTCGCCGCCGACCGCTGGCTGGCGCCGGACCGCTTGCTCGTGGTCGTCCCCGGCGCGGCCTGCCCCCGCGCGCGGCGTCGCGGGGTGGGGCTCCCGTCGTGCGCCGCCCATCGAGGCGCTGCTGCGCGAGTGCGCGATGGCGCTGTTCCGGCACTCCGGCCGGTGGGTCGCGGTCCGACCAATGGGGCTGGAACTTGCCAGCGACACCGGCGTCGCCATTCTTCAGGGGCACCGGAGTACCAGATTCCGCGAGAGCCTGGCGGCTCGGACGCGCTAAGGTAGCAACAACTCAGGTGCCCTGACCCGTGCGGCGCGGCGGCAGGCCGGTCGCGGGAGTCACGACGGACGAGATCGCTTGGAGGCGTGGAATCATGAACAACCGGTACATCGGGAATGCTTTGATACTTTCGGGGATGCTCCTCGTCGCGGCGTGCTCGTCTGACGGTGGCGCGCTGCCCCCCATGGGTGGTGGAGCCACCCCCGGCACCGGCGCGACCGCCACGGGCGCGGTCCCTGCGACCGGCGGTCTCCCGGGAACCGGCGGAGTTCCCGGCACGGGCGCTGCGTTCCCCACGGGCGGTGCGCTCCCGACGGGCGGCGCGCTCCCGACGGGCGGTGCGTTCCCCACGGGCGGCGCGCTCCCCACGGGCGGCGGGCTGCCGACCGGCGGTGGGCTCCCCACGGGCGGTGCGCTCCCGACGGGCGGTGCGCTCCCCACGGGCGGCGGGCTGCCGACTGGCGGTGCGCTCCCGACTGGCGGTGCGCTCCCGACGGGCGGTGCGCTCCCCACGGGCGGCACCCCGGCCACAGGCAGCACCCCGGGCACCGGCGGCGAGCCCGCCGATCCGCTGGGGGGCTATCACGTGCACGGCGACTGGGCCGGGTTCGCGTTCGCGTTCGCGGACGGCGGGGCCACGATCAGCCCCGAGAACTTCGAGGACATGATCGACCAGGACGGCCCGTACTGCGTGAGTGGGACCGTCGCTGCCACCACCGATTACACCAGCATCGCCGCGGTGGGCGTCAACGTGAGCCAGCCCAAGATGGAGGACGCTGACGTCAACACCATGCTGGTCCAGGGCACCGGTCTGCTGGTGAACTTCACCGTCAACAGCGGCGAGGAGGGGATCCGGGTCCAGATCGAGGGCGCCGATGGCGCCGAGAACGCCGACCACCGCTGGTGCGTGAACCTCACCGGGTCGCAGGACACCGTAATCCCCTGGGACACCTTCAACACGGAGTGCTGGGACGTGGAGAGCGGCGTCGCCTTCAACCCCGCGACCGACGAGCTGGCAAAGGTGATCCTCTACGTCCCCGATCCGGGCGAAGAGGGGAGCACGCTGCCGTTCGACATCTGCCTCAACGACATCGGTCCGGCGGACGTAACGGGACGCGGCGAAGGGACGCTTGGGACCTCCTGCAACAACAACGTGAGCTGGGCCTCGCAGAGCACCTCGGACCAGTTCGCGAACATCGCCACCAGCGACAACAAGTACCAGTTCCAGAGCAACGGCTGGGGGTGGACCGGCGGCGGACACAGCATCTCGCTGCTGCCGACCTGCGGGTTCCACATGGACAGCCAGTCCTGCAGTCGCAGCGACGACAGCCCCTGCTCCTTCCCGTCGATCTACATCGGCACGGACGCCGATGGCGCCCGAACCAGCGGGAACGGCTTGCCCAAGCAGGTGAGCGCGATCAGTAGCATCCCCACCTGCTTCGGCTGGTCGTCGGGCGGCACCCCCGCGTCGGACGAGTACAACGTCTCCTACGACGTCTGGTTCAACAGCAACTCCGGCGCCAACAACGCGGACAGCTTCCTCATGCTCTGGTTCCGTGACCCGCCGAGCTTCCAGCCCGCCGGGCAGTTCCCGGTCCAGGACGGCGTGATGATCGGGAGCCACACCTGGTCGGTGTGGTACGGACCGAACGCCAACAACCAGAACGTGGTGAGCTACGCCTCGCCCAACGCCTTCGCCGATGGTCAGACGTACTCCTTCAATCTTAAGGACTTCATCGACGACGCGGTCGAGCGCGGGTACGTCGAGCCGAGCAAGCACCTCATCGCGGTGATGGGCGGCCTCGAGATCTGGGGCGGCGGCGCCGGCGCTGGCGTCACCCACTTCAGCGCGCAGGTGAACTGAACGTCGCGCAGCGGCCCTCGCGGCGGCTCGGCCGTCCGCGAGGGCTTTGGCGCGCCCGGCGTGCTCGACGCCCTGGGTGCCCGTTGGCCGGGGGATGTCTGGCGTGCGAGAGTTCGCCCATGCGCCGCGTCACCAAGCGCTCTGTCGTCCTCACCGTCCTGGGCCTTCTGCCTTGCGCTCCCGCCCTCGAGGGCGTCGCGCGCGCGGCCGACGCAGACCTGCGGCTCTCTTCCATCGGGTACGTTCCCGAGGCCGCCAAGCGCGCGACGGTGCTCGGCGCGCCCTCGGGCGGCTTCGTCGTCCGGCGCGCTGGTGACGACTCCGAGGCCCTGAGCGGGGCGCTCACCGCGCGCGGCGCCGACGGCGTCGCGGATTTCTCCGCGCTCACCGAGGAGGGGAGCTTCGTGCTCGACGTCGCCGGGGTGGGGCGCTCGCGGGCGTTCCCCGTTGGCGCCGCGGCCTACGTGGAGCCGCTCCGCGCCGTGATGCTCGGCTTCTACGGGTGGCGCTCCGGGGTCGACGTCACCGTCACCCACGGCGGGCAGACCTGGTCGCACGCGGCGGGACACCTCGAGGACGCCCTCCTCGACTTCGTGGGGCAGCCCGGCGTCTTCGCGGACGGAACCGGCGGCTGGTACGACGCCGGCGACTACGGCAAATACACGGTCAATTCGGCCATCACGATGGGGCTCCTGCTCCAGGCGTGGGAGGACTTCCGGCCTCACCTCGAGCCGCTCGCGCTCGCGATCCCGGAGGCGGGGGGCGCGCTACCGGACTACCTCGACGAGCTCCGCTTCCAGCTCGACTGGATGCTCAAGATGCAGCTACCGGATGGCAGCGTCTCCCACAAGATCACGCCCGTCGACTTCCCGGGCCACCTCCTCCCGGCGGACGACACCGCGCCGCGGTACTTCTCCCCCTGGGGCTCGGCGGCGACGGCGGGGTTCGTCGCTTCTCTGGCCAAGGCCGCGCGTGTCTACCGGGAGTTCGACCCCGACTACGCCGACCGACTCGAGGCCGCGGCGCTCGACTCCTACGCCTTCCTCGCCGAGAACCCCGTCGACCACGCCGCCGATCTGAGCGACTTCGCCCAGGCGCAGTACCAGACCAGCGACGCCGACGACCGCGTCTGGGCGGCGGCGGAGGTGTGGGAGACGACCGGGGACGCGAGCGCCCTCGGCGACTTCGAGTCGCGGGTGCGATCGCTGCGGGAGCTGGTCTTCGTCAACTGGGACTGGGGCGACCAGAGCAACCTCGGCGTCTTCACCTACCTCCGCTCGACGCGCGACGGCAGGGACGCGACGATCGTGGACGAGCTCGAGGCGGCGCTGATCGACGCTGCCGACACGCACGTTGCCAACGCCGCCTCGACCTACGGCCGCGGCATCGAGGAGGTCTACTGGGGCAGCAACGGCACCGTGGCCCGGATCTGCGCCACCCTCCACGTCGCCGAGCTCGTCACCGGCGACGCGAGTTACGCCGCGACCTGCGTCGACCAGCTCGCGCATCTCTTCGGGCGCAACGAGTACGGTCGCTCGCAGGTGACCGGGGTCGGGCTCGAGCCGCCGCTCCACCCGCACTGCCGACGCTCCATGGCGGACGGGATCGAGCCGCCCTACCCGGGGTACCTCGTGGGGGGCGCCTCGCGCGCGGGCAATTGGCGCGACGAAGAGGAGGATTACGAGACGAACGAGATCGCCATCAACTGGCAGGGCGCGCTCGCCTATGCCCTGGCGGGGTTCGTCCATCCGTCGGAGGGGCCGGCCGCCACGGGCGGGGCGGGGGGGGCCGTCGACGAAACCGGCGGCACCGGCGGTGCGGGCGGCGCGGCTGGCGGGCGCGACGGTACCGGCGGTGCGAGTGGTGGGACGACGGGTGGCGGCGGCGCCGGCGGGAGCGTGGCCGCGCCGGCCTCGCTCGACGGCGCCGAGGACGAGGGCGGCTGCGGTTGCCGCGCGGCCCACGGTGGGCGCTCGGGCGCCGTGGGGCTCGCCGGGCTACTCGCGCTGGGGCTGCTGCGCCGCCGCCGGTCGCCCTTTGCCGAGGCCGCCCTTCGCCAAGGTCGATAGCCCGACGACGCCGCGGGTGCCGCCGCTCGGCGTCTACCAGCCGCGCAGCTCCTGCATCTCGGCCCAGGTGCGGCGCAGCAACCAGACGTCGGCCGTGGTCGGCTGGGAGCCGCCCCCCGAGCCCACGATCATGATCGAGCCGCCCGCGGGCCGCGAGCCCTCCCAGGTGTAGTAGTCCTGAAGGCCGAACCCGTGGCCCATCTCGTGCTCGATGACGCCGTCGCTGGGGCGGTCGAGCGCGGCCTCGAAGGACGACCGCGGCATGCGAAGGCCCCAGTCGCCGCCGACGGCGGCCGCGCCCCCGTCGCCGGGCAGGGCGTCGTCGAGCCAGATCGCGTAGTCGAAGTGGGCCGCGTCGCCGCCCGGGCAACTCGAGAACTGGTGATCCCAGTTGAGGAAGAACGAGCAAGCGTCCGGGCACTTCGGCTCGCCCTCGGGATCCGTCTCCGTGTACACGGAGATGGAATCGTCGAGGTCCGAAACCCACCCCTCGTTGCCTGCCCGCACCGCCCACCCCGTGATCCGGACGGACACCCCGTCGGAGTAGGGGAAGCAGCCGTAGTCACCCATGGCGGTGAACCAGTCGTTGAACCAGCGCTCGACCGACGTGGCGAGCTTCTCCTTCATCGCGGCGGACGGTGCGGAGGTGGCTCCCCAGCGCACGCAGAGGTTGAGCTCGCCGTCACCCTGCATCACGTTGTCGAAGAGCCAAGCGCTCCGGCCGCGGACGTTGGCGCCGAGCTCGGCGTCCCAGCTCTCGTCGACCCAGTCGGAGACGTCGCTGGGCGGGTCGGGGTATTCGCAGACGGCCGCGCCGCCCGCGCCGCCGGTATCGGTGCCGCCGGTATCGGTGCCGCCGGTATCGGTGCCGCCGGTATCGGTGCCGCCGGTATCGGTGCCGCCGGTCGCGAAGCCACCCGAGCCGTCTCCGCCGGTCGCGTCACCGCCCGTCGCGAGGCCGCCGGTCGCGAAGCCGCCGGTGCTGCTGGCGCCACCCGTTGGCGTGAGGCCGCCGGTCGCGGAGCCGCCGGTGCTGGTGGCGCCACCCGTTGGCGCGAGGCCGCCAGTCGCGAGGCCGCCGGTGCCGCTGGCGCCACCCGTTGGCGCGAAGCCGCCGGTCGCGAGGCCGCCGGTTCCGCTGGCACCACCCGTTGGCGCGAGGCCGCCGGTGCTGGCACCACCGGTGGTCAGGCCGCCGGTGGCGGGGACCCCACCCGAGGCCACGCCCCCGCTGCCCCCTGCGGCGGATCCGCCGCTGGTCGGCGTTCCGCCCGAGCTCGTCCCGTAGCCTCCCGACTCGCCGATCTCTGCCTCTGGACCGTCGTCTGCGCCACCGCACGACACCGTGAGGAGGGCAGCGAGCAGGGAGCCGATCGTGCGATAGGGGGGCGGGTGGCGCATGGGGGACCCTTGGGCGAGGCGCCGCCGGTCCCGGGCCGGGTACGGACGACAGCCGCAGTGGGGTAGTGGTCCGGCGCTCGCGTCCCGGATCACCCCGTGAAACGCACCGCGGCTCAGGCCTTCAGCAGCGAGAACGGGTTGTTGGTGATCGCGGCGTAGGTGAACCGCGACGAGAGCATGGCCCCGCAGAAGCCGGCGGAGAAGATGTCCTGCCCGGTCATCCACAGCCCGGGGATGCGGGTCCTGGGGCGGAGCCAGTGCGTGTGCTCCACGAAACGCGCGGCCGAGGGCTCGAGCCCCAGCGAGCAGCCGTGCCAGGCGCGGGGGTTGCAGCCCATCGGCACCCCCGACAAACGGAGCTTGGGCGTCTTGCCCTTGAGCACGGGCATGTGCCGCTCGACGATGCGCATCAAGTTCTCGGCGAGCCCCGCCGCGAACTCCTCGCGGAACACGGGGTCCGTCTTCGAGCGCTCCACCCAGTCCGGGATCCCCTCCGCGAGCGCGACCACGGTCGCGGTGTTCGGGTAGCGCTGGGAGTGCAGCGGATCGCGCGCCGAGGGGCTGAGCAGGTATCCCCCCATGCCCTCGAGCTTGGCCTGGCCCTTGTAGAGCGCGTCGGCCTTGGCCAGGTCGTAGCGGGAGAGCCCCTCGTAGGTCGGCATCTCCCAGACGATGTGCTGGGGCAGATCGATCGCCTCGTCGTACCCGAGCATCAGGTAGACGTGCGACGGGCTCGGCCCGATCTCGTCGAATTTTTGGGCGTAGCCGTGCTTGACCGCGAGCTCGCGGTCGAGCAGCTCCATGAACGTCGTGTAGGCGGAGGCTGCGCTGATCACGAGCTTGGAGCGCACCTGCTCGCCGCTCTCGAGCTCGACGCCGACGGCGCGACCGTTCTCGACGAGGATGCGCCGGACGGGCGAGCTCACCGCCACCTGGCCGCCCGCCGCCTCGACGATGGGCACGATGCACTCGGCGATCTGTCCGGGGCCCCCGACGGGGAAGTAGGCCCCGGTGCGGTAGTGGAACAGGTTGACCGCGTGGAAGGCGAACGGGGCCACGTCCGGGATGCGCCCGTGGTTACCGTACATGTAGCAGAAGATGGCGGCGAGCCGCTCGGAGAAGCCGAGCTCCTTTCTGAGCACCTCGATGACGGAGCGTCCCATGTACTTGCGCCAGGCGCCGAAGTAGGCCGCGTCGCGCAGCCCCAGGGGCACCCACTCCGGCATTACCTTGGTGACGCCCCAGGCCGTGGCCCAGGCCTCGACCTTCTCCTCGAGCGCGTAGTAGCCGCGGACGTCGCCCTCGCCCGGGAAGCGCCGCTCGACCCACTCGATGTTCTTCTCCGGTGAGGAGAACCACTCGTACACCTCGTCGCCGAAGGTGCAGAGCTCGTGCACTTCGGGCATCTTTGCCCACTTGAGCTGGCCGCCGGTGAGATAATCGATGGTGGGGCGGTACATGCCGCGCCCGACGCGCGGATCCATGTCGCCGATGGAGTCGATGCCGGTTGCGAACTCGAAGCCGTCGAGCTCGTGGACGTGCGTGCAGCCACCGGGGACGGGGCTCGCCTCCAGCAGGAGCACGCGATAGCGCTGCTTCTGGGCGAGCAAGCTCGCCATGCCGAGCCCACCGATGCCCGAGCCGATCACGATGGCGTCCGGCGCCTCGATGAGCTTGGTGGGCGGTCGGTACTTCGACTTGGCGGGCCGCTCCGCCGTCAGCAGCGGGGGGCCGTCGTACTTCTGGCCAGGCGTGAAGAAGAGATCGGCGTCGTTGGGCATGTTGGGTCCCTCAGCTCCCATTTCCGGACGAGCATCGTTCAGGAGCCCGGGGCGCGCAAGCGCGGGCGCGGCCGGCCGATTGGGCAAGATGGGGCCGCCCGACACGTGGCGCCCGGCGAGCGGTGTCGTGCGTGCGGGGGCGCGGGCCCCCGGCGGCTCAGTCGAGGTCCTGGCAGCAGCGGAACCCGGCGTAGAGCGCGGCCCACTCCGCGTTGAAGCTGCAGTTGACCCGGACGCTAGCGCCGGCGCAGTTGAAGGCCCCGCCGCGCACCTCGTAGCCGCGCGGGTCGCTGGTGGAGGGCACGATCTCCCAGACGTTCCCGTTGATGTCGAAGGTCCCGACCTCGTTGGTGCAGGCGGGGAAGCTGCCGGTCGGGGCCTCGTGGTAGCAGCCGTAGGCGTAGCCGCAGTCGGCGCCCGTGGCGCAGGATGCCAGTCCGTGCTCGGCGCAGTAGTCGTCGCAGTAGGTGTCGACGCAGTTGCAGGTTTCGCGATCGAAGACGTTACCGTAGACGTAGTAGCGGTTCTCGGGGCCGCTGCAGGCGGCGAACCACTCGTCCTTGGTGCAGAGTCGCTTGCCGGCAGCCGCGCACGCGGCCTGAAACGCATTGAAATGGGCCGCGGTCATCGGGTTGACCATCCAGGGCAGCACGCCCGCCCGGCTCTCCGCCCGCGAACCATCGGAGCCCTGCGAGGTCGCCGTGGCGTCCGGTCGCGAGGCCTCGTACCGATCGATGCAGTAGGCCGTGCCCACGGCGACCATCTCGGGCGGGCAGGTGGGGGCGCAGACGTCGCCCTCGTCCACCAGCCCGTCGCAGTCGTCGTCGATTCCATTGCAGACCTCGTTGCCCGTCGGCGTGCAGCGGTACTCGCAGCCGTTGGCGGGCTTGTTGTCGAGGTCGAGGTAGCCGTCATCGCAGGCGACGAGGCGGCAGACGCCGGCGTCGCAGGTCGGCGTGGCGTGGGCGAAGGCGCACGCGACGCAGTAATCGCCGCATGCGTCGACCGTGGTGCGGTCGAAGCCCTCGTCGACGCCCTCATCGCCGGGTCCACAGACGATGCCATCGCCGTCGGTGTCCCCGGGGCAGTCGCAGTCGTCGTCCCTCCCGTTGCAGATCTCGACGGAGGGGACACACGCCGCCTGCTCGCAGCCGTTGTCCGCGAGGCCGTCACCGTCGAAATAGCCGGGCTCGCAGGCGTAGCGACACTGCCCGGAGCTGCAGCGCGGGATGGCGTTGGGGCCGGCCGTGCACACGCGGTTGCAGGCGCCACAGTGCTCCGGATCGCTCATGAGGTCGAAGTCCTCGTCGATGGCGCCGTCGCAGTCGTCGTCGAGGTCGTTGCAGCGCTCCGTGCCGTCGCCCTGGGGAGTGCACTCGCAGCCGTCGTCCGGATCGCCATTGGCGTCGACGGTGCCGTCCGGGCAGGCGTACTCGCAGCCGTTGGTCGGATCGTCGTCCCGGTCGTAGTAGCCGGGGTCGCAGGCGACGAGCCGACAGTCGCCGTGCACGCAGGAGTGCTGGGCATGGGGAAAGCCGCAGGTGGTGCAGGCGGCTGCACGCACACAGCGCTGGTCGGTGCAGACGAACTCGACGCCGAAGTCCTCGTCGCAGTCGCCGTCTTCCGCGCACTCGAAGGTGCAGCTCCCCGCGGCGGAGCAGATCTCTTCGGCAGGGCAATCCGCGTCCGCATAACAGTGCTCGTCGACCAGGCAGCCGGGGACGACGAGGACGAGGAGGCCGGCGGCGAGCGCCCCCGCCCTCGCTACGGCACCCTTGCTCCGTTGAGTAGGTCCGGTCATGGTGAGCTCATACCACGCTGCCTCCGCGCGCGCCGCGGCCGCCTACTCGATGAAGAGGCTGTCGACGTGGATCACGGCGGGGCCGTCGGGGTCGGTCTGGCCGGAGTTGATCTGCACGCCGACCCGGCGCACGTCGGTCAGCGCCGCGCCTGCGCACTCGCCGAAGTCGGCATCGGCGAGGGGGAACCGGAGCTCGATCCAGTCGGGCGCCTCCGTGAGGTTGGTCCAGCCGTGGGCCGCCCAGCAGAAGTCGTCTCCGGAGATGACGAACAGCAAGGCGCCGGGCCAGGCGGTGGTGGAGCTGCCGTTCCAGGTGTCGACGCGGACGCGTGCCGTCAGCGTACGCCCGGTCAAGTCCAGCGGGTCCGCCGCGGCGAACTGGAGGCTGACCCGCTCCTCGGGACCGGAGAACGGGATCTCGAGCCGGACGGAGCCCGCGCCGGGCGAGCCCGCCGTGGCATCGTGCAGGAGTTCGGTCGTCGCGCCCAGGTTGCCGGGGTCCTCGAAGGGATCGAGCTCGAAGCCCTCGAGCCCGCTGCGGAACGACCAGCCCTGACGGGGTAGGAACTCGACCTGATCGACCCCGAGCACGACGTCGCCGCTGGCGGGCTTCGTCTGCCAGTTGAACCCGTGCAGCGTCGTGAGGTCGAGCACAGCGCCGACCGGGGTGCCCCAGCCCTCGGGATGGAGCTCTTCCCACGTGAAGGTGAACTCGGCCCAATCGGCCTCGAGCTCGAGGTCGGCGCCGAAGTCGTCGCCGCACGCGGCGGCGCACAGCCCCGCGTTCCCGGGAGTACACGACGAGGTGAAGGCAGAGGGGACCCGGAACCGCGCGGGCCCCGCGCCCCGGGCGCGGAAGCGCACGCCGGCGTAGTCGGCGGCGTCGTAGGGGCAGGTGAGCCAGGTCGTCCCCGTGTCGGGCGATTGGGAGCTGAAGGTCAGCCCGATCCCTCCGCCCCAGTCGGTGGAGGCCGTGCGCGTCACCACGTAGCCGAAGCCGCCGGACGCGAGCGGGTCCTCGACGGGCAGCGGCGTGTTGCTCTCCGCGTCCACGCCCGCCGTCCAGCTCCCGGACGGATCCCCGTAGAGGAACCACCACCCGTGACGGTCCCCGAGCGGCTCGATCTCGTTGGTGTCGTCGACGGGGTCGATGAGCGTCGCCTCGGCGGCGCCGGCGAACGGGGCGCAGAACGCACCGTCCTCGCAGGCTTCGAGCAGCCGGTGCCCGGTGCTCGCGGAGGGCGTGGTGGAGACGACGTAATCGTCGACCCAGAGCTCGATCGCGTCCGCGGCCTCCGCGTCCGTCGCCTGGAGCGACACCCCGAGCTGGGACCAGTCGGGATCCGCCTGGTAGGAGTCCGCGGGCAGGCCGATGGACAGCTCGAGCCACTCGCCGACGGGCAGCGTCGCGAGCGGCTGCCGGCCGCCCCAGAAGCTGCCCACTTGGTCCTGGACGAAGACGGCGAGCTCCGCGCCGGCGCCGCCGCGGAGCTGGAGCCGCAGCGTCACGCTGGCCGCTCCTGCCAGCCCGAGCCCCGTGATGCCCAGGTTGGCGCTGTCGCCCACGGTGAGCCCGGTCGATCGCACGACGAGCACCCCGTTGTCCGAGCCGTCGTCGACCCAGCCCGTGGTCACGCCGGACGGCGCCACCTCGGCGTTGAGCACGGCCCAGCCCTGCTCGTCCTCGTCGAAGGTGAAGCGGTGGGGTGGGTCGCGGAGGGTCCCGCCGGTGCCGCCGGTCGCGGTGCTGCCGGTCGCGGTCCCGCCGCCCGTGGTTTCGCCGCCCTCCGTCGCCCCGCCGACGGCATCGCCGCCGCTGGAGCTGCCGCCGACGACGCTGCCGCCCTCTGGCTCGTCGCCGCCGACCGCCGCTCCTCCCGTGGGGGCGCCCCCGCTCGGCGTGCCACCGCCGCCGACTCCGCCGGTGTACGCGCCGCCGGTGCCGCTGCCGCCGACGGGTGGAGCGCTGCCGCTCTCATCGCCGCCGGTCGACGGTACGAGGTCGCCACCGGCCTGCCCTATCGTCTCTCCACCACTCGAGTCGGTGCCGCCGAGGCCCTCCTCGGGGGCGGCGCCCGTCTCGTAGCGCGGCAGCGCGCAGGCGCAGGCCAGAAGCCCCATCACCGTCCAGCTTGACCAGCGTCTCGACGTCATCACCAGCTCCGCGGCGCCCGACCCTTCCCGGATCCTCGATACACCGTCCCTCGTCGGTCCACTAGACCGCTTGCCAGGGTGAGCGGGACGGACGGGGCAGGGAGTTGCCGCGGCCGCGCCGGGTGCGTGACAATCCACGCTTCGTGATGCGCGCTTGGCAGTGGATGACGCTCCTCGGTGCCGGCACCCTGCTGGGCGCGGCACCGGGTACGGGGGCGAGCGAGGCGGTCCACCCGGACCGGAGGTGGCCCGTTGCGGCCACGAGCTCGTTCCCCGCTGCGGACCCCACGCATCCGTCGCCGATCGTGGCTGCCCAGCCCCCCGCGCCGCGTGCGGGCGCGAGCCCCGCAGAGCCCGGCGGGGGGCCGGTCGTCCGTGGGGCGGACGGCGATGCTCGGCCGGGCCTCGAGGCGGTGGACGCCGGCGCCAGCCCGGCCTCCGAGGCCGCCTGTCCCGAGGGCATGATCTGGGTGCACGGCGAATACTGCACCGAGGTCAGGCAGACCTGTCGGGAGTGGTTGGACGACGCCTCGCTCCCCTTCGCTCGTTGCGCTCGCTTCGAGAGCCCCTCCGAGTGCGTCGGTCGCCGGGTCGCGATGAGCTTCTGCATCGACCGCTTCGAGTATGCCCGTCCCGGCGACACGGTCCCCGCGAACCAGATGAGCTTCGAGCTCGGGAGCAAGGCCTGCCAGCAGCTCGGTAGGCGGATCTGTGCCGAGCGGGAGTGGAACTTCGCCTGCGAGGGGGAAGAGATGCTCCCGTACCCCTACGGCTATGCGCGCGAGCCGTTCTGCAACCAGGATCGCGACGACCTGCTCGAGATGGCCTTCGTGGACGGGGTGCGCCAGCAGGTGCTCAAGGACCTCCGCCGTGCGAGCAGCCTCGACTCGGCCTGCGTGAGCCCCTTCGGCATCTACGACATGGTCGGCAACCTCGACGAGCCGGTGCTGCGGGAGGCGACCCAGCACAACCGCCCCTTCCGCAACGCGCTGAAGGGCGGGTGGTGGATGGCCTCCCGCAACCGCTGCCGACCCGCGACGACGTCCCACGACGACTGGTACCAGGGTACCCAGGTCGGGGCGCGTTGCTGTGCGGACGTCGCCGGCACCCTCGCTCCAGAGGGCTGAGCGCCGTTGCCCGACCGCTCCGGGGCGGATCGAGTCTGTCGCCCATGCGCCGTTCGTGGCGCAGATTGGCATGGTCGCTCGCCCGAACGGATGGGTCCATCTCACCATGCCCTGGTGACGGCCGGCGAGCAGCGCTTCCGCGTGCGGCTCGGCTACGCCGCCCTCGCCAGCGCCGTCGCCAACGGCGTCTCCTGGGTGGACTTCACGCCTTGGTTCTGGCGCCACGCCGCGGTCGTGCTCCCGCCCTGAGCCGGCGCCCGTCGATCGGTGCCGAGGCTCGGTTCGTGAAGGCGTGCGCTCAGCCCGCGCTGGCGCCCGAGTTGCCCGCCGCGGCGCTGGCCCCGGCGCTGCCTGCCGCGGCGCTGGCCCCGGCGCTGCCTGCCGCGCCGCTGGCCCCGGCGCTGCCCGCCGCGCCGCTAGCGCCCGCGCTGCCCGCCGCGGCGCTGGCCCCGGCGCTGCCTGCCATCCCGCCCGTGCCGGGCTCACCACCGGAGCCGGGCTCCCCGCCGGCCCCGCCCGTACCGGGCTCCCCGCCGGAGCCGGGCTCGCCGCCGGCTCCGCCCGTGCCCGGCGCGCCGCCGGTCCCACCGAGATGCTCACACACGAACTCGGAGCCGTCGCAGGTGCAGATCCGTGGATCCCGCCTGCTGTCGCTCCGGTCGCAGACGAACCCGTCGCCGGCCGCGGTGCAGTCGTCCCCGTCGGTCACGCCGAGGCAGTTGAACTCCTCGGCGCCGCCGCCGCCGCCCGTGCCCGGGGTGCCACCGGTCGTCTCGGCCCCGCCGGCCTCGGTGCCCCCGGTCGGTTCGGCGCCGCCG
>CAYOLF010000005.1:19966-39304 GCA_964404725.1 uncultured Polyangiaceae bacterium
TCGGTTCGGCGCCGCCGGTTCCGGTGCCCCCGTCGCCCTCGGCTCCGCCAGGTTCGTCGGTCCCTCCGGTGACCGTGCCGCCGGTCGACGTGTCGTCGCCGCCCTGCTCATTGCCGCCGGTGGTCGCGTTGCCGCCGGTGGTCGCGCTGCCCCCGGTCCTCAGCCCGCCCGTGGCCGTGCCGCCGGTGCCGCCGTCGTCGTCCCCGTCGTCCTTGTTGCCGCAGGCCACGGCAATGCCGAAGAGGAGCGCGCCGCAGATGGAGAGACGGATCGGTCGATGCATGGTTGTACCTCGAGTCGGAAGACGGCTTGCGGACGGGCAGTACCCGGACGGTATCGTTAGAAGGCGGGTCGAGTCCGGCCGCACGATAGACCAGCGCCCGGCTCCTGCAACCTCGACGAGTTGCCCCGGACCCGTCGGTGCTCGGCGCTTCAGCCCGGGGAGCAATCCTTGCGCGCGGGGCTCGACTGCGCTCGCGGCGCCCGAGCCCCATGCCGATCTGGGGCGACTCGAGTGAGCGGGGTCGGTCGCGGCCGGGACGCCGCGTCCTCACCCCGGGAGTCCAGTTTCGTGCGTCAATCGCGACCGGCGCTGTTGTCCAGCCTTGCGCGCATGCGACCCCGCTCATGCGGTCCGGCGACCTGTACGGTCCACCCGTGTCGTGGCAAGTTGGGAGTGGGAGCCCGCGATGGAGCGTGTCGCTCGCGGTGCCCGAGGAGAGACGGCCATGCTGCTTCGACGACGGATCTCGGGGGTCGGGCCGGGAGCGCGCTTGCTTCGAGACGCGCGGGTTCGGTTCGCGACGCGACCGGTGCGCGCGATCGGCCGAGTGGCGCTCCTGCTGGCGCTCGGGGTGGGTTGCGGGGAGACGGAGTCCGATCCCGCCGCCGATGGGGCCACGGGGGGGACGGCGGCGTCCTGCCTCGAGGGCAGCGAGGGCTGCGCCTGCTACCGCAACCGCACCTGCGACGAGGGACTCACCTGTGCGTCGGATCTCTGCGTCGTGCTGCCGGAGCCGGGCGCAGGTGGCGGAGGCGGAGGCGCGGGCGCGGGGGACGAGGCTGGTGCGGCGGGTGCGGAGGCCGCGGCGCCGGACGGAGGTGCCCCGACCGAGCCCGAGGCGACGGGCGGTGAGTCAGGGGGATCGTCTCCGGCCGGTGGCGTGGCCACCGGCGGTGACGTGGCCACCGCCGGCGTCGTGACCGGCGGCACCGGCCCCGTCGACTGCGGTGACTGGGATGTGGGGGGTGACGAGCAGTGCGACGACGGCAACCGCACGTCCGGCGACGGCTGCAGCGCGAGCTGTGAGATCGAGTCGAGTTGGTGCCCGCCGGGTGAGATCTGCGTCATTGCGGTCCTGTGCGGCGACGGCCGCGTCGACGCGAGCGAGGTCTGCGACGACGACAACGCGGAGGACGGGGACGGCTGCACCGCCGACTGCCTCGAGATCGAGCGCGGCTTCGTCTGCACCCAGCCGGGGCAGCCCTGCGAGCGGGTGGCGTACTGCGGGGACGACGTGGTGACCCCCAGGATCGGAGAGGACTGCGAGGACGGCAACACGGCGGCGGGCGACGGTTGCGACGCCGACTGCGTGACGGAGGAGGGCTGGGCCTGTCCCGTCGTCGACTCGCCCTGCCTGCGGCTGCCGCGCTGCGGTGACGGCGTCGTGACGCCGGGGCTCGGGGAGAGCTGCGACGACGGCAACGAGTTCGATGGCGACGGCTGTGCGGCGGATTGCTCGCTTCAGTTGGGCTGGGATTGCCCCGAGCCTGGCGCGGCCTGCGTCGAGCATGTCGAGCCGGAGATCCCGGCCACCTGTGGCGACGGCGCCATCCAGCCGCCGGAGACCTGCGACGACGGGGAGAACGTCGGTGGGTACGGCTCGGAGGGTTGCGCACCCTGGTGCGGCGCCCCGGCGCGCTGCGGGGACGGTCGGGTGGACTCCGAATACGGCGAGCGCTGTGACGACGGCGTCAATGACGGGCGCTATGGCGGCTGCACCACAACCTGTCAGCTCGCGCCGTTCTGCGGTGACGGGATCCCGAACGGCTCCGAGGAGTGCGACGACGGCCTCAACCTCGGCGGCCACAATCGCTGCGCTCCGGGCTGCGAGCTCGGCCCGCGCTGCGGTGACGGCTGGGCGGACCAGGAGTGGGGCGAGTTCTGCGACGACGGCAACGTCGAGGGGGGCGACGGCTGTGGCGCGACCTGCCAGCTCGACCTCCCCTGTGGCGACGGCGTCGTCGACCGTGCGCTGGGGGAACAGTGCGACGACGTCGACAACGACGGCGGCTACGGCGAGTGCGCGCCCGGCTGCCTGCTCGGCCCGCGCTGCGGAGACGGCTTCGTCCAGGTCGGACCCGAGCAATGCGACGACGGCAACTCCTGGTCCGGAGACGGGTGCTCCCCGACCTGCCTCGAGGAGCCGATCGTGGACGAGTGACGCGGGCCCCGCCGGCGGGCTGGCGCGACGACCCGGCGACGGTACACTCGCGCGCCATGTTCACGGACGGGCTCCTCGAGCAGGCACGCGCGCTGGCGGTCGAGGTGGTCGAGCTCCGGCGGCGCCTGCACCGCTGCCCCGAGGTGGGGCTCGAGCTACCCGAGACGCAGGCCGTCCTGCTCGAGTCGCTGGCGCCGCTCGGGCTCGTCGTCCACACCGGGAGGGGGCTCCGCTCGGTCGTCGCGCGCCTTCACGGGGCCCGGCCGGGGCCGACCGTGCTGCTGCGCGCCGACATGGACGCGCTCCCGTTCGCGGAGGCGACGGGGCTGCCCTTCGCGTCGGAGCGGCCCGAGGCCGCGCACCTCTGCGGCCACGACGCGCACATGGCGATGCTGGTGGGCGCGGCGCGGCTGCTCGCGGCGCGGCAGGAGCAGCTCGCGGGGAGCGTGCTGTTCGTGTTCCAGCCCGGCGAGGAGGGGCACGACGGTGCGCGCCGCATGCTCGACGAGGGCCTGCTCGAGCCGAGCGTCGCCGGCGACGTCCGGCTCGCGTTCGCGCTCCACCAGATGCCTACCCTGCCGAGCGGGGTGATCGCGACCCGCCCAGGGCCGCTGATGGCGGCCGTGGACGGGTTTCGGGTCGTCGTCGAGGGGCGCGGGGGGCACGCCTCCGCGCCGCACCTGACGCTCGACCCGGTCCCGGTCGCCTGCGCCGTCGTGCAGGCGATCCAGACCCACGTGGCGCGGCGGATCGACGCCTTCGAGCCCGTGGTGGTCACCGTGGCGCGGATCGCCGCCGGCGCCACCCGCAACGTGATCCCGGATCGCGCCGAGATCGAGGGCTCCGTTCGCACGGTCACGCCAGCGGCGCGGCGCGCCGTACTGGAGGCGCTCGAGCGGATCGCTCGGCACGTCGCCGCCGCCCACGAGCTCACGGCGACCGCGGAGATCCTCCAGTCGTATCCGGAGACGGTGAACGAGCCGTCGGTGGCGCGCGAGGTGCTGGCCCTCGCGGCGGCGGTCCTGGGCCCCGAGCGCGCCGTCGAGCTGCCCCACCCCTGGCTGGTGTCCGAGGACTTCTCCCACCTGCTCGCGCGGGTCCCGGGGGCGATGGCGTTCCTGGGCACGCGACCGCCCGGGGTCGCGCCGGAGGCCGTCGAGCCGCTCCACTCGCCGCGCATGATCCTCGACGAGGGGGCGCTGGCGGCCGGGGTGGCGATGCACGCGGCGGTGGCGTTGGGAACGCTCGGCCGGGGCTAGCCGCGGCGCGCGGCCGTCGCGCCGGTCCCGAGAATTCCGTGATAGATCCCCTTGCGCCGGCTGTTGGGCTGTTGGACCGTTGGTCGGACGACCCGGCGTTTGGAGGGTGATGGACGAATCGAAGACCGGCCGAGGCCCCGCTGACCCGATGAGCGCAGCGCCGCCTGCGACCCCGATCCCGCCCCCCGGGGTTCCAGCCTCCGCGCGCTCGCCGCTCGGCGGCGGGGGCTTGCCCAAATCCGGTCCCCCACGGCTGGCGAGCCTGCCACCGCCGCCCGAGCTCCACGAGCTGGACGGTGGCTGGGGCGAATCGGACGAGGCCGAGCCCCAGGCGCAGCCCGCCGGGGCGGCGACGCGCCCGGGAGCGGTCGTCGCGGCGCCGTCGCCATCCGAGCGATCGCCGGGACCGCCGTCGGCACCCCAGATCACCTCGCGGGAGGGGGGCGCGCTCGAGGCAGAGTTCGCGGCCCTCTGCGCGGCCGCCGAGGCCGCGAACGTGCGCGTGGCCGAGCTCGAGGGGGAGCTCGCTCGGCGCTCGGCCGCGCTCGCCGAGGCCGAGCGCACGATCGCCGAGCTGCGCTCGGCCGTGACCAATGGCGCCGCCGCGCTCGACCAGTCCGTGGCGGTGGCGCGCGCCGAGCAGGCGACCGCGCTCGCGGTCGCCGAGCGCACCATCGCGGGCCTCCGCGAGAAGCTCGCGGCGGCGCTCGCCGCGGCGTCCGTCGCAGCGCCCCAGGCCGGCGCCGACGACCTGCAGGCCGTCAAGGGGATCGGCCCCAAGCTCGCCGCCAAGCTGGTCGCGCTCGGGATCACCTCCTTTCACCAGCTCGCCGAGCTCGGTCCCGACGATCTCGCCCCACTCGCCGAGCTGGTCGGAGTCCCCCTCAAGCGCATCGAGCGGGACGGCTGGGTCGAGTCCGCGCGAGAGCTCGTCGCGCAACGGTCGGCGGCCGGGTCCTCCCCGCCGCCGGGCGACGGCGACGCGGCGGAAGGGACACCGTGACCGTCGGCGCGGCCCGACGCCGCGCCCGGTGCGCGGGATCGCCACGCCCCGTTCCCGGTCCCGCCTGACCCCTTGCAGGAGCATCTCATGGAGAAGCCCGCCCCCGCCGCCCACCCCGTCCACGAGCTCGTCGCCCGGCGCTTCAGCCCCTGCGCGTTCGCGGCGCGTCCGGTCGACCCGGATGCGTTGCGGTCGCTGTTCGAGGCTGCGCGGTGGGCCCCCTCGGCGTCCAACGGCCAGCCCTGGCGCTTCGTGGTGGCGACAGCGGCCGAGCCGGAGACCCACGCGGCCTTCGTCGGCGCGCTCGCGGAGGGCAACCAGCGCTGGGCTCGGGCCGCGCCCGTGCTGGTCTTCGCGGTGACGGAGCCGACGCGCGGCGAGGGCAAGCCGAACCTGCACGCCCGCTACGATCTCGGCCAGGCGGTGGCGTGGCTCTCCGTCGAGGCGACCGCGCGCGGCCTGCGCGTGCACCAGATGGGCGGCTTCGACGCCGAGCGCGCGCGCGCCGCGGCGGGGATCCCGGCCGACCTCGACGTGGTGACGGCCATCGCGCTCGGTCACCCCGGCGATCCCGGGGGGCTCCCCGATGATCTCCGGGCGCGGGAGACGGCGCCCCGCCAGCGCCGCCCCCAGGCCGAGTTCGTGTTCGGGCCGCGCTGGGGCACGCCGCGGTAGCGCGGCGCTAGCTGGCGACGCGGACCGGCGTCGTCGGCGCGCTCCGGGCGCGCCGCGTCAGGGGACCTCGAGCGGGTTCGGGAAGTTGCCGGTGACGAAGAGCAGCGAGTAGACGCCGAGCGACTCCTGGAAGTACCGGTCGTTGATCACCGCGGTGGAAACCGACTCCTCCAGGGCCTCGCGGCGGATCGCCGGCGTGGTTTCGCCCCCGTTGTCCCACACCGCCACGAAGGCCGTCAGCGGGTTGTTCACGAAGTTCGAGTTGTGGCCGAGGGCGGGGTCGCAGCTGGTGACCGCGCCGTCTGGGCGGAGGCCGTCGCAGAGCGTGCTGAAGCGGTTGGCGTTCGGCTCGGGCGGGTTGTTCAGGTAGAAGTCGGCAAAGAACCCCTGGATCGCCTCGATCTTGGCCTGCATCCGGGTCTTGCCCGGGAATCCGAGCGAGGTGTTCGGCTGGTTCTCCGGCAGATCGGTGCGGTTGCCGAACCAGGCAGCGTCGATGCTGGTGCGCCAGAGCGAGCGCGGCCAGTCGTAGTTATTGCCGCCCTCGCTGCAGGGCGCCGAGTACCGTCCCCAGTCGTTGACCAGGCCGGGATCGATGGCTGGATCCTGGTAACAACGCTCGAACAGCTCGTAGACCGTCTCCGCCGTGCGGTACCAGAACTGGCGATGCTCGGCGCGCTCGGCGTCGGAGTGAGTGGCCGGATCGAGGTGGGCGGCGAGGAAGTCGCCGAACACCCGGAAATACCCCGGCGGGTAGTACGAGAGGTTGACCCGCCCGTCGTTGCCCGGCGTGTACGAGCAGGGCTTGCCGGGGTACTCGCCGCAGTTCTTGTCGAAGGTGTCGCCGGGCGTCGGGTAGTGGAAGACCCCGTCGTAGGCGGTGTTGACCTCGCACTCCATCTTGAGCAGCCAGCCGAGCGCCGCCGGGACGTACTCGGGCCACTGGCGGGCGGCGAAGACGAGCCCGATGGCGATGTCGACGTCGCCGTCGAACGCGCTGTCCTGGTTGCCCGAGGACTCCCCCGGGGTGGCCGGCGTGTCGAGCGGCATGCAAGGGCTGGCGTCGTCCCAGTTCCAGCCCATCAGCCCGCCGCAGTATTTGTCCGCGCTCTGCGAGAGGTAGTGCCGGGTGAAGCGCCAGAGCTGCTCGAAGGTCGGCTGGTCGCCGATGGCCGCGGCCATGGCGATGCCGTAGCCCTGCCCCTCGCTCACGGTCATGCCGATGTTGGTCTTCACCCGCGCCGTGTCCGGATCGCAGGCGAGCGCGGCGGGCTCGACGTACTTATCGCGCCAGTAGACGTAGCGCTCGTGCACGAAGGCGTTCAGGAGCGACTGGACCTCGTCGGACCGCTCGTAGACCCGGGCCAGCGAGGAGCCGAACGGGTAGGCGTAGTTCGTCTCGTCGTAGGGGAACCAGCCGCCGAAGCCGACGGCGGGCGGGGTGGGGGGAGGCTTGGGGGCGCAGGCCTCGTCGTTCCAGTCGGCGGTGGCGCTCCAGTCGCCGTTGGTGCCGTCGGGGTAGTAGTCGTAGAACTTGAACTGCTCCGGGTTGGTGAGCGGACCGTTGGCGGCGTTCTCCGTCAACGTCGGCTCGAGCGGGATGTCGGGCTTGCCGTAATTCCAGCGGAGCCAGTACTCGCCGGGGGTCGCGGGGAAGTTGTCCCGCGGCATCACGGTGTTCCACTCCGGCGTGTGCGTCTTGTCGACCAGCCGCCAGGTGGCGCCGGGGAAGAACTCCGCGTCGGGGACGGGGCAGTTGTACCAGGGGCGATCGGCCTCGCGGAAGCAGATGATGTCCTTGTCCCCGCCGCCGCCGTTGACCTCGAACACGATCCAGGTCGGCATCAGATCCGGGCGCGGGAAGAAGGTGAAGGTCTTCTGCCCTGCCCAGATGTAGCGCACGTGCACCGTCTGGTAGCCAGTGGGGACCGGGGGGTTACAGGGATCCACCACCACGTCGCCCTCGCCGCCGCAGTTGGTGTAGCCGGGGCCGGGATTGCCGGGGAAGAAGACGTAGACGTTCTTCCGGTTCGAGAAGTTGTTGCAGGGGGTGCCCTGGGACGACAGGTTGTCGGGAGCGCCCGTGTAGGCGAGCCAGAACTCGTCGTGGTCGCGCGGGGGCAGATCGACCGGCGGGGAGGAGAGCCCCCCGGGGCCGTCCTTGCCATAGATGACCTGGACCGTGCCCGTCCACTGGTCGTCGGGGATCAGCGCCGAGTACCAGGGACAGTCGCCGTTCTGGAACTCTAGCGTGGCGGGGATGGTGCAGTTGCCGCCGTTCACCTTCAGCGACAGCGACGAAGGGTAGGGTGGCGTCGAGACGCCGAGGATCGTCTCGCCGCAGGCCGTTCCCGGGTAGCCCGTCTCCGTCGGATCGCCCCAGATCCAGCGGACGTGGAGTTTGGTGTAGCCGGTGGGTGTCGCCGTCGGCGGGTCACCAGGGGGGCAGAGCAGCGCCTCGACGTCCGCCCGCGTCGCGGTGACGCGGAAGCCGGCGGGGCCCACCACCACGGTCCCTCCGTAGTAGCCGTACTCGTTGCTGGTGAGGGTCGGGCCCACGAAGTCGACCCAGACGTCGCTCGCGCCGGCGAGTTCGTCGAGGTCGAAGGTGCCCGAGACGCCCTGATCGGTTGCGCACTCGCCGGGCCCGACGGCGGTGAGGCCGAACCGCGTGAGTTCCGGCGGCAGGCAGACCGAGTACCAGTCGCAGCCCACCGACTCCACTCGGGCGCCGAACTGGCTCCCTGTCATCACCTGGCCGGTCACGTCCACCACCTGCACGGTCACCGGGCGGTCGGAGAAGCGGTTCAGGGTGGGCGACGCCAGGCTCGACCAGACGTCGCGGACGTGCAGGCGCGTCGACCCCGCCGGGCACGCGAAGGTCTCCGTCGCCGGGGGCGGATCGGGCTCCGGGATCTCGGCGACCGGCGGCGCCGTCCAGTCGAGCGTCTCGGCGCACTCGTCGTCGAGCGCGGGGTCCGCGTCGTCGGCGGCGAAGGGGTAGCCGAGCTTGCGGATGGTGACGTCGATGCCTCCCTCGCAGTCGGGCTCCTGGGGGACTAGGCCGGGAATGTACGGGGGCACGAGCCCCGGGACCGTGTTGACGTCGGTGCTCGTGCCGGTGCCGTCGCCCGGAAGCGGTGAGTCGCCGCTACCCGCGGCGCAGCCGCTTGCTCCGCCGAGCAGGGTCACCACTACCAGGAGCACGCCCACCGCGGAGGCCATCGCCTCCGGCTGCCGTCGTCGTCGGTTCTGCATCGATCTGCAGTGTTCTCGGCCAGCACCTGCCCCAGCGCGGCCGCAAGGATCCGTTTGATGACCGAAAGGTTACGCGACCGTCACGGCCCTCGCCACCGGCCGGGAGGCGGGCCACGCCGCGCGGCTCGAAGGGCTCCCGTCGCGGTCAAATGGGGGCGGGTCGCGGCCAATATTCGTCCCGCGAGGGGGTTCGGCAAGCGGCGACGGTCACGCTGTAGACGGCGCTCGGATCCGCGGCAAGGGCGCGGTCCCGAGACGCGCGCCGACCGGGACCTCGACCCCGAGCGAGCACGGGTGCCCCGGGGCTCACCGGCGTGCGGCGTGCCGGACCTACTCGAGCTTGGGCGCGGGGCAGCCGTAGACCACGTCGATGTCGACGATCTGATCGCTCTGCAGCATCTGACAGGCCTGGCCGAAGAACGCCAGGGAGTTCGTCGCCGGGTCGTAGTCCCACCCCTCGACGTGGGTCGGGTCGCGCGCGATCTGGGTGACGTCGTCGAAGAAGACGTACAGGTCGTCGGTCGGCGGCGTCTCACCGAGGGAGAAGTCGCAGTCGACGATGGCGCTGGCGATGTCCTGGAGCGCCGTGAGCAACTGCGCGCCGTCGGCCGCGTCGTAGTAGGGCTTGTCGGAGGAGGCGGTGCCACCGCTGACGGCGTAGCGGGCCAGCGCCTCGGGATCGACGTCGGCCACGTCCCCGAAGCCCACCACGAAGGTCGGGACGCCGCGCGCCGCGAGGTCGGCGATGACCTCGTTGATCAGTCCGTCGTCGGCCTCGCTCCGCTGGGAGCGATCGCTGCAGTAGGGCTCGCCGTCGGTGATCAGGACGACGTAGCTCGTCCGCTCGGGATCGGCGAGCGCGGCCTGCTGAGAAGCCTGGACCAGGGCTGCCCAGGTGTTCGTCTGGCACGGCTCCCCCGGGTAGATGGGGTGGGTCGTGTCGGTGCGCGCGGCCTGTAGCGTCGCGGCGACCTGCACGCCGCCGTCGGGGCCGACGGGGACGGTGATCTCTCCAGACGGGTTCTGCAGGCATTCGCTCTCTTCGCTCAGCCCGTCCGGGAAGACCTCCAGCCCGAAGCGGATCTCCGCGTTGAGCGCCGTAGTGACCTGGACCATCGCGTCGATGACGGGCACCCACTTGGTCGCCGAAACGTCCTCCAGGTTGGTGCGTCCCTGCGTCATCGAGCAGGACCGGTCGAGCACCAGGAGCAAATTCGGTGGGACGCTGGTGAGATCGAACTCCGAGGCGCCGCACTCACCGCCCGTCACGCAGATGCCGTACGGATCGCACTGCTTGCCGCCGGCGCAGTCCGCATCGGCGAGGCAGGTTCCGGCGGGGATGCACTCGAGCCCGACGCTGCAGAACGTGCCCGTCTCGCACATCCCGCAGTCGGTCTTGGTGACCAGGTAGGTGCCTCCGGTGCCGGCCGGCTGGGTCGGGGCGCCCCCCGTGGCCGTCGCCGGGTCGGAACCCCCGCTCGCGCTCGGCGAGGTGGTATCCCCCGACGGGACTTCGGGGGTCGCCGGCTCCGAACAGGCCAGCAGCAAAAATGTGGCGAGCGAGGAAAACACCAGGCCCGACGACCCTGGATTGTTCAGCACGGACATCGATCACCTCCGGCGCCGACCCCGGTGAGTATCTAGCACGACCCTGTGCTCGAAGGTCGCTCCTTGGCTCAGTCGGACACACCCTCCCATTCCCGTCAGGAGTCTCCCCGATCCCGGCGGTCGAGGCCTGCGGACCCCCTTCGCGGTGGCGTCGCGAGGTTCCCGCAGGTGGGCGCGGCCCCTCGTCGCGCAGCGCAGGAATCCAGGCTCACGGGAGCAACGGGCGTTCACGCCCCCTCCCAGACGGCTGCGGCCCGGCTCGAGGTTTCCGCGGACGCTCTCAGAGCGCGGCGTGGCTGACGCAGCCGTTCGAGGTGCCGGTCCGCGCGAGGAGACGCTCCCCGGTGGTACGGCGCCGAGCCTGCTCGGCCCGACGTCGCCGCAGCGGAGATCACTCCAGCGCCTGTGACCGGAGCCGCTCGAGGTCGGATGGAGAGACGGAGTGCCGTGCCAGGTACGGCTCGACTCCGCCCGCCTCGTTCACCCGCGCGAACAGGCCGTCGAGCAGGTGAGGATCGGCCGCGTCCGTCTGATTCTCGGCAAAATCCCGGGCCACATCCGCCGGCGACACCCCGAGCGCGAGGAGGATCACGGCCACGCCCACGCACGCCCGCCCCTTCCCGGAGCCGCAGTGGATGAGGACGGGCAGCGCGCCTGGGGAGCCGAGGTGGGCGAAGAGCCGACCGAGCTTGGGCTCCAGCGCGTCCAGCATGCGAAGGAACGATGCCGCGTCCGCGGGGAGGACCTCGGGCAGGTCGAGGGTGAGGTGGCGCGTACCCCGCTTGACCCAGGGCGCGTCCGGCGCGGCCTTCCCCTCGCGCAGCGATCGGAGGTCGACGACGGAGGCGATCCCGAGCTCGACGAGCTTCGCGTAGCCCTCCTCGTTGAGCAGCCCCAGATGCCCCGAGCGGAGCAGTCGTTGGGGCCTGAGGTGCCGCCCCCCCTGGGCCTCCAAGGCTCCGATGGCGCGAACGTTGTTAACCCCAGCGATGTCGATGCTCCCTCCTCCGACGATCGGTCGGGCCGTGGCGGCGGCGGTCCCCGAGGGCGCCGGAGCTGGCGTCGCGGCCGGGGCGCTCCCGCTGGGGGGGGCGGCGGAGCGGTCGCAGGCTGGATTCAACGTGGAGAGGAGCGGGGCGATGATCCCGATCCACCAGCGCCGCGCGCACGGCGCGGGACGCCTCCCGGCGGCTGAAGGGGTGAGCGCCATACCGACGGGACCAGGATCCCGCGGCGGAGTCGACCGGTCAATCCGGCGCCGGAAGCACCGTCATTTCTTGAATATGCACGCATGGGGACCGCGCCGACGCCCGCGGCCCCCGGGTATTGCGTGCCCCAACACGCGGCGAGGAGCGGCTCCGGGCCCCATTCGGGCGCCAGCGGCGGGTGGGTTCGTGCTAGAGCTGGTGCCGACGACGCGGCCCGGTGAGGGCCGCTGCACGGGAGAGCCAATGGGAACCAAGGGAAGAGAGATCGTCGGCATCGACGTCAACCACCTGCTCGAGCTGCTAAACCAGGCCTATGCGAGCGAATGGCTCGCCTACTACCAGTACTGGCTCGGCGCCAAGCTCATCAAGGGACCGATGAAGGACGCCGTGGCGGCGGAGCTCAACCTGCACGCCACCGAGGAGCTGAGCCACGCCCTGCTGCTTTCCAACCGGATCATCCAGCTGGGCGGCACCCCCGTCCTCACCCCCGAGGCCTGGAGCAAGCTGAGCCCCTGCCCGTACGACGCTCCGGAGGATCCCTACGTGGAGGTGCTGCTCGACCAGAACATCGCTGGCGAGCAATGCGCCATCACGACCTACAAGGCGCTGATGGACGCCACCAAGGACAAGGACATGGTCACCTACAACATGGCCCTCACCATCCTCGAGCAAGAGGTCGAGCACGAGGAGGACCTGCAGAGCCTGCGCGAGGACCTCGACCTCATGGCGCAGCGAGGGAGCCGATAGGCGCGTGACGGTGGCTCCGGGGGCTGGTTCCCCGGGGGCTCGTGGCTCGGGGGCTGGGCGCGAGGCGGAGCCGGCTCGGCCCTCCGACGAGGGGGTCGTCAAGTTCGACTCCCGGCACGAGTGGGGCCCGTCCCCTGACGCGGCCCCGGTCGCGGAGATCGAGCGCCAGCGTGAGCGCCTCCACGCCGCTGGGTTGGTCGGTGCCACCCCGAGCGGGGTCGGTTACGGCAACCTGAGCGTGCGCGTGGGCACGGGCTTCGTCATCACCGGCACCGGCACCGGAGCCTGGCCGCACCTCGACGCGGAACAGTACACGCAGGTCGTCGCGAGCGACGAGCGTGACAACCGTGTCGTGTCTCGTGGCCCGGTGGTGCCGTCGAGCGAGTCGATGACCCACGCGGTGATCTACCGGCTGGCCCCCGAGGTTCGTGCCGTCGCGCACGTCCACCACGGAGAGCTCTGGCGCCGCGCGCTCGGCCGCGTCCCCACCACCCGCGCCGCGGTGCCCTACGGCACCCCGGCGATGGCCGGCGAGGTGGCGCGGCTCCTCGGCGACGGTGGCGCGCGGGTCCGAGGGCTGCTCGCGATGGCTGGCCACGAGGAGGGGCTGGTGGCCTTCGGGAGCTCGATGCAGCAGGCCGTCGCCGGGATCTTCGCCTTGGCCGTCGAGCTCGGGGTGCCGCTCGGTTTCGGCCCGTGAGACGGCGGTCGTCACGCTTCGCCGCTGATGCGATTCGTGTACCATGGCCGGGAGGCGACGGATGGCGCGACCAGGTTTCGGCGGCGGATCGCGGTGGTGGGGGCGGACCTGGTTTCGGTCTGGTTGGGGCCTGGCGGCGCTCCTTGCCGTGGGGACCTCGGGGCCTTCCCTCGGGGGCTGCGGTCCCGCCTTCGATGACACGGGGACCTGCGAGAACTCGGTGGACGCCTGCGCTCCATCGGAGAGCTGCTGGCCCGATCGACCGCAGGAGGCCTTCACGTGCCTGCCGGTACCGGGTGACGCCGCTGACGTCGGCGAGGCCTGCGAGCTCCGGGCCGGCGAACCGGACTGTCCGCACGGCCATTTCTGCTACACGCCCGAGGGTGGGAGCAATGGGATCTGCTCGCCGCGCTGCGATCCTGCGGCGGACGCTGCTGTTTGCCCGAGCGGGGTCTGTACCCGCCTCCACGTCGGCGACATTGGCGTGATCGGCGTCTGCCGGCTGCTGTGACGGAGCCTCGTCGCTCCGTCACCGTCGGTGGGCCGCCCCACTCAGCGGCGGCGGCGGTGGGTGGCCAGCGCCAGGCCGATCAGCCCCACGAGCGCCCACGGCGAGCCGCGCCCGGTCGGGCCAGGTACGCTGCACTGGCAGCCGCCGCCCCGGATCTCGGCCTCGTAGTAGAGCTCGTCCGTCGCGTCGATGAGGCCGTTGCCGTCAACGTCGGCGTACCCGTCGGCCACGCCGTCCCCGTTCGTGTCGGCCAGGAGCGGCGAGGTCACGGTCGCGCCCAGGTCGGCGTCGATCCGGCATACATCGCGGTCGGTGTCGGGATCGTCGCAGGCGGTCCCGAGCTCGACGCCGTCGAGGAGCAGGTCGTCGTCGGAGTCGACGTCGAGCACCGCGATGAGCCCGTCGCCGTCGAGGTCGTCGGTCGGGTTCGGCTCGTCGCCGTCGAGGACGCCGTCGTCGTCAGTGTCCGCGTCGTCGGGATCGCTGCCGATGGACTCCTCCAGCGCGTCGGAGAGGCCGTCCCCGTCCGAGTCCTCGAGCTCGCCGTCGTCGCTCGGATCGTTCGGATCGGTCTCACCGCCGTCGATGACGCCGTCGAGGTCCCAGTCCTCGGAGGCGTCGGAGAGGCCGCCGTCGTCCGTGTCCGCGAGGAGCGGTGACGTCGTCGTGGCCCCCGCGTCGGCGTCCGGGCGGCAGTGGCCGGCTTCCAGGTCAGTGCCCTCGCCGTCGCAACCGAAGCCGAGTTCGGTCCCGTCGAGGAGCCCGTCGTTGTCGCTGTCCACGTCCAGCACCGAAGCCAATCCATCGCCATCCACGTCGAGCGTGGGGTTCGGCTCGCGCCCGTCCGGGACCCCGTCGTCGTCGGTGTCCGCGTCCTGCGCGTCGGAGCCGAGCTTGCACTCGAGCTCGTCGCTGAGGCCGTCGCCGTCGGAGTCGGGCTGATCGACGTCGTCGTCGGGGTCGTTCGGGTCGGTCTCGTCCTTGTCCACCTTGCCGTCGAGGCTGAAGTCCTCCGAGCCGTCGGTGGCGCCGCCGCCGTCCGTGTCCGCGACGCAAGGGTCGGTCGTCGTCTCGGGATCCGCGTCCGCCACGCAGTGGCCCGCGTCCGTGTCCGTGTCCGGGTGCGAGCAGTCGAGCCCCAGCTCCGTCCCGTCGAACAGGGCGTCGTCGTCGGAGTCGGGGTCGAGGACACCGATGAGGCCGTCGCCGTCGCTGTCGTGGTCGAAACCCGGCTCGTCGCCGTCGAGGACGCCGTCGTCGTCGGTGTCGGCGTCCTCCGGATCCGAACCGAGCTCCCGTTCGCGGGCGTCGGTGAGGCCGTCCGCGTCCGCGTCCAACCCCCCCGCCTCGTCACAGGTCGTCCCCTTGGGGCAGACGCAGGCGAGCAGCTCGGCGTCACAGACAGGCGCAGCGGGGTCGGTGCAGTCGTCGTCGGAGACGCACTCGACGCAGGCTCCGTCGAAACAGATGGGCCGCGCGCTCGAGCAGTCCTCGTCCCCGACGCAGGGGATCTCGACGAAGAACGTCGTGGGGTCCACGGGTATGGTCGCGGGATCGTCGCTTTCGATCTCCGTCGGGGTGTCGGTGGCCGTGCCCGGGTACTGGACGGTGAACCGGCTCGTGACAGGACATGGGCTCGCTTCGCAGCCCGCCAGGGCCGGATCCACCAGGGCCTTGTAGGTCACCGTGAGGCTCGTCCCCGGGGGTAAGGCGCCGTTGACGGAGCCGGAGCTCGGGCCAGCACGCAAGATGAGCCCGGCCGCCTCGGCCGTCACCTCGGCGTCGCCGGCGCCGCCGCTCCCCGACACCTGCACTGACTCCAGGTCGATCGAGAGCTGCGTCGCGTGATCCTCGAAGAGGACGATCTCGCTAGCCGGCGCGTTGCCGACGTTGGTGACGATGAGCTCGTAGCGCACGGTGCCGCCCGCGACGAATTCGCCGCCCTCCGCCGGCTCCACCGCCAGCGTCACCACCAGCACCGGCGCTGTCGCCGGCGTCGCCGTCACCACCCCGCCGACGAGGTAGCGCTCGTACTCGGAGATCAGCCGGACGGACGGGGCGTCCGCGCCGCTCGCGGCGGCAGGGAGGGACACCACGTCGAGGTCGAGCCCCGCCAGGCTCCGTGCCGCGCCGCTGAGGCGCGGGAAGTCCCCGGTCGCGCTGCTCGGCTCGCCGTCGATGGTGCGCGAGGAGTCGAAGAAGTTGGCGGTATTGCCGCTGCCATTGGGGAGCGCGGCGCCGTCGACCAGGACCGCGTCGCCGCCGATCCAGGCGTCGCCGTCGTAGCCCACGACGCCGAGTCGTGCGCCGGGCATCCCGCTCTCGCGGAGGGCTGGGTCGGGGAGGGCCACGGTGATCCCCTCGTCCCGCACCGCGGCGTCGTGGCCGATCATGTCGAGCCCATGGTGGACGCGGATGTCGAAGACCTCACCGGCCGCGTCACCGGTCGGCTCGTGCAGGACGACCATCCACCACCCCGCGACCGCCGCCGCCTCCTCGCCGAGGACTTCGGCGACGGCGTCGACGCCCGTCACGGAGTAAACGCCGGGGCCTTGAGCCTGCACCAAGGAGGTGACGTCGGCGGTGCCTTGGTAATAGTAGCCGTCGGCGACCGCCGCCGCGTCGGCGCAGCCCTCGGGCTCGTTCTGGCAGCGCGTGGCCGTCCAGGTCCGCTCGGCCCGGATCGCCTCCGGGGGCTCGGTGGCGCTCATGCCCGGCGCGCGGAGGCCGACCTCTTCGTCGGCGGCGAGCGGGGCGCTCTCCGCTTCGCGGGGCAGGTAGCCCACCCAGTACAGGCGGGCGGCGGTGACGCGGCTCCCCGCGGGGAGCACCAGCGCGGCGCCGCTCTCGGCCGTTGCCGGCTCCTCGATCGCGGTGGCGGCGACGACACCGTCGACGCGAGTCCAGTACAGGTCGAGCGCGGAGTCGTCGGCGCCGGCACGCTCGGCGTCGGCGTCCTCGTAGGCGGCCGCGCAGTTCGCGGTGCCGGAGAGCGGCGTCGGCACGGGTCCGGGGTCGCCCTCGAAGGCAGCCTGCGTCAGCGACGAGCAGTCGAACCCGAGCGTGTTGCCGAGGAGCAGGAACCCACCGCGCTGCAACCGCTGCAGCGCGAGTTCCGGCTCGGCAGCGGCCGTCCCCCCGAGTGCGAGGAGCAGGAACCCCACCCGTCCAGCGAGCGAGCTAGCACGACGCATCAGCCACTCCTTCCCGATCCAATCCTCATGGCGTGACCCGTTGGGACGGCGAGGGCAAGCTCCGCCGGGCCGCGGGGCGTCAACGGTCCAGTCCGCGCGCGGGCTCATCGGGGTTCGCCGCGGGCGCATTGGGTGCCAGCGGCGCCGCCGGGTCACCTGTGGCGGGCGCCGTCGTGCCGGTCGGCGCGGCCCCCGTCGGCGGGGGCGTGTGTGACTCGCTCCCACCCGCCGGGGGGACGCTCGGCACGCTCTCGAGGATGTGGAACTCGACGCGGCGGTTCACCTGGCGACCCACCTCGGTGTCGTTCGGGTCGAGCGGCCGCGTCTCCCCGTAGCCGACCGACGTGAGCCGGGTGCCCGCGATCCCGTGCGCCACGAGCCAGATCACGACCGAGCTCGCGCGCGCGCGGCTCAGCTCGAGGTTGTAGTCGTCCGGACCGATATCGTCGGTGTGGCCCTGGATCTCGACCTTGGTGAGCTCCGGGTGCTCGCGCAGGATCGCCGCGACGGCCTCCAGCACTGGGACGCTCGCGAAGGTGAGGTTCGCCTTCTTGTACTCGAACTCGATGCGCTGCAGGATCCGGATCTGCCCCGTCTCCGCCTCCAGGCGCGCGCGGGGGCAGCCGTTGGTGGCGGGCGTCTCCTGACGCACGCCCGGCTCCAGTGGGCAAGCATCGTCGGGGTCGGGGATCCCGTCGCCGTCCGAGTCCGGCGGGGGGCGTGGCGCGGGCGGTGGTGCCGCCGGGCAGCCATGTCGGGCGGGGTCGGCGTCGGCCACGCCGGGTGCTTCGGGGCAGGCGTCGAGGGGATCGGCGATCCCGTCACCATCGCCGTCCGCCGCCGGGCAGCCGGGGCGGGCCGGATCGGGTGTGGCGCCCGCCGGACGTCCCGGACAACGATCCTCCGGATCGACGACACCGTCGCCGTCGCGGTCGCGCTCGGCGGTGACCGCCGGGAACCACTCGAGGGAGGCGACCACGCGCACGTCGGGGCTGCCGAACCCCTGCGTCAGGCCGGGTCCTCCGGCGAGGCCAAGCCGGAAGTCGTCCGCCAGCGTGACCTTGCCGCCGAGCAACAGCTCGACGGGGGTGCTCGCCGCTCCCCCGGACAGGCGCTTCGAGCCGATGAGCTCGGGCCCGAGCAGCAGGTCGCCCCCCGCCAGGCGGAGCCCGGCGGCGGCGGCGAACGCCAGCTCGTGGCCGAGCTCGGTGTCGGCGAAGCGGGCGTCGTGGGGGCGAACGTGCACGCCGAGGCGCGCGGCGTAGGCGAGGGGACCGACGTCCCCGGCGGCCAGCAGCCGCGGCAAGAGCCGGAGGGTGCCGTCCGAGGCGTAGGCGTCCTGGCTGCCGAGCGGGAGGAACGCCTCGATGCCGACGGCGAGGGAGAACGCGCGCTCGTAGCGGCCCAGCACCCGCACGTCGCCGGACAGGCGAGGATCACCGAGGGCGACCCCCCCCTCGGTCGCGAAGCGCCCGTCGGCGGTGACCACCGGCTCTCCCGAGCTCTGGAGGAGCAGCGGCACGTTGAGGCCGAGCCGCAGTCGCTCGGCCAGGATCAGCGCGCCGCCCAGGTGCGCGAAGAACTGCGTCTCGACGACCGCCCGCGCGACCTGGCCATCGGCGCCGTAGGCGACGAGCGGCTGGTGGGCGTAGTCGAAGACGAGCCCGGCCGCCGGACGCAGGTGGCCCCGGAGATCGAGCGAGTCGTTCGCGTGCCAGTCACTCCCGCGCTCGGCGGGCGAGTACCGGTCGAGCGCAAACCCCTCCTGCGCCGTCGCGTTCGCCGCGACGGCGAGCAGCAGGAGGGCCGTCAGCGGGCCGAGCGGAGAGCGCAAGGGAAGCATCGAGGGCCTCGACGGACCCCTCGTCGGGGCGGGCGTCGCGCCCGCCACCACCTCGAGCGCGCGAGGGGACGAGCAGGGTACTCGCCTTCCTCGCCCGCCGCTACACCCGCGGCGCGCCGCGGCGCGGCTCCAGCGAGCCGCGCCGCGTCACGGCGCTCCCGATCACTGCCAGTTGCAGCCGGGCTGCGCGTCGCAGGCCGTCTCGTCGCTGAGCTCCTCGCAGGCGGTCGCCGTGCCCGCGCAGACCACGCGGTCGCACCCCGTCGCGTTCATGCAGGCGCCCGCCGTGAGCTCCTCGCAGGGGGTTGGCGTGCCGCCGCAAACCGCCTCCACCTCGTCCCAATCGCAGCCCGCGTTCTCGCAGCGGTCCTGCCTGCCGTAGTCGCAGTCCTGCGGCGTGCCCGCGCAGGAAGCCGCCCAGGCGCAGCCCGTGACCCCGCCACACGCGGTAGCGCCCAGCGAGCCGCAGTCTCCGTCGCCGGAGCACTCGCCGGCGCTCCACGTGCAGTCGTCGACGTCGCCGCAGTCCGTCTCGTTGTCGAGCGTCGAACAGTCCGCCGTGCCGGTGCAGACGTCGGTGGGGCCGCAGCCGCTCGCGTCGTCGCACACCTGCGCGCCGAGTTCCTCACAGGCCGTCGCTGTCCCCGTGCAGGCGGGCACCGGAGCCGCGCCGGCGGCGCCAGCGGTGCTGGTCGCGCCAGCGGTGCTGGTCGCGCCAGCGGTGCCGGTCGCGCCCGCGGTGCTGGTCGCGCCCGCAGTGCTGGTCGCGCCCGCAGTGCTGGTCGCGCCGGCCGCTTCCCCGCCGGCTCCACCCGTCGGCTGGGCTCCGCCGGTGGCGGGGGCCCCGCCCACGTCCTCACCGCCGGCGCCAGCGCTCGGCTGCACGCC
>CAYOLF010000005.1:39404-110069 GCA_964404725.1 uncultured Polyangiaceae bacterium
CGCTCGGCTGCACGCCGCCGGTGGCGGGAGCGCCACCCTCCTCCTCGCCGCCGGCGCCGCCGCTCGAGGTGCCGCCGGTGCGGGCGCCGCCCGTGGCGGTGCCGCCGGTGCCGCCGGTGCGGGTGCCGCCCGTGGTGGTGCCGCCGGTGCGGGCGCCGCCCGTGGTAGCGCCGCCGGCCGCGGGGTCGTCACCCGAGGGATCGTCGTCGTCCTTGCCGCAGGCGCTCGTCAGCGCCATCCCGAGCACCATCGCCAGACCTAGCCAAGCCGTCCTGTTCATCACTGCTGTCTCCTCGCAATTTGGCGAGCGCGAACCCTGCGCGACTCCGCCAGTTTTCTCAAAGCCCACCCCCGAGGCGGCGCGGCTCGCACCAGCCGCCGACCGGGAACGGATGACCCCGGCGGCATCCTAGTCGCGGAGGGCGCCTCGCGCACCCCTGGATCCACGCGGACGGCCGAACGCCCACGGGGAGCCCCGCCGCGAGCTTCCGCTCTCCCGAGAAAATGAAAGCTACGGCAGAATCGACCCCCAGGGGCGGGGACCCACGGATCGCGGGCGCCGCCGGCGCCGAGGGGAGAGCAGTCGCTACTGCGCGCAGCCCACGAAAGCGATGTCGTCGACGCAGATGTCGAAGTCCGCCATCCGCTTGTTCACCTGCCACTGCACGCCGTAGAGCTTGTCGGGCGTGAGGGCGGGCGGCCGCGGGTTGCCCCAGTCCGGCATCTGCTTCGCGTCCGGCCACATGAGCGCGTACTCGACCCATCCGTCGGTGAGCATCAAGTCAGCGCCGAAGTCGTTGAAGCACTGCTGGCAGGCGCCGCCCTGGGGGTCGGTGTTCGCGTCGGGCAGCTTGAGGCGCACCTTCTCGACCGTGCCCGGCGCCTTCCTGGCCCAGAAGGCGATCCCTCCGAACTGGCTCGCGTCCCAGGCGTCCTTGGGGTCGATGAAGTTGAAGCCGACCACCGCGAAGGGGCTCGGCCCGCCCTCGGCGATCTTGCCCTTCATGCAGGCGGCGAAACCGGACCCGTTCGCCCCGCCCTGGGTCATGACGAAGGTGCCGCCCATGGCGCCCGCCTGCGGCGTGACCGTCGTGCCGTCGGAGTCCGCGGCCGTGTACCAGTAGCCCCCGCGGCCGCCCCGCTCGAGGACCTTGTTGTTGCCGTCTTCGCCGTCGTCGAGCATGGCGTCGGCCGGGCACCGCGCGATGTCGAGGGGCTTGCCGTTGGTCGCGGGAGCGCCGGCGGCGCCCCCCTTGCTGCCGCCGCACGCCGTGGAGAGCGCGGCCAGGGAGAGGATGGCGAGCGAGGGAGCAAAAAAGCGTGTCATGGGATCTCTCCGGGAGAAAGCCGCCTCCATCTGAGGAGGCGGTGGCCGGAAGATACTCGACCCTCCGGGCGACCGTCCACCCCGGTCGCTGGTACTCTCGCGGCGCGGCCCGGTGCGCTGGTTGCCTCCCGCCGTCCGGCGCGGGGGCTTCGGGTCCCGGTTCGCTCCCGGGCTAGCGCGGGCCAGGCCCACAACTCGAGCACGGCGGAGGATCGTGCCCGCGCCGCGTCACGGTGAAGAAGTCACGAGCCGCGGGCCGCTCGAGGTACGCGCCGCGCTCGTGGACCATCTGCGGGATCAGGGTTGAGGTGATCGCTGGCGCCGCGCCGGATCGCCCGACGAGGAGGAAGCGCGTCCACGACCAGTTGATGTCGAGCTCGGCTGCGCTGGCGGCGCCCACCGCGCGCATCGCGGTGGCGAGCTCGCTCGGCTCCAGCTCCTCGCCCATGCCGTAGAGCAGGCGAAGGCCCGAGGCATCGACGCCGAGGGCGGATCGACGCCGGGTCACGTCCTTGGGGTCGTGCCCGCCCCAGGGCCGCTCGTCCCTTGCCACCAGCCTCGGGTGGACGGCGCCGCCTTCGACGAGACAGGGCGGCGTCTGCCGGTAGCTCTCCACGCCGCCGAGGTCCGGCGGCAGCGTCGTGTGGGTCCCGATCGTGACGCGGCCGTCGTCGAGCACGGCGACCGTGCAGCCCTCGGGTCGCGGCGGCACCAGCTCGGTGCCGCCGACCATCATCCCCCAGCGCCCGTGTCGCGGCTTGAACCCACCATTGAAGATCGCGACCAGCCGCGGAGTGTCAGCGGGCGCCACCAGTCCGGGAGCCCACGTCGGGCCGGCGGGCGCGGACCGGGCGTCAGCGACGTCTTCGCGCCCCGGGACGTAGCCGACGCGCACCCGTGTCAGATCGAGCACCACCGCCGTCAGCTTCTTGAAACGGCTGACGCGGTGCGGGTGGATCGTCGTCACGTAGGCGACCCGCGGTTCGTCGGCGAGCAGCTCGCCCCGTGCGGCCTCGCCGAGCGGCGTCCAGAGGCCGTCGCCCGGTTGGGCGGACGCGGGGAACGGCGGGGTGACGGGCTCGGGCGGGAAGGCGACCGACGGCGCGGAGGCGTCGAGCGAGGCCGCCGTCGATGGGGGGGGCGTTGCGGGCGGATCCGTCGGCACCGCCGCGCTCGCGGCCGCGGCCGCCGTGCCGGCTGGGGACACGACGGGTCCCGCGGCGGTGGCGGTCCCGGCGTTAGCCAGGTTGGCGCTCGGGGCCGGCGCCCGAGCGGCGCGGGCGCAGGCCGTCGCGCCCGCGACACCGAGCAGCGCGACCGCGAGCGTGGCCGCCGCACGTCTACCTCGGATCAGAGTGGCCAGGCGCAGCTCGAACGGGCTCACGAACGGAGGATGCGCGGGCGTCGGGGCTCGGTCAACGTTGCTCCACCGCGCCGGCGCGGCGCGCTCCGCCCGCGGCTCCTCCCGCCGGCGACTGGGTTCCACTGTCGTCGTCGTTGGTGCTAAGGTAACCCACCTTGTCGAGGCTTAGCGCGCCGCGCCTACTGCTGGGCCTGCTCCCGTGGTGCGCGGGTGCGGCGGGGCTGCTGCTTGCGTCGTCGGCGCACGCCTACTGCCGCACCTACACGTGCCAGGCCCAGAAGACCTGCGTGGACGACGATCTCGGCTGCCCCGTCGGGGGCGTGCCCCTCTACTGGCCGCGGCGCTGCCTCTCGTTCTCGGTGCAGCGGGACGCCTCGCCGCTGCGGGGCATCAGCCTCGCCTCGGCCGAGGCCGTGCTCGACGTGGCCCACTCGACCTGGACCAGCGTGACGTGCGCCGGCGCGGCCCCCTCGATCGAGGTCGTGCGGCTGCCGAGCGTCGCCTGTGACGCCGTCGAGTTCAACGAATGCGACCAGAACGCGAACGTATGGGTCTTCCGGGACGAGGCCTGGCCCTACGATGACGGTGGGGCCACCCTCGCCCAGACCTGGGTCCACTTCGACACCAGGTCCGGCGAGATCTACGACGCCGACGTCGAGGTCAACACGGCCGCCTACGGCATCACCACGTCCACTGCCCTCCAGCGCGATCAGTTCATTGCCATCGCCACGCACGAGATCGGGCACGTGCTGGGTCTGGATCACTCGCCACGCGAGGACGCCACCATGTTCGCGTTCTACGGCCGGGACAGCCAGGTCAGCGATCTCTCGGACGACGACGTCGCGGGCCTCTGCGCCATCTACCCGCCCGAGCGCGCCGTCGGGGCCTGCAATCCCGAGCCGTACAACGGTTTTTCCACCGAGTGCGGCACGGTGGAGTGCGAGGATCGTGGCTGCGCGGCCGCCGCGCCGGGACCGACGGGTGCGGCCGGGCCGTGGTGGCTCGGCGCGGCGCTCGGCGCGCTCGGTCTGGCGCAAGGCCGCCGTCGGGCAGGGCGGCGCTGAGCTGGATCGCCGCGCGCCGCTTTACGAGGTCGCCTCGCCTCCCTACCATCCTCCCCCGATGGATCTCCTCGCGGCCCTCGAGGACGAGCACGGTCCGCTCGCGGCGCGCGTCCAGGGGCTGGGGGAGCTCGTGGCTGCGATCACGGAGGGAGCCCGAGCGCCGGAGTCGGCGCATGCCGAATTCGTCGCCGGTCTGGAGGTGTTGCGCGACGAGCTCCTCGACCACTTCGGCCGCGAGGAGGAGTGCTTCTTCCCGTTCTTCGCCGAGGCGCTGCCCGACGCGGCCCCGGCCGTGCACGGGCTCGAGGCCGCCCACGATCGGATCTGCGGCGCGTTGACCCGGCTCGTGCACCTCTCCGCGCGGTCCGAGGCGGCCTTCGCCCAGTCATTCGTGCACGTCGCGCGCGTCTACGCGCGCTTCGCGGCGACATACGCGGAGCACGCGGAGAGCGAGCGCGAGGTGCTGCACCAGGCCGCCGAGCGGCTCTCCGACGAGCAGCGCGGCGCGCTCGAGGAGGCCGCTCGCGGCCTATGAGCGCGCCACCACGACGGGAGGCGGGCGCTCACAGCAGGAACGACAGGCCGGCGCTGGTGGACGGATACCCTGCGCGCAGCGTGAGCGTCACGCGCGGCGCGAAGTGAAACCGGGCGCCGACCCCGATCACGAAGTTGTCGATCCCGTCCTCGGTGTGGGGCGAGTAGCGGTACGCGAGGCCCGGCTCGCCGAACACGCTCCACCGGTCGGTGAGCCAGAAGTTCCACTGCACCACGATCGGGAAGTAGTAGTGGTCGACCTTCGTGTCCTCGCAGCCCGTGTCGATGCAGCGACCGCCGCGGGTGAAATGGATCCAGTCCAGCCCGAACCCGAGCGCCATCGTGTTGTTGATCGACGGGATCGGTCCGTTGTCGAGCAGCTCGATCGCGACGCGCAGGCCCGGTCCGAAGCCCGGCCCGGCCCCCACCTCGACCCGCGGGGGCTCGATGGGTTGGAGCGAGAAGTGGGGTTCGAGCTCCACCCGGTAGATCGGGTGGACCCCGGGCTGTTTGACGATCGTCTCCGCGCGGGCAGTCCTCGGGATGGCGCCGAACGCGACGGTCGTGAGCACGGCGAAGGCGAGGCGAGTGCTTCGTTTCATCCTGGCTCCGGGGTGGTGAGGGCCAGACCAGGATACGTCGCACGCGGCGGGGCATGAAGCGCGCTCGGTCCCGGAGGGGTAGCGCGGGGACCGAGCCGCGCCGCTCCCCCGGTTCTGGCCAGGAGAAACGCCCGGCCCAAGCGCCGGCTCGCTCCCCCGCGCCGGAATTTGCCCGCGGGCACCAGCGTCGTGCCGGCGCCCGATTGCGACCGGGCGCTCACCGGTACCGCAGCGCCAGGAGTGCGACGAGCGGCACGGCGACGCCGAGCGCGAGGAGCCAGCCGCCGCGCCCGCGCAGGCCGTGGCGGCCCCGGGCGATGAACACCCCCGTGAGCGCGAGGGTGGCGAGGACGACGGCGTAGGCGTCTGCCACGAAGGTCCAGGGACCGCGCCCCTCGTTCAGGTGCAGGAAGTTGAGGTCGCGCAAGAGCCACCGATCGCGCCGCCGGACGAGTTCGGCGCCGCCCGAGCGCGGGTGGTAGACGACCTCGTCGGCATCGCCGGCGGCGTAGTAGAGGTGCAGGGCGTCGGGGCCGCGCCAGAGCGTATTCCGGGGCGGGGACGGGCGGCCCAGCCGTGAGGTCACGGCGGCGACGAGGGCCGGGACCTCCGCGTCGGTGACTGCCGTCGGGGTTGCGTCGAGCTCGCGGCGCCGCCGCTCGCCGAGCTCGGGCAGGAGGGTCGCTGGTGTGCCCAGGGACCGCGCCTCGCGGCGGGTCGCCCGGTTGTAGTCCCAGTGCTCCTCGTGGTTCACCGCGACGCCGGAGACGGCGTAAGCGAGGGTGAGTCCGCAGGCGAGGTAGCCGAGGTCGCGGTGCCACGCCACGAGGTGCCGTCGCCATCCCATGGGAACCCGCGCCGCCTGCTCCGGTGAGCCCGCCGTCAGAGGAACTCGGCGCCCGTGGCGCGCAAGACGACGACCCGCGCCGGCGGCGGCGGCTCCTCCAGGCCGTGCTCGGTGGCGAGGTGGGCGCGGGCAGGGGCGGGGACGTCGATGAGCTCCACCGTCCCCTCGGCGCGTGCCCGGCGCCCCACGGAGCCCGCCGGGACCAGAAACGCCGGCGCGCCGATCACTCGCACCGTGCGCCCTCGCCGATCCCCCGCCTGCTGCAGCGCGAACCACGCCCGCCGGTGGTGGCACATCGCGGCCACGTCCCCCTCGATTCGGATCGTCTCCCCCACGTGGGTCTCCGGACGCGCCAGCAGGTCCGGCACTGCGACCGGAATCGCGCCGCGCAGGCTGGCGCCGACGCGCTGCAGCTCGCGGCCGGTTGCGGGATCGACGCCCTGCTCCACCCGGTCGCTCGCGAGGGAAACTCCCTCCGCGCCACAGGCGCTGCAGGCGTGGGGCTCGGCACGGCCGTCGTCGGCGGCTTGCCCGCAGGCGGGGCCGGCCTGGCCGCAGGCACCCGCGGCGGGACCGTCGCCGACGCTCGCGGGCTCAGCCGCGCTGGCGCTCGCGGCGGCCCAGCGTGCGGGCTCCGCGGCGGCCGGTCCGCCGCGGTCGCGCACCTCGCAGGCGGCGAGCAAGGAGAGGGCCAGAACCAGGTCGAGGGGGCGGACGCTCACGGCGCGCCATGGTAGCGCGATCCGGCGGCGTCGCCATGGACGCGGGCGAGCGCATGGGTTACCGAGGTCGGGATGGCGGCCGGCGCGAACGGGGTCGGCGCGTGGCTCCGGCGCCGGCTCGGCGCGCCGCTGCTCGCTGCGCTCGCGCTTGGGGTCGACTGCTCGCCGTCGTCGACCGGGCCCGTGGCGCGGCGGGCGTCTCTGGCCCCCGGCGGGGCACCGACCGCCGTGGCAGCGACCGCGCTGGGCCCGGGTGGCGCCGCCGCCCCGCGGTTCATCCTCCTCTTCATCGGCGATGGCATGGGTCCGGCGCAGGTGGTCGCCGCGGAGCGGTACCGCGCGGCCGCGGACCCGGCGGCGCGCGCGGCCGGGTCCGCGCTGGGGTTCATCGGGTTTCGTGTCCAGACATCTGTTTCTACTCACTCCGCGGACGCCGCCGTCACGGACAGCGCGGCGGCGGGGACGGCGCTCGCGACGGGTCGGAAGACGAACAACGGCTTTCTCGGCCTGGCCAGCGACGGGATCACGTCGCTGGAGAGCGTCGCGGCCGTGGCTCACCGCAGGGGCCTGCGCGTCGGCCTGGTGAGCTCCGTCCCGCTCGACCACGCGACCCCGGCCGCCTTCTACGCCCACCGGGCCGGTCGCGGCGACCTCGCGGGGATCGCCGCCGATCTGGTGGCGTCCGACTACGACTACTTCGGGGGCGGCGGGCTCCTCGGCGGCGGCGCGGCGAGCTCCGGGGCGGCGACCGTATGGGCTGCCCTCGCCGCGCGCGGGACCACGCTGGCGCGCGGCCCCGGCTGGCGGCACGTTCGCCGGCTGCCGCTGTTCGCGACCGCCCTCGAGGGCGACGATCCGGCGGCAATGCCCTACGAGCTCGATCGGGCGCCGACCGCACCGCGCCTCGCCGATTTCACCCGGCAGGCGATCGAGCTCTTCGGCACCGATCGCGGCTTCTTCCTCCTGGTCGAGGGCGGCCGGATCGACTGGGCCTGCCACGCCGGGGATCTGGCCGCGGCCGCCACCGAGACGCTCGAGTTTGGCGCCGCGGTCGGGGTGGGGATCGAGTTCGCGTCCCGTCACGTCGGGGAAGCGCTGCTGGTCGTGACCGCCGACCACGAGACGGGCGGTCTCGTCCTGGGGGTACCGCCGAGCGGGGGCGGCTTCGCCGCGCTCCGTCGCCAGACCATGAGCCACGCGGCGCTCGCTGCGGCCATCGGCAACGCGCTGAGCGCCCGCCCCGACGCCCCCCTCGCCGGACTCTCGCCGCTCCTCGAGCGCGCTCTCGGCGAGCCGATCGAGGGCGAGGTGGCGGCCGAGCTGGGGGCGGCGCTGGCGGCGGGCCGTCGTCAGTTCGCTGCTGGCGGTGGTGCAACGGCGGGCCCGGACGCGGCCGGGCCGCTCGTCGCCGCCGCGCTCGGGCGGCTGGCGCGGCGGGCCGGGGCGCAGTGGTCCACCACCGATCACACCGCCACCCCGGTGCGGGTCTACGCGGAGGGTGCGGCCGCGGAGCGGTTCGCGGGGCTGGACGACAACGCGGAGGTGGGCCGGACGTTGGTCGATCTCGTCGTGGGGGTGACCGCCGAGGGCCGCCGTCCCTAGAGCGGCGATCGGGCTCGGGGATCGGGTTCGGCCGTCGGGGTCCAGGTCCGGGTCCGGCACCGCGCCGGGGTCCAGGCCCAGCGTGGGGTCCGGGTCGTTTGCGTCGGACCGGGCGCTGCCCTATGACCGCCCGCATGGCGGAGTCCGATCGGCTGGTTTGGATCGATCTCGAGATGACCGGGCTCGATCCGCGCCAGGACCACCTCCTCGAGATGGCGACGCTGGTCACCGACGGGCAACTGGAGGTCGTCGCCACCGGGCCCGAGATCGTGATCCACCAGCCAGCGGACGTGCTGGCGGGGATGAACGACTGGAGCCGCGAGCACCACGCGGCGTCGGGCCTGCTCGACCGCGTCCGGGCGTCGCCCGTCATGGTGGCGGACGCGGAGGCGCAGACCCTCTCCTTCCTCCGGCAGCACTGCGCGGCCGCGTCTGCGCCCCTCGCCGGCAACTCGATCCACATGGATCGATTCTTCCTCAAGTTTCACATGCCGACGCTCGAGGGGTTCCTCCACTACCGGAACGTCGACGTGACCACGGTGAAGGAGCTGGCGCGCCGGTGGGCGCCCGACGTGGTCGCCCGCGCGCCGCGGAAGGCCGACTCGCATCGGGCGCTGGAGGACATCCGCGAGTCCATCGCGGAGCTCGCCCACTACCGGGCCGCGCTGTTCCGGTTGCCGGTCTGAGCGCGCCCCGGCGCGGAGACGCGGCCTGGGCGGGGCGTCACGGCTCCCCCACGGCGTCGAGGATCTCCAGCACCCGGCGGCAGTCGGCCTGGAAGAGCTCCCAGCCGTAGACGGCGCGGAAGAGGTGGCGCCGGAATTCCTCGAAGCCGCTGGCGATCTCCGCGAGGTAGGGGTCGGTCGTCGCCTCGGCCGCGGGGGGCTCCGCGTGGTCGAGGGGCAGCCCGCAGAAGCGCCGCGTGTCGGTGAGGATCTGGTCCCAGGTGAACGAGTGTCCCTGGATCGCCTCCTCCTGCGCCCGGGTGGCGCGCAGGCTCTCGCGGACGGCCTCCGGGTCGAAGCCGCGGCGGCTCAGCGTCGCGACGTCGAAGACGTGCTTGAGGCGCTGCGCCGCCTTGTTCTTCCCGACCGGGATCCCGAGCGTCGACGGGCCGATCGTCAGGAGCTTGTCCCCGATCAGACCCGACACCGTCGGGACCTCGACTTCGACGGCGGCCTCGTAGAGCGCACCGCATCGCACCGGGCGCCGGGTGCCCGGGTACACCGGCGGGGCCAGGACCGCGTCGAGCATTACGAACGCCGCGTCCGCGGGTTGGTAGGCGGACTCGAAGAAGAGCTTGTAGCTGACCAGCGGGAGCCAGGGCTTGGTCTTCGGTGCCCGCGACTCCCACCGCGTGAAGACGTCGGACATGGCGGTCACGGCGCCGACGTGCGCGGTGAGCGCGTCCTGGTCGACCGTCGTGACGATGTCGACGTCGATGCTGAATCGCTGGGGGTCCTCCAGCAGGATCAAGAGGGAGTTGCCGCCCTTGAAGCGGAACGGCAGCTCCCGGGACGCCAGCGCGGCGACGAGCTCGAGGCAGTGGACGACCAGCTCGGCGAGGTGGGGTGGGGCCAGGCCGGCATGCGCCTCGTAGTGGTCGCGACCGAAGTACTCTCGTCTACCCAGGATCATCGCCGGTCCTCTCCGCTCGCACCGGGCTCCGGCGCGGGCCGCCACCGGCGACCGAGCCACGCCCGCGCCGGGAGCGCAAGCCTGGGGCGTACGACGGGACGCATGGGCGGAGAAAAATCTGGGAGCGAGGAGAGCTAATCCGGGCGGCTCGCGCGTCTAACGGGGCAACTGGGCCACGCCCGGCCCGCGATTCGAGGTACGTCTGCGCATGGATCGGCCACCACAGCCATCCCGCCGCGAGGAAGGCCCACTCGGCGCCAGCCTGTTGACGCCCGCCGACCTCCGGGCCAAGGCCATCGACACGGCGCGGGTCGGCGTGCGGTCGAGCGTCGCCGGGATCACCTACGCGCAGGCGGCGGAGCGCGCGGTCGAGGTCGCTGGCACCGATGACCTCGAGCAGATCGCGCTCTGGTGGATCCGGGAGAAGCTCGACGCGGGCGCGTTCTTGGCCAGCGACTGGTTCGGCGAGGCGTCGGACCTACCCCTCGAGCTCGGACCGGGGAACGCCGCTCGCGTCGTCGCCCACGCGGTCGAGGTCTGGCACGACGTGGTGCTGGAGGCGATCCGGTACGCCGAGGAGCACCCGGATCCCGAGGAGTGAGCGGCGTCGGCGCGCCGCACCGAGTCCGTCGGGCGAGGAGCCGCCCATCCGGTTTGCCGGTCGCGGTGCCGGGTGGCGCTCTCCGGCCGTCCGGCTGACGGCCGCAGCGGGGGAGCTGGCGGCGCGCGCGGCGTCGTGGGCAGCCGGGAGGTGGCTTGGTACCATCCGGCGCCGATGGGTGAGCCTCGCGGTGGCCACGAGCAGCCGAGCATCACCCAGCGCGGCCTGACGCTCGCCGGGCGCTACACGCTGACGCAGCCCCTGCAGTCGGGGGGCATGGCGGTCGTCTGGGAGGCGAGCGACGCAGTGACGGGCGACGCGGTGGCGCTCAAGCTCGTGCACGCATCGCTGGTGGGGACGGACGCGAACGCGCGGATGTTGCGCGAGGCCAGCGCGCTCCGTCGCATCCAGCATCGGGCGGCCGCGCGGGTGCTCGACTTCCAGGTGACCCCCGACGGCGTGGCGTTCCTCGTGCTCGAGCTGCTGCGCGGGCGGACGCTGCTCGACCTTCTGGACGAACGCTGGCGGTTGCCGCCGCAGGAGGCGGTCGCCCTCGTCCTTCCCGTCGTCGGTGCCCTGGCCGACGCCCACGCGAACGGGGTGGTCCACCGTGACGTCAAGCCCGGGAACGTCGTCCTGGCGGAGGCCGCGAGCGGGCGGCTGGAGCCCAAGCTCATCGACTTCGGGCTGGCGCTGCTCTCCGGCGGGGGCGAGCGAATCACGCTGGACGGGGTGCTGGTCGGGACGCCGGCCTACGTGGCGCCAGAGCAGGCGGGGGGGGACGTGGAGGTCGACTTCCGCGCCGACATCTGGTCGATCTGCGTCGTCCTCTACCACTCGGTGACCGGCCGGGTGCCGTTCGAGGCCTCGGGTCCGCTCGGGATCCTGGATGCGATCCGGCAAGAGCGGCCGACCCCGACGGTGGCGTTGGGGGCCGGAGACGCGGCGCTGTGGGTCGTGATCGAGCGCGGGCTCTGCAAGGACCCCCGCGGTCGCTGGGGCTCCGCCCTCGAGCTGGGTCGGTCGCTCGCAGACTGGCTCCTGGCGCGCGGCGCCGAGCACGACGCCTACGGCGTCTCATTGCGGGAGGAATGGGCCCGCTGAGCCCTCCCCGGCCCGGGCGTCGGGGTGAAGCGAGCGGACTGCCCCCGCCGTCCTCGCCGGAAGGCGAGCGCCAGCGGTGCCGGCTTGCCCCGGGTAGCAGAGTGTGGTCGGGTTCCCCACCCGAAAGCTCTGGCCATGGCCCCCGACTCTCCCTTCGGCTTGCTCTTGGTTCAGCGAGAAAGGCAGCGCTCTCGCGCCGTCGCCCGCGCCCTGCGTGCGCAGGGGTTCGACGTCGTCGCGGCCCCGTCTGTGGCGATGGCCGAGGTGCTCGACTGCAGCTTCGACGCCGGCGTGATCGAGCTCGATCTCGAGGACGGCGACGGGATCGAGCTGGCGCGGTCGCTCCTCGCTGCCGGGCGCATCGAGGAGGTCGTCTTCTTCACCGGTTCCGTTGCCTTCGCGCGCGCGGAGGCCGCGCGCAGTCTCGGGATCGTCATCGAGCACCGCGAGGGCGTCGAGGCGCTCCTGCCGGTGCTAAAGCAGCTGCTTCGCACCCGCGGCCCGCAGGGGAGCGGCAAGATCCCCCTGCTCGACACGGTGCCGGACGACGCCTGGCGGTGGCGCGCGGGGTGAGTCGCCGGCGCATCGACGCACCCGGTGCTCCGCGGCAGCGCCCGTGGGAGGGGGCGGCGCTCGGACGGCCCTCGGGGGGCGCCGAGGGTCGCGCGACACCGGGGAGCGGCCTGGGCTCGCTCCCGCGCGAGGTCGAGATCGAGCTCGGGCTCGACGAGCCCGACGAGCCGGCGCAGTGGCGCGAGCGTGTCGCCGCGTCGCTCGGCATCCCCGCCGACGCCGTGCCCGACGTCTCCGTCGTACGGCGGTCGCTGGACGCGCGCCACGGTCGGGTCCGGTTCCGTCTGCGGGTCCGGGTCGGCGACGAGCCCCCACCCGCCGTGCCCGGCGGCCCGCCGCCGCGCGAGGTGGGCGGGCCGCTGCGCGTCGTGATCGTCGGCGACGGGCCGGCGGGGCTCTTCGCCGCCTACGCGCTCGCGCGGCAGGGGATCCCCAGCACGGTCGTCGAGCGCGGGAGGACGGTGCAGCCGCGGCGGCACGACTTGAAGGCGCTGCAGCGACACGGCCGCGTGGATCCCGAAAGCAACTACTGCTTCGGCGAGGGTGGGGCGGGCGCCTACAGCGACGGCAAGCTCTACACGCGATCGGTTAAGCGGGGTAGCGTGCGTGACGTCCTCGAGATCCTGGCGGAGCACGGGGCGCCCGCCTCGATCCTCACCGAGGCGCGCCCGCACGTCGGGTCGAACCGGCTCCCGCGCGTCGTCACCGCGCTCCGCGAGCACCTGGAGTCGGTCGGCGTCCACTTCCGGTTCGAGGCGCGAGTGGCCGACCTGCTCGTCGAGGTGCGCGGGGGTCGGCGCCGCGTTGCCGGCGTTGCGCTCGGGAGCGGAGAGCAACTCGCCGCGGAGTGGGTCGTGCTCGCGACGGGGCACTCGGCGCGGGATGTCCACGGGATGCTGCTCCGGCACGGCGTGCGGCTCGAGCCGAAGGGGTTCGCGGCGGGGGTGCGCATCGAGCACCCGCAGGCGCTCGTCGATCGGATCCAGTACGGCACGGCGGCGGGTCACCCGCGCCTGCCACCGGCGTCCTACGCGTGGGCGGCGCCGATCGACGGACGTGGCGTCTTCTCGTTCTGCATGTGCCCTGGCGGCTTCGTGGTCCCTGCGTCCACGGAGCCGGACGGCCTCGTCGTCAACGGCATGAGCCTCTCGGGCCGGCGCTTCGGGCTGGCCAACGCCGGGATCGTCGTGGCGGTCGAGCCGGAGGACTGGGCGCGCGCCGGCTTCGAGGGCCCGCTCGGAGGGGTGGACTTGCAGCGGGGGCTGGAGCGCGCCGCGCTGCTCGCCGGGGGGGGCGCCCAGCGCGCGCCCGCCACGCGGGTCACCGACTTCCTTGCCTGCCGCGGCTCAAGCTCGCTGCCGGAGACGAGCTACATCCCCGGGCTCTGCCCCGTCGACGTGGGAGAGGTGCTCGACACGGTCGCGCTGGGCCTCGCCGCGCGCCTCCGTGGCGGGCTTCGCGAGCTCGGCCGCCGCATGCGCGGGCTCCTCGGCGAGGAGACGGTCCTGATCGGCGTCGAGAGCCGCACCAGCTCCCCGGTCCGGGTCCCGCGCGACGCGGACACGCTCGAGTCACCCGACCTCGCCGGGCTCCTGCCCGTCGGCGAAGGCGCTGGCCAGGCGGGCGGGATCGTGAGCGCCGCCCTCGACGGCCTGCGCGCCGGAGCGGCGATCGCCCGCGCGCTCGGCTAGCCTGCCGACCTCGTGTCGTTCGCGAGCAGGCGGACGAGCGTGATTTCGGCGCGGGATCCGAGGCGGAGCGGGGGCCCCCAGAAACCCGTGCCGGAGCTGACGTAGAGCCGCGTGCCGCCGGGCTCGCCCGCCTCGCCGGGGTCGAGCTGGACGCCGCGCGCGTCGGGGCCGAAGCGGAACAGCCCGCGGACGGCGGGCTGCTGCAGGCGCACGAAGCGCTGCCAGGGCCAGATCTGGCCCCCGTGCGTGTGGCCCGAGAGGACCAGGCCGACGTCGTGTTGCAGCGCCTCCCGGACTGCGCGGGGCTGGTGCGCGAGCAGCACCACCTCACGGCTGGGATCGCGCCCCGCGAGCGCCGCGGCCAGGTCCGTGCGGTGCCCGTCGGCGGGGTGGCGTTCGGCGTCCCGATCGTACACGCCCGCCAGGTCGAAGGTGGCGTCGCCGGCGCCCAGCGCCACGCGCTCGTTGCGGAGCACGCGCAGCCCCAGCCGCTCGAGCTCCTGACACCAGGCCTCCGCGCCGGCGTAGTACTCGTGGTTGCCGGTCACGAAATGGACGCCGTGGCGCGCCCGCATCCCCTGGAGTGGGGCGACGACGCCGCGCAGCCGCTCGACCGGGCCGTCGACGAGGTCGCCGGTGATCACCACTGCGTCCGCGTCCAGCGCGTTCACCTGTGCCACCACGCGCTCGACGAACTCGCGCCGCAGCGTCGGACCGAGGTGCAGGTCCGACAGCTGGACCAGGGTGAAGCCCGAAAGGCGCTCCGGCAGGCGCGCCAGGGTCACGCTCACCTCACGGACCGCGACCGGTGCCAGGGCTCGGTGCATCGCGATCGGGATCGCGCCGCCGACCAGCGCGACCAAGGTCACGGCAACGCCGCGCGCGATGAGCCGGCGCCGCTCCGGATCGAGGGGGGAGCCGCCCAGCCGGGCGACGCCGCGGACCAAGAGCAGGACGAGATCCGCGGCCAGCAGCCCCACCGCGAGCCAGAGCAGGACCCCGAACCAGACGTTGAGGGCGAGGAGCAGGGAGCGCCCGCGGTCCGGTGGGAGGACTCGGCCGAGCCAGAAGGAGGCGGGGACGCAGGCTCCGAGCAGCACGAGCCCGGCCGTCAGCGCCCGGGTGGCGGCCGGGCCGAGCCCCGGATCGCGGACCAGGCGCGCCCAGATGAGCAGGTGCAGCCCGGTGAGGATCCCGAGCGCTACTGCGAGGAAGAGGGCGAACGTCACGCTGCGCATCAGCCAGCCTGGTCGATAGGCAGTCGTCCCGGGTCCGTCAAGCGAGCGGGCGCCGGGTGCGGCGGATCCGCCGGGCGAGGCGCCCCGGGTTGGCGCGGTCCCGGGCCGTCCCGGCGAGCGCTTGCTGAAAGGCCCGGTCGCGCCTACGAAGTCCCTGACAGGGAGGCCTCAGCGTGCGCGAAGACCGTCCAGACCCCATCGATTCCGATCCCGAGGAGACGCAAGACTGGATCGAGTCGCTGGACGCCGTCCTCGCGCGTCGCGGTCCGTCTCGGGCCACCGAGCTCCTGCGCGGGCTGATGGCCCGGGCGTGGTCGCGCGGGATCGTCCCCGTGCTCCCGCTCAACACGCCCTACGTCAACACGGTCCCCGTCGAGCAGGAGCCGTCCTTCCCGGGGGACGAGGCGATGGAGAAGCGGATCCGGCGGATCATCCGCTGGAACGCCGTGTCCATGGTGCACGGCGCCAACGTCCGCTTCAGCGGCATCGGCGGGCACCTCTCCACCTACGCCTCCAGCGCGAGCCTCTACGAGGTCGGTTTCAACCACTTCTTTCGCGGCGACGACGACGGCCAGGGGGATCAGATCTTCTTCCAGGGGCACGCGGCCCCGGGGATCTACTCGCGCGCCTTCCTCGAGGGGCGGCTGACCGTCGAGCAGCTGGAGCACTTCCGTCGCGAGACGCGGCGCGGGGCCGGGCTGCCGAGCTACCCTCACCCGCGCCTGCTGCCCGACTTCTGGCAGTTTCCGACCGTGAGCATGGGGCTCGGCCCCATCGGGGCCGTCTACCAGGCGCGGTTCAACCGCTACCTCGAGGCGAGGGGCCTCAAGGAAACCCGGCACCAGCGCGTCTGGTGCTTCATGGGCGACGGCGAGTCCGACGAGCCGGAGTCGCTCGGCGCCCTGCACCTGGCCTCCCGTGAGCGCCTCGACAACCTCGTCTTCGTCGTCAACTGTAACCTGCAGCGCCTGGACGGCCCCGTCCGCGGCAACGGCAAGGTGATCCAGGAGCTCGAGGCGGTGTTCCGTGGCTCGGGCTGGAACGTGATCAAGGTGATCTGGGGGCCGGAGTGGGATCCGCTCCTGGCAGGAGACCACGAGGGTCTGCTCCGGCAGCGGATGCTGGAGGTCGTCGACGGACAGTGGCAGAAGTACGCGACCGAGTCCGGCGCCTACACCCGCCAGCATTTCTTCGGCGCCGATCCGCGGCTCGCGGCCCTGGTCGAGCACCTCGACGACCGGGAGGTGTCGCGCCTGCGGCGCGGCGGGCACAGCTACCGGAAGCTTTTCGCGGCGTACCGGAGCGCGGTCGAGCACCAGGGCCAGCCGACGGCGATCCTGGCCCACACGGTCAAGGGGTGGACGCTCGGCGAGGGCTTCGAGGGCAGCAACGTCACGCACCAGAAGAAGAAGATGGGGCGCGACGAGCTCCGCGCGTTCCGCGACTTGCTCGAGCTGCCCGTGCCCGACGAGCACCTCGACGAGGCCCCGTTCTACCACCCGGGGCGGCACAGCCCGGAGGTGGAGTACCTGCTGGAGCGGCGCCGCGCCCTCGGTGGCTTCGTGCCCCGTCGTCGCTGCTGCGCCGACGTCCCCGTGGAGCTCCCCCCCAGCGGCCTCTACGAGGAGTTTCTGGCCGGCTCGGGCGAGGCGGAGGCCTCGACCACCATGGTGTTCGCCCGCCTCCTGACCAAGCTGGTCCGCGACCCGAAGCTCGGGCGGCGCGTGGTGCCCATCATCCCCGACGAGGCGCGCACGTTCGGGCTCGACGCGCTCTTCAGCCAGGTCGGTATCTACTCGTCGCTCGGCCAGGTGTACGAGCCCGTCGACAAGGGAAAGCTGCTCTATTACCGGGAGAGCAAGAGCGGGCAGGTCCTCGAGGAGGGGATCACCGAGGCGGGGAGCGTGGCGTCCTTCGTCGCCGCGGCGACCGCGTACTCTACCCACGGCCAGCCGCTGATCCCGTTCTACGTCTTCTACTCGATGTTCGGGTACCAGCGGACCGGGGATCAGCTCTGGCTCGCCGGCGACCAGATGGCCCGCGGGTTCGTGGTCGGCGCAACCGCCGGCCGGACGACGCTGCACGGCGAGGGGCTGCAGCACGACGACGGACACAGCCACGTGCTCGCGGCCACCGTGCCCAACGTGCAGGCATACGAACTCGCCTACGCGTACGAGCTCGCGGTGGTGATCGAGGACGGGCTCCGGCGGATGCTCGCGGAGGGGGAGAACGTCTACTACTACCTCACCGTTCAGAACGAGAGCTACCCGATGCCGCCGATGCCGGAGGGGGCCCGGCCGGGGATCTTGCGCGGCCTGTACCGCTTCAGCACGGCGCCAGAGCGGTTGACGCACCACGTGCAGCTCTTGGGGTCCGGGTCCATCCTCAACGAAGTGCGCCGCGCCGAGCGCATCCTCGCCGAGCGTTTCAACGTCTCCGCCGACGTCTGGGGCGTGACTAGCTACAAGCTGCTCCGCGAGGACGCGCTGGCCGCGGAGCGGCAGAACCGGCTGTCTCCGCTGGATCCCCCGCGGATCCCGCACGTCGTCACGGCGCTGGCGGGCGTCGAGGGCCCGTTCATTGCCGCCAGCGACTTCATGAAGCTCCTGCCGGATGCCATCGCGCGCTGGATCCCCGGTCGCTTCATCCCGCTCGGCACCGACGGGTTCGGCATGAGCGACACGCGCGAGGCGTTGCGGCGGCACTTCGAGGTAGACGCGGCGCACATCGCGGTCGCTGCGCTCGCTGGGCTGTGTCAGGACGGCAAGCTCGGGTGCGAAGCCGTGGCGACCGCGATCCGCGAGCTTGGCATCGACCCCGACAAGATTGACCCCATGCGCGTGTGACGGCGCGGGGCCCCGGATGGTGCGCTCACCCGGCGGGCGGCGAGGCTCGGTGGCGGCGGCCGTGGCGGCGCTCACGGCCTGGTATCGCGCCGAGGGGCGGGAGCTGCCCTGGCGCAGCGACCCCACCCCCTACCGCGTGTGGGTGAGCGAGGTGATGCTGCAGCAGACCCAGGTGGCGACGGCGCTGCCCTACTTCGACCGCTGGATGCGGCGCTTCCCGAGCCTTCGGGCCCTCGCCGCCGCCCCGGACGAGGCCGTGCTCCACGCGTGGCAAGGGCTCGGCTATTACGCGCGGGCGCGCGCGCTGCACGCTACCGCGCGTCGCCTGGTGGCGGAGCAGGGCGGGGTGCTCCCCACGACGGCGACGGAGCTGCGCGACCTCCCGGGCGTGGGGCGCTACACGGCGGGTGCCATCGCCTCGATCGCGTTCGGCGAGCCTGAGCCCGTGGTGGACGGCAACGTCGCCCGCGTGCTCGCGCGGTGGCACCGGCTCGGCGGGGATCCCCGCCGCGAGCCGCTTCACGGCCGGTTGTGGCGCCTGGCGGCGGAGCTCGTCGAGCACGACCACCCCGGGGATGTCAACCAGGCGCTGATGGAGCTCGGCGCGGTGGTGTGCACGCCGCGGGCCCCGCGGTGCGGGGAATGCCCGCTGGCGTCGCGGTGCCGGGCGTACGCGGCCGGCACCGCGGAGCGGTACCCGGAGCGCACGCCGGCGCCGGCGCCGAGGCGGCTCGTCATGGCGGCCTGCGTGGCGTCTCGTGCGGGGCGCGTGCTCGTCTTGCGCGCGCCCGCCGGGGCCCGGTGGTGGGCGGGGCTCTGGCACTTCCCCTTCGCGGAGGTCGAGGACGCCGAGACGCCGGGCGCAGCGGCGGCGCGGGCGGCGGCGGCGGCGGTCGGTCGCCGCGTCCCCGAGGGGGCCCCGATGCTGCGGATCCGCCACGCGGTGACTCGGCACCAGGTCACGCTCCACGTGCTCGGCCTCAGCCTCGGGGGCGACGTGCCCGGGGGACCTCGCCGGAGCGACCGAGGGTGGTGGCGATCCGTCGAGCTCCAGCGGCTTGCGATGCCGGCCCCGCACCAGCGGATCGCGCGTGAGCTCGCGCGGTCGCTCGGGGAGGGGGTTCCCCCTCGGCGCTGAGCGACCCACGCCCGCGCGCGCCGTCAGGCGTCGAGTTGGAGGGGGCTCCGCGTCCGCGCGAAGCCGAGGATTCGCGCGGACGCGGCGGCGCGGGCGAAGCTCGCGACCGCGGGCGGCGCTCCGGCGCCCAGCGCCCATGCCTCGGGGAGCCGTTCGCTGGTGACGGTGAGCTGCCCGACGTTCTCTGCCCAGGGCTCGAGCGACTCGGGCGAGGGGGTGACGGTGACGACGTACTCGGCGAGGATCCTCCCGTCTGGCTGCAGTCGCGGTCGGATCGCGCCCACGCCGAGGTGAGTCGGCTCGCTCGGCGCGCCGAGGGTGGCGCGAGCGGTCGCGAGCACCTCGCGGAGGCTCGACCGTCGGGTCGCGTCGAGATCGACGGGCTCCCAGGTGGACAGCCGGAACGCCACGGTGTCGTGAAGCTCCGCGGGGAACGCGCCGCAGGCGTCGAGCCAGGTGTCGGTTTCCACCAGCAGCAGATCGCCGAGCAGATGAACGCCGACCACGGAGTTTTCGACGCTGGTGGCGTCGGTGCGCGGCTCGGCGATCACCACCTGCTCGCGGCGGTCGCCAGCTCCGTCGGGCAGCACTCGCTCCGCGACCACGCGCTCGCCTCGACCGGGGTGGAGCGGATCCGTCCGCGTGCCGGAGAGCAGGTCGTTGCAGCTGGGGAGGGCGAGCGTGACCGGCTCGACGCGGATCTCCCACTCGCTGCCGTCCACCTCGATCCACCGACCCGGACGCCGCTCGAGCACGCGATGACCGCCGGGCGCCGCCTCGATCCAGCTAGTGAAGACCGTTTCATCCTTGGCGGACCAGGTGACGAAGGCTCCCGGCGGTGCCTCGGCGCCAGGCTCGACGGTCGCCTCTTCAGCGGGGGCGGCGGCGGAGCCGGGCGTCCGGCGGGCGGCGACGGGTGAGAGCGGCGCGGCGGTGCCGGCGGCGGGCGCCCCCGGGCCCTGGGCGAGGCGCGTCGGGGCCTCGGACGGCGCGCGAGCCGTGCAGTCGAGCAGGACGAGGCAAGCGACGAGCGGGAGCGTGCGGTGCATGACCGGTCCCGGTTGCGAGCCTCGTGCCAGCTCGGTCATGGCGGATTGGGCGCGGTGCGGTGGGGTCGGCACGCCGCGGATGCGGGCACGCTGACACGCCCCCCGTGGCTCGGGGGAGACGGCGCGCCCCGACCCCAGAGCACCGATCAGGTTGCCAATGGCAACGGCGCCGCCGAAGACGCACCCCCTCAGGGCGAGGGTGCGTCTTCAGCAGCGCCTGGGGCGAGATCTGCTCCCGGTTCGGTCCTCTAGGTTGTTGATTTCTCGCAGCAATCAACCTGATTGCTGCTCTGGGCCCCCCGTCGCCGGGCTTGCTCGTCGCGGCGCGTTGGTCAATAAGGGCCCCTCCCATGTGGAAGGTCGCGTCCCGTTCGGTCGTCGTCGTTGGCGTCGGCGCGGCCGCGGCGCTGGTCCTCGCGTGCTCGCGGCGGGTCGAGTCGAGGACGCCGGTCGCGGCGGAGCCACCGCCGCTGCCAGTCGAAACCGCGCGACCGGCGCGGCGGGTGGCGCCGGAGCCGCCGCCCGTCGTTCGCTCGCTGCCGGAGGGCTGCGCCGAGGGCAACACGCCCTGCTACCCGCCCCCGGAGTTCGTGGCGGAGCTCTGTCGCGGCAAGTACCCCGGGGTCGCGATCCTCATGTTCCGGAAGGACCAGCCGTGGTCTCACGCCTACGTGAAGGTCCGCGAGGCGTTCCCCGTCAACGCCTTCGCGGGCCCCGTCACCCACGTCCCGCTGCTCTTTTCGGAGGAGGTCGTCCTGCTTCGCCACCGCCCCTACGTGCCGAGGCCCGGCTACGATCTGGATAACCCGGACAACTACGACGTGCTGCGGACCAGCGGCACCTGTGCGACCCTCGCGGAGGATCAGATCCGCAACCGCTGGGCGGGGCCCTCCATCTACGCGCCGCTGGTGTGGTCCTGGATCGACCCCGGCTTCCGGCAGGCCCTCTCCGGTTGCGCCAAGGTCGATTCGGCGCGCAGGAAGCAGGAGGACACCTGCAGCGGTCGGTACATCGGCGGCGGCAGCCCGGCGTGCCAGGCGGCCTCGGTTGGGCTCGTGCAGGCGATCATGGCGGAGGTCGACGGCGGCCTCCCGCTTCCCGCGCCCAAGTCGAGCCCGTCGTGGTCGCCGTCGCCGCGTTGAGGGACCCCGCGCGCAAGCCGTGCGGGGCGGGGGTGGGCGGGGCCCGGGCGGGGGCCCCGCGAGCAGCCTCAGCGCGGGGCAAGGGCCCGCCGCCCTGCCGCTGGCGAGGGCCGAACGGCCGCGCAAAGTCGCCGGGGCGTGACGGCCGCGGGCCGAGTAAGTAGCCTTGTTCGGGATGCCCGGGTCCGTCGTCTACTCGCTGCAGCCCCTCCGCACCGACGGCTGGTTCGAGCGCATCGGGGAGACCATCGGCAGCTTCCAGGCGCTCTGCGACATCATCGGCCCCAACTTCTTCGCGTTCGCCATGATCACCGGGGCGCGGATCACCGCGCTGACGGTGGATCGGCGCAACCCGGACCAGACCCTCGTTGACTTCGTCGTCGGCGGCGGGGAGGCCGACCCCAGCGGCGCCGACGGCCAGCGCCTCACGCTAGGGGAGTTCCGCCAGCGGCTCACCGGCTTCCTGATGGCGGAGGAGCCCATCGCTCCACCGCCGTCCCGTCCCACCGACGTCGAGGCGCTCCAGCTTCACATCGGCGTGCGCTACCTCCTGCTGGCGCCGCTCTACGGCTACGGCCTCGACGAGCTACTGGTGACCCCCACCGGGTCGCAGATCAAGCTCTCGCACGATGGCGTTCAAACGACGGTGAGCCTCGAGGCCTTTCGCGCGCGCATCCGGGCGCACGTGCAGGAGGAGCTCCGGCTGGCGAGCCAGCCCCAGGCGCGGAGCGCCATCGAACTCGCCCGCGTCCCCGAGGCCGAGGACGCGATGGACCACGGGGAGCACATCCGGGTCCTGGAGCTCTTGGGCTCATGGCCGGCGCCGCTCGCGATCTTCCTGCGCACTCCAGAGGGTCAGCTCCTGAACCCCGAGACGCGGGCGGTGATCGCGCGGGGGCTCGGGCTATTGGGGAGCGCGTGCATCGCGCTGGACGAGATCGAGAAGGGCGAGGAGGTGCTGCGACTCGCCGTTCAGTACGCCACCGACGGCCCGGCGGCGGCGGACATCTTCACGCGCCTCGGCAGCGCCATGGCCGATGACAACCGCCCGGGAGAGGCCATCGGGCCGCTCCGGCGGGCCCTGCGGTTGGGGGCCGACGGGCCGTCGGTCTGGCCGCTGCTCGCGGACTCCCTGCTGGCGAGGGGCCGCTACCTGGCGGCGCTCGGGGTGGTGCTCGAGGCGCGCGAGCACGGCGCGCGGGACGAGCTGCTCGACCGGGTCGAGGCGGCGGCAGGGGCGGCCCTCGGCCCTGCCTTCGTCGCGTTTCGCGGCTTGGTCGGCTGACCGTGGGTCTGGCCCAGCGCATTGACAGGCGCGGGCGCCGAGGACTAGATCCACTCTGCGTTTCGTGATTTCGCGGAGTTAGCGACGCAGGGCCGCCGCGCTCCCCGATCAGGAGCTTTCGGATGTCGCTGCTCGCGCAATACCTCCCGCTGCTCCTCGTCTTCCTGGTGGCGGCGGCGATCTGCGCTGTGTTCTGGCTCGGCGGGGCCTACGTCGGCAAGAAGAACCCCACCCTGGAGAAGCTGTTGCCCTACGAGTGCGGCAACGACACGGAGGGTGGGCGTAATGTTCGCCTCCACGTCAAGTTCTACCTCACCGCGATCCTCTTCGTCGTCTTCGACGTGGAGGCGGTGTTCATCTACCCGTGGGCGGTGATCTTCAAGGGGCTCGGCTGGCTCGGCTTCGCGTCGATGGGGGTCTTCATCGTCGCGCTGCTGGCCGCGCTGATCTACGTCTGGAGGAAAGGAGCCCTCGAGTGGGAGAGCTGAAGGCGCCGCCCGCGGCGGCAGCCACGGCGGGCGAGTCGTCGGGTTACGTCACCACGCGCGCGGCCGACGTGATCGCCTGGGCGCAGAAGTACTCGCTCTTCATGTACCCCTTCGTGACCGCCTGCTGCGGCATGGAGTTCATGTCGGTCACGGGGTCCCGCTTCGACTTCTCCCGGTTCGGTTCCGAAGCGCCGCGCTTCTCTCCGCGCCAGTCGGATCTGCTGTGGGTCGTGGGGACCATCACGCAGCGTCAGGCGCCGGTGCTGAAGCGGATCTACGAGCAGATGGCCGAGCCCAAATGGGTGCTGGCGTTCGGCACCTGCGCCGCATGCGGGGGGTTTTACGACAACTACGCCTGCGTGCCGGGCATCGACAAGGTGATCCCCTGCCACGTCTACGTGCCCGGTTGCCCGCCGCGGCCGGAGACGGTGCTCGACGGGTTGATGCTCCTGCAGGACAAGATCCAGCGCGGTGATCGCAGCCCCGAGCGGGTGACCCCGCGCTTCGACCCCGCCGAGCGGCCCGATCTCGCGCTCTACCCGCTTCGTTCCCGGGGCGCTCGCCGGGGCTGAGGCCCCGCGGCGCGCCCTAACGGCTCCAAGGTCCACGGAAGCTCATCATGGCACAGGCGCTCGTCGAGCTGATCCTCCGGCAGTTCCCCGACGCGGTGGTGTCGACCCACGCGCAGCACGGTGACGAAACCGTGGTGATCGATCCGGTGCGGTGGCACGACGTCGCGCAGGCGCTCCGGGACGATCCCGCCGCGGCGATGGAGATGCTGGTGGATCTGACCGCCGTGGACTTTCCCGAGCGAGAGCCGCGGTTCGAGGTGGTCGCGCATTTCCTGTCGCTGTCGCGCGGCCACCGCCTGCGCCTCAAGGCGCGGATCGGGGACGCGGCCGGGGAGCGCGCCGAGATCGCGACCTTGACCGACCTCTGGGCGAGCGCCAACTGGATGGAGCGGGAGTGCTACGACCTGTTCGGGGTCGTGTTCCGCGGCCACCCTGACCTCCGCCGGATCCTGCTCTATCCGGAATTCGTCGGGCACCCCTTGCGGCGGGACTACCCCGCCGAGCGCGCGCAGCCGCTGGTGCCGTACCGCGACGTGCCCAACATCGACAAGCTGCCGCCGTTCGGGCCGGACGAGGGCATGAGCTTCGGTCGCCGGGCGTACGAGAACCCCCGTGACGAGGACGCCGCGGACGAGAGTTGACCCGCGCCCGATCGCCGCAGAGGACCCATGGAGCTCTTGGAACGACCCCACGACGAGTCCGAGCGCCGCCCGCCGTCGGCGCCCATGCTGCTGAACCTCGGTCCCTCGCACCCGGCCATGCACGGGACCGTCCGTATCGTCGTCGAGCTGAGCGGGGAGCGGATCGAGCGCGCTGACGTCCAGGTCGGCTACCTCCACCGCGGTTTCGAGAAGATGTGCGAGCGGGGCACGTGGTCGCAGTGCTTCCCCTACGTCGATCGCTGCAACTACGTCTCGCCGATGCTCAACAACGTCGGCTTCGCGCTCGCCTGCGAGAAGCTGCTCGGCGTGCAGGTGCCGGTGCGGTGCCAGTGGTACCGCGTGATCCTCGGCGAGCTCGCGCGGATCGCCGACCATTTGACCGGTAACGGGGCGATGGCGATGGAGCTTGGCGCCTTCACGCCCTACCTGTGGATGATTCGCGCCCGGGACCTGATCTGGGACGTCTTCGAGGAGGAAACCGGCGCTCGGGTGACCCACAGCTTCGGCCGCGTGGGGGGCATGGCCGACCCGCCGACGGCCGAGTTCTCGGCTCACGTAGCCGCCGTGGTGCCCTACGTCCTCGGGGTGGTCGAAGAGGTGGAGCGGCTGCTGCTCGGCAATCGCATCTTCCTCGACCGAATGCAGGGGATCGGCCGCATGTCTGCCGAGGACGCGATCTCGCTCGGGTGGACCGGGCCTGCGCTACGTGCCTGCGGGGTCCCCTACGACGTGCGCAAGGCGCACCCGTACCTCGGCTACGGCGAGCTCGACTTCGACGTCCCGGTGGGGAGCGTCGGGGACTGCTTCGACCGGTTCACCGTGCGGCTGGAGGAGATCCGGCAGAGCGCGAGCATCGTCGAGCAGGCGCTGGCGCGTCTGCCCGACTCGGGTCCGGTTTCCATCGAGGACCCGCGGGTGATGCTGCCGCCCAAGGCGGACGTCTATGGCACCATCGAGGCGACCATCCAGCACTTCAAGATCGTGATGGAGGGGCTGAAGCTGCCGGTTGGCGAGGTCTATTCGTACACTGAGGGTGCCAACGGGGAGCTCGGGTTCTATCTCGTCAGCGACGGGAGCGGCACGCCCTACCGCGTCCGCATTCGGCCCCCGACGTTCCTGGTCACGAGCGGGCTCGAGAAGGTGATCACCGGCGAGATGCTCGCCGACGTCGTGCCCTGTTTTGGCTCGCTGAACATGATCGGCGGGGAGTGTGATCGCTGATGGGAAGCTTCAAGATCGACGATCGCGAGATCCCGTTCGAGCCGGGGGAGACGGTGATTCAGGCCGCCCGGCGCGCCGGGATCGACATCCCGCACTACTGCTGGCACCCGGGGCTGAGCGTGGCCGGCAACTGCCGGATGTGCCTGGTGGAGCTGTTGCCCCCGCCCGGTCGGGCGCCGGTGATGCTCAACGTGCTGCGCTGGGACGCCGAGCAGAAGGCCTACGTCGACGAGCAGAAGCCGAAGCTCGTGCCCGCATGCGATCAGCCGGTCAGCGACGGCATGGTGATCAAGAGCGACTCCAGCCCACACGTGCTGCGGGCGCGCCGCGCCGTGCAGGAGCTCCTGCTGCTGAACCACCCGGTGGACTGCCCCATCTGCGACCAGGCGGGTGAGTGCCGGTTGCAGGACTACTGGCTCGAGCACCAGGCGCAGCCCAAGCGGATGCGCGACGAGATCATCCACAAGCCGAAGGCCGTGCGCTTCGGTCCGCTCATCGTGTACGACGCCGAGCGGTGCATCCTGTGCACCCGCTGCGTGCGCGTGTCGGCCGAGCTCGCCCGGGACCCCGTCCTGAGCGTCCGCGAGCGCGGTAACCTCGGAGAGATCGTGGTGTCCCCCGGGCGGCAGCTCGATCACCCGTACTCGCTGATGACGGAGCTGGTGTGCCCGGTCGGGGCGCTGACGGCCCAGGACTTCCGCTTCAAGGCGCGGGTGTGGTTTCTCCGGTCGGCGCGGACGATCTGCCAGGGGTGCGCCACGGGGTGCAACGCGTTCTTGGACTACGATCCGCGCACGGACACTGCCTTCCGCCACCGCCCGCGGGAGAATCCCGCGGTGAACGGCCACTGGATGTGCGACGAGGGGATGCTGAGCTACCGGCGGGTGCACGAGGAGCGGCTCCTGTGCGGCGCCGTCAAGGGGGAGGCGGTGGGACTGACCGTCGCCGTGAGCGCGGCCGCGAAGCGGCTCGCCAAGGCGCGAGAGCGCGGCAGCCTCGCGGGCCTGCTGAGCGTGCAGCACTCGCAGGAGGACAACTTCGCGGTGCTCGCGCTCGGTCGGGCGCTCGGCGTGAGCGCCTGGTTCGTCACCGGCCGGGCCGCGGGTGAGGGCGACACCATCCTCCGGCATCAGGACAAGAACCCGAATCGCGCCGGGGTGGCGGGGCTCTGCCCCGAGGCGGAGCCGGTGGAGGCGCTCGCGACCGCGCTCGAGGCCGGACGGTTCGAGGACCTGCTGGCGCTCGGCGCGGAGCTGCCGGACCCGGTGCTGGCGCGGCCCTTCGGCAACCCGCGCCTGCGCGTGGTGCTGGCGACCCACGACGGCCCGCTGGCGCGCCAGGCGACCGTCGTCCTGCCGGCGAGCAGCTGGGCGGAGGCGGAGGGGACGTTCGTCAACGCCCGAGGGCTCGTCCAGGTGAGCGAGCGCGCGATCCGTCCTCGGGGCGACTCGCTGCCCGCCTGGCGCCTCGTGGCCCTCCTCGCGGACGCCCTCGGCCTGGACCTCGGCTGGCGTGGCCTCCGGGAGCTGCGCGGGGCGATGAACGGCGAGCCGGCGGGCGGCCCGGGGGCGACCACCATGGACGGAGCGGGAGTCGTCGGATGACCACGGTAGAGTTCACCCTGGACGCCGCCAAGGCGGTCTTCGTTGTCGTGGTCCTGGCGCTCGGCGTCGGAGGCCTGCTCACCTGGGCGGATCGTCGGGGCGGCGCGATGTTCCAGGACCGGATTGGCCCGAACCGGGCCGTCGTCTGGCTGCCCCGGCCGCTGGCGCAGGCGCTGCTGGTCGCGCCGGCGCTGCTGGTCGCGGCGGGGATGGTGGCGTGGGCGGTGGCCTCTCGGTCCCTCGACGGTCCGCCGCGCACCGCCCGCGCGTTCACGCTCGCGCACGCCGCGGTGCTGCTCGTCTGGGTGACGGGGGTGGCGACCTCCCGGGTCGTCGCGGAGCAGGGCGTCCGCTCCAGCTTCGACGCGTTCATCGCCTGGCTCGGTGGCGCCCGGCGCATCTTCGCCGCCGGGCTCGTCGCCCACGCCCTGGTGGCTCTGCCCGGCCTGACCCTGCGGGGGACGGCCGCTGGCCACCTGCTGCGGGAGTTCGCCTTCGGCGGCGCCCCGTTCGTGTTCGCCGTCGTCGCGGTGTTCGGCGCGGCGTACGCGGCGTACCGCCTGCGGGCCCAGCGACGCGTCGGGCTCCGGCTCGCCGGCCTCCTGCACCCCGCGGCGGACGGGCTGAAGACGCTGTTCAAGGAGGACATCGTCCCCCCGAACGCCGACCGGTTTCTGCACGGCCTCGCCCCCTTCATCTCGTTCTTCCCGGCGCTCGTCCTCCTCGCCGTGGTCCCGTTCGGCGACACGCTCTGCCTTGCCCCGGATGCGAGCGGCCGGCTCGACTGGACGAGCCTGCTGTCGCCGCTGCGGTCGGTACCGCCCGACGGAGTGTGCACCCTCGGCGCGGTGCGGCTGCAGGCCGTGAGTCTCAACATCGGGCTCCTCTACGTTTTCGCCCTCGGCGGCACCGCCATCGTCGGCGCTGCGCTCGCCGGTTGGTCGAGCGACAACAAGTTCAGCCTGCTCGGCGGCCTGCGCGCCGCCAGCCAGATGATAAGCTACGAGGTCACCCTGGGGCTCACGCTGGTCGGCGCGTTGATGATCTACGGCACGCTCCGGTTCGACGAGATGGTGGCGTGGCAGGCGCGCAACGCCTGGGGGATCTTCGTCCAGCCGCTCGGGGCCGTGCTCTTCTTCACCGCGGCCATCGCGGAGTCCAAGCGGGTCCCGTTTGACCTGCCGGAGGGCGAGAGCGAGATCGTTGCCGGGTATCACACCGAGTACTCGGGGATGAAGTTCACCATGTTCTACTTCTCGGAGTACGTCGCCGTCGTCACGGTCGCCGCGCTGACGGCGACGGTGTTTTTCGGCGGCTGGCACGTGCCGTTCCTCGATAGGGATGGCCTCCGGATCGCGATCGGGGACACGGTCGTGGCGAGGCAGGCGCTCTCTCACGCGGTCGTCGTCGGGATCGGGGTCGCCGCCTTCCTGCTCAAGACGTTGCTCTTGTGCGCGCTGCAGCTCACCATTCGCTGGACCTTGCCGCGGTTCCGGTACGACCACCTGATGCGCCTCGGCTGGCGGATCCTGCTGCCGGCGTCCCTGGTCAACATCCTGGCCACGGGGCTCTTCGTCCTGGCGCTCCAGGGGGCGGGTCCGCTCCTGGTGGGCGCGCTCGCCACCGCCGCGGACGTCTCCATGGCGGTGGTGGCCATGGTGGCGCTCGGCGCTTTGGTCGCGCTCGTCTCCTACTGGGTCGAGCCGGTGCGTCACGCGGCGATGCCGGTGACCTCCGCGGTCCGGGCGGCGCGCGCGCGCGGCGGCACGCACAGCGCCGGCATGGGGGCCTGAGGGGCGGGGAGGGCGAATGAACGCGACCGGAGAGCTGCCGATGGACCCGACGAACGACGAGCGCAGACAGGGCGGCGGCGAACCCGCGGGCCTCGGCCCCCGCCGGGTCGTGGGCAAGCCGGTGCAACGGCCCGAGCGCACCATGGCCGTGCAGGCCTACCTCCCCGAGATCGCGCGCGGGATCGGCATCACCGTCGCGCACTTCGTCCGCAACACCAAGGAGTACCTGGGCGGACAGCGGCCCGATCCGGTGCTCGAGTCCGTGGGGGAGGGGATCAACACCCTCAGCTACCCGGAGCAGCGCCGCCCGTACCCCGAGCGCTTTCGTGGCGTGCACCGTTTGACTCTCCGCGCGGACGGGTCGCCGCGCTGCGTCGCCTGCCTCTGCTGCTCCACCGCGTGCCCGGCGCAGTGCATCCACATCGAGCCCGCCGAGTACCCGGAGGGGGATCCCCGCCGCGGGTACGAGCGATTCCCGCGGCGCTTCGTCATCGACGAGCTCCGCTGCGTCTTCTGCGGGTTCTGCGTGGAGGCCTGTCCGTGCGACGCGATCCGGATGGACACGGGCCTACACGCCGCTCCCTACGACTCTCGGGAGCAGTTCCTGTACGAGAAGGATCTGCTGATGCGCTTCCCCGGCAGCGACGGCGGCCACCAGACCGAGAACCCCCGGCACGAGCCGGGCGAGCCGACGTACCCGGGCCTGGATCGAGAGCGCCGCGGCTGAGCGCGGGAGCTTGACCGCGCGGCCTCGCCGCGCCTACATCGAGGCCGAGTGGCCGTCACATACGAAACCGTCATCGGGCTCGAGGTCCACGCCCAGCTCCTCACGGCGTCCAAGCTCTTCTGCTCGAGCTCGACCGCCTTCGGGGCCACACCGAACAGCCACCTCAGTCCGGTCACGCTCGGCCTGCCGGGGGCGCTGCCGGTGATCAACCGTCACGCGGTCGAGCTCGCCGCTCGCGCCGCCCTCGCCCTCGGCTGCACGGTCCACGAGCGGAGCGTGTTCGCGCGCAAGAACTACTTCTACCCCGATCTGCCCAAGGGCTACCAGATCAGCCAGTACGAGGAGCCGCTGGCGACCGATGGGTGCCTCGAGGTGGAGGTCGACGGCCGCGCGCGACGGGTGGGCATCGTTCGCGTGCACATGGAGGAGGACGCCGGCAAGAACACCCACGGCCTCGGCGGCGACTCGGTGGTGGATCTCAACCGCGCGGGCGTGCCGCTCATCGAGATCGTCAGCGCGCCCGATCTGCGCTCCAGCGCCGAGGCTGCCGCGTACCTGCGCGCGCTGCGGGAGATCCTGATGTTCCTCGGGGTCAACGACGGAAACCTCGAGGAGGGGAGTCTGCGCTGCGACGCGAACGTCTCCATCCGTCCCGCGGGGCAGCAGCGCCTCGGCACCCGCTGCGAGCTGAAGAACCTGAACAGCTTCCGCTTCGTGCAGAAGGCGATCGACGTCGAGGTCGCGCGGCAGACCTCCATCCTGGACGCTGGCGGGGTGATCGACCAGGAGACGCGGGCCTTCCACCCCGAAACCGGCACCACCTCGACGCTCCGGTCGAAGGAGGACGCCCACGACTATCGGTACTTTCCGGAGCCGGACCTCCCGCCGCTGGTCCTCCCCGCCGACCTCGTCGCGGCCGAGCGCGAGCGGGTCGGGGAGCTCCCCGCGGCGCAGCGCGAGCGCTGGACGCGCGAGCTAGGGCTGAGCGCGGGCGCCGCGGCCACGCTGACCCAGCACCCGGCGGTGGCCCGCTTCTTCGAGGCGACGGTGCGAGCGGGCGCCGATCCAGCCAAGGCCGCCAACTGGATCCAGACGGAGGTGTTGCGCGGGGCCCGACTCCACGGCCTGAGCGGCGACTTCACCGTCACCCCCGGGCAGCTCGCAGGGCTGCTGGGCCTGCTGGACTCGGGGGTCATCAGCGGCAAGCAGGCCAAGGAGGTGTACTCGGCCATCGAGGGCAACGACCGCGCGCCCAGCGCGGTGGTCGACGAGCGGGGGATGCGGGTCGTCTCCGACCTCGCGGCGCTGCGGCCGCTCTGCGAGGAGCTCATCGCGGCGCACCCCAAGGAGGCGGCGGCGGTGCGCGGCGGCAAACGGGGCGTGCTCGGCTTCTTCGTTGGCCAGGTCATGAAGCGGACCGGCAAGAGCGCCGAGCCCAGGCTGGTCAGCGAGCTCCTGGCGGAGCTGCTCGGCATATCCCCGGAGTGACATCGTGCCCGTCCCCCACCCGGCGCCCCTGAGCGGGACCAACTACTCCGCGGTCGAGCTGGCACCGACCGACGACTACGTCGTGATGCTCGATCAGCGCGCGCTGCCCCAGCGCGAGGAGTACTGCGAGCTTCGTGCTTCCGCCGAGGTCGCGCGCGCGATTCACGACATGGTGGTGCGGGGCGCGCCGGCGATCGGCATCAGCGCCGCCTACGCGATGGTGCTGGCGGCCCGGGCGGCCAGCGGGGACTTCGTGGGCGCAATGAAGGCGGCGGGAGCGGAGGTCGTGGCGGCGCGGCCCACCGCCGTCAACCTCGCCTGGGCCGTCGACCGGATGCTCGAGGCGTCGCGCGCCGTGGCCGGTGGCGCCCCCGCGGCGCGGGTCGAGCAGCTGGCGGCGGCGGCCCGCGCGCTCCACCGCGCCGACGTGGAGGCGAACCGAGCGATGGGGCGGCTCGGGGCCGCGCGGGTCCCGGACGGCGCGACCATCCTGACTCACTGCAACGCGGGCGCGCTCGCGACGGGCGGTTACGGCACCGCGCTCGGGGTGATCCGCGCGGCGCACGCCGCCGGGAAGCGGATCCGCGTGCTCGCCGACGAGACGCGACCCTATCTCCAGGGAGCCCGCCTCACCGCGTGGGAGCTCCACCGTGATGGTATCGACGTCACCGTGATCACCGACAACGCCGCCGCCTCCTGCTTCGGCTCCGGGGAGATCGATCTGGCGGTCGTCGGGTCCGACCGCATCGCGGGCAACGGCGACGTCGCCAACAAGATCGGGACCTACGGCGTCGCCTGCCTCTGCCAGCTCCACGCGCGTTCGTTCTACGTCGCGGCGCCGTGGAGCACGGTGGACGAGGATTGCCCCAGCGGTGCGGCCATCCCCATCGAGCAGCGGAGCTCACGCGAGGTGACCCACGTCGGCGATGTACGCATGGTGCCCGAGGGGGTCCCGGTCAAGAACCCGTCCTTCGACGTCACCCCGGCGCGGCTGGTGACGGCCATCTTCACCGAGCGAGGCGTGATCGAGCCGGTCGGGCCGGCGGCGATCCGCGGGCTCTCGCCGCGTGGCGCGGGGTGAGCGACGGGGTCGGGGGCGGTTTGCCCGACCGGCGCGGGCGGTCTAGAGTCGCGCCGGTGACTGTGCTGCGCCTCCCGATGCTGGACGAGCCGCCGGGCCCGACCAAGCCGCCGTGGCTCAAGGTGCGCGCGCCGCAGGGTGAGCGGTACGTGAGCCTGAAGCGGACGCTCCGGACCTTGCAGCTCAACACCGTGTGCGAGCACGCGCGGTGCCCGAACGTGGGCGAGTGCTGGGGCCGCGGCACGGCGACCGTGATGCTGCTCGGGGAGATCTGCACGCGGGGGTGCCGGTTCTGCGCGGTGACGTCCGGTCACCCCGGGGGTGCGGTGGACGGGCGCGAACCCGAGCACACGGCGGAGGCGGTCGCGCAGCTGGGGCTCCAGTACGTGGTGCTCACCATGGTCGATCGCGACGATCTCCCCGATGGGGGCGCCGCCCACGTGGCGCGCACCGTCGCCCTACTGCACGAGCGCCAACCCGGGCTCTTGGTGGAGGCGTTGACGGGGGACTTCGGGGGACGCGAGGAGCCCCTCGGCATCGTCCTGGACGCGGCTCCCGACGTGTTCGCGCACAACCTCGAGGTGACGCGGGCGATGACGCCGCGCGTGCGCGACCGCCGCTGCTCGTACGACCGCTCGCTCGCGCTCCTCGGTCGCGCGCGGGAGCACCTGCAGGGCGGCCTGGTCAAGAGCTCCCTGATGGTCGGGATCGGCGAGACGGACGAGGAGATCTACGAGGCGCTCGCCGATCTTCGCCGCGTGGGGGTCGACGTCGTCACCCTGGGGCAGTATCTCCGCCCGACGCCTCGCCACGCGCCGGTCGCGCGCTACGTCACCCCGGAGCAGTTCGTGCGGCTGCGGCGCTTCGGCGAGGAGCTCGGCTTCGCCCACGTCGTGAGCGGACCCCTGGTGCGGTCGAGCTACGAGGCAGCGGAGGCCTACGCGCAGGGCGTCCTCGGCGCGCAACGGTCGTCGGCCGGAGTGAACGAGCGGTGAGCGAGCTCGGTCCGTGCCCGGACGGCCGCGGGGCCAGTCGCGGCGCCGCCGCGCGACCGGGTCGCGGCTCCCGGCATAGTTCGCTAGGATGCCGCCGGACCACGACTTGTTGAGCGGTCATGGACGCAGACCAACGCCGGCTAGAGCGCGTAGCGGCCGCCCTCGCGGCCAGCCCGACCGACGACGACGTGGGGCCGCCGTCGTTGCTCGCCGTCACCTCCGAGCACTACGGGATCCAGCCAGGGCACGCCGACCAACTCGGAACGGAGCCGACCGACCCGAACGCGACGGCGCTCTTCGAGGCGGTCGTGGAGGGCGCGTTCCTGGTCGCCAGTGCGGATGGGGTCTTCGACGAGGTGGAGCAGCGGGCGTTTCGGGAGGTCGTCGTCGGGGCCTGCGCCGGGCGCGTGGCGGAGCGACAGCTCGCGGCGCTGCTCGCGGACCTCGGGGCGGCGCTGAGCGAGGACGGGCTCGAGCGCCGCGTCGCGACCGTGGCGCGCTGCGTGCAGGGCCCCGCGGAGGCGCGGGAGGTCATGCGGGTCGCGGCGCTGATCGCGGCCGTTTCGGGCGGCGTCAGCGCGGAGGAGCGCGCCGTCCTCGAGCGCCTCGCCGCGGTGCTGGGGCTCGGCGCCACCGAGGTCGACTTCGCCGTCGCCGAGGCTCAGCGCACCATCGCGGCTCCCGCACCGCCGGCGGGATCAGCCACGGGAGCGAAGGCCGGCCGCCCCCCCTCCCACCCGTCATGACGCGCGAGGAGAAGCCCAGATCCGCGAGCGAGGCCGGGCCGAACGACGTCCTCTGCGTGATGTGTGACGACGGCTCCCTCGATGCCGCGCTCGACCCGGGGCTGACCGGTCCGGAGCTCGTCGCGATCTATCGCGACATGGTCCGGACGCGGATCCTGGACGAGCGGCTCCTCACGCTGCAGCGCCAGGGCCGGATCGGGTTTCATGTCGGATCCCTGGGAGAGGAGGCGGCGATCATCGGCGCGACGCACGCGCTGCGACCGCAGGACTGGATCTTCCCCTGCTACCGGGAGGTGGGGGCAGCGATGGCGCGCGGCCTGCCGCTCCAGGCCTTCGTCGATAACCTCTTCGGGAACGCGAACGACCTGGTGAAGGGCCGGCAGATGCCCGACCACCACACCGGTCGCGCCGTGCGGTTCGTGTCGACGAGCTCCCCGGTCGGGACCCAGATCCCCCACGCGGTGGGGGTGGCCTGGGCGGCGAAACTTCGTCGCGACGACGTTATCAGCCTGGCCTTCTTCGGCGATGGCGCGACCAGCACCAACGATTTTCACGCCTCCATGAACCTCGCCGGGGTGTTCCGGTTGCCGGTCGTCCTGCTCTGCCGCAACAACGGCTGGGCGATCAGCACGCCACTCGAGCGGCAGACGGCCTCGCGCACCTTTGCGGAGAAGGGCGCGGGCTACGGGGTCCCCGGCGTGCGCGTCGATGGTAACGACGCCCTCGCCGTGCTGGTCGCGGTGCGCCACGCGGTCGAGCGGGCGCGCAGCGGCGCGGGGGCGACCCTGATCGAGGCGATCACCTATCGGATGGGGGCCCACACCTCCTCGGACGACCCCAACCGCTACCGCACCGAGGCGGAGATCCGGCCCTGGGTGGAGCGCGACCCCATCGAGCGGATGTGGCGACTGCTCCAGGCGCGGGGGCTGCTTGGTCGCGAGGAGGACGACGCGTATCGCGCGGAGGTGGACCGGAGCTTCAAGGAGGCGGTGGGGATCGCGGAGCGGACGCCGCCGCCGGGGCTGGAGACGCTGCACGAGGACGTGTATGCGACACCGCCGTGGCACCTGCGGGAGCAGCGTCGCCAGCTGCTCGAGGGCCCCCGCCCCAGAGGCGCCGACTAGCCGTGGGACGTCCGGAGGTCGAGGCCGCATGCCGCAGATGAACATGGTGCAGGCGCTCAACGACGCGCTGCGCGTCGCGCTCGGGCGGGACGACCGGGTCGTGCTGCTGGGCGAGGACGTGGGGCGCATCGGCGGTGTCTTCCGCGTGACGGCCGGGCTGCTGGAGGAGTTCGGTGAGGAGCGCGTCGTGGATACGCCGCTCAACGAGGGGGGGATCGTGGGGGCGGCCATCGGGATGGCGCTCTATGGGCTCTCACCGGTCGCCGAGATCCAGTTCGGAGACTACGTTTGGCCAGCCTACGATCAGATCGTGAACGAGCTCGCCAAGTACCGGTATCGCTCCGGGGGGGAGTACTCGGCGAGCCTGGTCATCCGCACCCCGGTCGGCGGCGGGATCCGGGGCGGCCACTATCACTCTCAGCACCCGGAGGCGCCCTTCATCCACGTGCCCGGGCTGAAGGTGGTGTGCCCCGCCACTCCCCATGACGCGAAGGGCCTGCTCCTCGCGTCCATTCGGGACCCGGACCCGGTGATCTTCCTGGAGCCCAAGCGGCTGTATCGCGCCGCCAAGGGGGAGGTTCCGGAGGGGTACTTCACGGTGCCGCTCGAGTCGGCCAAAGTGGTCCGGAGCGGCGCGGACGTGACCGTGGTCGCCTACGGTGCGATGCTCTACGAGGCCCTCGACGCTGCCGAGCGGGCCGCGGCCGAGGGCGTCGACTGCACGGTCGTCGATCTTCGCACCCTGTGGCCGGTGGACATCGAGACCCTCGTCGCCAGCGTCAGCGCGACGGGACGTCTGGTGGTCGTCCACGAGGCGCCGCGGACCTGCGGCTTCGGGGCGGAGCTCGTCAGCCTGCTGTGCGAGCGCGCCTTCTATCACCTCGAGGCGCCCCCGGTTCGGGTCACCGGGTTCGACACCCCCTTCCCCTATTCGCTCGAGACGGAGTACCTGCCCCTTTCGCACCGGATCCTGCCGGCGGTGTTGGAGGCGGCGCGAAGCTGAGTCGAGGCCAGAAATGACGAGATTCGAGTTCAAGCTGCCGGACATCGGCGAGGGCGTCACCGAGGGCGAGATCGTGAGCTGGTTGGCCCAGATTGGGGACGAAGTCGAGGAGGACCAGGAGCTGGTCGAGGTGATGACGGACAAGGCGACGGTCACCATCTCCGCACCGAAGGCGGGTCGCCTGCTCGAGACACGGGGAGCGCCGGGAGAGATGGTGCCCGTCGGCTCGGTGCTGGTGGTGCTCGAGCTGCGCGGCGAGCAGACCGCGGCCGGCCCCGCCGCCGCGGCGGCGCCGGCCGGCGCGCCCGCACCGCTGCCCGTGCCGGCAGCGGTCGCCGCGCCCCCCGTGAGCGACGGCAGCGGCGGACCCGTGGGAAACCTCCAGGAGACGCTCCCTGGCATGGGCACCGTGCGCGAGGCAGGCGGCCAGCCCTCGGTGGAGGAAGGCCTCAGCGCGCAGCCCCTGGCGGCGCCCGCGACCCGGCGTCTCGCGCGGGAGCTCGGCGTGGATCTGCGGCGCGTTCCGCCGACGGGGAAGGCGGGACGGATCACCCCCGAGGACGTGGAGCGATTCGCGGCGTCGTCCGCCGACGAGCGCGGCGCGACCGGTATCGAACGCGTCGTGCCGGCGCCGGTTCCCGTGGCGATGCCGGTTTCCGGGGGCGCAGCGAGCGCCGAGCCAGACGTCGACGAGCGGATCCCGATTCGCGGGCTGCGTCGGCGGATCTTCGAGAACATGGCGCGCTCGAAGCACACGGCGGCGCACTTTCATTACGTGGAGGAGTGCGACGTGGGCGCCCTGATCGCGCTTCGCGAACGCGTGCGGGAGCTCGCTGAGGTCGAGGGGGTGAAGTTGACGTTCCTGCCCTTCATCATCAAGGCGGTGGTGACGGCCCTCCAGGCGCACCCGGCCCTCAACTGCTGGGTCGACGATCAGACGCAGGAGATCGTCCGTCGAAGCCGCTTCGACGTCGGGCTCGCAGTGGCCACCGATGCGGGCCTCATCGTCCCGGTGATCCGGCGCGTCGATCGGCTCAGTATCCTCGACGTCGCGCGCGAGATCGAGCGGCTGGCGTTGGCTGCCCGTGCCGGCAAGACCCAGCCGGCGGACCTCGGGGGATCGAGCTTCACCGTCACGTCGCTCGGTAAGCTCGGCGGCCTCGTCGCGCCCCCCATCATCAACTACCCCGAGGTAGGGATCATGGGCGTGCACGCGATCAAGCGTCGTCCCGTCGTCCGCGGCGACGCGGTCACGGTGGGGGACGTCATGATGCTCTCCTGGTCCTTCGACCATCGCGTCATCGATGGCCACGTGGCAGCCGCGTTCGCGCAGCACATCGTCGCGCTCCTCGAGCAGCCCGACCGACTGCTTGTCTCGATGAGCTGAGCGACCGCGAGCGGTGCAGGCGGGCGGTCGGGGTCGTCGGCGCCCCGTCGCGGCGGCCGACGCCCCGGGATACTTGCACGAAATTGCTCCGCTGACCCCGTCTCGTTCAATTTCCGGGCAAGCCCTCGCGGGGACACCCCCGATTCCAAGCCGGGACCGGAAGCAGGGATCGCGCGGCGGGCGCCCACCACGGGGTTCGCCATCGATGGGCGGGCCGTGCGCGACCAGGTGCCCCAATGTAGGTCGGTGTGCGGGGCACGAGCACCACTTCGCGCTCCTGGCGATCCGGGTAGATGTCCGAGCGCCCTTCCTCGCCGCGGAGCCGCTTCCATTGTAGCCTGAAACGTGCGAACGGCACGTGACGAGGTTCCGTGGCGATGAAGGGTTTCTTGCGCCTGCTGGTGGTGTCGGCTCTCCTCGAGGTCAGCGGGGTCGCCTATGCCCAGGACAACCAGCCCTCGGCCGACGCGGTCAAGCGCGCGTCCGAGGAGTTCGCGGCGGGCAAGGAGGCCTACCGCGACGAGGAGTACGTCGAGGCGGCAGAGCATTTCGAGGCGGCGGACGACCACGCGCCCAGCGTGAACGCCGTCCGGGCGGCCATGACCTCGCGCCAGAACGCGGGTCAGCTCGACCGCGCCGCGACGCTCGCTGCGTTGGCGCTCATGCGCCACCCCGAGGACATGACGCTCGCGGGGGAGGCGCAGCGGATCCTGGACGAGGCGGCGCTGACTCTGCATCGGGTCGAGGTCACGTGCGACCATCCCTGCTCGCTCGTGGTCGGTACCAGCCTGGTGCACGGAACGGCCGCCACGAACCAGATCGTTTATCTCAACCCGGGCGAGCACGATGTCCGCGCGAGCTGGGCGAAGCAGTACGCGACCCAGACGCAGTCCGTGGTGGCGATCGCCGAGGGTACCGACACGATCGAATTCTCTCGGCCGGAGCCGGTCGAGCCCGAGGGTGAGGACGAGCTGCCGCCGGGGGTCGATGAGTTCGGCATGGATATCGACGACGGTTCCGGGGGGGAGGCGACCGCGCGACCGGAGGAGGACAACAAGGGGCTGCCGCGCGGGCTCTTCGTGGGTGGCGTGGTGGCCACCGTGGCGCTCGGTGGCGTCACCGTCTGGAGCGGCCTCGACACCCAGAACAACCCCGGCCCCGACGAGGTGAAGGAGCTGTGTCAGGACAACCCGAATTACCCGGATCCGACCACCTGTCCGGCGTATGAGACGGGTCAGCGGAAGGAGGTCCGCACCAACGTCCTCATTGGTGCCACGGCGGCGGTTGGGGTCGCGACGATCATCATCGGTGCGGTCACTGACTGGCGAGGCAAGCAGCAGGTTGGGCTCGGGCGTGCCGGCACGGCGGCGTCACGTTCCGGCGTTCGGCCCTGGGTCGCGCTCGATGACGGGGCGCTGCTAGGGGTCCGCGGGAGGTTCTGAGCGCCACGGTGGCCGCGAAGCTGATCGACGTCAGGGCCGCAGGCCGCCAGCACATCGACCGGTACGAGCTCGTCGCCGAGATCGCGTCCGGTGGAATGGCGACGGTCTTCCTCGCGCGGCTCTCCGGCGTGGGCGGATTCCAGCGGTTCGTGGCCATCAAGCGCCTCCACCCGCACCTCGCCCAGGAGGAGGAATTCGTACAGATGTTCCTCGACGAGGCGCGCCTCGCCGCGGGCATCCACCACCCAAACGTGGTCCCGATCCTCGAGGTCGGTGCCAGTGATCGCGGCTACTACCTGGTGATGGAGTACATCGAGGGGGACACGCTCGCGCGGATGCTCGCGCGGGCCGCGAGCACCTCGGCGCGACTTCCGGCCGACATCGGGCTGCGCGTCATCATCGACATGCTGATGGGGCTGCACGCGGCCCATGAGCTGCGGGACGAGAAGGGGGATCCGACGGAGCTCGTCCATCGCGACGTCTCGCCGCAGAACGTCCTCGTCGGGACGGACGGCGTCTCGCGGATCACGGATTTCGGGGTGGCCCGGGCGGCGACCCGGCTCACGGCCACGCGATCGGGCCAGCTCAAGGGAAAGATCGCCTACATGGCGCCGGAGCAGGCCGCGGGCCAGCCCGTTGACCGTCGCGCGGACGTCTTCGCGGCGGGGATCGTCCTCTGGGAGGTGCTCGCATCGCGGCGCCTGTTCAAGGCGGACAACGAGGCGGCGACGCTCCAGCGCGTCCTCTCTGGCACTATCCCGTCGCCGTGCGAGGAGGTGCCCTCGGTCCCCGTCGAGGTCGCGGACGTCTGCCTCAAGGCGCTCGAGCGAGATCCGGACCACCGCTTCGCCACCTGTGCGCAGTTCGCCGACGCGCTCGAGCGGGCGGCGGCGGGCTCGCTGCACGTGCGCGTGGCCCCGCCGAAGGACGTCGCTGCCTACGTCACCGAGGTGATCGGGCAAGAGATTCGGGAGCAGCGCGAGGCGGTGCGCGCTTGGCTCGCGTTCAGCGAGCCGAGCCAGGTCGCTCGGATATCGTCCTCACCGGTAGCGGCCAGCGGCGTCGTGAGGACGGGGTCGGGATCGATTGCCAACGAGCCGACCGTCGCCTCTGCGGTCGGACGATCGCCCCTGTCGTCGTCGCCCCCGACGTCGTCGCCCCGACGTCGTCGACTCATCGTCTTCGGGGCAGTCGCGGCGATGCTCGCCGTCGGTGCCGTGGCCTACCTCCTGATCGCGCCGTCGTCGTCGGAGTCGAGCGCTCTGCCGGCCGCGCGGGGCGCCGCTCGCAGCGCGGAAGGGCCGAGCCCGAGCGCCGCCGCGGTCGAGGTGCTGCCGGTGCCCGCGGTGCCGTCGATGGCGCTCCCGGCGACCGGAGCCTCGGGCGCGGTGCCGGTACCCTCCGCACTGGCGCCGGAGCCCAGCGTCAGGTCGACGGGGCCGAGGACGGGCACGGGACGCCGGTCAGACCCGTCGTCGCGCGGCTCCCGCAGCGACGACTTCCTTCGGAACCCCTATCGGTAGCGTAGCCGGCGGGACCGCGGGCCGGAAGCGTTGACAGAAGGGGGGGCCGCTGCTACTTCTGCCGCCCCCGTCGGGCACGCGGCCCCGGGCGACGGGCTCATATCGCCCACCCAACGCCTGGTTCTCGCTCCACTTGGATCGGTACGGTCGATGTCTCCCCGTCTCGTCAACAGCTCGGCACCTGGCGGCACCGTTCGCCCGCGGCCGCGAGCGACGTCGAGCTGGTGAGCACCGCCCCAATCGGCCGCTGACCGAGCAAGATCCGGCCCCTGCCCAACCAAGACCCTTCCCGTGGCCCTGAAGCGAGTCTGCATCTTCACCGGCAACGCCAACCCGGAGCTGGCCGCCGAGATCGCCCAGGTGCTGGGCGTGCCTCTCGGCGAGGCGCGGGTTTCCCGGTTCAGCGACGGTGAGACGTTCTGCGAGATCCGCGAGAACGTCCGTGGCATGGACGTCTACGTCGTTCAGCCGACGTGCTCCCCCGTCAACGACAACCTGATGGAGCTGCTCATCATGTGCGACGCGCTCCGTCGCGCGTCGGCGAACGGGATCACCGCGGTCATCCCCTATTACGGGTACGCGCGCCAGGATCGGAAGGTGGCGCCACGGACCCCCATCACATCGAAGCTGGTCGCGGACGTGCTGGTCGCCGCCGGCGTTACCCGAGTCGTTTGCGTGGACCTGCACGCGGGGCAGATCCAGGGCTTCTTCAACATCCCGTTCGATCACCTGTACGCGATGCCGGTGTTCCTGAACGACTACCTCCGACCGAAGTTCGACCAGAACGCCGTCTTCGTGTCACCCGACGCCGGGGGCGTCGAGCGCACCCGGGGCTTCTCGCGCCGCCTCGGCGCTCACCTCGCCATCATCGACAAGCGACGAGAGCGAGCGAACGTGAGCGAGGTGATGCACCTGATCGGCGAGGTTCGGGATCGCGACTGCATCATCGTGGACGACATGATCGACACCGCCGGCACGCTCTGCAACGCGGCCAAGACGGTGATGGAAAGTGGCGCGCGGCGGGTGGTCGCCTGCGCGACCCACGGCGTCTTCAGCGGCCCCGCCGTGCAGCGCATCGAGCAGAGCGTCCTCGAGGAGGTCGTCGTGACCAACTCGCAGCCGCTAAGCGCCGAGGCGCGTGCTTGCGGCAAGATCCGGGTGCTCTCGCTGGGCACGTTGCTCGGCGAGGCGCTGCGGCGCATCCACAACGCGGACTCGGTGAGCTCGCTGTTCGTCTGAACGACGGCTCGGGGACGGTGGGAGCGCGAGGGCCGCTCAGCTCAAACGGCGACAGGAGATACGAGAGATGATCGAGCTACAAAAGATCGCCGCCCAGCGGCGCACGGAGGCGGGGAAGGGAGCCGCGCGCCGTCTGCGGCGGAAGGACCTCATCCCCGCGGTGGCCTACGGCCATGAGCAGCCGACGGTGAGCCTCGCGGTCACACCGACGGACCTGCTCGGCGTGCTCGAGAGCCCGCTCGGTCGCAACACGGTGTTCGAACTCGACGTCGAGGGAGGGAGCCCGCTCACCGTCATGGTGCGCGACTACCAGTATCACCCGGTGCGGCGCACGCTGCTCCACGCCGACTTCATCCAGATCCGGCTGGACCAGCCGGTGAGCGTCGGGGTGCCCTTCGAAGCGACGGGCAAGGCAGAGGGTGTGATCAAGGGCGGTACGCTGCGCCAGGTCTTCCGCGAGCTCCCGGTCCGCTGCTTGCCCGAGCGCATCCCGCTCAAGCTCTCGCACGACGTGACCTCCCTCCAGCTCGATGGCCACGTCTTCGTCTCCGATCTGACGCTGCCGGAGGGGGTCGAGGTGCTCCTGGCGCCGAACCAGACCCTCTTGGCGGTGGTCGCCGAGAAGATCCCCGAGGAGGAGACGCCCGCGGGCGCCGGAGCCGCCGGTGCGGCTGCCGCCGCTGCCGGCGCGGCCGCCCCCGCCGCCGCTGGAGCGCCTGCCGAGGCGCCCGCCAAGGCGCCCGCCAAGGCGCCGACCAAGTCGTGAGGTTGATCGTCGGGCTCGGCAACCCGACGGTCCGACACGAGGAGACGAGGCACAACGTCGGGTTCCGTGTGCTCGACGCGTTGCGTCGACGCGGACCGGCCAGCCCCTGGCGGACACGTTTTCGGGGGCAAGTCAGCGACGTCGCCGTCGAGGGCGGGGCGCTGTGCCTCCTGAAGCCGATGACCTTCATGAACGCCTCGGGGTCCAGTGTCGGGCTCGCGATGGCGGCGCTGGGTCTGGATCTGCCGGACCTACTCGTGGTTCACGACGATCTCGACCTGCCGTTCGGGCGCCTGCGTCTGAAGCGAGCCGGGGGCCACGGTGGTCACAACGGGGTCCGCTCCGTCACCGAGGTGCTCGGGGGCGACGGGTTCCCCCGCCTGCGGTTCGGCATCGGTCGGCCCCCCGTTGACTTCCCAGGTGACACGGCCGATTTCGTGCTAGAAGCCTTCGCCCCGTCCGAACGGGACGAGCTGGACCCCCTGCTCGACCGTGCGGCGGAGGCGGTGGTCCGGGTCGTCTGTGACGGGCTGGACACCGCGATGAACGTGGTCAATCAGCGTGCCTGAACGCGCTGATGATCGCTCCTTGCTCCGGGCCTTCGTCCCGGGGCCTCGTCCAGGAGGAGAAGACAAGATGGCTCAGAGTGCAGTCGGCACGCTGGCGCGCGAGTACGAGACAATCTACGTACTCCGGCCCGACGTGACCAAGGAGAGCGCGGCGCGGCTGTCGTCGCGCGTCAGCGAGGTCGTGTCCCGCGAGGGTGGGACGCTCACGCTGGTGGAGAGCTGGGGCCGGCGAGGCCTGGCGTTCCCGGTCGGAAAGCACCGGCGCGCGTACTACGTGTACGTGCGGTACGTCGGGGGAGGGCGCCTGGTTTCCGAGCTCGAGCGCAACTTCCGCATGTTCGACGAGGTGCTCAAGTACCAGACGGTGAAGCTCCGCGACGACGTGGACCCTGGCGCGGTGACGGTGAACCCCGACGACGTGGCGTTCGAGGCGCTGGAGCCGCCGGCGGAGGAGGAGCCCGAGGAGACCCTGGCCGCGCGGCTGGGGCTCGACGAGGCCTCGCAGACCCGTGACTGGGCGGGGCGTCGTGACGCGACGGGCGAGGAGCACGATGGTCCTCGCAGTCGGCGTGGAGAGCCGCGGGGTGCGGCCGTCAGCGCCGAGGCAGCGGTCGAGGCCAAGGCTGACGCGACCGAAGCGAGCACGAAGTCCGAGGTGATGGGCGAGACTAAGACCGAGGAGAAGGGCGAATGATGCGTGCCAAGCCAGCCGCGCGTGACCGCGGCGAGATGCGGATGGGACGTCGGGGCTGCCCGTTCTGCTCCGACAAGAACGCCATCATCGATTACAAGGACCCGCAGGGCCTGAGCTACTTCGTGACCGACCGCGGCAAGATCGTGCCGCGTCGCGTTTCGGGAGCTTGCGCCAAGCACCAGCGCGAGATCGCCACCGCCATCAAGCGGGCGCGGAGCATCGCGCTCTTGCCGTTCACTGCCAATTCTTGAGGAGCGAGGATGGCCACCCCGATCAAAGTGGTGCTGCAGGACGACGTGCCCAGCCTGGGAACGAGCGGTGACGTCGTGCGCGTCCGGCCCGGCTACGCGCGCAATTTCCTCATCCCGCGCGGGCTCGCCGCGCCGGCGACGCAGGTCAACCTGGCGCGGGTCGAGGACCTGCGCCGGCAGGCAGCGGAGCGCGCTGCCCAGCGGATGACGGACGCGCAGGCGGCTCGCGTGAAGCTCGAGGCCACCAGCGTCAAGCTCGAACGCGCGGTCGGTGAGGAGAACAAGATGTACGGGTCGGTCACGGCCAAGGACATCGAGGAGGCCTTCGCTGCCGTCGGGATCGAGTTGGATCGGCGCAAGCTGGTCCTGGAGGAGCCCATCAAGACACTGGGCCTGCACGAGGTGCCGCTCAAGCTCCACGCCGAGGTGAGCGCGTCGCTTCGCGTCGAGGTCGTGAAGAAGGTGGGCTGACTCGTCGCGCTCACGGTCGTCCGGCGCGCCCCGACGGCGCGCCGGTGGCGCGTGGGCTCGGTCGGCGTGCGGCGTCTCTTGACAGCGAGGGGCTCCGCGCTTCAAGTGTTCCTTGCGCGGTACTTCGCCTCCCCACCGGGCGGCGGGGGGTGGCGCCGGTGCGCCGCTGCGGGCAATCGGTTGCAAGGGCTCGGGATCCGAGTGGCACGGGGTGCCCCGGCCGGGTCCCCGGCGGGACGGGGTCGCGGGCCAGGACGTGGTGATGAACCAATCCGAGATCGACCTCGGCGGGGGTGCGCACGCGGCGACGGGTCGCGTGCCCCCGCACGACCTGTACGCCGAGTCCGCGGTGTTGAGCGCCGCGCTCCTCTCCCCGGAGGTGGTGGATCTGGTGTCGGGGGCGCTCCGCGCGGAGGACTTCTACGTCGACGCCAACCGGCGGATCTTCGAGGCCGTGTTGGAGCTGGCGGCGGCGAACCGCCCGGTGGACATGGTGGCGGTGGCGGGGTGGCTCAACGATCGCGGACGACTGCAGCAGATCGGGGGCCCGGCGTACCTCGCCGAGCTGACCGAGGCCACGCCGGCGATCGTGAACTTCGAGCACCACGCGCGCACCATCCGCGAGAAGGCGCGGCTTCGGCAGCTCATCCAGGCCGCCCACCGGATCGCGGCCGAGGCATACGGCGACTGTGGCGAGGTGCAGGGCTTCATCGATCACGCTGAGCAGACCGTCTTCGACATCGCGCGGGTGGCCAAGAACTCCGAGATCGTCCCCGTGAGGACGGCGATCCGCGAGGCTTTTCAGATCATCGCGGACGCGGCGAAGCGCTCCGGCGGCATCACCGGCGTACCGACCGGCTTCACGCGCCTCGACCGCCTGACCGCTGGGCTCCACGACGGGGAGCTCTTCATCGTGGCGGGCCGTCCCGGCATGGGCAAGACGTCGTTCGTGCTCAACATCGCGGCCAACATGGCCAAGCCTGGCGCCGTCGAGGCCACCGACGGTCCGGACGCCTTCGCGGAGGCGCCGGTGGTGGAGCCGGGCTACGGGGTGGCGTTCTTCTCGCTCGAGATGCCGAAGGAGCAGCTCGCGGCGAGGCTGCTCGCGACCGAGGCCCGGGTGGACGTCTCGCGGATCCGCAGCGGAACGCTCCGCGGGGACGACTGGCACAAGCTGACCGAGGCGGCGGCGCGCCTGAGCCGGATGCCCATCTGGCTCGACGACACCCCGGCGCTCGGGCTCCTGGAGCTCCGGGCCAAGGTGCGCCGCCTCCAGGCGGAGATCGAGCGCGGCGGCAGCGATCTCGCTCCTGCTCGGCGGCTGGGACTGGTCGCCGTCGACTACCTGCAGCTGATGCAGGGTCGGCGCGACGCCGGGAGCCGCGAGCAGGAGATCAGCGAGCTGTCGCGGGGGCTCAAGCAGCTCGCCAAGGAGATGAGCGTCCCCGTCCTCGCGCTGAGCCAGCTGAACCGCGCCGTGGAGACGCGGGCGACCAAGGACAAGCGGCCCCAGCTGAGCGATCTGCGCGAGTCGGGCGCCATCGAGCAGGACGCCGACTGCATCCTGTTCATCTATCGCGACGAGTATTACCACTCCGACAGCCCGGACAAGGGACAGGCGGAGATCATCATCGCCAAGCAGCGCAACGGCCCCACGGACACGGTGAATACGCGGTTCACCGGTGCGTACACCCGCTTCGACAACCTGACCGACGCGGAGAACGACGAGTACGACCCGTACGGGGACGTAGTCGGTGATGACGCCGGGTTCTCCTGAGGGGCCTACAGCAGCAGCTGCTCGGCCAGCTCCTGCATCAGATCGGCGAGGCCGTCGTGCGCGGCGGCGCTCACCAGCCGCAGCTCCTTGCCGATGGCAGCGAAGTCGGCGCGGGCGGTCGCGTACGCCTCGCGCACGTCGGGGAGGTCGGACTTCGTCATGGCGATCACCTCGGGGTGGGCTGCGAGCTCGGGGCTGAAGCTGCGGAGCTCGAGGCGCAGGGCGTGGTAGTCGTCGATGGCCCGGCGCCCAGGGTCCGAAGAGACGGTCACCAGGTGCAGCAGCAGGCGCGTGCGCTCGAGGTGCTTGAGGAAGCGGAGGCCGAGCCCCGCCCCCTCGCTGGCGCCCGGGATCAGTCCCGGGATGTCGGCCAGGACGAAGACGCGGCCGAGGCCGCGCCGGCTGTCGCCGACGGTGACCACGCCGAGATGGGGCTCCAGCGTCGTGAAGGGGTAGTCGGCGACCTTGGGTCGCGCGCGGCTGACCGCGCGGATCAGCGTGCTCTTGCCGACGTTGGGGAGGCCGAGGAGGCCCACGTCCGCCATCACCTTGAGCTCGAGGCGGAGGTGCCGGCGCTCGCCTGGCTCGCCCGGCTCGGCCCGGCGGGGAGCGCGATCCACGGGGGTGGCGAAGTGCTTGTTCCCTCGCCCGCCGCGGCCGCCGGCGGCGACCAGCAGCCGGTCGTCGGCCTGGACGAGCTCGCCGAGGCGCTGATCTCCATCCAGGTCGAACACGATCGTCCCCAGGGGGACGCGGACCACCGCATCGTCGCCGGCGCGCCCGTAACAGTCCTTGCCCTCACCGTTGGCGCCGTCCGCGGCGCGCACGTGCCGGACGTGCTGGATCTGGTAGAGCGTGTTCAGCCCCGGATCGGCGACGAGCAGGACGTCGCCGCCGCGCCCGCCGTCGCCCCCCGAGGGGCCTCCGAAGGGGACGAATTTTTCCCGACGAAAAGCCATGCAGCCGTTGCCGCCGTTACCGGCCTCGACGCGCAGGGTGCACTCGTCGACGAAGCGCATGCGTGGCAGCATAGTCCAGCGGAGCATGGACGGCACCCCATCCGAAGGCCCCCTCGACGAGGCGCCGCCCCAGGGGCGCATCGCGGTCGTGGTGAACGGCAACGCACAGGGCGTCACCGGCGAGGTGATCTCCACCTTCGATCGGATCCTGACCGGCGGTGACCTGTTCGTGTCCCATCGCCTGCGGGACGTCGCCGAGATCGCCCGGACCATCATCACGCGTGGCTACGGCACGGTGCTCACGGGCGGTGGGGACGGGACGTTCACGGTGGTGGCGACCGCTGTGGTCCGGGAGGCGGAGGCTCAGGGCGTCGAGGTCCCCCGGATCGGGCTCCTTCGCCTCGGCACGGGCAACGCCCTGGCCTGGGTGGTGGGGGCACGCCAGGCGGGGCGGCGGGGGCTCGCCGCCGACGTGCGCCGCCTGCTCGACGACGCGGGGAGTCGCCCCCTAAGGCTGGTCGAGGCGGAGGGGCTGATGACGCCGTTCTGCGGCTTCGGGGCGGACGCTGCCGTGCTCCGGGACTACCGAGCGGTCAAGGAGGCGCTCTCGCGGACGCCGCTCCGTCGCGTGGCTCCGGGAGCCTTGAGCTACGTCTTGGGCACGGTGACGCGGACACTGCCGGGCTACCTGGTGCGACCGGTGCCGCACTGCCGCGTCACCAACCTCGGGGCAGAGGCGTTTCGGGTGGGGGCGCGGGGCAAGATCCTCGGGCCACCCATCCCCGCGGGCGACGTGCTGTACGAGGGGCCGGCGCGCGTCGCGAGTGCCTCCACCATCGAGTTCTCCGGGTTCGGTTTCCGGTACTACCCCTACGCCGGAGAGCGTGAGGATCGGATGCAGCTGCGCGTCAGCACCATCGGCGTGAGCGAGTTCGTGGAGAACTTCCGGGCGATCTGGGGCGGCGGCTACGACAACCCGGTCACCATCTTCGACTACCTCGTCGAGCGCGTCTCGATCCGCTTCGATCCGCCGACGCCATTCCAGATCGGCGGGGACGTGCAGGGGGACCGCGCGGAGGTGGAGCTCCGGCTCTCCCCGCGGCCGATCCGCCTCGTCGACCACTACGCGCCGCCAAACGCGGCGTGAGCCGCCGCCGATTTCTGGCGGCGAGCCGGGTTGGGGGCGCGGAGCCCGCGGGGGCGGCGCTCGGAAGTTGCCCCCTCCGCGTGGGCGCTGATACCGAGGGCTGAGGCATGAAGCTCCCGGGCAGGCTCGACGCGACGACGCTGGGCGACCTCCTCGGCGCGCTCCACCGCGAGCGGGCGACGGGGGTGCTCGAGCTTGTCGAGTGGTCGGGGGCCACGGCAGGGCGCGCGCACCGCGTCCACCTCGCCGAGGGCCTGGTCGAGGCCGTGGAGTCCCCCCTCCGGACCCCGCCGCTCGGGGAGATCCTGCACCGCGAGGGCTTCATCGACGCGGAGGCGCTGCGGCGCCTGCTCCGGCGCCTGGCGGAGGAGCCGCTCAAGCGCGCGGGGGAGCTCCTGGTCGAGGATCGTGCCACCACCGGCGCGGCGGTGATCGCCGCGCTGCGGCACCAGCTCCGCAGCCGCCTCGATCGACTCTTCGAGCTCCGGGGCGTGCGCCTGCGCTTTCACGTCGCGGGGCGCTCGCCCGTCGGCCAGCGCCGCGTCCCCCTGTCCCCGCACGAGTTCCTCCACGGCCGCCCGCGGACAAGGGATCGGGAGCGGGAGCGCTGGCACGGAGCCGCCGCGGGGGTGTCGCGGCCGGGGTCTTGGGCGCTCGACCAGCGGGTTCGGGCGCTCGCGGTGCTCGGGCTCACCCCCAGCGCGGCCCCGGACGCCGTGCGCACCGCGTTTCGGCGTCTGGCGCGCGAGGCGCATCCCGACCGACATCCGACCGCGGGCGCTGGAGAACGAGCCGAGCTGCTGCGCCGCTTCGCCGAGCTCTCGGCGGCGTATCACGCGCTCGTCGCCTGAGCGCCAGTACGCCAGGCGGCGATGAGTCGCGGCAGTTCGCCCAGGTCTTCGAGCCAGACGTCGGGTCCGGCCGCGGCGAGATCCTCCCGCGTCGCGAAGCAACCGGGGATCCCGACCGTGCGCGCGCCCGCCGCGCGACCGGCGAGCACGTCCTGCGGACCGTCCCCGACCATGACCAGACCGCGCGGCTCGACCGCGAGGCGTGACGCGATGACGAGGAGCGGCTCGGGATCGGGCTTGTGGCGCTCGACGTCGTCGCCAGCGATCACGATCGCGAAGCGGTCGAGGATGCGCAGGTGCGCGAGCAGGGGCAGGGTGGTCGCGCGCGGCTTGTGCGTCGCGATCGCGAGCGGCAGGGACGACAGGCCGGCGAGCGCCGCCTCGGCGCCCGGCATCAGGATCGACCGGGCGTAACCGCGGGTGGCGTAGTACTCGAGGTAGGTGGCGAGCAGCGCCGCGAACCCCGGGTCCTCCGCGCGGAGGCCCGAGACGCGCTCGAGCAGTCGTCGTGCCCCGTCGCCCACGGCGCCGACGACGGTCGTCGCGGGGACGACGGCGAGCCCGTGGGCGCGCAGGGCGTGCTGGCAGGACGCCACGATGTCGGCGCGCGAGTCGACCAGGGTGCCGTCGAGATCGAAGACGACGGCAGCAACTGGGCCGCGAGCGCTCGCCACGGTCACCACCCGCCGCTCCCCGCCAGCGCTTCGCTCGTGGGCGGACGGACGTTGGTCGGGGAGGGCTCCCCGGTTGTCGTCCCCTGCGCGCGTCGTGACTGACGACGAAGCCACGCGCCGGGGAGCCCCCGGCCGAGCTCGATCGTGGACGGGACGGGGCCGGTGGGGGTCATGGCCCCGCAGGCATAGCGCGTCCCGGCCGTTCGCACCCACGGCGAGGCCGGTCGCGCCTTCGAACTCGCCCGGGTCGGTGCGGCCGGGGATCGGCGGTCGGAGCGTTGCGCGGCCCGCGAGGAGCGGGCATGCTGCCGCCCTGACGTGCAGGCGCCCGATCCCGACCTGAGCCCGGCGGCTCGCTCCGCGCCTGCGCTCACGCTGCCACTGCGGGCCCCGCTCCCCGCTGGGATGCGGGATTTTCTGCCGACGGAGGCGCGGGAGCGGGCGGTGCTGGCCGCGCGCGTGGCGCAGTGCTTCGTGCTTCACGGCTACCGGCAGGTCGTCGTCCCGGCCTTCGAGCATGCGGCCGTGCTCGAGCGCGGGCTCGGGGGGCTCGATGGCGACGAGGTGCTGCGCTTCATCGAGCCGGAGACCGGCGAGATCCTCGCGCTTCGTCCCGACCTCACGCCGCAGATCGCGCGTCTGGTCGTCACCCGGCTGCAGGACGAGCCGCCCCCAATCCGACTCGCCTACCATGGATCGGTGTGGCGTCGTCGCCGCGCGCGCGCCCGGCGGCATCAGCAGATCCCGCAGGCTGGAATCGAGCTCATGGGTCCCGCGGCGGCGAAGGGGGACCTCGAGGTCGTTCGAGTCGGCGCGGCCGCGGTGCGGGCCGCGGGGCTCGAGCGCTTCGTGATCGACGTCGGGCACGTCGCGGTCGCGGGCGCCCTCCTCGCCGAGGTACCGGCGCCGGTGCGGGGTGCGCTGGTGGACGCGCTCGCGCTCAAGGACGGCGCCGCGCTGGTCCACCGCGCCGAGCGGGCGGGCGTGCGGGGGCCCACGCTCGCCGGCCTGGCCGCCTTGCCGGGGCTCCACGGCGGCGCGGACGTCTGGGACCGCGCCGAGCGGGCGCTCGCCGGCACCGCCGCGCGCGGTGCGGTCGACGATCTGAGGCGGTTGTGGGAGCGGCTCTGCCTCGAGGAGCCCGGGATCGAGGTGCGGGCGGATCTCGGGGAAACCTCCCGTTTCGACTACTACAGCGGCATGACGTGCCAGCTCCTCGCGGAGGGGCCCGGCGAGGCCATCGGGTCCGGGGGCCGCTACGACGGTCTGCTCGCGCGCTTCGGCGCCCCGCGCCCGGCGGCGGGGATCGCCCTCGATCTCGACAACCTTGCCTGGGCGCTCGCCCGTGCTGGCGTGGCGGGTCGGAGCACCGGGTCCGTCGTCATCTCCGGGCCGGTGCCGACCGGCGAGGCGGTGGCGAGGGAGCTGCGGGCTCGGGCGGTGGCCTGCGTGGTCGGTCCGACCGAGGACCCCGTCGGCTACGGGCGCGCGTGGCAGCACTCGCACGTTCTCGTCGTCGACGCCGTGGGCGCGGTCCTCTCGGAGCTCGGGCATGGAGTCGAGCGGCGCCTGTCGGCGCTGGACCCGGCTGGCGTGGCGGCGGAGGTGGCCGGCGTGGTGCGGACCGAGGAGGCGCCCTCCGGCCTCACGTGAGGTGACAACGTTGCGCGAGGGCGGCTCGTCGGGGTGGTGAGGCGTGCCGGTTCGCGATGAGAGCACGGTGGAGACCAGGACATGAGCGCGGTAGCGATCGTCGGTGCCCAGTGGGGCGATGAAGGCAAGGGGAAGGTCGTCGACTTCTGCACGGAGTTTGCGGACGTCGTCGTGCGGTACGCCGGCGGTCCCAACGCGGGCCACACGCTGGTGGTTGGCGACGACAAGGTCGTCGTGCGTCTGCTCCCGAGCGGCATCCTGCGCGAGGGGACCCGGTGCGTACTGGGTCAGGGCATGGTGATCGACCTGGCGGTCCTGATCGGCGAGATCGACACGCTGGAGGCGCGCGGGTACGCCGGGCTCGCCGCGCGGCTCTCGGTGAGCGACCGTGCCCACCTGATCCTGCCCTACCACTTGCTGGTGGACGGGCTCCGCGAGCGCGGGAAGGGCGCGATCGGGACCACCAAGAAGGGCATCGGCCCCGCTTACGAGGACAAGGTTCGGCGGACCGGGATCCGCGCCGGCGACCTGCGGGACCTCGACCGGCTCCGCGAGCGGGTGGAGGTGGCGCTCGAGGCTTGGCGGCCGACGATCGTGCACCTCGGCGGCACCGTGCCGACCGTGGCGGAGTTGATGGCGCCGCTCCCCGCCTTGGCCGGGCGGATCGTGCCCATGCTCGACAACGCCTCCAAGGTCGTGGACGACGCCATCCGCGCCGGACGCCGCGTGATGTTGGAGGGCGCTCAGGGGACGCTCCTCGACGTCGATCACGGGACCTACCCGTACGTTACTTCCAGCAACGCCGTGGCGGGCGGGGCGGCGGTCGGCGCTGGGATCGGACCGAACCGCATCGCCACGGTGCTCGGCATCACCAAGGCGTACACGACGCGGGTGGGCTCCGGGCCGTTCCCGACCGAGCTCGACGACCGCGACGGCCAGCACCTCCGCGACGTCGGCGCCGAGTTCGGGTCGGTGACGGGGCGCCCGCGGCGCACGGGCTGGCTGGATCTGCCGGCGCTGCGCTACGCCGCGCGAGTCAACGGGCTCGACGGGCTCGCGCTGACCAAGCTCGACGTCCTCACTGGCATGGATCGCCTCCAGGTGTGCGTCGCCTACGACACACCCTCGGGTCGCACCGCCGAGTTTCCGATCGATCTGCTCGACGTGCCCGGGACCATCACCCCCGTCTACCAGGAGCTCGCCGGGTGGGCGGAGCGACTCGGGGACTACCGCACGCTCGACGAGCTGCCTTCGGCGGCCCGCTCGTACATCCGCTGTCTCGAGGAGGGCGCCGGGGTTCCGATCTACCTCGTCAGCGTCGGCCCGCGGCGGCGCGAGACCATCGTCCTTCACAACCCGTTCGTCGGCCGCGCTGCCGCGCCGTGACGGGAGGCAGGCCTGCCGATGGTGTCTTCCCCGCTCGGTTGGTCGCTGACCGCATGGCTGCTCGCCGCGCCGCCCGTCGGTGATGCCGACCTCGTCGCCATCGCCGCCTACGGCCCTCGCTCGCCGAGCTGCGTCGTCGACCCCGGCGGGTCGGTCTGGGCTCGCGCGCGGGGCGCCGAGGAGGCGGCCTACTGTTCCGCGCTCGCTCGGGGGTATGCTCGGCTGCTCCGGCGACCCGAGGAGGCGCTGACGCTTGCGGCCGCCGCGGAGCGCGCCGGGCCGGGACGAGCAGCGCCGCAAGTGCTCGCGGGGCGGGCGCTGCTCGCCCTCGCACGCCCGGAGGAGGCCGTCGGTCGTTTCGAGCGCGGGCTGGCCCTCGACGCCGGCGCCACCGGCGCTCCCGATGCGCTGCACGATTTCGCGCTGGCCTCGCTGTTGACCGGGCGCCTCGAGGGGGCACGCGCGGCCTATCGCGCGCTGGTCCCGAGAGTGGAGCTGCTGGCCGACGACGCGCGCGCCCGGCGCGTGCTGGTGGAGGCCGCCGGCGTGGTCATGGCCGAGGGCACACCCGCGCTCGATGAGGCCATCAGCTACCTGGGTGAGGCGCGGCGTCGCGTGCGCACCCCCGGGCAGCGGGAGCTGGTGCTCGGGGCACTCGGCCTCGCCCTCTCGCGGCAGGGGCGGCCCGACCAGGCGCGGGGTGTCGTCGCCGAGGCCAGTGGTTTCCTCCTGGACGTGGGCTCGCTCGCCACGGGTCCAGCGGGTGAGAGGGGCCGCGCAAGCCAGGCACCAGCGCTGCCGCCGGGCGAAATCCACGCGGTCGCCGCCGTGCTCGCCGAGGGAGAGGTGCGCGCGGAGGCGATCGATCAGTGGCGCGCGTATGTCGCCGTGGTGGGCGAACGAGGGACTTGGGTGGAGCATGCACGACGTCGCCTCGCGGTGCTCGAGGGTGGTCGCTAACCTCGTCGGACGGTGGCTCACCGTCCTCGCGCTGGCGCTGCCGGTGCTCGCCCCGGCCCCCGCCGTGGCCCAGCCGACCGTTTGGGAGGTGGCGCGCGATCCGGGGCTGCGCCGGGTCGAGGAGCAGGCCCTCGTGGCGGAGCGGATCCTGCTGCGGCCCATCGCCTCTCCCGGGGAGCTGGTGCGAGCGCGGCTCGCGTTCGGGCGGCTGCTCACCGAGATCGCGGCGAACCCTCCTTCGACCGCCACCTCGGCGCGGCTCGACGCCCTGGTCGGTGCGCTCTACTCGGAGCCCTACGTCGCGGACTACGCCGCCGCTCGCTCGTGGCTGACCCGCGCCCTCGCCGCCGCGCCGCCCGCGCCCCTCGCCCAGCGCGTTCACTTCCTCCTCGGCGTCGCCTGCGCCAAGCTGGGTGACGGCGGGTGCGATCGGGAGGCCTACACCGAGGTCCTCGAGCTGGCGACGGCGCCGAACGACCGAGCCCAGGCGCTGATGAACCGCGCGGAGGGGCGCATGCTGGCGGGCGATCTCGCCGGGGCGATCGTGGACTACCGCCAGGCCCGGTACCTGGCGTCGGTCCCCGAGCTGGTCAGCCTGGTGTACTACGGGCTCGGGGTCGCGTTGGAGCGTAGCGGGGACCTCCCTTCCGCCCTCCGCGCCATGCTCGAGGCGCGAGCGGCCTGGACCTCGTCGGCGCCGTACTCGCCGCTCGACGATCCGGACGTGTTCTTCGTCCCCGCCTTCGACATTTACTACTACAAGGGGCTCGAGGAACTCGCAGTGGCGCGAGCGGCGACGGCGGACCAAGACTGGGCGGCCGCCACCCGTGATTACGCCCGGGCCGCCGGGTACTTCGACCAGTACCTGGCGGAGGCGGAGCAGGAGGGCACCCCCTGGGTGCGCAACGCTCGAGCTCTCCTCGGCGCCTGTCGCCGCGAGGTGGCCCGGATCCCCGCCGCGATCGAGCGGTGAGCGCGGCTCAGGCGGCGTCCGACAGGTCCGGATCGGAGGGGCTGGAGCGGAGGATTCGCCGCGCGCTCTCGGCGTCGTCGACCGCCAGGAAGACGGGGCGGAGCGAGTCGCTGCGCTCCATCTCCCCAAACGCCCCGCTTGCGGCGAGCGAGCGCGCGCGGGGGCCGTCGAGGACGAGGAAGACGTCGCTCAGGCCCCGGCCCGCGGCGGCGTCGATGACGTCCACGATCCGGTGCCGCCCCAGGTGGAGTTCTTCGCGCCCGCGGGAGATGAGGACGTGCTTGTTGGTGATGAGGTAGCGGGTGTCGCGCACCAGCCGGGCGCTGCGCAGGCACGCGTCGTAAGCCATGAACCCTGCCATCGCGAAGAGCAGCGTGAAGGTGACTGCCTCCGCCGCGACCAGGGCGATGAAGGCCGTGGACGCGGGAGGCAGCCCCGCCGCGAGCAGCGCGTGCGCGGCGGGAACGGCGCGGGACACCATGAGGCCGAGCGCGGTGAACAGCCCCGCGGCCATCCCCAGGGAGGTCCACTCGCGGGTCGACTGCGGGAGGTAGGCACGGACGCGGGGTCGCGGCCGCGCCGACCAGAGGACGCGCTCGTCCGTGTCGAGGCGCTGGGCGATGGGGAGCTGCGAGCTGCCGCGGGGGGCGAGCGACTCCGCCCCGCGCACGATCGCCCAGACGCGGTTCGGCTGTCGGACGCCCCGGAGCGTGACGGAGAGCCGCCGACGCATCGGTCCGGTCTGCACGGCCCGAACGAGCTCGAGGTCACCCATGTCGGGCGTGGTGGCGCTCCAGGTGATCCGGGCGAAGCTCACCGCGTCCCGCTCGATGGTGCGGCGCAAGAGGCCTCGCTGAAGGATGATCTGGCGGGTCGTGACCACATAGCGGACGGGCCCGAGCCAGAGCTTGGGCCCGTGGAAGGCCAGGAGCGACAGCGTCGCTGCCCAGGCGCCGACGACCAGCAGCTGGGACGGCGAGGCCTTGAGCGCAACCGACACCACCAGCGCGAACAGGGTCGAGACGACGGCGACCACCAGGAAGACCCAACCCGCGGCGCGCCACAGCGGGGGCGCCTCGAGCAGCTCGGGCCGGCCCGTCCACTGGATGGGCTCGGGGATCGTGGAGTCGCGAGTCATGGCCGTCCCGGGTTGGACGCGGGCAACGAGGATAAGCTTGCATCCTTTCTCGTGCCGTCGCACCCCGTGCTCGAGGTTACACCCTCAACGCAACGCCGCCTGGGCGCCTCGGGGGGGGGTACGGCCCGCGCCGGCTCGCTTCCCTATGGGACCGGCGCTACGAAGACGATCTCGTAGCGGGAATTTCGCTCGGCCGCGCCGCGGCGCCCGGGATCGACGAGCGGCAACGCGTCGCCGGCCAGGGCGATCTCCACGCGGGGGGCGCCGCCGCGCCGCAGGGCCTCCGCCAGACGCTCGGCCCGGAGCCCTGCCGATCGGGCCGCGCTCCCCGGTCCGTGCCCCACGACCAGGACCGGGAACGCGGCGTGGTTTCGGGCCACCTGCCCCAGCGCTGCCACCTCCGCCGCGGCGGCCGGGGTCAGCGAGTTCCCCGCGTCGAACGGATCGCGGAGCAGCACCACGACCCCCCGGTCGTCGCGGAAGACGAGCTGCCGACCCCGTTCGCTGAGCGCCGCGAGCAGGGCGTCGGCGGCGCTGGGATCCGGGCTGCCGGCGGGGGGTGCCCGGCGCACGGTGGTGAGCAGCTCGAGGCAGCGGGAGCGGGCTCGGAGCGCGTCATCGATGGGCGCCCGCTCCCCCGGGTCCGTCAGCCGCCGATCGAGGCCGGAGAGCGCCTCGATCGCGGCGGCGAGGCCGTCCGCCTCCGGCGCCAGCAGGCGGGTTGCGGTGCAGGTCAGGTTGGCCTGGAGCACGAGCGAACGCGCGGCCTGACGTCGCGCTCGCTCGCGCTCGGGCGCGGCGGCGCCACTCGTGGGCAGCGGCTCGAGGTCACGGAGGACCTGGGAGCGGAGCTCGATGGCGTCCGCCTCGGCGGCCACGCGCCGTTGCTGCTCGTCGATCGCGGCGAGCTCTTTCCGGGCACGCTCCACCTCGAGGTTGGCGCGTGCGAGGCGCTGCTCCGCGCTCGCCAGCCTCGCCAGCACGAAGGCGTGCTCGTAGGCGGCGACGGCATGCTCTCCCAGCACCTGTGCGGCGGGGAGGTCCCCGGCGTCGGCCGCGGCCCGCGAGCGGGTCCGCAGCGCCTCGGCGGCAAGGAACGCCTGGGGCGCAAGCTCGCGGGCGGTAGCGGCAGCGGGGCTTGCGCGGACGGCGTCGACCTGGCCGAGGATGCGGGGAGGGGGCTGCGAGGCGCAGGCGACCGACCCCAGCAGGGCCATGGCTACGACCACCGCAGTGACTCCGGCCGCCCCGAGCCCGCGACGCCTCCCCGCCGCGCACCCCAGCGGACCCGCCTCGGCTCGGCGCGTCGTGCGGGGAGCGCCGGTCACGGCGCGCCTCCCGGGACGGCGCTGCCCGTCGCGGCCGCGCTCGCGGGGGGCGACGTCAGCGCCTGGAGGCGCGCCTCGGCGCGGCCGCGCCTCGCGATGGTCTGCTCGAGCAGGGCGCGGGCACGCCGCGTCTTCGCCTCGAGGTCGGCGGCCTCCCGCTGCGCTGCGGCGGCGCTCGACTCGACGGCAGCGGCCCGCAAGAGGTCGGTCCCCGCGCTCGCCCACTCCAGCGCGAGCGCGTCGAGTCGCGCCGCGTGCTCGGGGTCGCCGGCGGCGCGGGCATCGTCGGCGCGCTCCAGCGCGTGCCGCGCCTGGCTCACCGTTCGCTGCGTGAGCGCGGAGCTCGTGGGCTTCGCGGAGAGCGCGGAGAGCGCGGACAAGGTGGCATCGCGGTCGGACGCACCCGCCGCGCCAGCCAGCGCGGCGAGCGCCACGCCGCCGACCGCGATCAGGAGCGGGACCATCACCCGGGCGTGGGGGACGGGGCGGGACACGCCGAGAACGAAGCCACGGGGGGACGCGGAGGTCAAGCGGCCGAACGGGTGCGGGCGCTGCACCCCGACCGTCCGCCAGGTCGCGACCACCTGCCGCGAACCGCAGGGCGCGTGGTATTAGACCGCCCGAACCGGAGGCTGCCCGTGACCACGAGCCGAGCGAGCTGGGACGAGTACTTCATGGCCATCGCACGGCAGGTTGCGACTCGCTCGACCTGCGACCGGAAGCACGTCGGGGCGGTCATCGCGCGCGACCGGATGATCCTGGCGACCGGGTACAACGGCTCCATCCGCGGCCTCCCGCACTGCGACGAGATCGGTCACCTGATGGACGGCGGGCACTGCGTGCGCACCGTGCACGCGGAGGCCAACGCCATCGTCCAGGCAGCACGGAGCGGGGTACGCCTGGAGGGAGGGGAGATCTACGTCACCGCCTCGCCCTGCTTCGGCTGCTTCAAGCTGATCGCGAACGCGGGGCTCGTGCGGGTGGTCTTCGGCGAGTTCTACCGAGACGAGCGGATCTTCGAGTTCAGCCGGGCGCTCGCCATCGAGCTCGTGCACCTCCCGCCGACGGCACTCGCCGAGGCGGCGCCGTGACCGGCGTCCGCGTCGCGGTGATCGCCGGCGGCCCCTCCAGCGAGGCTGCGGTGAGTCGCGCGTCGGCACGCGCCGTGGTCGCCGCCCTGCAGGAGGCCGGGCACTCGGTGAGCCTGCACGAGCTCGACGTCCCTCTCGCCGGTCGTCTCACCCAGGGTCCGGTCGACGTCGTCTTCCCGGTGACGCACGGCGCCCTCGGCGAGGACGGCTGCCTGCAGGGGCTCCTGGAGGTGCTCGGGATCCCGTACGTCGGGTCCGCGGTCCGCGGCAGCGCGCTGGCCGCCGACAAACCCGCTGCCAAGGTGCACTTCCGGGCGGCGGGGCTCCCGGTCGCGGCCGACGCCTTGGTGGACGAGCGCCGCGATCTCCCGGCGCGTGTGGCCGCGCTCCGACGGACCATCGGCCCGGCGCTGGTCGTCAAGCCGGCGGGGGGGGGCTCGGCCATCGGGGTGACGCGCCTCTCGGCGGCGGCGCCCGACGCCGCGGTCGTCGCCGCGCTCGAGAGCGCGCTCGCGCTCGAGCCGGTGGCGCTGGTCGAAGCGCTGCTGGTTGGACGGGAGCTCACCTGCGGGGTGCTCGAGCTGGACGACCGCGGTCCGTTCGCGCTGCCGCCGACCGAGATCCTGAGCAAGGCCGCCGACTGGTACGACTTCCGGTCGAAGTACGCGCCGGGCGGCAGCGAGCACCGGTGTCCGGCCGAGCTCGACCCGGCGGTGACGGCACGCGTCCAGGCGCTCGCCGTCGGCGCCTTTCGTGCGCTCGGGGCGCGCGATCTCGGCCGAGCCGATTTCATCCTGGACGAGCGCGGGCAGCCGACGCTCCTGGAGCTCAACACGCTCCCCGGCATGACGGCGACCAGCCTCCTGCCCGAGGCCGCGGCCGCCGCCGGGTTCGCGTTTTCCTCGCTCTGCGACCGTCTGGTCCGGCGCGCGCTGGGGCGCCCGCGCCGGGCGTCGCCCGTGGCGCTCCCCATGCCGACGTGACGCTCTCTCGCGGTCGATCAGATCCGGCTGCCGCGCGTCGTGAGCTCGGTGACCTGGTCGGGCGACAGCGTCCGGGCGCGCCGGCGCAGCTCCTCGAGCAGGCTCTCGCGGTTGCTCGGCGCGGGGATCTCGTCGAGGCTCGACCGCGCGCTGCGCAAGGATCGCGGTAGCGGCGTCGGCTCGAGCGGTCGCTGCTCGTTGCGCGGCGAGCTCCCGGGGTCCCCGGGGGCGTCGGCCGCTTCGGGCTCGTCGGCGGCGGTGGTGGGCTGCTCGAGCGGGCCTTCCGTCGCCGAAGGCGACGAGTCCTCCTCGGTCCCTTCGTCGGTGGTGCGTCGCCGGGCGACCGCCTCGTCGATGAAGAGCTTCGTCGAAGCGCCGTAACGCTTGAACTGGACCATGAGCCCGCCCGCCCGGCCGTCTCGGGAGGGACGGTGGCGTCGCACTCGGCCCTCGGCCTTGATGACGGGCTCTCCCCCGCTCAGACACACCGATAGGCGGACGAGGGTGCCCGGCGGGAGCGGCTCGGCGTCCACCAGGAGCATGCCCCGTCGGTCAATCGTCCCCGCCTCCGCCGCGAGATACTCCGCCGCCGTGTCGTAGGGCCGGACGATGCGGACGAAGACGGGCGAGGTCACGGCATGGGGACGTCTGGGGACGGCGAGCGAGGGAGTGATCCATTATATCCGACCCCTCGCCCCGTGCCCAGTCGTTCCCCCGCGGTGCCACGCCGCGGGAGGAACTGGGGCGATCCCGGCGGGTTTCGCGCTCCGCGGGATTTCGCTATGAGCGGGGCGCCATGGCAAGACGACGCAGGGTCCTGGTGGTCGGTTCGGGAGGTCGGGAGCATGCCCTCGCGGCGCGCCTGCTCGAGTCCGAGTCGGTGGGCGACGTCGTCGTCAGCCCGGGCAACGCCGGGACGGTGGGCGCCGGCGCCCGGCTGCCGCCCGGCAAGACCCTGCGCTCCGTCCCCGGTGAGGCGCTCGAGGTCGCCCGCGGGGGGGCCTTCGATCTCGTCGTGGTCGGGCCGGAGGCGCCCCTCGTGGCCGGGCTCGTCGACCAGCTCGTCGCCGAGGGCATCCCCGCCTTCGGCCCCTCGGCGGCGGCGGCTCGGCTCGAGGGCTCGAAGGCGTTCATGAAGGGCTTCGCCGAACGGCATGGCCTGCCCACCGCGCGGCACCGGGTGGTCACGGAGCCGGGCTCGGTGGAAGAGGCCGTGCATGGCTTCGTGGAGCCTCCCGTCGTCAAGGCGGACGGGCTCTGCGCGGGCAAGGGGGTCGTGGTCGCGCAGAGCCACGGGGAGGCCATCGCCGCCGCGCAGGGCATGCTCGTGGGCAAGGCGTTCGGCGCCGCCGGGCAGCGGGTCGTCCTCGAGGAGCGCCTGGTGGGGCAGGAGGCGAGCGTGCACGTCCTCACCGACGGGGAGCGCTTCGTCGTGCTCCCCGCGGCGCAGGATCACAAGCGCGTCGGCGACGGCGACGTGGGGCCGAACACGGGGGGCATGGGCGCTTACGCACCGGCTCCGATCGTCACCCCCGAGCTCGCCCGGCGGATCGAGCGCTCGATCGTGGTCCCGACGCTCGCCGGCATGGCCGCGGAGGGAAGCCCTTTTCGCGGCGTGCTCTACGCCGGGTTGATGATCACGGCCGCCGGCGATCCCTACCTCCTGGAGTATAACGTCCGCTTCGGCGATCCGGAGACGCAGGTGCTCGTGCACGCCATCGACGGGGATCTCGGCGAGGCCCTCGCGGGCGCGGCCCAGGGCACGCTGTCGGCCGACGCCGTCCGCCCCGCGGAGCGGCACTCGCTCGTCGTCGTGCTCGCCGCGGCGGGGTACCCGGGTGCTCCGCGCGGGGGTGACCCCATCGAGGGGCTCGCGGCGGCGGAGGCCCTGCCGGGGGTGCGCGTCTATCACGCCGGGACCCGGCTGGTGGACGGGCGCGTGGTCACCGCCGGGGGGCGGGTCCTCGGGGTGGCCGCGACCGCGGGGTCGCTCGCCGCGGCCCGCGACGCCGCCTACCGCGCCGTTGGTGCGGTGCAGTTCGCGGGGATGCACTTCCGGAAGGACATCGGTAAGCGGGTGCTCGGGCCGTGAACCGGGCACTGGCGGTCCTCCGGGCCCGGGGGGTGGTCGCTGCGCCTACGGAAACCCTCTACGGTCTGCTGGTCGATGCCACCGAGTCCCGGGCCGTCGACGCCCTGTTCACCGTCAAGCCACGCGGGCACGACCGGGGGGTTCCGCTCCTGCTCCCGGACGCGGGCGCGTGGTCGTCCCTAGTGGTGGAGATCCCGGCGATCGCCGCGCGCCTGGCGCGCGCGTTCTGGCCCGGGCCGCTCACCATCGCCCTGCCGGCGGCGGCCGGCGTCGACCGGAGGCTCACTCGCGAGGGGACTGTCGCCGTCCGCTGGCCGAGCGCGTCTCCTGCGGCCGACCTGGCGCGGGTCCTCGGGCGACCGCTGACGGCGACCAGCGCCAATCCCCCGGGCGAGCCGCCGGCGCGATCCGGCGCGGAGGTGCGAGCGTCCCTACGCACCCCCCCCGATCTGCCGCTGTACGTGGTGGACGGCGTGGCCTCCGGCGGCGCCCCCTCGACCCTGGTGTCGATCGAGGACGGACGGTGCCGGATCGTCCGCGTCGGCGTGATCACGGAGGTGGCCTTGGTACGCGCTCTCGACGCTGCTGGCAGGGATTGACCCCCGATCGACCCGGGGTTAGCAGCAGGGGCACCTAGCGGCCGGGGCGTCCCGCTCTTCTGACGAGCGGCGGCTGGTCGCACTCACGGAGGAACATGGCCAGAGCCCTCAACTTCAACCCGGGACCTGCCGCGCTGCCCCTGGCGGCGCTCGAGCGCGCCGCGCGCGAATTCGTCGAGTACGCCGGCACCGGCATGAGCATCATGGAGCACAGCCATCGGGGCAAGGCCTACGAGGCCGTGCACAACGAGGCGATCGCCCTGGTGCGGGAGCTGCTCGGCGTCGGGGATGATTTCCACGTGTTGCTCCTCCAAGGCGGCGCGACCGGGCAGTTTGCGATGGTGCCCTTGAACCTGCTCCACCCCGGCAAGAGCGCGGACTACACCCTCACGGGTTCCTGGGCGAAGGGGGCCTTCAAGCACGCCAAGGCGCTGGGCACGGTGCGGGCGGCCGCCAACGTCGAGGTGGACGGCAAGTTCATCCGCATGCCGCGGCAGGACGAGCTCGCGCTGGACCCCGGCGCGGCCTACGTGCACGTCACCAGCAACGAGACGATCGCGGGGACGCAGTGGCACGAGTTCCCCAACACCGGTTCGGTGCCGCTGGTGGCCGACATGTCGAGCGACATCATGTGGCGCCCGACCGACCTCAGCCGGTTCGGGGTCGTCTACGCGGGCGCGCAGAAGAACCTCGGCCCCTCGGGCGTCACCCTCGTGATCGTCCGCAAGGATCTGGTCGAGGGCGGGCGCACGGACATCCCCCCCATCTGGCAGTATCGCACGCATTCCGAGGCGAATTCCCTCAGCAACACGCCCCCCACCTTCGCCATCTACATGCTGCGTAACGTGCTGGCCTGGCTCAAGGAGCAGGGCGGTCTGGTCGCGGCCGAGCAGCGGAATCGGGAGAAGGCGAAGCTGCTCTACGCGGCGATCGACGCGCGTCCCGACCTGTACCACTGCCCGGTCGAGGAGGCGTCGCGGTCGGTGATGAACGTCGTCTTCACGCTGCCGACGCCGGAGCTCGAGGCGGAGTTCCTCGAGGGCGCCAAGCAGCGCAACATGGTGGGGCTCAAGGGCCACCGCTCGGTCGGCGGGATGCGCGCGTCGATCTACAACGCAGCGCCCGTCGAGTGGGTGCGCACGCTGTGCGAGTTCATGGCCGATTTCCACAGGGGGGCGTGATGGCCAGGGTTCTCGTCAGCGACTCGCTCAGCAAGGAAGGGCTCGAGGTCCTCGCGAAGGCGGAGGGGATCGAGCACGACTACAAGCCCGGGCTCAGCGAGGACGACCTCGCCGCCGCCATCCCGGGCTACGACGGGTTGGTCATCCGCAGCGGCTCCAAGGTGACGGCCAAGGTGATCGCGGCCGCGGATCGACTGCGCGTGATCGGTCGCGCGGGCATCGGCGTGGACAACGTCGACAAGGAGGCGGCGAGTCGCCGCGGTATCATCGTCATGAACACGCCGACCGGCAACGCGGTGACCACCGCGGAGCACGCGATCGGCCTCCTCTTCGCCGTCGCTCGCAAGATCGGCATGGCCGATGCGACCATGAAGCAGGGCGTCTGGGAGAAGAAGAAGCTGCAGGGTCGGGAGCTCACCGGCAAGACGCTGGGCGTGGTGGGGCTCGGCAACATCGGTCGCATCGTCGCCGACCGGGCCGTGGGGCTGAGGATGAAGGTTGTCGCCTACGATCCCGTCGTCACGGCCGAGCGTGCCGCTGAGCTCGGGGTTGCGCTGGTGTCACTGGAGGAACTGTTCTCGACCGCTGACGCCATCACCTTCCACACGCCGCTCACCCCGGCGACCAAGGGGCTGGTGAACGACGCCAACATCGCCAAGATGAAGAAGGGCGTCATCATCATCAACGCCGCGCGCGGCGCCATCGTCGAGGAGGACGCGCTCGTGCGCGGGCTGGACTCGGGTAAGGTCGGCGGGGCCGGCATTGACGTGTTCGGCCAGGAGCCGTGCGGGCTCACGGACCTGGTGAAGCACGCGAACGTGGTCGCCACGCCGCACCTCGGCGCGTCGACCGACGAGGCGCAGACCCGGGTGGCGGTGGAGATCGCCGAGCAGGTGGTCGCCTACCTCACGAGCGGCACCATCACCAACTCGGTCAACGTGCCCAGCGTCTCGCGGGAGATGGCGCCCGTCCTCGGTCCCTACGTCACCCTCGCGGAGCGCATCGGGCAGTTCCTCGGCCAGGTCGAGAAGGGTTCCCCGCGGAAGATTTCCGTGGAGTGCGTGGGGGACGTCGCGAACCTCACCGTGGCGCCCATCGTCAACGCGGCGCTCGCGGGTCTGCTCGGCAAGTACTTCGAGGAGCCGGTGAACGGGGTGAGCGCCCCGGTGCTGGCGCGGGATCGTGGCATCGAGGTGCGCGAGCTCAAGGGAGACGTGCACGCGAAGTACACGACCTTGGTGCGGGTCACGGTGGTGGGCGAGGACGGCACCGAAGTGAGCGCCTCTGGGACGCTCGCCGCCGATCGAACGCCGCGCCTGGTCCGGTGGGGTCGTTACGAGATGGACGCCCACCTCGACGGTACCAATCTGGTCGTCGTGAACCTGGACCGGCCGGGGGTGATCGGCCGCATCGGCACCGCGCTCGGCGAGGCAGGGGTCAACGTGTCGCGGATGCAGATGGGGCTCGACACCACGACCCGGGAGGCGGCGTCGCTCTGGGCGCTGGACTCCGTCCCGGAGGCCGCGGCCGTGGAGCGGCTCCGGAAGAGCGACGCGGTCAAGAGCATCACCTGCGTCACCCTCGGGTGATCCACCGGTAATCGCAGCGCGGCGGGCCCCCGCGGGGGGGCCCGCGCGGCGCCGCCAATCTGGGAGGAGTCGCGGGCGGCCCGCCGGGCTCGGGCGAAACCCGACCGGCGGTCAGAGGCCCGGGGCGCCGGCGGGCACGGCCGCGATGCGCCGTCCGCGGTCGTCGCGGACGTGCGTCGAGCCCGCCGCCAGCAGCGGGAGCGCGGTGACGACGGAGGCCCCACCCACCGCGGTGACGATGACTCCGCCGGCGCTGAGGGCGGGGGATCCCTCGAGCCGTCCCAGCGCGTAGCCGGCGAACCCGGCGAGCGCGAGCGGGATCCCGGCCACCAGCGCCACGGTCCCGTAGCGCCGGGCGAGGGCGGAGCCGGGTTTCGCCTCGAGGCGGGCGGCGCCGCGACCCGGCTCGATGAAGAACGGGTTGGACGGCGTGATGCCGGGGCCTGTCACGCGGGCCTCGCGGCCCTCGACCACGAGCGTCGTGGAGCAGGGCAGGGCGCAGGCGCGACTCCACTCGGCCCCGCCTAGGGTGGGGCGGAGCTCGAGCCAACAGCCGGAGCGCTTGGCGTGGATCTCGACCCGGGCCATCGCTCGAGGATCGCTCGCGGCGGGGTCGGGCGGCGGAGCCGCTGGCGCAGCGACGGGTCGCTCGTCGCTTGGCGCCGCAGTCGTCGGCGCGGTCGTCGGCGCGGTCGGCGGGCCAGGCGCGGGCTCAGCCGCGATCGGCCCGACGGGAGGGGACGGGGCCAGCAGGTCGGCCGCCGGCGCTCCCCCGGGCTCGTCGTCGCGCTCGCCGACAGATGCTGCGGGCTCGTCCGGCCCTGGCGGCGTGGGCGACGGCTCAGCCCTCGCGCTGGCGGTCACCGCGAGGACGACAATGGAACCGACAACGGAGCCGACGGAGAAACGCAGAATCCGCTCAGAACGAGCCATGGCGCCGCCACGTTACCAGATGGCGCGCTCGCGTTCCCGCTGCCGTTTCGAGTTGCGACCCGTCGTGTCGAAAGGCGGAGGTCGAAGGACGAAAGCTGTAGGTTTCTGTGCTCCGGACGCCGCGCCCTGGCCGTGGGGATTGCGTTGGAGCGCCCCCCTGGTAGCCTCACGGTTGGGCGTGTTCCTACGGAGCCGTCGTGTCGCGTCCTCGCCTTCGTTTCCTGCTGCAAGAGATCGATCTCCGTGACGGGGAAACCCTGATCGGCCGCAGCGCTCAATGCCACGTCACCATCGAGGACCCGCTGGTTTCCCGCCAGCACGCTCGGATCGTGGTTTCCCGGCGCGGTGTCACCCTCGAGGATCTCGACTCGCGGAACGGGACGCTGGTGAACGGGCGGACGATCAGCGCCGCCGTGGATCTGAGCGACGGGGATCGTGTTCGAATCGGGTCCTTGGAACTCGTCTTCAGCCGGGCGTCGGACCGCTCGACGGAGCAGCGCATCGGGCGCCGGACGACCGGGTTCTTGTGCCACTGCGCGGAGTGCGCCACGACCTATGCGGCCGAGGCGGGTTGCTGTCCCCAGTGCGGCTCGCACCAGCGCGTGGACGACGATACGTTGAGCGGGATCGCCGCCGAGGGTGCCCGAAACGTCGCCTTCGACGTGCTGGTGGAGGTGCTCGGGCAGACCGTGGCCGCGCGACGTTGGGACGACGTCGAGCGGCTCCTCCGTCGCGCGCGCGCCAGCGTCGAGACCCACACCGCCACCGGGGAGCCAGTGGATCCGGGGCACCTCGACCGGGTGAGTCAGGCTGCCATTCGGCTCGCCGTCGAGCGCGGGCAGTCGGACTGGGCCGGGTGGGTCCTGACGATCTACTCGGCGCTGCAGCGGGTGCCCGGAGAGGCGGTGCTGCAGCCGATCGATCTCATGCCCGAGCCGGTGCGCAACGAGCTGGCGCTCCCCGCGGATCGCCTGGCGCGGGCGATCGCCGCGAGCGGCGGGCCGGCGCCGGAGGAGGTGCCGAGCTACGTCCGGATCCGCGCCCTCCGCACCCAGACGGACGCCTAGTTCCTCGTCATAGTGACGCCGGCGGCTCCCGGCCGATCCACCGGTGCCCGGTGCCCGGTGGCCGCCGGGGTGCGGGCTCGTCCGGGGGCGCGCTGCTCGCCCGGCCTCGACCCCGGGGCACAACGTCGCTATCCTCGTCCGGTCGTGAGCTCGGACGCACAAGACCGCGACCTCTCGGGAGCACCCGACGAGGGGGACGAGCCGCCGACGATGCACGGCGACCTCCCGCGGTTCTGGCTCGAGTACAGGGGGCACCAGTTCGACCTGCGTCCAGGTGAGGTCGTCATCGGTCGCAGCGCCGGCTGCCAGATCGTCCTGGACGACGCGTTGGTGTCTCGCCGTCACGCCAAGATCCTGGTTCAGGAGCGTGACGTCACGGTGGAGGATCTCGGCAGCGCCAACGGGGTCGACGTCAACGGTCGGCGCGTCGTGGGTCGCCAGGTGCTGGCGGTCGGGGATTGCGTCCTCATCGGGACCCAGGAGCTCGTGCTTCGGGCCGGGACGCGAGTGCGGCGCACGCTCGAGCAGCGTCGCTTCGCAGCGGAGACGCTGAGCGGCGTCGACGCCGCGGCTGCGCTGCGCGCCGCCGGCATGCGCTCGGGCGAGCCGGAGCCCGACTCGGACTCGTCCATCAAGGCCAACACACTCGAGCTGCTCGGCGGCGTCGCCGACAAGGTCCTCGCGCTCAAACGCGGCGAGGAGGCGGAGCGCCTGCTCGGTCCCCTGCTGACCAACTTGGTCGAGCAGGCGCGGGAGGGGCGCCTGCCGGAGGCGAAGGTCGCCGATCAGGCCGCCAGCTACGCCGTGAAGATCGCCAGCGTGACGGGCAAGGCGCGTTGGGTCGACTTCGCCATCGAGCTGTTCACGCTCCTCGGTCGCCCGCTCCCCGCGGAGGTGGTCGATCAGCTCTATCGGGTCCTCCGCTCCGTGCGAGGCGTGAGCGTCAACGGCCTCAAGCTCTACGCCGCGGCCCTCCGCGCGAAGCAGGCGCAGATGGGTCCGGCGGACCGCTTCCTGGTGCAGCGGATCGAGGGGCTCGAGCGGCTCGCGACCCTGTAGCCATCGCCTCGAGCCCGAGAGAAAAGCGGGCGGCCTCCGTGATCGTGGCGCGGAGCTCCGGGTCCTCGATCTGCGCGAGGTCGGTGGCGAGCGGGTCCGGGAGCGGCACTGGGGCGACCCTCCGCTCCCGCCTCGGACGAGTGTCGAGCGGCGCCACTGTGGCCACGCGGAAGCGGATCCGATCCACGGGGAGCCCCCGCGATCGCAGCCGCTCCACGAGCTCACGGGCGAGGAAGGCGAGCTCCTGCGCCCACACCGGCGAATCCACCAGCACCTGCAGCGTTCCCTGCTCGAGCTGACCGACCTCGGTGCGCGACGCGATCCGCTCGCCGGTGATCTCGCGCCAGGTTTCGCGGTCCACGGGGCCCGCGTGCGCTGCGCGCGCCACCTCGCGCCGTGCGCTGACGAGCACCGACGCGAGCAGGGCTGGCTTCGACGGAGCGGCTGCTGCGGCGCGCTCGGCGGCGAGCGTGCCCGGGGGGGCCGCCGCACGGGAAGGGGGTCGGGTCATCGTCCGGTCCGAGTGGAAGTCTCCCACGAAGGCCTGCCGGCTTGCTCGCCCGGGGCGCGCTCGGGGATCGGGGGTGGCGTCGGGAGGGCCGGTAGCGGGCGCCGAGATGGTAAGTTTAGCTCAATCATTTCGAAGTTTTGGGAGAATCAGTCCCGGAGCCGTGGCGGGCGCCCGCGCGGTGGGTTTCCAGGTCCGTGCGAGCGCGGTTCAGCGCTCCGAGGCCCCCGGTTCCCGATCGTCTCGGGTGCGCGGGGGAATAGAGCGCCAGCGTTCGCTGGGCAGTTGCAGAGCAAGTGAACCTGCGGCAGAGGCAACAGCAATGACACTCCGCGCATTACCGCCCAGCCTCCGACGGGGAGCTCTGGCGCTGGGGCTTGCTCTTTTCGGCTCTGCCTGTACGGCGGCGGACGATCCGGGGAGCGGTGGCGGCACGGGTGGTGGGGGTTCCCCGACCGGCGGCGCGGCGACGGGCGGGCTCGCGGGATCGTCGACGGGCGGCGCCGCGACGGGCGGCATCGGGGTCACGGGGGGAGCGGGGACGGGCGGGAGCGGCGTGGGCGGCGCGCTCACCGGCGGCGCGGGCGGCACCGGGGGCGTGACGACGGGCGGAGCGAGCACCGGTGGCGCCGCGACGGGCGGTGTCGCGACCGGTGGCGCCGCGACGGGCGGCGTCGCGACCGGGGGTAACGCGACCGGGGGTAACGCGACCGGGGGTAACGCGACGGGCGGGACCACGACGGGCGGGACCACGACGGGCGGCGCCCCGACGGGCGGGACCACGACGGGCGGCGTGGCGACGGGCGGGACCGAAAGCGGCGGCGCGGCGACCGGCGGGACCGAGTCCGGCGGCACCGCGACGGGCGGGACCGAGTCGGGCGGCGCCAGCACGGGTGGCCAGTCGTCGATGGAGTGGCTCCCCTCCTGGGCGACCACCATGCAGAAGACGGAGCCGAAGAACGCACCCCCGGCCCTCAATGGCAAGACGCTCCGGCAGTTCGTCTGGCCCACCTACTCGGGGAGCCAGATCCGGATCCAGCTCAGCAACGAGAAGGGCAACGGCCCGGTCGAGATCAGCAAGGTCCACATCGCCCGCGCGCAGCCCCTCGGTTCGGGGCAAATCGACGCGGCGACCGACGCAGAGTTCACGTTCGCGGGCAGCGCGGGCGTGACCATCCCCGTCGGTCAGACGGCGTGGTCCGATCCGCTGGACTTCCCGCTCGAGGAGATGGAGCCGACGGCCGTGTCCATCCTCTTCGGCAGCAACGTCCCCGCCGACGTCACCGGTCACCCCGGGGCGCGCACCACCTCCTACGTCGCCAGCGGCGACGCGGTGTCCCAGGCCAGCCTGAGCGGAACGGAGACGAGGGACCGCTGGTACTTCATCAACGCCATCGAGGTCATGGCGCCGGCCGACGCGTTCGCCATCGCCGCCCTGGGCGACTCGATCACCGACGGTTACGGTGTCCTCAACCAGTTCTCGCGATGGTCGGACTACCTCACCATCGCCATCAACGAGGACCCCCAGCTCGCGGACCGGGTTTCTGTGCTCAATTTCGGCGCCGGCGCCAACAACCTGCTGACCAGCGACGGGTACATGGATCCGGGCGTGGAGCGCGTCGACCGCGACATCCTCACCCGCTCGAAGGTCAAGTGGGTCATCGTGCTGATGGGGGTCAACGACATCATCTACGGCAACGCCAGCGCCAACGCGGTCACGGCCGGCTACCAGCAGATCATCGACAAGTGCCACGGCGCGAGCCTCCTCGTCTTCGGCTCGCCCATCACGCCCTTCGCCGGCCACACCCCGGACGCTGCCAAGCAGACCGTCCGCAACGACGTCAACACCTGGGTGCTGAACAGCGGCGGCTACGACGACATCATCGATTTTGCCGCCGCCGTGGCCGATCCCGGGAACCCCCAGCAGCTCCTGGCGTCGCTGAGCAACGACGGCCTGCACCCGAGCCTCGCCGGGTACGAGGCGATGGCGAACTCGATCGACCTGTCGCTCTTCCGCTAGACGCGTGGGTCCCCGCTGGCCCCGATTGGGTCACGGGGGACCGTCGACGCCTGCGCGCCGGAAATTTCTGGCGGCTCGCGAGGGGTTGGCGCAACCTCTGGAGCATGACCGGGAAGGATCGCTCGCCGCATCGACTCGCCAGCTGCTCGATCCTGAGCCTGCTGCTCGCCTGCAGCTCGACGGACTCGGACGATGCCGCCCAAGGCGCGGACTCGGGAGGAACGCCGGGCGCAGGAGGAGCCGTGACGAGCGGGGGACAGGCGCCGGCCACGGGCGGAACCAGCGGTCCGGGGGGGGCCGGGCCCGCCGGAGGGGTTGTGGCGACAGGTGGCGTCGTGGCGACGGGGGGCGTCGTGGCGACGGGGGGCGCGGTGGCGACAGGGGGCGCGGTGGCGACGGGGGGCGTCGTGGCGACGGGTGGCGCGGTGGCGACGGGGGGCGTCGTGGGGACGGGGGGCGTCGTGGGGACGGGGGGCGTCGTGGGG
>CAYOLF010000005.1:110169-116802 GCA_964404725.1 uncultured Polyangiaceae bacterium
ACGGGGGGCGTCGTGGGGACGGGGGGCGTCGTGGGGACGGGGGGCGTCGTGGGGATTGGTGGCGTTGTGGCGACAGGGGGCGCTGCCGGCTCGGGTGGGCAGGGACCGACAACCGGCGGCACCGACCCAGGAGGTACGGGTGGGGCCAGTACGGGCGGGGCCAGTACGGGCGGCGTGAGCACCGGCGGGGCCAGCACGGGTGGCGTGAGCACCGGCGGTTCGAGCCCGGTTGGGGACCTCAGCATCATGGATCCGGTCCCGGGCTTCGCGAGCGTTGCCGGCGGCACCACCGGCGGCGGCACGGAGATCGGCGCCGCCATCATCGTGAGCTCCATGAGTGAGCTCCAGGACGCGGCGGCGGGCTCCACCCCGGCGATCGTCCTGGTGCAGCCGGGGAACTACAGCGGAACGCTCTCGCCCGGCGCCAACAAGACGATCATCGGCACGGGCCCCGGCGTCACAATCAACGGAAACATCCGGATCAGCGGTTCTAGCGTGAGCAACGTCATCATCCGCAACATCGCGGTGCGGGGCGAGCGCTGCAACAGCTACGACGAGTGCAAGGCCGGGGCCGACGCCGTCTACATCGGCAACGATGCCCACCACGTCTGGCTCGATCACCTCGACATCGCGGACGGCCAGGACGGAAACTGCGACGTTACCCAGGGCGGCGACTACGTGACGGTGTCCTGGTCACACTTCCATTACACGTACGACAAGGAGCACCGCTTCTCGAACCTGATCGCCGGCAGCGATGACGAGCCCGCGAGCGTGGGCAAGCTCCGCATCACCTATATGAACTGCCACTGGGGCGAGCGGGTCGATTCACGCCAGCCTCGCGGCCGCTTCGGCGACATCCACATGCTCAACAACTTCCACGACACCGGCGGCAGCCAGATCCACGGGGTGGGCGTGGACATGGCGCTCATCGCCGAGAACTGCGTCTATCACGAGAACCGGTCGATCTGGACGGACATGGGAAGCCCGCGAGGCTGGAGGGGGATCGGCAACGAAGGCACCGCCAGCGACATGAACGCCTCGAACGGCACCGTCTTCGACATCCCGTACGGCTACACGCCGCTGCCCGCCTCCCAGGTCGTTTCCGCCATCACGGCCGCGGACTGCGGAGCGGGCAACACCTGCACGTTGGCCTACTGATCCAGGCCCCCGACGGCGCCGGGCGGCACGGCGAGGGCCGGGCTCGGATCTTCACGGCCCGTCCCTCGGCTCCGGGCGCGGCGCTGCCGGTTGTAGTCGCTGGCCGCGAGCTGGGCGACGTCGTCGATGCGCGAAGGTCGCGGAGTACTCGAGGAAGAGGGCCTGGCCATCGTGCCATGACGTCTCGTGTCGGGTCTGGTCGAGCCGGGCGTGGGCGGCGAGGTGGTCGCGCTCGTCGTGGGCTTCAAAGAGGTACCGCAGCGCCTGCTTGATCTCGCTCAGCACCGCCTCCGCTCTGGCGACCGGTGGCTCCGGGACGGGGACGTCGAGGACGTCGAGCCGGGCCTGGGGCTGGGCGACCGCGATCGCGAGCTCGCGCAGATCACCGACGGCCGTCGGCGAGAGCCCCCCGCACTCCGTTGCGGGCCGCAGCCCCGGACGCGGGGACGCGGAGTCTGAGCTCGCCACGAGGCTGCACGAGCGAGCGCCCGGCCGTGGTTGCGGGGGCTCGCGAGGCAGGAACGAGCCGGGACGCGCCGGACGGCCTAGGCTGCGGGCCACCTGCGGACCCCACGGAGCCCGGGCCCCTCTCGCATGACGCGTGTCCTCGCCACCGCCCTGGTCGTGGGCTTCTTCGTCCTCAATTTCCTGCAGGAACGCGGCTACCGACGCCGCCGCGTCGACACCCAGGGATCGCTCCCCATCGCTCGCCCGCTGTTCGCGCTCGGTAAGGGGGCGATGATCCTCGCCTGGCTCGCCATCGTGGTCCAGTCGTACGTCCTGGAGCTTCGCCTCGTGGACGCGGGCCCGCTCGTCACCTGGCTCGCTGTGGTCGTCGAGGCGCTCGGCCTCGGCGTGGTCGCCCTCGGGTATCACCACCTCGGCGACGGCAATCAGATCGGGCTCTCCCGAGCGCCGGTCGAGCTGCGCGTCGTCGGCCTCTATCGGGTGACCCGGAACCCCGTCTACCTGGGCTTCTTCCTGATCACCTTGGCCGCCGTCGCCTACACGCTCAACCCCGTCGTGCTCGCCCTCGGCGTCGTGGCCGTCGCCGTTCACCACGCCATCGTGCGGGCGGAAGAGGCCCACCTCGAGCGCGAACTGGGCGAAACCTATCGAGCGTACCGCCGACGAGTGCGGCGGTATCTGTAGGCCGGCTCCCCGCCGGGGGTCGCCGGCGCGACGTCATGGCGGGGATCGGCTCGCCTCGTGGCGCTCCGGGGGGGCGTCACCCCTGTCACTCCCCGACCGGGTTGCCGCTCGGCTACCCTCGGGGGGATACAGGCCCAACCGGCGAGGGAACGCTCCGGCGGAAACGTGGCCGATCCACTTCAGCACGCGGGCGCCACACGCCGGAACATCACCGAGCGTTGACCTCCGCCAGGCGGGCGATGACGTCCTCGAGGCCACGAACTACCCGCGCGAAGCGGTCGTAGTCGAGGTGTGCGCTGCCGTCCGTCGGCTCGTGGTAATGCGGATCGCGCAGGAAGGCCGTGTCCGTGACCATGAGCGCCGGGTACCCATGCTGCCAGAACGACCAATGGTCGGAATACCCCGCCGCTGTCGTGGCGGGGAGGGCAGCACCGAACGACGGGAACGCCGTGCGCTCGCGAAAAGCGCCGATGGTGCTGCGGATGAGGGCCCGCGAACCGGTGTCGCCGACGAATCCCACGAAGTCCCCGGTGGAGGGGTACAGCCAGCCGAGCGGGAACGGGTATTGCTGGCTCCCTCGTTCGTCGGAGTAGTACCCCAGGCTTTCGAGGCTCAGCATCGCCACGATCGCCTCCCCCCGCTCCCGACATCGCGCGGCGTACCTGTGGCTCCCCATCGCCTCTCCGTGGAAATAGGGCGGCTCCTCGTTGACGAACGCCACGAACCGCAAGGTCCGTGCCGTCGGTCGCGCGGCGAAGCGTCGCGCCAGGGAGAGCAGCGCGGCGACGCCGCTCGCGTTGTCGTTGGCTCCCGGCGTCCCCGGCGCCGAGTCGTAGTGCGCGCCGATCACGATGATCTCCGCGGCGCGGTTCCGGCCACCGAGCTCGAGTTCGACATTCTGGCAGGTGACCCCGTCGGCGGAGAACGATTGCACTGCGGGTGCGCGTCCTTCGCGCCCGAGCACGGTTTCGACGTAAGTCGCCGCGGCCGCGAGCTGGGATGGGTGGGCCACGTTCCGCTCGCCGATCCGATCGACGAGGACGCTGACGTGTTCGCGGAGCTCACCCGCGAGCTCCCGCTCCGCCGGAGAGAGCGCGGGCAGCGGCCCGCGGTGACTCCGTCCCGGCATGGCGAGCGCCCCGTGCGCCGCGATAGCGAGCAAGATCCCCACGATCGCGACCGGCGACCAGAGGATCACTCGTGCCAGGACGGCCGTGGGGACGCGCATGGTGTGACGATCGACCCCAACGCACCGGGCCGCGTTGGCTATTCCGGGCCCGTGCGGTGCGTGTCAGCGCGGGAGCACGGCCCGGCCCTCGCCAGTCTGAACGTGGGTTCCGGGTCTTGGGGGGCCGTTCGGGGGACGGCTTCGGGCTCAGGCAGGTGCCGTCCGATTCTCGTGCCTGGAGCGGAGGTGGGGGGGCGACCAAGCAAGGAGCTCGGGTGCGGTGGACGGCGGGCGCCGGGGCGGCGCTGGCCGTGCTCCATCACGAAAGGGGATCCCCATGTGGGAGCGGACGCGCGCGGTGGTGATGGTGGGCTTGCTCGCGGGGTGCGCCGAGCTCGAGGCGGAGCCGCTCGTGGCGGGGCCGAGCGGAGCGGGGCCCGGAGCGGGTGGGAGCGCCGCGTCGAGCCCCGGCGGCGCGGCCGCGATCGGGGGCGCCGCGTCGAGCCTGGGCGGCGCGGCCGCGATCGGGGGCGCCGCGTCGAGCCTGGGCGGCGCGGCCGCGCCGTACCCGGGAGAGGCAGGGCCGCTCGCGCGTACGTCCACGCCCTGCCTCGACGGGGTCGCGCCGCGCGACGACGCGGTCAAGCCCGTGGTGCTCCCGGGGAGCGCGGGCGCGTCCGGATTCGACGTCGACGGCGAGCCGAGCACGGGCATCACCGTGTTCGACCGCTCCGGGAGCATGTTCGCGCCCTGGAGCACGGCCGAGCTCCCCGAGGGCGAGGCGACCGACGCCCAGTTCACCGACAAGTGGGCCGCCGCGAGCGAGGCGCTCGTCGCGTCCATCTTGCCCGTGCAGCACCGGGTCACCATCGGCGCCCTCCTGTTCCCGCTGCCCGGTGGGTGCGAGGTCGCGCCGCTCGACGACGAGCGGCAGTTCGGCTTGTTGCCGGGGCCGGACTTCATCGCGGCCTGGGAGGAGCGCCACACCGCCTATCCCCCCGACGGCAGCACGCCCCTCCAGAGCGCCTTCGTGCGGGTGGAGCAGGCCCTGGAGCGGGCTTGCGTCGCCGGCGAGCTCGACGAGCGGCACTATGTCATCGTCCTTACCGACGGCGAGCCGAACTGCGGGACCGACCTCACGGTGGTCGAGGCGATGGCGTCGCACTGGCTCGCGCACGGCATCGCCACCTACGTCTTCGGCCTCCCCGGTTCCGAGTCCGCCCAGCAGGTGCTCGATCGGATCGCGATCGCCGGCGGCACCAGCGCGATCGTGGTCCCCGGCACCCCCGGCGAGCTCGGCCAGGGCATGGGGGCGGCCCGCTGATTGCTGAGCGCGCAGTGACGCCGCCCCGGCGCACCCGGCCGATGCCGGACCTGGCCCTGCCACTGCCACTTTTCCAGAACTCCCCCGTCATGGACGCGGTGGTGGTTCTCTGCGGGCGAGGACTCGCGCCCAGCGAGAAGGCGCCGCGATGGTAGCGAGCTCAGTCGCGTTCGGCAGTGACCGTGATCGCACCGCACGGATCCCTCTGCACACGAACCGACCAGGGCCGGCAGCAGACCTCGCAATCCTGCACCAAGACCTGTTCCCCAGGCTCGAAATCCGCAGGTTCGATTTCGACGCCGCCCAGCTCGCCGCAGTACGGACATTCAACCTGGAAGACCATCCCCTCATCCTGCCCGACCCGACCATCACCGGCCAGGAGTCCTGCCATCGAAGATGGACCTTCTTCTCGCCGGTCTGCGAGCTGTGGCGCGAACGGCAGTATGGCGTAGCGGAAATCGGCGGAATTGGGCAGGAATCTTCGTGCTACCCTTCGGGGGTGCGCCCTATCGAAGCACTCTCCGAGGACGGCCTGCTTCGCCCGGTGGCGCCGCTGAACCTGCGTCCCGGCGAGCGTGTCGCTCTCATGGTGCTTCGGCGGTCCGATCCATCGCGGTGGGACCTCGGCCGTCTGGCGTCATCGCCGGCGGAAGACGGAAAGCTCGCGGGGACGGGGCTCGACGAGTGGTCGTCGGCTCTCGATCGTGAGGACGAGGGGTGAGACGCGGAGGGCTCTGGTGGGCGAACCTGGGCGCCCATCGGCCACGGGAGCCAGCCGGTCGAAGTCCGGTGGTCGGGTAGGATCGATCGACTGCAGCTTCGTGAGCGGGAGCACTCAACCCAGCCGACGCTGGCTGTTACCCTGGTCCCATGTTGCGGGGCGGCGACGGTCGTGCGGCGGGGTGGCTGGGGGTCGGGCTCCTGGTCTTGGGGTGCGGGCGGGCGTCCTCGGCGGATGACGGCGCGCAGGGAGGGGGAGCGGCCGGTGAGGCCGCTGGCGGGAGAGGCGGCGCCGAGGCCACGGGCGGAGCGGCCGGGTGCGCGGCCTGCGGCGGGGTGGCGGAAGCCGCCGGCCAGGGCGGCGGCGCGCTGCCGGAGGGTTGCGTGGACGTGACGATCCGAGCGGGGTTGCTCGGCGACGCGGGGTGGGTGGACAACGCGCGCCTATTGCGTGGGGGGCTATCGCGCACCGCGGGCGAGGTGCGGGTTGTTTGGTGGCTCAACCGTGGCTATCCCGAGGGAGAGATCCCAACCATCGGCACGCCGACGCGCACCTGGGTCGTCGTAACGACGCTCGACCCCGGTACGGGAGCCGTGCTCTCCCACCAGTTCGTAGACGTCTTTCCCGCGGGCGTGCTCGCGACCGACAGCACACTCTGGAGCGTCGCGCTCAACCCGGACGGCGCCTTTGCGGTGGCGGGGTCGTGGGGGTCGAGCCAGGAGGTGGGGCCGCTGGAGCTGACCCTGGGTCGCCTCGGCACCGAGGGCGTCGTGCAGGTGGACTACTGCGAGGACGAGGAGTGCGATGCCACGCACGTGCCGACGGAGGTGGGGTGGGACGGGGAGGCGTTCGCGGTGCACACGCACGCCGCCGACGCCGGGCTCGAGGTGGCCCGCATCGCGCCCGACGGCACGCTGCTCCTGCCGCTGACGCGCTACGGCGCGATCGGCTCGGAGGGCTACGGCATTTACGGTCACCGCACGCTGACCAACGCCGAGAGCGGCAACACCATCGTGTTCGACGCGGGCGGGTCGCTCCGGGTGAGCGGCCACGCTCGCGACGGGTCGTCGTTGCCTTGGGTTGGCGAGCAGGGTTTGAGCCAGGTCCTCA
>CAYOLF010000006.1:0-5167 GCA_964404725.1 uncultured Polyangiaceae bacterium
GAGCTCGAGGGAAGCATCGACCGGGGTGTCCCCCCCGGTTCCGCCCGCTCCGCCCGCGGCCGCCGAACCGCCGGTCCCCGCTCCACCCGCGGCCGCCGAACCGCCGGTCTCCGCTCCGCCCGCGGCCGCCGAACCCCCCGTCCCCGCTCCGCCCGTCCCGGAGGCATTGCCTCCGGTGTCCCCCTGCGTCCCTCCGGTGCTGCCGCCGGTCGGCGCGCCGCCCCCACCGGAGGCCGTGCCGCCGGTGGAGCTGCCGCCGGTGGGTCCTCCTCCCGGATGGCTGCCGCTCGTGGCCCCTCCGTCCGCGCTGGTGCCCCCCGTGGCCCCGCCGCCCGCGCTCGTGCCTCCCGTGCTGGCACCACTGGTTGCCGCGCCCCCCAGCTGGCTGCCGCCGGTCGCGTCCGGAGTGTCGTCTCCACCGTTGACCGCTCCGCCGGTGGGGACGCCGCCCGTGCCCCAGCTGCCCGCCTCCCCGCCGGTCGGATCTACACTGCCGGGGGGATCGGAATCGCTGTTACCCCTGCATCCATTGGAGAGCGCCAGCAGCACGACCGCCAAGCCCCAGAACCCCGTCGCGGACCTCATCGTGGAGCGAAGCCTACCACGCCCGCCGTCCCCGAGGGATAGCGGCGCCCGGGACGCTCCCCACGCCTGCTGGCCCGAGCCGGGTGAGCCCACCCGCTCCGACGGATCCCCCTCTCGCCCCCAGCCGTAGACGCTCGCCATGGTCCGACCTACGTCCCACCACTGTGACCGTCGAAGGCGAACCCGCGCCGAGCGATCCCCCGGAGGGGGCGGGCAGGGGGCTGGTGTTCGGGTTCGACCGGAACCTCTTCGCCGTGGGGCTCGTCAGCTTCCTGACGGACACCGCGACCAAGATGGTCTACTCGGTGATGCCCCTGTTCCTGCTCTCGCTCGGGGCGTCGAAGACCACGCTCTCCGCGATCGAGGGGGTCGCGGAGAGCACGTCGGCCCTGGTCAAGGTCGCGGCGGGCAGCTTCGCCGACCGCGCCGGCAGGAACAAGCCCTTCCTGGTGGTCGGCTACGCCATCACTGCGCTGGTGACGCCGCTCTACGCGGCCGTCACGGCGCCAGTGCAGGTGCTGCTGCTCCGGTTCGTGGAGCGGCTTGGCAAGGGGGTGCGGACCGCGCCGCGCGACAGCCTGGTCGCGGCCTCGGCGCCGCGAGGGGGCGCCGGTCGCGGCTTCGGCCTGCACAAGGCCATGGACAACGCCGGGGCGATTGCGGGGCCGCTGCTCGCGGCGGGGGTGCTGTGGCTGGTCCCGGCGGGCTACCGCGTGATCTTCCTCTTGGCGGCGCTCCCGGCGGCGCTCGGCGTGGCCACCGTCCTCTGGTTGGTCCGGGAGGCGTCGAGGCCCGAGGGGCGCTCCAATGATCGGTTCCGCCTCCGGGACTTCCCGCCGCGGTTCTACCTCCTGCTCGGGATCGTGGGGCTGTTCACCCTCGGCAACTCGACCGACGCGCTCCTGCTCGTCAAGGCGAGCGAGGTCGGGATCGGCGTCGCGCTCATCCCCCTCCTGTATCTTCTGTTCAACGCGGTCTCGGTGCTGCTCGCGATCCCGTTCGGGTCGCGCTCGGATCGGATCGGTCGGGGGCGGATCCTGGTGTTCGGCTACCTCGTGTACTCCTTCGTGTACGTCGGGTTCGGGTACACCCGGGACCCGCGCGTGGTCGTGGGCCTCTTCGCCCTCTACGGCGTCTACTCGGCGGCCACGGACGGCGTGCAGCGGGCCTTCGTCACGGACCTCTTGCACCCGCAGCAGCGGGGAACCGGCCTCGGCCTCTATCACGCGGTGCTCGGGCTGATGCTGCTGCCCGCCAGCCTCATCGCGGGCGTCCTGTACGACCGGGTGGACGCCAGCGTCCCCTTCTACTTCGGCGCCGCCACCGCGGCGGCTGCGGCGCTCCTCATGGCCCTGTGCTTCCGGCAGCGGCCGGGGTTGGGGCGCGCCGGAGGCGGCGAACGTGGGGATCATAGGATCGGCGTGTAGCAGCAGCGCACGCCGGAGCCCTCACCGCGGGCGGACTCGGCCAGCCAGTACTCTCCCTTGCGAACCACGCCGCCGGCGTACGAGTTGATACCGGCCACGCAATCGAGCTGGCTCACGCAGATCTCCGGCGGCTTGGTGGGTCCCATCAGCAACTCGACCCTGTCCGTGCGGCCACCCGCGAAGAACAGCGCCACGTAGCCGGTTTGAGGGGCGTGATACACCTGGTTCAAGCGCGCCACGGTCCGCGGCTGCCGCGAGCCACCACCGTCCACCAGCTGCGCCAGCTCCTGGTATAGCCGAAGGATCCGCTCCTTGAGCGTCGACGCCTCCTGCGCGTCGGCCAGGCTCCGCTGCAGGGCCGCGGAGAGATCATCGGCGATGGCGCTGAGCAGGTACTGTACGCGCTGCTCCGGTGACACCTCGAACCGGGCCGTGAGCTCGGCGATGGCGTCGGCCGTGCTCGATCGCCAGCGCGCGCTTTCCTCGGCCAGGCAGCGCGACTGAGCCTCGAGCTGGTCTTCGAGGCGTTCGATCCGCGCCTGCAATTCGCGGTAGCGGCTCTTCCAGACGAACATGGGGCAGATCTCCTCGTGAAGAGCACCCGGGGCCGTGACCGAGGTCCAGCGGGTGGGAACCGCAGCGGCAGTCTATCGCCCAGGGCGGGACGGACACTACCACGAGGTGAGCAGTCGCCGCACGAGGCAACGCTCGGCCGCGACCGCCACGACCTCGTACGCGAGCGGCGGCCAGTGGCAGTCTGCGGCGGCATCGCCCCCCCTCAGCGAAGACCGTGCCCGCAAGGTCATCGATGCCCGGCGCGCGCCCGCCGCGCCGTCACCCCAGTCTGGCGTCGAGCATCGACGCCACGCACCGGGACAGCTCCGCCATCGTGAAGGGCTTCTGCAAGAAGCCCGCGCCGAGCTCCGCGAGCAGGCGCTGCTCGTTCGGTCCGGGGGGGTGTCCCGAGGCGAGGATCGCGCGAATGGCCGGGTTGATCCGGTGCATCTCGGCGAGCGCGCTCGCCCCGTCGAGTCGCGGCATCATCACGTCGAGGAGCACCAGATCGATCGTTTGCCAAGCCCCCCGATAGACCTCCAGCGCCGCGGCGCCGTCGGGGCACGCGGTGACCCGGTAGCCGAGCAGCTCCAGGACGTCGCACGCCACGCGCAGCACCGTGGGCACGTCGTCGGCGACCAGCACGTGCCCGCGGCCCCGGATCACCGCCTCTGCCGGCGCCGCCATCGCCGGTGCGCCGGCGACGTCGGTCAGGGGCAGGAGCAGCGTGAACGTCGCGCCCCGGCCCGGCGCGCTGTCCACCTGGATGGTGCCGCGGTGATCGTCGATGGTGCCGTAGACCGCGGGGAGCCCCATGCCCGTGCCATGCCCCGGTCCCTTGGTGGTGAAGAAGGGCTCGAAGAGCCGGCGACGGACGTCTTCGCTCATGCCGACCCCGGTGTCGATGACCCGGATCTGCAGGTGCTCGCCCGTCTCGCCGCGGACGACTTCCGTGGCGAACGTCAGCTCGCCCCCGTCGGGCATGGCGTCCCGGGCGTTGAGCGCGAGGTTGAGCAGGGCGCTCTGCAGCTGCGCCGGATCGCCGGTGGTGACGGCGCGCGTCGCCTCCAGGGAGAGGTGGATCGTGATGCGTGGATCGATGGTCCTCCCGAGGAGGGTGGCCACCTCGCGGACGAGGTCGTGCACGTCCACCGGTACGGAGCGGGCGCGCCCCTTGCGACTGAAGGCGAGCAGCTGTCGGATGAGCTCGGCGGAGCGCCGCGCGACCTGCGCGATGAGCGCGGCGTACTCCTGGAGCTCGGGATCCTCGGTGCGGTTCGAGATGAGCTCGGCGTACCCCAGCACCGCCGCGAGCTCGTTGTTGAAGTCGTGCGCGATCCCGCTGGAGAGCTGGCCGAGCGCGTCGAGCTTCTCGGTCTGACGGAGCTTTTCCTGTGCGTGGACCGCCTCGGTGACGTCGCGGATGACCGTCACGACGTGAGCGACGCGGCCCCCCTCCAGGATGGGGATCTTGCGGGTCTCGGTCACCACCTCCTGTCCCAGGACCCAATTGCGCTCCTCGGTGATGAGCGGTTCTGCGTTCGCGAAGACCTGGCGGTACTCGTCGCGCACGGCTTCCGTGAGGAAGGGAAATGCCTCGAAGACCTGGAGGCCGAGGACCTCACCCTCGATCCCGACCCGTCGAAACCAGGTCTCTCCGGTGCTATTCACCAGCTCGATGCGAAGATCCGCGTCCACCACGTGGATCGCCTCGCCCATCGAGTCGATGGTGGCACGGTAGCGGTGCTCGGAGTCGCGCAGGGCCTCCTCCGCTCGCCGGCGCGGGCTCGCGTCCCGGCAGACGGTGAGGATCGTCGGCCCCGAGGGGGTGCGCCGCGCCATGGCGTTGATCTCGATGGGGGTGCGACGTCCGTCGGGGCCCAGGTACACGACCTCCAGGCTTCGCACCGCTTCCCCGGCCAGGCACCGGCGCACCTCGGCGGCGTTGCGCTCGACGTCCTCGGGCGCGGTCCAATCGGTGACGGGGCGGCCTCTGAGCTGGTCCAGGTGCGCGTGTCCCGACAGCCGCACGTACTCCGCGTTGGCGTCCAGGACCCGCCCAGCCTCGTCGAGGATGACGAAGCCCGTGTCCGTCGCCTCGATCAAGAGCCGGTGCTGCTCGGCGACCTCGCGCGCTGCCTCGAGCTCGCCGCGCAACCGGTCGACATCCGTGGGTATGGACAAGGCGCTCACCTCAGGCGGGGCCGGCTCGTCGTGACGAGTAACCCCGGAGCAGGATATCGCGGGGTGCCCGCCGGCGCGCGTGAAACCGCTCGCGGCGAGCGTCGAGGCGCGGCGGCTTGCGTGGTAGAGTCGCGCCGATGGCGACGAGGACGCTCGGTGGGTCGTGCGGGGTGATCGCGCTGCTGCTGGCGCTCGGCTGCGGCGGAGAGGACGAGGCCGACGATGGCGGCGGGGGTGCCAGCACGGGCGGCGGGGGATCGCCGTTGGGGGGTGGCGGTGGCCCCGACGAGGGCGGTGGCAGCAGCACGGGTGGCAGCAGCATCGGCGGGGCCGGCGGGGCCGAGCCGGGCGGCGACGGCGGCGCCGAGGTCGGTGGCGAGGGCGGCGCGGACCAGGGCGGCTCCAGCTTGGGCGGC
>CAYOLF010000006.1:5267-72549 GCA_964404725.1 uncultured Polyangiaceae bacterium
GCCGTCAGCACCGGTGGCGCCGTCAGCACCGGTGGCGCCGTCAGCACCGGTGGCGCCGTCAGCACCGGTGGCGTTGGTGGGGGCGAGCCGGGCGGCGATGGCGGCGGCGAGGTCGGCGGCGACGGCGGCGGGCTCACGGGCGGCGGGGCCGGAGCCGGCGCGGGCGGCGCTCCGACTGGCGGCGGTGGGGCCGGCGGCGCCCCGAGCGTGGCGCTCCCGCCGGCCAACGCGGGCTTCGACTACCAGATCGGCGCGCCGTACGCGCCGCCCGAGGGGGTCACCGTCGTCAGCCGCGACCGCGAGAGCGCGCCCGCGCCCGGGCTCTACAACCTCTGCTACGTGAACGGGTTCCAGACGCAGCCGGGGGAGGAGTCGTTCTGGCTCGACGAGCACCCCGACCTGGTGTTGCGCGACGGGGAGGGGACCCCGGTGGAGGACGAGGACTGGGGCGAGCTCCTTCTGGACGTGGGCACCGAGGCGAAGCGCGCCGCGCTCACGGCCATCGTCGGCGGCTGGATCGAGCAGTGCGCCACCGACGGGTTCGACGCCGTCGAGATCGACAACCTCGACAGCTACAGCCGCTCCGGGGGGCTCCTCACCGAGGCGGCCTCCGTCGCCTTCATGGCGTCGCTCTCGGTGGTGGCGCACGACGCCGGGCTTGCCATCGCGCAGAAGAACTCGGCAGAGCTCCTGGACCGCGTCGCCGAGATGGGCACCGACTTCGCCGTCGCGGAGGAGTGCAACCGCTGGTCGGAGTGCGGCGACTACCAGGAAGCGTACGGCGATCGCGTCTTCGTCATCGAGTACCGGCAGCAGGACTTCGCGGCCGGTTGCGCGGACTTCCCCGAGCTGTCGATCGTCCTCCGGGATCTGAACGTGACCGCGCCGGGGAGCGGAGCCTACGTCTACGACGGCTGCTGAGCGCGGACTACCCGCGCGGTCGCGGGTGGTGCCGGGTCACTCCGGGTCGGGCGGTCCCTCGGGCTCGAGGTACCGCGCGAGGTAGAAGCTCTGGCCGACGATGAAGACGAGCATCAGCCCGAGCAGGCCGAACACCTTGAAGTTGACCCAGACGTCGGTGCTGAAGGTGTAGGCCACGGCCAGGTTGACGGCGCCGAGCAGCGCGAGGAACGCCGCCCATGCCCAGGCGAGGCGCCGCCACACCGGCGCCGGGAGCGTGAGCTGGGAGCCGAGCAGGCCGCGCAGGGCGCTCCGCCCGAGGAGCTCGCCGCCCGCGATCACCGCCCCACCCACCCAGTAGAGCACCGTGGGCTTCCATTTGATGAACGTCTCGTCATGCAGCAGGATCGTCGCGCCGCCGAAGATCACGATGACGGTGAGGCTGACCCACACCACCGGCTCGATCCGCCGCCGGCGCACCAGGAGGAAGACGATCTGCGCGACGGACGCCGCGATCGCCGTCCCGGTGGCGACGTAGATGTCGAACTTGCGGTAAGCGATCAGAAAGAGGATGAGCGGCAGGAAGTCGAAGAGGAGCTTCATCGGGGCGCGGGGACCATAGCGCCCGGCTCGGCGCCCGTCCTCCCATCGCGGCGGGCGGGGGTCCTTCCAGCCCCTTGCCCCGCGGCTCCGGCCGGAAAGCCAGCGGAATTGGGCCGCCGTGCCCGCCGCCGCTGGGTCATGCTGGCCCCGTGCAGCTCGCCACCGTCGCCGTGCCGGTGCCGCTCGGGCAGGCGTTCACCTACCGGATCCCCGACGCGCTCGTCGGGCGGGTGGGCAGGGGTGCGCGGGTGCTGGTGGACTTCGGGCGGCGGCGCGTCCTCGGGGTGGTCCTGGACGCGAGCGATCGGGAGCCCGAGCTGCCCGAGGCGCGGCTCCGGCCGCTCGTCGCCGTCATCGACGCCGAGCCGGTGCTGGAGCCGGAGCTGCTCGACTTTCTGGTGGAGCTGGCCCGCTACTACGTGGCGCCGCTCGGGGAGGTGATGCGGCTCGCGCTGCCGGCGGTGGAGCGCGCGGTCAAGGCGGAGCTCGACCAGCAGGGGCTCGACCTCGGGGGCGTGGGCACCATCGGGCGCCTGATCCAGGTGGCGCGGGCCCTGCCCGGCGCCGCGCCGCCGTCGCGCCTAGGCGAGCAGGCGCGGGCGATCCTCGCGCGCCTCGGCGCCGAGGGGCCGCTCGCGGTGAGTGAGCTCGCGGCTGCCTTCGGCAACGCGCGCCCGGCCCTGCGGCGCCTCGTCGAGCTTGGGCTCGCAGTGGTCGAGCGCAGTCCGGCGCCGGAGGATCCGTTCGCCGCCGACCCCATCGAGCGCGACGGGCCGCCGGAGCTCAACCCCGCCCAGCGCGCGGCGGTGGCGGCGGTGACGGCGCGCCTCGACGCCGGCGCGCGCGGCGCCTTCCTGCTGCACGGCGTCACGGCGTCGGGCAAGACCGAGGTGTACCTGCACGCGGTCGAGCGGTGCCTCGCGCTCGGCCGCGGCGCCATCGTGCTGGTGCCCGAGATCGCGCTCACGCCGCAGCTCGCGGGCCGCTTCCGCGCCCGCCTCGGGGACGCGGTCGCGGTGCTGCACAGCGGCCTGTCCGAGCGCGCGCGCCACGCCATGTGGCGGCGGCTCCGCTCCGGGGAGCTGCGGGTCGCGGTCGGCGCGCGCTCCGCGCTCTTCGCGCCGGTGACGGCGCTCGGCCTCATCTGCGTCGACGAGGAGCACGACGGGTCCTTCAAGCAGGAGGAGGGTGTGCGCTACCACGCCCGCGACATGGCCCTCTTGCGCGCCCACCGCGCGGCGGCCGTCTCAGTCCTCGGGTCGGCGACGCCCTCGCTCGAGAGCGAGGCCCTGGTGCGCGCGGGCAAGCTCGAGCGGCTGCGGCTCCCCGAGCGGGCGCGGGCGGCCATGACGATGCCCAAGGTCGAGCTGGTCGACCTGCGGCGGGTGGGCCCCGGTCCCACCGGGGACCGGTGGCTCAGCCTGCCGCTCTACCGCGCGCTCGAGCGCACCCTCGAGCGCAAGGAGCAGGCGATCCTGTTCCTCAACCGCCGCGGTTTCGCCCCGAGCCTCGTCTGCGATGCCTGCGGCGAGCTCTTGCAATGTCCGAGCTGCTCGGTGGCGCTGACGCTGCACAAGAGCCGAGGGGAGCGGCTCCTGTGCCACTACTGCGGCCACGAGCGCCCCGTCCCCGCGCGGTGCCCCGCGTGCCAGAGCGACCAGCTCTCGCTGGAGGGGTCGGGGACCGAGCGCGTCGAGGCGACCCTCGCCGCCGCCTTCCCGACCGCGCGCGTGGGGCGGCTCGATCGCGACACGGCGGGCGGGATCAAGAGCGAGCGGGTCCTGGACCGGATGCGCACGGGCGCGCTCGACGTGCTGGTCGGCACCCAGATGGTGACCAAGGGTCACGATCTGCCGCGGGTGACCCTGGTGGGCGTGCTCTTCGCCGACGCGGCCCTGGGGATGCCCGATTTTCGCGCGGCGGAGCGGACGTTCCAGCTGCTCGTCCAGGTGGCGGGGCGGGCGGGGCGCGGCGACGCGCCGGGGACGGTGATGATCCAGACGCGCAACCCCGGCCACGCCGCGGTCGCCCTCGCCGCCGCGCACGACGCGGTGACCTTCGTCGAGCGAGAGCTCGCCGACCGGGCCGTGCTCGGCTACCCGCCGCACGTGCGGCTCGCCATGGTGCGCCTCGACGCGACCGAGGAGCCCCGCGTGCGCGCGGAGGCCGAGCGCGTGGCGGCCCTGGCCCGGCGCGTGGCGGCGGAGGGCCTGCGCGTGCTCGGTCCCGCGCCGGCGCCCATCGAGCGGCTGCGCGGGCGGTACCGCTACCAGCTCCTGCTCCGGGCCCCCACCCGCGCCGGCCTGCGCCCGGCTCTGCTCGCCATCGCGCGCGCCGCCGTCCACCGCGAGGTGCGCCTGGTGATCGACGTGGATCCGGTGAGCATGCTGTAGGGGGCGGGAGGCGCGTGGGGGTGGGTTCATGGATCGGTGCGGGCGACGGCCCCACGCCTCGGGCACGGGTCGGGTCGGGGGGACCGCCCCGGTTCTCGATGCGCGCAGCGGAGTCCGCCAGAGCACCGATCAGGCTGCCAATGGCAACGGCGCCGCTGAAAACGCACCCCCTCGGGGCGAGGGTGCGTCTTCAGCGGCGCCTGGGGCGAGATCTGCTCCCGGTTCGGTCCTCTAGGTCGTTGATTTGCCGCGGCAATCGAACCGATTGCCGCTCTAGCGTCACCGCTTCTTGGTGCGCCGTCGTGGGGTGGCGTGCGCTCGTCGCCGCACCGCGGTGAGCCGTTCGATCACGTCGCCTTCGCCCAGTGCGTCGGCAAGCATGCGGACGAGGGAGTCGACCTCCCGGTCGTCGATGGCGTCGTGCAGCGCGAGGAGCGCGGCGGCATCTTCCAGATCCTTCGGTCGCCCTGCGAGCACCTTCATCACGACGAGATGGGTTGGCGTCGCGACGGGGATGGCTAGCCGGCCCACGCGCAACCGCTCGGCATGGGCTGCGAAATGCTCCTCGAGCCCCGGGCCTCCGAGCACCACGTCCACGGGGAGCTGGGTGGCCGCGTGGATGACCGGCAACACCCGCGTCGTGCTCACGAACGCCATGGAGTCCAAGGGCACCGTGAAGCCGTGCGCACGGAGCGCGCGTACGAGCTCCGAAGTCGGCCGATCCAGCATCAGCACCGTGACGTCCACGTCGGCGGTGGCCCGCGGAACCCCACGGAGCACGAGGGCCTGGGCACCGAACAAGTACCAGGCGACCCGGAGTGGCTGGAGCGCCCGCGCGAGGTCCGCGAGCACGTCAGCGACGGAAACGTGCGCTCGCGGCATCGATCTTGCGCTTCAGCTCGAGGTGGTGAAGCAAGTCCGCACGACGCGCGGTGGGCGTCGCGAGAGCGGCGTGCCGCGCGACGTGCTCGCGCAGGAGGTCACCGGCGAGCAGTATGGCCCCGGCGCCCCGGCGCGCCGCCAAGGCGCGCCAATGCGCATTCTTGGCCCGCCCCCCGCACGCCCAGTCACGGGTCGCAAACGCCCGCAGATCCTCGGCGCGCATGGTGGAAGGGATGGCACGGCGCGCGCCCGGTCGCAACCAACGCGCAGATCCTGGCGTCGGCTCCGCTCGGGCGTCACTTCGCCGGAGCGCGCGCGCGCCGCGTCCGATCGAGGTACCCGCGCCAGCCCGGGAGCCCCTCGACGAGCCAGGGCCAGGCGCGAGACACGGCGGCGACCATCGCGCCGTCGAGGTTGTGCCGGTGGGTCCCGGCGGCGACCACGCGCACCTGGGCGCCGGCCCGCTCGAGCGCGGAGGCGGCCGGGCCGAAGCGGCCCGCGCAGTCGTCGGCAGCGCACAGCAGTAGGACGCGCTCGCCGCCCTCGGCGACGAAACCGCGGGCGAGGGCGGGGGTGAGCTCGCGCTCGCCGCCCTCGAGCAGCAGCGCCCGCGGGAATTCGGCGCCGCGGGTCCACAGGAGCTCCGCGCCGTGGATCGCACCGAGGGAGAAGCCGACCAAGACGAGCGGTCCCGGGGCGACGTGCGCGCCGAACCGCTCCCTGAGCGCGGATATGGCGGCATCGATGCGGCGCGCGAGCTCGGCAGGGGCCGCGGTGCAGAGCTTGCCACCGCCGCAGGGGACTCCGGCCGGGCACACGACGAACGGGAAGGCGTCGAGGGCGCCGCGGTAGCCCCCGCAGGCCCACTCCGGGCGGTCCCCAGCGCCGTGCACGCCGACGACGATGGGGCGAGGCTCGCGCGCCCCGAGCGGCACCGAGACCAGCGCCGGGGCCTCCGGTGGCGCGGGCAGGGTGACGAGCCAGCTCTCCGCCTCGAGCGGGGGCAGCGGGGATGCGGAGCTCGCCGCCGCGGGCGCCGGGCTTTCGGCCGTCGCCGCTCCGCTCGCGACGGTCGCGGACGACGACGGCACCGGCGCTGGCGCGTCCGTCCGGCTTGGGCAGCCGAGCGTCAGGGCGGCGGCGACCACGGCGCTCGTTCCCCGCTGGCGGGCACGCTGCGGACCCCGCGCGAGGGGCGCGTCCGGGCGCCGCCGCCGCCTGCCGCCCTGCGCTCGCATCGCCGCAGTGTAGCGCGCTCCAGCGCGCGGCGGTCGCGCGCGCCACTCTCCGCGCTGGAACGCGTGACGGTCGCTTCCGAGATCGGGGGGTACCGGTGAGCTCGTCGAGGGGCGGCGGGCCATTCGTTGGCGGCCCGTCCGGTGAGGTATGCTGCCCCGCCATGAAGCTCGTCATCGGCAGCAAGAACTACTCGTCCTGGTCGCTCAGACCGTGGCTGTTGCTCCGGCAGGCGGCGATCCCCTTCGAGGAGGAGTGCCTGCGCTTCACCGATCCGGGGTTCAAGCGGCGGGTCCTCGAGCTCTCCGGCGCGGGGAAGGTCCCCGTCCTGGAGGACGAGGGGCTCGTCGTCTGGGACAGCCTGGCTATCGTCGAGTACCTCGCCGAGCGCTTCCTCGGGGCCCGGATCTGGCCCGAGGAGCGGGCCTCCCGGGCACGGGCGCGCGCGCTCTGCGCCGAGGTGCACGCCGGCTACGGCGGTCTGCGCGCCCTGATGCCGTTCAACGCCACGGCGCGATTCTCGGGTGTCTTGCTCCCGAACGAGGTGAGGCGCGACCTGGAGCGTGTCTTCGCGCTCTGGCAGGACGCGCGCCCGTTCCTGTTCGGGGAATTCTGCGCCGCGGACGCCTTCTTCGCGCCCCTCACCCGCCGCCTGGTGACCTATGGGGTCGAGCTGCCGCCCGCGGCGGCCCGCTACGTGGAGGCGATCGAGCGCCTCGACGCCATGCGGGAGTGGCTCGCGGCGGCCGCGGCCGAGGGCGAGTTCTTCCCGCGCGGGGAGCCGTACCGCAGCGCCCCCGGTTGAGGCGTCGCGGCGGTGGCGGCCGGCCGTTGTCCCCGCCGTCACGGGCTTTGCTTCACCCCCGCGATTCGGACGCATGGCCCGCCATCGTCGTTACCGGGCCGTCGCGAAGCAGCCAGCCCGTCGCTCCGACGACCCCCCTCGAGCTCGTCCAGCCGGCTTCCCCCCGGGAATCATGCAAAGACGGCCGCGAGCGCGCTCCGCACCGACTCACTCGTGGAGAGGGCGGGGGAGCGACTGGTCGCCGAGATGAAGTCAGGCTCGCGTGCGCCGCACCTGCACCATGGCCCGACGCGACGTCAGCTCCTCGAGTATCGCCCTGCCTTCGCGGTCGACGGTGTGGTGCTGGTGGATATGGAACGTGCTGGCGTTCGTCGCGTCAACTTCCTGCTCCTCGGTCCAACCGGTTCGCCCCTGCCGTCGCGATCGCGCGTTCGCCGCCGCTGACCTCGCCACGGCCCGGGAGCGGTTGTGATCGCCGGCAGACGGCACGAGCGGGGTAACGGCGCCGGGCCGGCCTGGCACTGCCGGGAAGGCAGCACTGGCGCGCTGGTCAGACCCTCGGCTATTCTGCGTGGCGAAGGAGGAGCGTGACGTGCCGATCTGGGGATGGATTGCGATTGGGGTGGCGGTGCTGGTGGTGGCCGGGATCGTCTGGTTTGTCGTCGTGGCCAACGAGCCGCCCGAGAAGGCAATGAAGAAGGAGGACGGCACCGACCCGCTCAAGCGCTGGGCCAGGGGCTGCTACAGCATCGTCTATGGCAGCACCGATCCGGGGCGCTTCGGGTCGGGGTCGGCGGCTCAAGTCCTCTCGCGGGACTGGGAAATCAAGACGGCGAAGGACGTCGAGGACACGCTGACGGAGCTCCGCGGGCTTCCGAGCGGGAACGCGGCTTGGGACCTGGTCCGAGCCATCATCGTGGCGCGGTTCGCGGCGGGAGCGAAGCACATCACGGACGAACAGTCGTGGGGCTTGGTCGCCGCGGTGCAGGAGCCGCTGCGAGCGACGTACGACAGCTGGTCGTCGATGGCTGCAGCCTACGGGCAGGCCCGGACTGCCGAGGGCTTCGACGCGTCGCAGCTCGAGATGTACCGAGAGGATGCGGAGGCCCTCTGGAAGCTAGTGCCGTTCAAGTGAGCGCGTAGAAAAGATCGAGCGGGTCCCCCTGCGAGCCGAGTCGTCGAAGCTCGCGGTTCCGCGGTGCGCTACGGTGCGCTCAGTTCCCATTTTCGCCCCGAACGCGGACCGGAACCGACCGGAACCGGGCGCGGAGGTGCGGCTCCGCGGGAGTGGCGGTGCAACCGGGTTGGCCGCCGGCGACGGTGGCCGCGTGCAGGGTGACCCGGAGTGCACGCAGTCCACGGAGTGGACGAGTAGCACGGAGGTAGACGGTGCCCGGCGGAGCCGGGCAGGCGCCGCAGGCGCCCGTGAAGCCCCCATCGTTCACCAGGTGGCAAGATCCAGCCGGATCCTGGAGCGGCTAACGCGCCCAGGCTCGGCGCGCTGGATCCGGGCGGGTGGGCGTGGCTGGCGTGATTCGGCGGGCCGGCGTACGCTCGGCGCGGAGGCGGGGCGGAATGAGGACTTGGGGCAGGATGGGCGTGGCGCTGGTGACGGGCGCCCTGGCAGCGGCTTGCACGGAAGACGACGTCGCTTCGACGCCGGGGGCGGGGGGGAGCCCCGGCTCCGGCGGTCCACCCGCCGGGGAGGTCACCTGCGGCGCGGAATGCGCGGCGGACCTCACGGTCGCTCGCGCCGCGCTCGAGGCCGGCGACTATGCCGGGGCCTTCGCCCAGTACCGCTGCGCGGACTCGCGCGAAGCCGCGTTCGGTGCCGGGCTCACGCGGATGCTCACCCTGCTCGAGGGGCCGGCCGCGACGCAGCTCATGGCCCACCTCGGCCTCGCACCCCTGGTGGCGACTGACCTGCTCGGTCCGGACAGCATCGTCAGTCGGCTCAACCGCCGGTGGGATGGCGAGGGAACGCTCGCGGTGTCCGGTGCGCTGACCGCGACGCTGCCGTTCGATCGCGCCCAGCTCGAGGTGGACGAATGGCCGCATCTCGAGGCGATGGACTGGACAAGCGACGGCGAGGCCGATCTTTACGTGGAGTTCACGGAGCCGGCGGCGCTCGCCGCGGGCAGCGCGTTCGCCATCACCTTCGACTGCGCGGCGACGAGCCCGACGCGCCAGGTGGTCCCCGGCCTCTCCTTCTTGGAGCTCGACTTCGCCGTGGCCGGCGAGGCCTACTGGTGCAGCGTCCCGTACAGCTTCTACCAGGGCCCCTGCGAGCCCGACGGCGGGCGGGTGGTGCTGGTCGAGGGCAGCAGCGTGCCCGGTCAGCGCGCGTCGCTCACCCTCGAGAACGTCCTCCTCGAGTGCAGCAGCGAGGGCGTCAACGCCTACCCGCTGCCGCTCGTGCGGGTCAGCGGCACTGTCGACGCGGGCATCGTGTCCGACGCGGTCGACACCACCGGACTGCACCCGATGTTCCAGGAGGACTTCGACTTCCAGGCGACGCTCCCGGCGGCGACGACGGTGACCGAGCTGCTCGTCGACGCAGCGGGTCTGGCGCCCGAGCTGGAGGAGGCGGCCTGCTTCTTCCGCGCCGCCGGCGGGACCTCGGGGCCGGTCTTCACCTTCCCCGGACACGCCTTCGCCGGGCCGGATTTCACGGTGTCCGCCGGGGACTCGGAGGTCCTGGGGGCCCTCGTCCTGGCGACGGCGGCGGCGGCGCACCTCGGGTCCGCCGCGGACGTGCCGCTCACCATCCACGATCTGACCTGCGATGGGGACGACGCGGACTGCCCCACCGCGGAGGCGCTGGTGGAGGAGTTCAATACCGGGTTCGCGACCCGGTTCCGTCCCGCGGAGTTCACCGAAGCCGCACGTCTGCTCGGTGAGGCCCTGCCCCTGCTCGACGCCGGGCTCGGGCGACTCGACGCCGACAGCCTCTTCGTGCAGAACGCGGCCTCCTCGGCGGGGCTGGTGCTGATCCGCGACGTGGTGGTGGCCGCGAACCGGTCGCTCACCACGGGCGCGACGGCGATCCCCCACGTGACCCCGGCCGTGGCGGTCGATCTGCGGTCCTTCTTCGCGACGACCCGCAACCCGCGTGACGTCCGCCTCCCCGTCCTCAGGTACTCCGAGCAGTGCGACGAGTGGGACTACTGCTGGTCGGAGACGGAGCTCTCCACCGATTTCCTGCAGGCGTACTCGGCCGGAATGTCGGACGTGAGCTGGGAGGGCGAGTACGCCTGGTCCGACGAGGACGCCGTGACGACGGCCCTCGACGAGATCCTCACCCACGTCGGGCGTGAGCTCGCCGGCGGTGACTGACCTCGGGTGGCGCCGCGGGGATCGGGGAGGACCGGGGGCGCTCACGGCGTCCCTGCTCGCGATGGCCCTCGGCTGCGGGCCCACCCGCACCGATTCTTCGCTCGCCGTCGTGCCAGCAGCCGCGGGCGCGGCCGGGGCGGCGCCGGAGAGCGTGCACGCGCAGTGGTCCTACCGCAGCGGTGAGGTCGACGTCGATGCCGACCTCATGACCACCCGCGACGGAGACGACTGCCGGACCGAGGGGCGGCTCCTCATCGATTCGATCACCTCCGCCGCGGAGGTCCACTACACGGAGCCGCTCGCCTGTGCCGAGCTCGAGCTCACGGCCTCGGGGGACATCCTGCTCAGCGGGCTAGGGACCGGCCACGACTGGTCGACCGAACCGCTCGAGGTCGACCGGGACCGCGAGCTCGTTCGCCTCGGCCCGTGGACGTCCCCCGACGAGCCACCGACGGCGTACCGCTTCGAGCTGTCCGCTCCGGCCTGCGGCGGCTGCTCCTGTACCCGGCTCGTGCGCAGTGCAGGCGGCGTCGAAACCCGGCTCGAGCTCGGGCGGGACTGCGACTGACTCGAAGGGTCCGGAGCACCGCCGCGGCGCTTCGCCCCACCTCCGGCACTCCCGTGCTCCGGCCACGGCCGGGGCGGCGTAGGTGTCACGGGTGCCGGCGGCGCGCCAGGCGGGCATCGCCCCCGCGCGCGAGCAGCGCGCCACCCTGGCCAAGATTCCAGAATCACCGCTCGGGACAGATCTCATTCACGGCGATTCAGAGGAAGAGGGCGCGCGCCGCTGGACGATGCTCCAGCCACCACGCTTGGATCCGCTCAATCTGCCGGCGCGCTCGCTTCGAGATCTCGAAGCTCACAGCTGTTGCCGGAGCGCCGCCAGTACCCGCGCAAAGCCCTCCGTCTCACCCGCGTCGGCCTCTGCCATCGAAGCCTCGAGCTCTCGGTGCAGCGCCGCACGCTCCTCGTCGTCGAGGTCGTCGCCATCGACGAGCGCCACGTGCACCTCGGCCCCATCGGGGAGGTTCGTGGGCTCATCGACGCTGCGCCTCGCCGAGCCCCGTGTCGGCGCTCCGCCCCGCGCCGTCACCCGGCCGTACAACCGCGAAGCGGTGAGCAGGACGAGGGTGGGCACCGGCTGGGCTCCCGACGTCCGCCCAGCCGGATTTTCCGAGCGGTGGCAATCGCCACGGGGTGCGGCGTCAGCCCCGGGCCTCGGACGGGGGCTCCGCGGCAGGGCGATGAAGCTCTCGTGGGTGGCGCGCGCTCACTCGAGGCAGGTGCGCTCCTGGAGGCCGACGCCGTTGATCGTCAGCTCGAACGTGGTCTGGACGAGGCCGAGCGGCGGCTCCTCGGTGAACACGGAGAGCCACTCGATGCTCCAGGCGCGCTCGCAGGTGACCGAGCGAAGATAGGTGCCGGTGATAGGGTGCGGCGCGAGCCTCGCGCCGAGCACCCGCTCCCAGCCCCGGTTCTGCTCGCGGACGCGTCGTCGTCGAAGCCCTCGGCGTGGACCCCGGCGTAGCCGCCGCCGAGCCGCACGAACCCCGCCGCCGGGTTCGGCGGGTTCCGATCCCGCTGCCCGCGCGGGCCGAGCAGCCCCGCGCCCCACACGGTGCCGTCGGCGGTCAGCGCGAGGACCGACTCGAACCCGACCGACACCGCCACCACCTCGCCGGTGATGCCGACGGCGGGCGCCGGCTCCGGTCGCTGCTGGCGCGGCCCCAGGCCCAGCAGCGCGCCCGCGTCGCCCCAGCAGTGGAGCGCGCCCGCGTCGGTGACGGCGCAGCTCCCCGCCGAGTCGCCGACGGCGACCGCGACCACCCTCCCCGGGATCCCCGCGATCGGCTCCGGCACGGCGGGGATCTCCCGGGGGAGGCGGTGCGTCGGGCCCGGCAGACCCGCGGTGTCGCCGGCCTCGTGATCGCCCCAGCAGAAGAGGCGCCCGTCCGCGGTGATGGCGCAGGTCCCGACGTCCCCGGCGGCGAGGCGCGCCCCACCCGGCGCCGTCGCAGGGCTCGTCACCGCGACGCGCGCGGTCGCTGTCGATGAGCCCGCGGGGGCCGGCCCCGCGGGGCTCGCCGAACGCGGTCGACAGCCAAGCCCCACGCCGGCCGCGCCAAGCGAGAGGGCGAGGAGCGCGGCGCGCGCGCGCATGGCGCCCTTCTACTCCAGGACGGCGCCGCGCGCTCGCCACGCCGCGAACGGAGGGTGATCGCGCCGCTCGACGCTCGGGGCTTAGGCGCTCAACCGTCCTGCCCGCGGGGGCCGCGGTTACCTATTCCTCGTTGCGCGATCTTGATCGGGCAGTGATGCCGGAGTTTCGGCCAGGGTGGCGGCGCGGCGGTGCGGGGCCGCTACGGCTCGTCCTCGGCGGCGAAGGCGGTCGCCAGGGGGCAATCGGCGATCCCTGCCTCAGCGGCCTCCGCGGCGAGCAGGGTCCGACGCTCGCCAGGGGGCTTCGCCTCCAAGAGGGTTCGCAAGTAGATGCCGTCCGGGTTCGTGACCTCCTCCCGGATGCGGTCCCAGCGCACGCGGGACTGCGCGAGCGGGTCGTCGCGCCACTCGGGCTCGAGCCGATCGTCCACGGTACAGATCAGCCGGATCGCCTCCTCGTAACGCTGGCCCTCCCCGGGCGCGTCGGGTGGTTCGCGCCGCGCGGCGCAGGCCGCCCCCAGGACCACCCCGACCCAGACCCAGCTCCGTGATGCCACGAGGCTTGGACTCGCGGGCCCCGGGGCGCCTTGGGCGCGGGTGCTGCCCCGATGCGCGCCCCCTACGAGCCCTGCGGGCACGTCGCGCCCCCCGCCTTCGGCGGCGACCCGGTGCCGGTGCCCGCGCGACGGCCCGGTGAGCGCGCGCCGGAAGCCGATGGTATCCTCGCGCCCGAGGCCGCGCGGTGCGAACTCGGGGAGTGGGGTTGGGTCTGGCGGCGCGTACGTAGATGGAGCGGGTCGCCCCGCGAGTCGCTTCGTCCGAGTTGGGGGGCCGGCCGTGCGCTCAGTTCCCAATCTCCCCCCGAACGCGGACCGGAACCGACCGGAACCGGGCGCGGAGGTGCGGCTCCGCGGGCGTGGCGGTGCTACCGGGATGGCGGCCGGTGGTCAGAGAGGGTCGCGGCCGCCAGTGACGGTCGCGGCGTGGAGAGTGAATCCCCCATCGCTCACCAGGAGCGACGCCTGGAGTCTCTCAAGGCGTCGCTCCGGCCGGCTCCTGTCGTTATCTTCCGTTTCGCCATCGAAGAGACGGAGGCGTTCTATCTGGCGGATCTGAAGGCGCTCGCTGTGGCCTTCCCTGACTTCGACCAGGCGCTCGCGCGGAGCTACGTGCCCGCCAGCATCTGCGGCACCTGGGAGCTCTTCGGGCGAGTCGTGGGTGACGGCGGCGGCAACAAGGTCGCATGGGCACAGGCGATGGCACCCAAGGTCACGATCCATGCGGCGCGGAGCCGGTCCCCGTCGTTCAAGCTGCTTCGCAGCGGACTGCGCGCGCTGGTGACCGCGACGTCCGAGGAACCGGCCAAGCGTGGCAAGCCACGGCGGGCGAAGCGCGCCGTGCCGCGCGCCGCGACGGGAAAGCGCCAGTGGTAGTCAGGACGGAGGCTCCGCGCGCCGCACGCGCTCGCGCCCCGGGGACCCCCGCGCGTGAGGCGCTGCCGGGGTCCGACGGAGCGGAGAGCTTCCTCGGTTCGGATGGTTGGGACTCTCGCCTCGTGGCTCGGCACCACCGGCCGACCGGCATCCGTGTCCCCGACGGCGATCCCGGTGGAACGAAGCCGCTCCGCGGCGGTTGTGGCGGGTTGAGGCGCCAGGCCTGACCTTCCGACCGAAAGGGTGATACTCCTGGGTAAATACGTGCAACTCTCGCAAGGATTCACGCGCGAAGCATCTGCCATGCCAATCACCCCAAGGGGTGATTCCTGGCTACCCCAACGTCGCGTTTTCGGCCTGCCACCGCCCTTCTCAGACGGAAGGCCACATGACTCTGCGTGCTCGCGAGAGCCCTGGCCATCCTTCCCGCGGCTTCCTTGCCTCAATGTGCCCGTTGAAAAAGAGCGCTTGACACTCGCGGGCTCGCAGACCCACCCTCCACGAGGGAAAGGGGCCCTCCGCTGACATCAGAAAGGGGCCCTCCGCTGACATCAGAAAGGGGCCCTCCGCTGACATCGGCTAGAATAGCGCGTTTGGCGGCGACAGTAGCCACCACTCTTGTTGCAGCAACCGGGTCCCTGGGGTGTTCGAGCGACGTCGACGATAAGGAAGCGATTACGCAACCGGTCTCTCATCCCCCTGATACGATGACGGATCCGGACGGCAAGGTTTGGATCCGAGGCGCAAGAATCGAATACGACACAAGCGACGTCGCCGTGGACGAGAACGCCGCTCCGCGGTTTCCCAGCGCGGAAGCGGAGGATGACTCCCAGGACTTCCTCAAGGATATGACGCTAGAAGAGGCTACCGAGGCCCTGAGGCCCGTTTCCGACTTCGGCGGGTACGAGTACCGGATGGCCGAGGCCGACGCTGCTGAGATTGCCCGTCGGGTTCTCGAGGAAGTGCAGAACCCGAGCATGGACGGCGCACCCGGCGTAGTCCCAGAGGGCGCACGGGTCGCCCAACCTCCTGCGGGGCGCGAGGAGAAGATGGTCATCGGCGACGACGACAGACTGAACCTCAACGCCGGTGCGGATGCGTACCCGTGGAACAACATCGCGTACATGAACGGCACTTGCACCGCCTTTAAGATGCTCAATCACTACACCGCGATCACGGCTGCCCATTGCCTCCACACCGGTAGCGGCTGGAAGACCAGACAGCCACTCCAGTTCGCAGCGGGAGCCCAGCATGTGCCCGGTGGTAGTCCGCTACCCGCGACCAACACTACTTGCTACGGCAGGACAGTTCCCAACTGCTGGGACGGCAGCAACGCTGCCTGTGATTACGGGATCATTCGGCTGCGTGCTGCCGGGTCGTATGACTGCGGCGCCGAAACGTACAATGTCGGATACATGGGATGGACGCGCGTGGATACTTGCACAAGCAACATTGCCGTCTCGCTTGCTGGCTATCCAGGCGACGACGAAACGCGTGCCGGATTTCCCATTCCCACGCTCCACTACCATTACCGGTCTGATGGGTGGACGAAGTGCGCTGGCATCGACCCGAATCAGATGTTCTTCTACAACGACGGAGAGGGTGGTCAGAGCTGGGGCCCGCTGACGAGTTACTACGGCGACGGTGACTATCGCGTCAGGGGTATTTACAAGGGTAGTATATGGAGCGTATATGGTTGGCGCAACCACGGGGAGGAAGATGGAGAGCAGTCTGGTGACTTAGTTCGAGTCCCACGCAGGGTACTAGACCCGGAACTACATTAACAATTATTCATGAGGCCGATAGCCCAGTGGTGGGTTCCGGTGTTGCTGGCGACTCCGATCTCGGGATGCGGAGTCGCCGGCGCTGCGGATCCGACAGATGGGGTCGCGTCAGTGGCGTTGACGGGCGGCTCGTTAGTCGAGCCATCCGCCTGGCCATGGGTCGTCAGCGTGTAGGGTAATTGCACGGGCGTCCTTGTCAGCGCCCGGGTCGTTCTAACCGCAGCTCACTGCGGTGAGATCACGGAAGTGATCGTAGAAGGCAACGTCGCCGTCGTCGAACGTTGGGAACCCCTCCCCAACTGGCGTCTCGTTGGAAACGACCTTGCCGTCTTGACCCTCGAGCGGCCAGTTGGCACTCTTCCGGTCGCGTGCGCGACGCGGGACGATGACGTGGCCGTCGGAACGATGCTCGAGGTAGTTGCATTGGGCGCGACTGAGGGCGAGGGGTTCGGGACGCTGCGGTCCGCAAGGGTCACTGTGTCCCGAATGGACCTTGAACTTGAGCTAACCCAAGATGGGGTTGGCTCTTGTGGGGGCGATTCCGGTGCACCAGTTCACCTGGTTCCCGCGAATGGCGCTCCCCAGCTGTATGGGATCGTCTCATCTGGACCCCCTGGATGTGAGCCAGGTCCCATTTACGCTTCTCCGGTTCTCCCCTACAGCGATTGGATCGACGACGTGTCCGGAGCGAGTAGTAACAGTGCAGGCTCCTCGGGGTGCGCGACATCGCCCGCTGGCATGGCAAGGGGTCATTGGTCTTGGATTCCTTGGATTCTGCCCGTGATGGGAGTGGCCGCTTGGAGAGTGATGGGATTCGGTAACCGACGAGTAGCATGAGGATGAGTGAGGGAGGATATAATTATGCTGAATGTTAGGCGGATCACGCTCTTGGTAGGTTGTCTAGTGCTTTTGGGCTCGATCCCCGGCACGTCTGGCTGCCGTGTTTGCGACGATACGGACTGCGTCGATGGGTTCGTCCTATACCTCGAGCCGCCAGTCAGCGTGGCGTCGGGCGTTCGCTTCGAGCTGGTGATTGGGAACGAAGCGTTCAGCTGTGAGCTCGCCGACGGGTACAGCGGTACGTGTGACGGCTCTACTGGCTTCAGCGTGGCACTCGGTGGCGGCGTCGTTAGTTCGATCATGGCTACCGGCCTTGGCCACCCGACGGAGGTGACCCTCGCAATAAATGACGGCTCGGAGACGAATACGTATGTGCTCGATCTGGAGTATGAAACGTCACACCCGAACGGCGAAGGGTGTCCTCCTACTTGCCGATCCGCCTACGCGCACGTACAGCTTGAATAGGGGGACCGTGGCCTGTGTCATCCACCCTGGCCGAAATTCCAGCAACACTGCGTTCTGGATCGACTATGAAGTGGCTCGGCAGTCCAGGACAAACGTGTGGGCCGGCCCCGGGAGAGTTGCGTCGGGTTCCGATCGGCCCTCGGGCGTGGAAGGGCGGGAGCAACGAGCTGTCGAAATCGACTATCCGCGCTCGTGGTGGCGCATAGGTGGGAGTCCGTCGGCGGGGCGCAATCGCGTAAACGCGGTGTGAGGTCCTGAGGACCTCGACCCGGAGCGACCCAACCGCGCTGACCGCCTCTGGACAGCTCTTGCTCGGCTCTGCCACGACTGCATTTTAGGTCGAGGGGAGTCGGCGAAGGGTGGGGAGGAGCAGCAGCGGTGGCTACTGCTCGCGTTGACGTCGCAGCTGATGCTGGGGCTCGTAGCGCGAGTCGTCGCGCCAGATGGCGTAGAGGATGCCACCCTGGCCGAAATTCCAGCAACACTGCGCGAGATTGGCCCCATGAGGGGCGATTGGACGAAGCCGCTGCGCGGCAGGAGCGGCGTCCTGCCGACGGTGAGCGGGCGGCCGGCTCCCCGTCAGTCGTCGCGACGGGCCACGGCGAGGGGCGGCGGATCTCCGGCGAATCGCGAGGTGAGTGCCGTCGCGTGACGGGTCCGTGACGCTGGTGGTCCCGTGCCCGGCAGTCGGGTGCGGGTCACCAGGGAGACCCGTCATGGGATAGCTACGCGACAAGATGGAAGAGGACCTGAGGCTCGCGGGATTGAGGGCGGGCGCGGTGACGACGGCGCGAAGCTTCGTCGGGGCCCCGCAGTGCGTGAGCTCTCGGTCGTGCGCCCACCATCGCCGGCGGCTTGCTGCCGGGGGCCCACCGTCCCCGCCACTGGCGAACCGCTACCCGCGCCTGGCGGAGCCCGCCGCCATGGGGTGCGGCATCACCCCCGCGACTCGGACGGGGCATCGCCTCGCCAGGGAGCGAACCGGAAGAGCAGGAGCATCCCCGGGATCGCCAGCGCCGTGCAGAACAGGAAGAAGCGCGGGTAGCCGAGGGCGCTCACCAGGTAGCCGGTGGAGGCGTTGGCGAGGAGAGAGCCCGTGAAGAAGTGAGTGGCGGATGCTACCTACGGGTTTCGGTAGGACGGGTCTCGGGCCAGTACCTTCGTGAGCAGGCCTTCCACCTCGAAGCGCTCCGCGCAGAGTTCGAAGGGGAACAGGTGCGGACCAACTCGACAGCCCAGTCGAACACGGGCCGTCGCGACTTCCTTGCCGAGCAATTCTACGTAGCCATCTGGGGTAAACGCGTAGCCGGAGTCGCTCTCGTGGATTCCGTGCAGGGCAAGCATCTCGGTGCCCGAAGCCACATCCCAGAGACGAGTCGACGCGTCCTCGGAGCCGGATGCCAGAGTCGCGCTGTCCGCGGAGAAAGCGAGCGCCGTGACACCTTGTTCATGACCGGTGAGGCAACGAAGGCGCTCTCCCGTTTCGGAGTCCCACAAACAAATCGTGTGGTCCATTGAACCCGAAGCGAGGAGTCTCCCCGTGGGAGCCAAAGCCACGGCCTCTACCCGATCGGCATGCCCCTCCAATAGGTGAAGCATTCTGCCCTCCGGTACACTCCAGAGCCTAACGCTCCTGTCGAGCGACCCAGAGGCGAGCTTCCCGTTGGGGCCGAACGCGAGCGATCTTACACCGCGGACATGCCCGACCAGGCGAGCGAGGAGGTCGCCCGTATTCGATTTTAGCAATTGGACGTCTCCTCGCTCCTCGCCAAACGCGAGGATGGTTCCATCGGGGGAGACTGCCACCGAGAGTACACCGCGCGAATCGCCCTGGAACGACCGGACCAAGCTTCCCGTGTGGCTGTCCCAGAGCCGAATGGTCCCATCTTCTGCGCCGGAGACCAGCCAGTCTCCTTTCGGACTGAAGGTCGCCGAGGTTACCGGCCTTCCATGTCCCGCGAGTTGCTGACGCATGCTCCCATCGTCGGTGCTCCAAATCCGAAGGGTTCGATCGTGAGAGCCCGTGACCACGGCCTGCCCTAAGGGAGCGAATGCCAGAGAGCTCACTGCCTGCGAGTGACCCTCGAGAGTGATGAGGGGCCGGCTCCCGTCCAAGGACCAGAGGCGTCCTCGCTGATCGTCGCCACCCGCACCGAGAATAGTTCCCCCCTTGGCGAAAGCAACGGCTCGGACCGGATCTGCGGTGGGGACGAACGTGATAGCGGCATCCTTGCGGCCCGGTTGCCACAGCATGAACCCGGAACCAGCCACGGCAACGGTCGAACCATCCGGACTGAACGCCAGAGAGCTCGGGCCGTAGCCAATAAGGCCTTCGGCCATAGCCACCTCCTTCCACGGTTTCACGTTCCAAAGGTACGTGCCATGTAGTGAAGACAGACCGACTCGGCTCCCATCCGGACTAAACGCCAGACTCCCGCCCATAGTGTGCAGCTTGATGAAGCGCATCAATCGCCCCGTCGACGTCTCCCAAAACGCCACACCGTAGCTCTGAATCGACGCCACCATCCTACCGTCAGGACTGAACGCCACCGAACTCCCGACTCCAACCCCACCCCCACCCAGTGTTCGGAGCAGCTTTCCCAGGCCGTGGTCCCAGAGTTGCACAGTTTCGTCCGTCGTTCTCGCGGCAAGGAGCTTCCCATCCGGGCTGAAGGCAATGGTGTCGAAACTCGCAACGGGAAGAGTACGAAGGAGCCGCCCGGTCTTGGTTTCCCACAGCTGCAACGTGTGGTCGGAAAGCCCCGTGGCGAATGTCAACGCGTCGGGGCTCAAGGCAATCGAAGAAGCCGCATCGAACGTGTGAAGGATTCGGCCGGTGTCCACGTCCCAGAGATGCGCCGTGCCATCGTATGACGCCGTGGCAAGGGTCTTGCTGTCACTGCTGAACGTAAGCGTTCGCACGCCGGCATCGTGCCCTTCCAGAGCTAGAAGGTTGCTCCAAGCTCCGGGCCAAGTGTCGGGCCGCCTCCTCTCCAGCACGACAATGCGGTTTCCGTTCGCTACCGCGAGAAGGGTACCGTCAAGGGACCAGGCGCAACCTTGGGCATTCGCTATCCCAGTTCTGACATCCAGCTCCAGCCCTTTGCTGGTCATGAGCTCAAGCTCAACGATGGCGCGATCGTAGAGCCGCTGAGCCTCCGCGGCGTTCCCCAGGGCGTCTGCTGCCTGTCCGGCCCTGAAGAGTCGTGCCCCCATCGCGTCCCGGTTGCCCTCGGGAAATTCCCGATCGCGCTCGTCGATAAGAGCGAGCGCCTCAGCGGCGGCCTGCCGCTGCTCGGGGTTTTCGCCCGCCGCCAGTTTGTGCGCAAGGGCGCGAGCCGCCTGATAATGTCCGATCTCCGCCAGGGTGCGCACCTCCACTGCTACCGTCGTCTCTCGCTCCGCCGCGCATAGCTGGTTCGCACGGGCGATAACCCGCAGGCTGCGATCGAGATTCCCTGTGGCGAGTAGTCCGGAGATGCGTTCCCTCTCGCTTCGGGCTCGCTGGCAAGGGGTTGGAGCCGAGTGCGCAGGAGGGGGTCTAGACTCCCCGAACTGTGGCACGGGCTGCGGGCGCGACGCCTTGGCACAGCCCATCGTTCCCAGAGCCGTCCCGAACCCGAGTACGCCCAAGGCCAATCGAGAGCCAGTCCACCATCGACATCGCATTGGTCGAGTATTTAGGAAACGCGCGAGGAAGGGAAGTCGAATGCGACGCGTCTCGAGACCCGAAACCGGATGCGTTCCCGCCTTCAAGTTCCACACGTGCGCAAGGTGGACCGGAGACGACGACGTGTCATCGTCGATGCTCTTTGGGTGCGGAGCCTCCATTTCTGACACCCGCCCCACCGGTCACGCTGCCTCCTGGCGTCCCGCGTCGTGAGGGCGAGCGGCCGCGGGCTGCGGCGGGAGCTTCAGCTGCGAGCGGCTGAGGAACTGGCGGAATCCTTCCCACTGGCCGTTGAGGAGAACGCAGCGGAGGTGCATCACGCGCGCGGAGCGTTCTCGGCCCCAGCGCATCCCAGGCCCGTCGAGGCGAAGGCCGACGAGGTTGCGCACCGCGCCCTCCACCGCGCCGGTGCCGATGTCGAGGTCATCGCGTCGGAGTTGGGCGTAGGGCATGCGGTGGGCGTGGTCAGCGAGGTACTTGGTCACCTTGGCGAGGCGCTCGCGACGACAGGGCTGTTCGGCGAGGGGGTGAACCGGAGCCCTGCTCCCCGAAGTGCAGCTGAGCAGGGTCAGCAGGAGGGCAAAGGGGAATCGCCGGGTGCGGCGGTGGCGTTCGGGACGCTGGGCGCGCTTGGCCAACGCCTCACCCTCCGTAGGCGCCGAACAAATTCGGACGGTTCGGGACTCGCGCGGCTGCCGGACGAGGCCAAGGATGGCGGCTCGGAGGCATTACTCCGGCCATGCTCGCCATCAACGGGTCGTTCGCGGTCGTGATGGCGACGGTGGAGTTCGAGCGGGTACAATGAGCCACGGGCGGCGCCAGCGGTCGCTTGGAGCCGGCGCGAAGGAAGATCGAGCGGGTCCCCCCGCGAGCCGATTGGTCCGAGTTGGCGGGCCGGCGGTGCGCTCAGTTCCCAGTTTTTCCCCGAACGCGGACCACAACCGGGCGCGGAGGTGCGGCTCCGCGGGCGGGGGAGCGCGGGGGCAGGTCGGTGACCTCGGAGAGGTGGCGCAAGTAGCGGCGTGCCTCCCGCCCGGACGGGTCATGGCCGCCGGCGATGGTGGCCACGTGCAGGGTGAAGCGCGACTGCGAGCGCGTGCTGGTCCTGGTGGACGCAGATAACGACGACGTCGCGGAGCTGGAGCGACGCCTGGAGTCGCTCAAGGCGTCGCTCCAGCCGGCTCCCGTCGTTGTCTTTCGTTTCGCCATCGAAGAGACGGAGGCGTTCTATCTGGCGGATCTGAAGCCGCTCGCTGCGGCCTTCCCCGACTTCGACCAGGCGCTCGCGCGGAGCTACGTGCCCGACAGCATCTGCGGCACCTGGGAGCTTTTCGGGCGAGTCGTGGGTGACGGCGGCGGCAACAAGGTCGCATGGGCACACCGTCGTGTGACCGCGCCGGCTTGTCCTCGCCAGGACACGAAGTCACGGTCGAGGAGGTCGGAATGGGCCTGGATGGGGGCCTCACTCACTCGCGTCTGGTTCGAGAGGAAGACCGCGGCCGTCCGAGCTCGCGGTTGAGGCGGACGTTGCTGCTGACGCCGGATCCACCGCCGAGCTTGCTGAGGTGGCCGGTCAGTCGCGGCGGCGCATCGCCGGCCGGTTCGGCGCACCGGTTTCTCGATGCCGGACCTTCGCCGAGGGGTCGAAAAAACCGGCCCGGGATAGCCCGGCTATCGCCGGCCGGTATCGATCACCCCTCGGGGATAGCTGGGCTATCCCTTTCTTGCTCTGCAGAGCAAGAATCGATAAGAACGCCATCCCCGGCGGGCCTGTGCGACCGATTTTGCATAGCCGAGCTATCCAATTCGGGTCGGCCCGAACGGTTCCGGATAGCGGGGCTATCGCGGGCCGGTAGTTGCCATACATCGGCGATAGCGGGGCTATCCCCGGCCGGATCACCGGGTGGCCGGGCGATGGGCGCCGACCGGGAGCGGGAACTGGCGGGTGGCGAGCGGCGAGGATCGGGTGGCGGCTCCCCAGGACGAGCGTCAGCAGCCAGATGCGACGCAGCCACGGGGTGCGGCGTCACCCCCGCGACTCGGACGGGGCATCGCCGCGCCAGGGAGCGACCCGGAAGAGCAGGAGCATCCCCGGGATCGCCAGCGCCGTGCAGAACAGGAAGAAGCGAGGGTAGCCGAGGGCGCTCACCAGGTAGCCGGTGGAGGCGCTGGCGAGGCTCCGCGGCAGGGCGATGAAGCTCGAGAAGAGGGCGAACTGGGTGGCGGTGAAGCTCCTGTGGGTGGCGCGGGCGATGAACGCGACGAAGGCCGCCGTCCCCAGGCCCACCCCCAGGAACTCGAAGGCGACCACGATCCCGAGCGCGGTGACGTTGGGCCCAATCGTGGCCAGCGCAGCGAACCCCAGGATGGAGACGAGCTGCACCACCCCGAAGATCCAGAGGGCGCGGTTGATGCCGATCCGGGTCATCACCAGGCCGCCCACGAGCGCTCCGACGACGGTGGACCAGAACCCGACCAGCTTGGCCACGGTGCCAATGGTCGTCATCGAGAAGCCGAGATCGAGGTAGAACGGCGTCGCCAGCGCCGTCGCCATGTTGTCGCCGAGCTTGTAGGCGAAGAGGAACAGGAGGATGAGGAGCGAGGAGCCCACGTCCCGGCGCGTGAAGAACTCGCGGAAGGGCCCGACGATCGCGTCCCGGAGGTTCTTCGGCGCGACGGAGCGGGTGTCCAGATCGGGGGCGAGGAAGGTCGCCAGGATGCCGACCCCCATGGTCGCCGCCACCATCGCGTGCACGACGGGCCAGGGCGCCCGATCGGCCAGGATGAGGGCGAGCCCGCCCGGGACCAGCCCGGCGGCGCGGTACGTGTTGACGAAGAGGGCGTTGCCGAGCCCGAGCTCCTCGTCGGGCAGGAGCTCCCGCCGGTAGGCGTCGAGCACGACGTCCTGAGTGGCGCTGAAGAGCGCGACCAGGAGCGCCACCACCGCGATGGCGCGGGTGTTCTCCGCCGCGTCCAGGGCGCCGAAGGAGAGCAAGAGCACGAAGAGCCCCAACTGGGCCAGGAGCGCCCAGCCCCGCCGCCGGCCCCAGAACGGCGGCACGTAGCGGTCCAGCAGCGGCGCCCACAGGAACTTCCACGTGTAGGGGAGCTGGGTCAGCGAGAAGAGCCCGATCGCCTCCAGGCTGGTCCCTTGCCGGCGGAGCCAGGCGGGCAAGAGCTGGATGAGCACGTAGAGGGGCAGCCCCGAGGAGAAGCCCATCAGCATGCACAGGAGCATGCGGCGGTTGAGCAGGGCGAGGAGCGAGCGGTAATCCGGCACGAGGGGACGGAGCGCGAGGCTCCCGCCGTCGTCTACCGCCGCCGCGGTCGATCGGGAAAGAAGGCGGCGGGCGCGCTCCCGCCCCTACGGGCAGCCGCACTTGTCGACGGAGAGCACGCGGCCGTCGCCGCCGGACTGGTACTCCGGCAGGCTCCACTCGCCGAAATAGGCGTGCGTCGCGTCCACCGCGACGCCGACGTAGCAGAGCCCGCCGCTGGCGATCGGCACCGCGGCGCCGCCGGCGCGCGGGATCCGTAGCAGGACGGCCTCGCCCTCGACCCCGGGGCAGGTGCCCACGTAGACGAACCCCTCGTCGATCCCGAGGGACCCGAACGGTTCGGCGTGCGAGGCGAGCTCGACCGCAACGCCGCCCGCCTTCGGGTAGCGCAGGACGCGCCCGCGGGGCTCCCCCGCCGCCGTCGAGCCAGCGGGTCGATCGATGGGCAGGTAGATGCCGTCGTCGAGGACGACCACCCGCTCCGGCCGGTTCGGGACGTCCGCGGCCAGGATCTCTGCCGCCCCGCCCGCCTTGGGCGCGCGCAACAGGGTGTACGGCTCGGCACCCTGGTCCACCCAGTAGACGTGGGCGTCGTCGATCCCTACCTGGACCGCCGACGTGTTCGACGCCAGAAGCTCCGTCGTTCCCCCCGCCTTCGCAACGCGGCCCACGACGCGTGCCGAGTGGGACGAAAAGTAGACGTGGGTGTCGTCCACCACGACCACCAGGGCGGAGAGGTCCGACGCGAGGACCTCGGGGGTGCCACCCGCGAGCGGCACGCGCGCGATGCCCCCGTCCGCGAAGTAGACGTGGCTGGCGTCCACCGCGATCGACGCCATCGACCCGCTGGTCGAGCTGGTGACCACCTCGGGCGTTCCGTCGGGGACGCGCAGGCGCTGGACCGAGCTCGGATCGCGGAGCCCCGCGGCGCTGTAGTCGGGGGAGTTTCGCCAGTAGAGGTAGCCGTCGCGAGCCTGGAAGGTCCCCGGCGTCGGTAGCCCCGAATCGAGCACGACGGGGACACAAGGGTTGGTCTGTCCGCTGCAGGTCGGCGCGGGCGGGAGCTGTCCACTCGAGGCGCCGCCGGTGCCGCCGATCCCCGGACCGCCGCCCGTCGCCGGACCACCGCCCGTCGCCGGACCGCCGCTGCTGCCGCCGGCGCCCGGCGTGGCCGGAGCGTCGCCGTCGCCGTCACCGCAGGCGACGACCCCCAAGACCAGACCCAGCACCCCAGCGTAGGCGAAGCGACGCATCCCCATTTCGCCCCGGAGCGTGACGGCCGCGGCCAGGGCGCGCAAGCGGGTCGATGGCGCCCCCATTCCAAGGTTGCCCTCGAACCGGGAGCCGAGCTGTCGCCTGGGGCCGTCCCTTCGGGACTCGCGGAGCGCGCTGTGCCATCCTTGGAGCCGGTGCGCGCGATCGCGCGGCCTTGGCTTTTTTACGCGGGCGCTGCCCGTGCGGAGGACGGACGATGGCACCGTGGGGCACCCCGGAGGGGCGGCGTTGGCTGGCGGTGGCCGGGCTCGGGCTGGTGGCGGGGCTCGGGCCGGCGCCGGGGTGCATCCTCAACCCGCAGCCCGAGGATCCGTTCGCCAAGGACGATGACTCCGGAGTGAACGGCCCGCCGTCGTCGGGGGGTCGGGGCACGGGCGGGTCGGCGGCCTCCGGCGGCGACCCGATCTTCGTGGGGACCGGCGGCACCTCCATGGGCGGCTCGGCCGCGTCCGGTGGCGCCACTGCCGGCTTCGACGAGGGCGCGTGCGTGGCGACGGGCGAGGATGCCGCCATCGACGACGCCACGGACTGCGACGCCATGATCGCCGTCGGCGACGGGCGCCTCGGCAGGTGGTTCGCCTACGACAGCGGCCCCGAGTTGCCGGGGACCCAGGCGCCGGCAGCCGGCGAGTTCGCGATGGACGAGGATCCCTTGCAGGGCTGCGCCGTCCACGTCACCGGGGGCGGCTACTCCACCGACGACGCCGTGGGCCTCGGCTACGCCGGGGTGGGCGTCGAGTTCTTGGAGGCCGAAGCGATCCGCTGCACGGAGGGGTACGACGCCATCGTGTACGCGGGGATCGGGTTCGTCGCCCGTGGATCGGGCTCCCTCCGGATCCTCGTCGAGACGCGCGACACCGCGCTCGAGACGGCGCGTCCCAACGGGTACGCGCTCGAGGTCCCGCTGCGGGAGCAATGGGCCCCGGTCGAGATCGAGTGGAGCGATCTGGCGCTGCTGACGGCGCAGGCCGGCGCTCCGGCGGCGATCGATCCGCAAGCAATCGTGACGCTGCGGTTCGAGCCGGTGGACCCGAGCGCGTACGACTTCTGGATCGACGAGCTGGCGTTCCTCGTCCCTCCCGGCGTCGACGAGGAGGGCGCCGGGGGTGCGGGCGGCCCCGGGAGTGGTGCGGCTGGCGCGAGCGCCCAGCCTGGCGTGGCCGGGGCGGCGGTCGATCCCTGACGGGTTCGGGGCCTGGCCGCCCGCCGCCGGCGCGGCGCCGCGGCCCCGCCTCGTCCGTCCCCGCGGTTTCGTGACAGATCGCGACGGGGAGGGTATGCGAAAAGCCTGCGCATGCGCCGCGTCGCCCTCCTCCTGTCGCTCGCGATCCTCGCCACCGCGCCGGTCGCGTCCGCGTTCGAGCGCCAGTGGCACGTCGGCGGCGGTGGCGGGGTGGCGATCCTCGCCGAGCCGGGCGCGAAGGCCGGTCCGCTCGTCGGGCTGCACGGGGCCTACGGGATCTCGGACGAGTTCGACGTCCGCGTCGCGCTCCTCGGCTCGGCGCACCGGCTCGACGGCGAGCCCTTCGACCTCTACGCGGCCACCGCCGGGCTCGCGTACAAGCTCGACGTGCTCTCCTGGATCCCCTACGCCGGCGTAGCATTCGGGTACTACCGCCTCGGCAAGGGGCCGCGCCCGGGCGATCTCTCGCCCAACGAGCCCGGGTTCAGCGTCGATCTCGGTCTAGACTACGCCGTCATTCGCCACTTCGGGGTGGGCGTCGAGCTCCGCTACCACGGGTTTCTCGGCGAGGGCTTCACCTCCCTCGGCGACGCGCCGTACTTCACCGGCCTGCTGCGCGCCGAGTACCGGTGGGGCTGGTGAGCGCTCGGGAGTCGCCGGGCGCCGCGCGGCCGTGGACGGTGCTCCTCGCGCTCGTGGTGACCGGGTGCTCGGGGAGCCCGGCCTGTCGCGCGCCGGCGCGCGGCGGTCCCGCGGCGGCGGCCCCGTCGGCGAGCGCCCCCGTGGCCAGCGCCGTCGCGAGCGCCGCCTCGGCCCGCCCCGCCGCGAGCGCGCGCGTCCCCGGTGAGGAGGGGGGGGTGGTCGCCGCCGTGCGCGCCCTCGACTGGGACGCGGCAGCGCGCCGCCTCGATGCGCTCCCCGAGTCGGAGCGGAGCGCGCCCGAGCTCCGGTACCTGCGCGCGCGCGTCGCCCGTGAGCTCGGCGATCCGGCGCGCGCCGCGACGCTGCTCACGGAGCTCGAGCCGGCGCTGCCGGCGCTCGCCGCCCCGATCGAGGCCGAGCGCGCCGCAGCCTGGCTCGCCGCGGGCCAGCACGCCGCGGCGGCGGCCTACTACGCGAAGCGTTCCGACGCGGCCTCGCTGCTCGCGCTCGCTCGCGCGCTGGAGGGGGTGGGTCAGCTCGACCGGGCGCGGGACGCGGCCGAGCGCGCGCTGCAGCGCCTCCGCGCGGACCGGCGTCGCGAGGCGGATCAGGCCGAGGTCCGCGCCCTGCGCGCCCGCCTCGCCGCGGCGCAGGGGGATCGCGTCAACTCCGCGGCCATCTACCGCTGGCTCGCCGTCCACCTCCCCGCCAGCCCCCATGCCGCTGGCGCCGATCTGCGGGCGGCCGAGCTCGCCCCCAAGCAGGCCCTCACCCAGGAGGAGCGCTTGCAGCGCGCGCTGGTGTTCGCGCGCGCGGGGGACGTGGCGGCGACCGAGCAGGAGCTCGAGCGGCTCGCGGGGGCTTCGGGGCTCGCCGTGCCCGAGGCGGAGCGGCTCTACGCGAGGGGCCTCGCGCGCTACCACGCGCGGCGGGAGCCCGCCGTGGCGGCGGAGCTCTTGACGCGCGCCGCCGCCCTCGATCCGACGCACCGCACGCGCAACCTCTACACGGCGGCGCGCGCGGTTTCGCGGGGGTTCGACGACCGGCGCGCGCTCGCCCTCTTCCGGGAGCTGGTCCGGCGCTACCCGCGCGCGCCCGAGGTGGACGACGCGCGCTTCCAGATCGCGCGCACCCTGGTCGTGCTCGGCGAGCACCCCGCAGCCATCGCCGCCTACGACGAGTACCTCGCCCACCATGGCCGCACCGGCGACCTGGTGGAGAGCGCGCGGTACGAGCGCGCCGTGGCGCGGCTGGCGAGCGGGGACGGGGTCCGGGCGGAGCAGGAGTTCGCGGCGCTCCTGCGCGGACAGAAGGACGAGCTCTTGCGCGCCAGCTACCGCGAGCTCCATGGGGTGGCGCTGCTCGCCGCGGGCAAGCGCAAGGAGGCCGAGGCGGAGCTCCGCGCCGTGGTGGAAGAGGAGCCGCTCTCGCTCGCTGCGCTGTTCGCGGCTGCCCGCCTGCGCGCGCTCGGGGTCACGCCGCCGCCGCCCATCGCGCCGCCGTCGAAGGAGGCGCCGGCGCCGCCGCTCGCGCTCACCCTCCCGCCCCAGATCGCGCTCCTGATCCGGCTCGGTCTCGACGGGGACGCGGAGGCGGCCATCGCCGCGGAGGAGGGGAACTTGCGACGCCGCTTCGGGGAGCGCGGCGACGAGGCCCTGTGCCTCGCCTACGCCGAGCTCTCGGTCGCCGCGCGGCGCTACGCGGCGGGGCGCCGCGCCGCGGCCTGGAAGACGCTGCGGCGCGCCCCGACGCCCCGCACGCGGTGGCTCTGGGACTGCCTGTACCCGCGCCCCTACGGCGCGATCGTCGCCGCCGCCGAGCGCGAGGAGCGCCTGCCCGCGCACCTCGTCTACGCCGTCATGCGGCAGGAGAGCGCCTTCAGCGCGACCGTGGTGTCCCCGGCGCAGGCGGTCGGGCTGCTCCAGCTCATCCCGCCGACCGCGGAGGCCGTGGCGCGCGACCTCGCCATCGATCACGACCCGACGCGCCTGGTGCTGGCGCCGTACAACGTCCGGCTCGGCACGCATTACCTGCGCCGGCTCCTCGATCGCTTCGGCGACCACCCGGCGCTCGCCGCCGCGGCGTACAACGCGGGGCCGCAGGCCCTCTCGCGCTGGCTCGAGTCGGGCGAGTCGCTCCCCCTCGACGTCTTCGTCGCGCGCATCCCCTACCAGGAGACGCGCGGGTACGTGCACCGCGTGCTCGGCAATCTGACGCGGTACGCGTACCTGGCCGGGGGCGAGGCGGCGGTCCCCGCCCTCGAGCTGTCCCTGCCGCAGGGCAAGCGCGCCCTCCCCGAGGACTACTGAGCGCCGACCCCGCCCGCGCACCGGAGCGAGCGGGGGCGCTCGACCTCGGGGCGGCCCTCCCCGGCGACGGTCGATCGGGCGTCACTTGGCGTCGGCGTCGTCGGTGCAGCAAAGTATCGACGGCGCGAGCGCCCCTACCGGTCCGGGGCGCGCGGCGCCCGCGACGCCCCGGCCGCGACGTTGAGAACCCGCTCCCGCGTGGCATGCTCGACGGACCATGCTTCGCCCCGGCTCACGATCTCCCGCCGTCCTCGCCTCGCTCGCCGTCCTCTTCATCGGTGCTTGCGGAGATGGTAGCGAGCCGGTCAACCCGTTCGCCATCGAACAGGGCGAGGCCCCGCGGCTCGACCCGATCGCGGCGATCGCTGGGGACGCGCTGGTGGACGACTTCGAGGACGGCGACCTCGCGGCGTGGCTGCCCGATGGGGAGGGGCACTTCGTCGCCGCCGGGAGCGCCGACGCGCTCACCGTCGTCGAGGAGGGGCGGGACGGTCAGGCGTCGCTGCGCGTCGCGCCCGCGGCCGAGCGGGTGACCGCCGCGCTCTCCGCGGCCGGCGCGCCCCTGCGGCGGCACGACTACTCGAGCTGCGACGGGCTCACCCTCGTCGCGCGGCACGACGGGGAGGCCGGCACCCGAGCGTTGCAGGTTACGGTCACCACCAGCACCGGGGAAGGGTCGATCACGGTCACGGTGTCGGACGAGTGGGAAGAGCTCACGGTGCCGTTCGCCGATCTCGAGGCGGTGGGCGGCGCGGGGTCCGGGGACCCGATCCCGGAGCCCACGGGCGGCGCCGGCGGCGCTGGCGGGGACGGGGCCGGCCTCGGAGGCAGCGACGAGCCCGCTGCGCCGGCCGCCATCGATCTGCGGCAGGTGCTCTCCTTCTCGATCGCCGCTCCGACCGACGCGAGCCTGCTCGTCGATTCGCTCGCGCTCACCGCCTGCGAGCTCCTACCCTTGAACCCCCCGCTCCCCGAGCCCCCCGCGCTCGGCGAGGGTGCGCCGGAGGGGAGCCCGGTCGCGCTCCACGGGCAGCTCCGCGTCCAGGGGACCGATCTGGTGGATCAGTCGGGCGAGCTCGTCCAGCTCAAGGGCGTCAGCAGCATGTGGCTCAACATGGAGGACGACGGCTACGCCCGGAGCCTCGAGGGGCTGCGCTGGCTGCGCGACGACTGGGGGCTCAGCGTGTTCCGGGTGGCCATGGGCGTCGAGGTCACCGGCGGGTTCGCCGGCTACCTCGACGGCTCCGCCGGCCTGATGCAGCAGGTCCAGGGCATCATCGAGAACGCCATCGAGCTCGGCGTCTACGTGATCGTCGATTTTCACAGTCACCAGGCCCAGGATCACGCCGCCGAGGCGCGCGCGTTCTTCGCCGCGATCGCCGAACGCTACGGCGACGTCCCGAACGTCATCTACGAGCCGTACAACGAGCCCGATCGGGAGGACTGGGTGACGGAGATCAAGCCTTATCACGAGACGGTGATCGCCACGATCCGCTCCATCGACCCCGACAACGTCATCGTCGCCGGGACCGCCCGGTGGTCGCAGCTCCCGAACGAGGCCGCGCTGGCCCCGATCGGCGCGTCGAACCTCCTATTGACCGCCCATTTCTATGCCTGCGAGCACGGCGCGTGGCTGCGCGACAACGTGGACCGGGCGCGGGCGGCCGGCGTCGGCGTGTTCGTGACCGAGTGGGGCGCGACGGCCGCCGACGGCGGGCTCGACGGCGTCGTCTGCACGGCGGAGGCGGAGGGATTCCTGGAGTGGATGGAGGCGTCCTCCATCGGCTGGGCGGCGTGGAAGCTCGACGACGAGCAGGACGCGACCAGCTTGCTCGCTGCCGGCGCCCCGGCTTTCGGCGGCTGGAGCGACGCGCAGCTCCACGGTCACGCACCGCTCGTCCGCGAGTGGATGCTGCGCCGAGCGGAGTGAGCGCTGCGCGCGGGGCCCCGGGTCGTGCGAGGCTCCGGGACATGACCGCGCTCCCGTTGGCTGCACCGCTCACGCCCGCGGCGCTGGTGACGCACGCGCGGCTCCCGCTCCTCCCCTGGATCCTCGGCATCGTCCTGTTCGGGTATGGGTTCGTCCACTGGGACCGGGACCTGTACCTGGTCCGGCCGGGAGCCCTCGGGATCGTGCTCGTCGCGTGGAGCCTCGGCCACGTGGGGACGCTGTGGCTCAACGCCGCGCTCGATCGGGAGGAGGCCGCCGCGGTCTTCGCGCGCGCGCGGCCGGTCCCGGCCGGGCTCGCTCGAGCGGCCTTCGTCGCGCTCGCGCTCGCTGTCGGCGTGGCCACCGCCGCGGGCGCGCGCGCCACGGCGTGTGTCGTCGCGTCCGCGCTGCTGGCCGTCGCCTACTCGCACCCGAGGCTGGCGTGGAAGGGACATCCGCTCGGCGGCCCGCTCGTGAACGGGCTCGGCTACGGGCTCCTCTCGCCCCTGGTCGGGGCCACGGTGGCCCCGGGCGCTCCGACCCTGCGCCTGCTCGGGACGCTCGGGCTCTGGACGGTGTGGCTGATGGGAGCCTATTTTGCGGCCCAGGCGTTCCAGGAGGCGGACGATCGCCGCCGCGGCTACCGGACGCTCGTGGTCACCCACGGCTCCGCCGCCACGCTCCGCGTCGCGCGGTGGCTGATGGACGCGGCCATCCTGGGCAGCCTTGCCCTGACCGTCGCGGGCGTCTACCCGCGGCTCACCCTCCTCGCCTATCCCGGCTTCGTCTTCGCCGACGCCTGGATGGTGCGGTGGCAGCGCGAGCCGGACGGTGGCGGCCCGCGCTGGGCGGTCGGGCTGTTCGTCCGCATGCTGCTGGCCGGGCTCGCCGTCTTCGCGCTGGCGTGGGTGGACTACTGGTTCGGGTGACCCGGGGGCGCGCCCGGGCTCAGAGGCTGACCTTCACCAGGAGCCCGAGGGCGCGGAGCCGCGCGGCGACCGGCTCGAGCTCGGCCGCCCCGAGCGCCGTCAAACGGTCGCCGTCCGGCTGCCGGGAGGGACGCGCCAGCGTGTAGAGGTGCACGCCAGACAGGGGAGCGCCGCTCGCCCGGGCGCGCGCCACCAGCGTGACGTAGGCCTCGATCGCCGCGGCGGACGGCGGCTGGCCGTCCCGGGCGAACAGGCAGGTCTGCACCCAGGTGGGGCAGCGGGCGGCCACGTGGATTAGCCGCGCGACGTGCGTGTCCGGGTCGAGCGCGACCCCGTTGGTGCGGGCGAGCTCCTCCCGCGTACCAGCGTCGAGCTTGAACCAGACCTCGCCGTTCGCCCCGGCGAGCCGCTCGAGGGCCGCGGTGACGTGGGGCTTGCGCACGAAGGACCCGTTGGTGATGACGATCACCTGGAGCGACCCGACGAGGTGCCGCGCCTGCAACCGCTCGAGCACGATCGTCACCGCGGCGTTGAAGTCGGGCGACGACGTCGGCTCGCCGTCGCCGGAGAAGGCGACGTCGTTGAGCCGGCGAAAGGCCGCGGGAACGGCGCGCTCCAGGTAGTCGCCCTCCACGACCGCGGCGAGCATCGAGTCGAGCTCCTGGCGGAGCCGTCCCTGATCGATCGGCGGCCCGACGCCCCGCGAGAGGCCCGGGACCTGGCAGTACGCGCACCGCCAGTTGCACGCCGCGTTGGGGTTGAGGTTGATGCCGATGGACAGCCCCCCCGCGCGGCGCGACACCACCGGGTAGACGTAGGTCAGCCCGGCTGCGCTGCGGTCGTGGTCGTGGACGTCGAGCGTCCGCCGGCTGGTCACGGCGGGCAATCTAAGACCGCGCGAGCGGAGGCGCCACGGGCGCCACGGCGACCCGGGGTCAGCGCCGCGGGCCGAGCCCGAGCTTGTGCCCGCGCGCCGCGAGCCCGCCGGACGGGCGCGGGATCCTGGTGACGTGACGGTCCATGGCCTTCCCTCGCACCGCGATCCGCCAAGACCTCGGTGCCCAAAAATCCCCGCCAGACTACGCGATGCGGCCCCGCCGGGCCAACTTCTTGGCGCGCGGGTCGGTGCCGCCCCGGGTCAGAAGATGCCGATGCGCGTGCTCGCGGGGCGGTGGAGCGCGGCGCCGAGCGGTCGCGGCCCGTCCGCGGCAAAGTGCGCGCGGTAGGCGTCGCGCAGCACGAGCTCGGCCTGCTTGCCGCGCGGCGAGAACCCCCACTCGGCCTCCTGGGTGACGTCGTCGGGATCGGCGACCACGCGCCACACGAAGAAGCCCGCGAACCAGGGGGCGTCCAGGAGCGGCCGGAGCAGCGCGTAGTAGGCCGCGGCCTGCGCGGGCTCGTCGACGGTGACCGCGCCGAGGTGCTCGGGCCACTCCCACGGGCGCACCGCGCAGTCGCGCCGCGTGGTGTAGCCGAACTCGGTGAAGAGGACGGGTCGCTCCCACGCCGCCGCGATCTCGGCCACCGTCGTCGCCGCCCGCTCGCCGCCCGCCAAGAGCTCGGCGAAGGTGGCGCCGTTCTCCCAGTGGAGGGGGAAGAACGCGTTGATCCCGATCACGTCCAGCTCCCCGAGGATCACCGTGTCGGCGACGTCGTCCCAGTTCGCCGCGTAGGTGAGCGGTCCCGGGAAGACCCGCCGCACGTCGCGGATGATCTCGACGAAGGAGGGGGCGCGCGTGGTCGTCACCCAGGTGCGAAGCTCGACGCCCACCGAGAGCAGATCGACGCCCGCGTCGCGGGCCACCTCCGCCCACGCCAGCACGAACGCGCGGTAACCGCGCGCCCACCGCGCCCACGCCGCGTCATCGCCGGGATCGAGCTCCCCGCGCCAGGCGCCCGTCTCCACCCACAGGTGGGGGACCATCAGCACGCGCAGGCCGGCGGCGTGCGCCATGGCCACGGCGCGCGCGATGGCGACGCGGTTCTCGGCGTGCGGGGCCTCGAACGACAGGCTCACGCCCGTGGGAGCGAGGTCGTAGACGCGACCGTAGGGCGTGATGCTGACCCAGGTGGCGCCCAGGCGCCGCGCCTCCACCACGCCGCGGCCGAACGCCGCGGTGCCGTAGCCGCGCCCCGGGAACGCCGCGTTCTCGAGCGGGCCGACCGTCAGCCCGCGGATGGCACCGTGGCCGGCGTCGCGCCAGCCGGTGGCGTCCGGTGGGAGCGGACGCTGGCCCGCGGCCGGCGAGGCCACGCAGATCGCGGCGAGGGCCGCCGCCGCGAGGAGCCGCGCGCGGCGCGTTCCCCCTCCGACGGGGGGGGCCGGGGCGTCATCGTCGCGGGTTTGAACCAATGCCACCGAGGCCATTTGCTGGTCGGGGGGTGAGCTTGCATCAAGGTTCCCGATGTGTCAGCGTCCGCTCGCTGTCAGGGTCCAGTGAACCCCGAACAGCCACGAGACTTCGCGCATGAGCAAGGGTGACTTGGTGGAGATGGAGGGCGTCATCCAGGACGCCCTCGGTGGTGGCCAGTACAACATTCGGGTCGACCAGGGGGGTGCCATCGTACGCGCTCAGCTCTCCGGTCGGATGCGCCGCCATCACATCCGGGTGCTGCCGGGAGATCGCGTCCGGGTCGCCGTGTCACCCTACGACCTGACGCACGGTCTCATCGTCTATCGCGGCAAGTAGCCGTGGCCGTCGCCGCGCGTCGCCGTCGGTGCCGAGCGCGGCCGTCGTGGCCGCGGGCCATCCGCGTCGCGGTCGCGCGCCGCGCTCGCCCACCGGGGAGCGCGTGGCCCGTCATCGTGGGCTGCGGGCTCGCCGTCACGGTCGCCGTCGCGGGCTGCCGCGCGCGCGGTCGTGACGGGGGCGAGGGCGCGCCGAGCGCGAGCGTGGCGGCGACGTCTGCGCTCCCGCCCGCCGAGGTGCCGGCGATCTTGTACCTGCCGGACGGCGGCGACGTGCCGCCCCCGGACGTGGCCCGCCCGGCGACGCCGCTCCCGGGAACCGTCACCGGGCGCCGCTGCCCGCCGGAGATGGTGCTGGTGGCGGGGCGGCTCTGCGTCGACCGCTACGAGGTCGTGCTCGAGGAGCTCGGCGGACAGCGGCGTTTGTCGGCCTTCTATCACCCCGCGGCGGGATACGCCCGCTCCGCCTTCGAGCGATGGACGCGCGCGCGCAGCGACGCCCCGACGGAGCTCGGCCGCACGATGAGCGTCGCTCCCCCACCCGCGTGGCAGCTCACGGAGCGCTACGATTTCGCCGCTGTGGTGCGGGCCGGTGAGCTGCCGCAGGGCTACCTCGACGCGAACGCGGCCGAGCGCGCCTGCCGGAACGCGGGCAAGCGCCTCTGCACCGAGGCGGAGTGGGTGCTGGCCTGTCGCGGCGAGGACGACCGTCGGTTCCCGTACGGGGAAGAGTACGAGCCGGGGCGGTGCAACGTGTTTCGCGAGGCGCACCCCGCCGCCCTGCTCCACGGCGACCCCTCGAAGGGCCACCTCGATCCGCGGCTCAACGCCGTCGCCGCCTCGGGGCGCCCGCTCCTGCGCGCCACGGGCGCGACGAAGGACTGCCGGAGCCGCTGGGGAGACGACGCCCTCCACGACATGGTCGGCAACCTCGACGAGTGGGTGGACGATCCGGACGGCGTCTTCCTGGGGGGCTTCTACGCGCGGTCCACCAAAGAGGGGTGCGCCGCCAGGATCTCGGCCCACCCCCGCGAGTACTTCGACTACAGCCTCGGCGTGCGTTGCTGCCGCGAGCCCTGAGCCCGGGCACCGATCCGTTCGTCAACGGCGTCGGCGCTCCGAAGGCCGGCGCCATGCGTGGCGAGGGGGCGTTTCGCCGGGGGCGGACGCGCGACGGAGGCGTCCGCTTCGCCGGTCCGCTGGCTGCCCGAGCGGGGCCCTGTTTTTGTGCGTTCAGGTAGGACATGAGCCTACAATGCTCGGGTCATGGAACCACCGAACCGAAAGGCGAAGCGGGCGCTCGAGAGCGCCGCTCTCATGGCCCTCACGGGGTTGGCGGTCGGGTGCTGGGGCAACCCCGTCGAGCGCCGTCTGTCCGGTCGATGGCTCGGCTCCGCGGTCGAGAACGTGGATGCGGACTCGTTGCCGGCGGCGATCGGCTGGGCGAAGGGCGCGAGCCTCGAATTCTCGGGTCGGAACGTGACCGTGGCGATCCCGGCCGAGGAGCCGCGGAGCGGACGCTACCAGATCGTCTCAGCGGTGGACCGGAAGGTGGAGCTCCGCGTCCGGGGAGAGGACGGCCGCACGGACCGGCTCGCGCTCGAGCTCGAGTCCGACCGGCGTGCGCGCTGGGCGGTCGGCAACGGTCGCTACGTCGTCCTCGAGCGAGAACGCTGACGCGCCCCGTCGCGCTACCCCGGCGCCGCGCCGCTCAGCGGACCAGCGAGAGCCGGCGCACGATGCGCGTCTCGACGCCGGGCGCCGGGAGGTGCACCCGGCGAGCCGCGGCCTGGCTGCAGTCGCCGACGGCCGGCGCGAGCGGCGGCGCGAAGTCGAGGCCCGCGAGGCCCCCGTCCGGGGCGACGACGAGGGTGACGGCGACCTCGGCCGTGACGTGGCCGCCCTTCACCGCGGGCGTGAGCCGCGCGAAGCAGCGCTGCACCGCCGCGGTCACGCCGTAAGCGGCGGCCTCGAGCTCGCCCGGCCGCACCGACGGCGCGCTTGGGGCGCCGCGCGGGTCTGCCCCGCGCGGCCGCGGCGCCGGGCGCGCCGGGGGCGGTGACGCCGACGGGGCGGTGGACGCCTCGCTGTCGGGCGCCTCCGCCGGCAGCCCCTGGAACGTGAACTCACCGCGCGCGGGGGCGGTGAGTCGAGTGCCCTGCAGACGGCCCCGGTCACTGGCCGGGCCGACCACCACGGCGCCGCGCTCGACGGCCACCTCCACGCGCTCCGCCCGTCGTTCCACGCGGAAGATCGTGCCTTGGACCGCGACGCGGGTCCCGGCCACCTCGACCGCGAAGCCCTCCGGGGCCATTCCGGACGTGACCTCGGCGCGCAGGGCCCCGGACTCGAGGGCGATCGTCAGCCGCCCGCCGGCCTCGAGCAGCCGCGCCCGCCCGCCGGGCGAGAGCGTCCAGCGCGCCCGGCGCCCATGCACGACCTCCAGCCCGCTGAGGGGCGCGGCGACCGCGCCGCCGATCGCGAGCGTCTCCCCGTCGATCCGGGCGGCGCCGGGCGCTGCCGCGAAGTCGTGGGCGCCGCGCGCGCCGTCGGCGCTGGTGACGGCCGCGGGACTCGCGCTCGACGCCACCGGCGTCGGGGTGCGTGAGCCCAGCAGCCAGAGGCCGCCCAGACCCGCGGCGACGGCGGCCGCGGCGAGGAGCGGGCCGCTCCAGCGTCGCGGCACGCTGGAGCGCGCTTCGGCCAGCCGCCGCGCGAGCGAGGCCTCCAGTCGATCCCAGTCGATGGGTGGCATCGGCTCCTCGCGGAGCTCGCGGGTCACCTGCCCGAGGGCGCGCCGCTCGGCGGGGCCCGTCACGAAGCCGCCTCCCCGCCGCGGCCGCCGAGCGCGCGACCGAGCTCGGCCGCGAGCGCGGAAAGGGCCGGCTCCTCTTGGAGTAGTCCAGCCAGATCGCGCCGGGCGTAGAAGAGCCGCGTGCGCACCGTGAGCACGGGCGCGCCCACGATCTCAGCGATCTCGGCGGGGGAGACGCCGTGCAGCTCGTGGAGCACCCAGACCGTGCGCTTCTTCTCGCTCAATCGATCCAGCAGCCGGCGAAACGCCGCCAGCCGGGCGTTGCGGGCCGCGATCTCGTCGGGTCCGAGGCCGTTCCCGGCGGCTGCGAGCGAGGACGGGTCGGCTCGCTCGACGAAGATCGGACGGCTCCGGGCGGCGCGCCGGTGCATGAGCACCACGTTCACGGTCACCCGATACAGCCAGGTCGAGAACCTCGCCTGGCTCCGGAAGTCCTTCAGGCTGCGGTGGACCTGAAGGAAGACCTCCTGGACCACGTCCTCGACCTCCGCGGACCGTCCGAGCAGGCTCCGGACGAGGCGCGCGACGTCACCGCGGTGGGTGCGGAACAGCTCCCCGAAGGCGGCGGCGTCACCGTTTCTCGCCCGCGCGACGACGGCGGCCGGCGTCTCTTGCGGGTCCCTCGCCGCCGCCCGGATTTCAGCGGGCGCAGCGACACCGTCCCGCGCCGCCAAGGACCGGGGCTCCCAGGCGTCGTCCACGGGCGAGATTCTACTCCGCACCCGTCGCGGGGCTGCCGCGATCCACGGCGAGGCGGCGGGGAGCACGAGCGCGACCGAGGCGACGGACACCGCTCGGTTCGGTGCCTGCCGCCGCCTCCTTTTTCAGAACAGGGCGCGGAGATCGACCGGCGCCTGCTTTTTCTGCTCGAGGATCCGGTTGATAGCCCGGAGCAGGCGGGTCTTCTGCGGCCCGGTCACCGGCTTGCCGCTCGTCGCGTCCCGGACCAGCCGCTCGTTGACGGGCCTGCCCGAGCGCGGGCGCGGCTTGGCCTCGCTCGGCTCCGCCTTCTTGGCCCCGCCCTCTTCACCGCGCGCGCGTCGCTGCGCGTACTTAAGCTGGCGGTCTGCCGGGCGGAGCGCCTCGAGGGCGCGCGAGGCGACCAGGATGCGGCGCGGGTCGATGCCCTTCTCCTTCAGGAACTGCTCGAGTTTCGATGCCATGAGTCCTCGACCGACGGGGTACGCGAGCCATGGGGCTCGGGCCGAAACTAGCGGCCTCCCGGTCGGAGCGCCTGCTCATAGCACAATCGCGATGGGGGGGAGGAGGCTCCGGGGAGGAGCGCGCCGCGATCGGCGCTCCCGTGAACCCAGCGACCGAACCGTTCGGCCGGCCTTGCGTTGGGGTTCCTGACCAGCGGGTGGGGCGCGCGAGGTTCTCGCTTGGCGCGGCCCGCTCTTTCGCTTAGCCGTCTTCCGCGATGGGCATCGATCGGGGACCGAACGCGGTGATTGAGGCGCGGGACGCGGTGCTGGCTCGGGCGCCCGGGGCGCGCGTGGGTGTCGTGCTGGGCTCGGGGCTCGGTGCCTTCGGCGACGACCTCGGCGACCTCGTGCGGATCCCCTACGCCGAGATCCCGCACCTGCCCCGCGCGGGCGTCCCGGGTCACTCGGGCAACCTCTGCCTCGGCAACGTCGGCGGCGTTCGCGTCGCCTGCCTGCAGGGGCGCGTGCATTTGTACGAGGGGCACCCGCCTTCGGCGGTGGTGCTGGGCGTGCGCCTGCTCGCGGAGCTCGGCTGTCGCGCGGTGCTCTTGACCAACGCGGCGGGCGGGATCGGCGAGGGGCTCTCGCCCGGGTCCCTTCTGGTGATCACCGACCACCTCAACCTCATGGGCATCAACCCGCTCGTCGGACCGAACGATCCGGCGGGCCCCCGCTTCCCGGACCTGACGCGGGCCTACGATCCGGAGCTCGTCAACGCTGCCGAGCGGGCGGCCCACGCCGCCGGGGTGCCGCTCGCCCGTGGCGTCTACGCTGCCACGCTCGGACCGAGCTACGAGACGCCGGCGGAGGTCCGGATGCTCCGCGCCCTCGGCGCCGACGCCGTGGGGATGAGCACGGTGCCCGAGGTCATCGTCCTGCGACAGCGAGGCGTGCGGGTCGGCGCCATGAGCTGCATCACCAACCTCGCCGCGGGGCTCGGCGCGTCCGGTCTCGATCATGCTGAGGTCGAGGCCACGGCGCGCGCCGTGCGCGACCGGTTCGTCACGGTGCTGTCGCGGTGGGTGGTGGAGACCGGGGCGCTGGTCGGGGAGCCATGAGCGAGCGCCCTGCGGAGCGGCGGCGCTCGCTGGTCATCCGCGGCGGGCTCGTGGTCACCTGCGACGCCACCGACACGGTACGGCGCGCGGACGTCCTCGTGCGCGACGGGCGCATCGTCACGGTAGGGCGCGTGCCGGAGGCGCCGGGGGTCCGCACGCTCGACGCACGCGACGCCTTCGTGCTGCCCGGTTTCGTCATGGCGCACGTGCACCTCTGCCAGGCCTTGTTCCGCGGGGCTGCGGACGATCTGCCGCTGCTTCGCTGGCTGCGGGAGCGGGTCTGGCCCCTCGAGGCCGCCCACGACGCCGCGTCGCTCCGCGCGAGCGCGGAGCTCGGCCTCGCCGAGCTCGTCGGTGCCGGGGTGACCACGCTCCTCGATCTGGGCACGGTGCACGACTACGAGGTCGTCCTCGATGCGGCGCGGCGCGCCGGTGTGCGCCTCTTCGGTGGCAAGGCGCTGATGGATCGCGGTGACGGGGTACCGCGCCGCTTGCGCGAGGTGACCGGTCGTGCGCTCGCCTCCGCGGAGCGCCTGGAGCGGAGCTGTCGCGACGACGCTACCGGGCGCACGAGCTACGTGTGGGTGCCGCGCTTCGTCCTCTCCTGCTCGGAGGCGCTGGTGCGCGGCGCCGTGGAGCGCGCGACGGAGACGGGCTCCCTGATGCACACGCACGCCGCCGAGCATCGGTCCGAGCGGGCCGCGGTGCGCGCGGCCTTCGGCGCTAGCGACGTCGCGCTGCTGCGGCGCTGGGGCTTGCGGGGCCCACGGGCCTCCCTCGCGCACGGCGTGCAGCTCACCGCGGCCGAGCGCCGGAGCCTCGCCGCCGACGGGACGGGGGTGGTGCACTGCCCCAGCGCCAACCTCAAGCTCGGCAGCGGAATCGCCGATCTCGCCGGGCTCTTCGCCGCGGGGATCGTGGTCGGCCTCGGTCCCGATGGCGCCCCCTGCAACAACAACCTCGACCCTTGGGTCGAGCTCCGGCACGCGGCCCTGCTGGCGAGCCTCCGGGCCGGGCCGGGGGTGGTCCCGGCCCGGCGCGTGCTGCGCCTGGCGACCATCGACGGCGCGCGCCTGCTCGGACGCGGCCACGATCTCGGGTCGGTCGAGCCGGGCAAGCTGGCGGATCTCATCCTGGTGCGCCGGGGCCGGCCCCACGCGACGCCCGAGTTCGACCCCATCGGCACGCTCGTCTTCGCGACGCAGGCGCGCGACGTCACCGACGTCCTCGTCGCGGGTGAACCCCTGGTCAGGGCCGGGGAGCTCGTTACCCTCGATCCCGAGCGCGCGGTGGCGCGGGCCCAAGTCGAGGCGGCGCGGGTGGCGCGGCGGGCGAGCATTTGAGGCGGAGCAACGCCGGGGCTATCGTGACCCGGCGTCGCCATGTCGCGCCAGAACCCCGCGCTGCCCATCGTGTCCGGGTCCCCGCCCGAGCTCGTGGTGTACGACCGGATCAACGCCTGTCCCTACCTCGATGGCCGGCTGGCGCGCACGCCGCTCCGCCTGCCGGTGCGCCGGCTCCGTCGTGAAGAGCTGGATCAGCGCTTATGCGCCGGCGACCGCCGCCAGGGCCTGCTGCTCTACCGCACGCGCTGTCCCGAGTGCGACGCATGCGTGCCGCTGCGCATCCCCGTCGCGCGATTCCAGCCCTCGCGTAGCCAGCGCCGGACGCTGCGGCGCGGCGACGCTGCGCTCACCATCACCGCGGGGCCGCCCGAGGTCGATGGCCGGCGCGTGGAGCTGTACAACCTGCACAAGGTGGGGCGCGGCCTCGCCGACGGGCAGGCGCCGATCGACGCCGTGGCTTACGAGGACTTCCTCGTCAAGACCTGCTGCGACACCTTCGAGCTTCGCTACGGCCTCGGCGGTGAGCTCGTCGGCGTTGCCGTCACCGACCGCTCGCGTCGGGCCCTGTCCGCCGTGTACACCTACTACGACCCGGCGCTCGAACGCCTGGGGCTCGGCACCTACTCGATCCTCAAGCAGATCGAGTTCTGCCGGAGCCTGGGGTTAGAGTACCTGTACCTTGGCCTGTACATCGCCGAGTCGCCGGTCATGCGCTACAAGGCGCGCATGCTGCCCCACGAGCGGCGGCTCGGGGGTGCCTGGATCCCGTTCGATCGCAGCTGAGCGGGCGCGCCTAGAGCAGCAATCAGGTTGATTGCTGCGAAAAATCAACGACCTAGAGCACCGAACCGGGAGCAGAGCTCGCCCCAGGCGCCGCTGAAGACGCACCCTCGCCCTGAGGGGGTGCGTCTTCAGCGGCCCTGTTGCCATTGGCAACCTGATCGGTGCTCTAGCGCGGGGGGCCTACTCGAGGCCGCGCCCCTCGGCCTCCTCGATCCGCGCGAGCGCCGCCGCCAGCGCGTTCTTGGCGCCCTCGAGGGAGCCCCGATCGGCGTCCCACTTGGCACGGGCCTGGGCGACGTGCCGCAGCTGTGCCTCGAGCTCGCGCTGAACGGCGGCGATCTCCTCGCCCTTGGCGGCGACGAAGGCGTCGTGCTCGCTCCCCCGGCGGGACAGCTCCGCCTCGAGTTCCGCGATCCGGCCGTCTCGCTCTTCCAGCGTGCGTCGGGCGGCGTCGCGCTCCTCGGTCCGCTCGCGCAGGTCCGTCTCCAGTCCGGCGATCGTACGGTCGCGCTCCTCCACCGTGCGCCGGGCGGCGTCGCGCTCCTCGGTCCGCTCGTCGCGCTCCGCCCCGAGCGCGGCGATCCTGGCGTCGCGCTCCGCCTCGCCGTTGGCCTTGGCCTGCTCGACGGCCGCGAGATCGCCCCGTGCCCGGTCGCGCTCCGCCGTGATCCGCGCGCGCTCGGCGACCAGCGCCGCCTCGCGCGACTCCGCCTCCCGGGCGGACTGCTCCTGCTCCGCGTGGAGCTTGCCCATGGCGTCGTCATGGGCGCGGTGGAGCGCGCCGAGCCGGGCGTCCAGATCGACGCGGAGCTCCTGCTCGCGCTCCAGCAGCGCGCGGCGTTGGGCCTCCGCCGCCTCCGACTGGGTCCGCGCCACCGCCGCGGCCTCCACCTCGGCGACCGCGGCGCGTGCCTCGGACACCGCCTTTTCGAGGGCGGCCTCGCCATCCGCGGTCGCCTTGGCCAGCGCCTCGGCGTGGGAGGCGGCAACGGCGGCGACCTCGGTCGCGCGCTGCTCCAGCTCGGCGGCGTGGGCCGCGCTGGCCTCCTCGATCTGGCGAGCCCTCGCCTCGAGATCGCTCTGGAGCTTGTCGGACTTGCGCTTGAAGTCGTCGGCTCGCTTGGCGGCCTGCTCCTTGTCGGCGCGGAAGGCGTCGGCCTGCCGCTGCAGATCCCCGAGCTGCTTCTCCAGCTCCGCGATCCGATCGGTCTGATCCGCCTGGGCGCGCTCGAAGGCCAGGCTGCCGTCCCGGAGCGCGAGGATCTCCTTGTCGCGATGGGAGATCTGATCCCTCAGATCCAACAGCTCCTTGTCCTTCTTGTTCAGCGCCTCCCTCAGGTCCAGAAACTCCCGGGCCGAGCCCGCGGACCGCCCCGACGACGCCTGCTCGAGCTTCCTCTGGGTTTCCTCCGCCTGCTGTTGGGCGAGCGCGAGCTCCTGCTCCAGCCGGTCGGTGCGCTCGGCGCGCTGCTCCGTCGCGGCGAGGGTTTCGCGGAGCTGGCGGAGCTCCGCGTCCAGGGAGTCGGCGCGGGCCGTCACGGCGGCCAGCGCGTCGGCGCCGCCCTGGACCGCCGCCAGCTCCGCCTCGAGGGCCTCGACGCGGGCCCGCGTGGCCTCGGCAGCCCCTGGCTCTGCGGCGGGTCCGCTCGAGCCCTCGAGCCGCGGCTCCGGCGCGCTCGGTGCGGTCGCCTCCACCGCCAGCAGCGGCCCGAGCTCGGCCGGCGCTGCGGGCTCTTCCGGCGGGGCAGCGGGGACCGACGCGATTCGCAGATCGCCCTCGTCGATCGTCTCGGTTTCCGGGGCCGGTGCCGCGGAGGGGGCGGGCGCCGGGGCTCCGTCGGGGGTACCGCTCCGTTGCGGGCCCGTCGGCGGAGCCGCCGCTGGGCTCGTCGCCCCGTTGTCGATCAGCGAGTCGAACGCCTGCTCCGCGAAATCCTCCACCTCGTGGTCGACCGCCGAGCCGCCGTCGATGACCTCGGCCTCGTCGATCTCGATGTCGTCGAGGACGATGTCGTCCTCCGTCACGTCTTCCCCCGTCGCGGTGAGCGGGAGCAGGGCGTTACAGTGGCGCAGGAGCTCGTCGAAGCCGATCGGCTTGTGGACGTAGTCCTCGGCGCGTGTCCGTAGTCGGCGGTGCTGCTCGAAGGTTTCCTCGTTCGAGTCCGTGCTCATGATGATGAGCGGGACGTCCTTGAGCGTCGTGTCGCGCTTGAGCTTGTTGCACACCGAGAAGCCGTTCATGCGCGGCAGCTCGATGGCCAGCAGGATGAGGTCCGGGCGGTCCGTCGCGGCGAGCTGGAGGCCGGCGTTGACGTCATCGACCACGTTCACCGCGCAGCCGAGGTTGGACAGGCCGTCGCGGAGCTCGCCCGCGAAGGCGGGATCGGCTTCGAAGATCAGGACCTTTTTCGACATCGTCACCTTCCGGCGCGCCGCCTCGCGCGGGGACGGGCCAGCCTCGAGCGGCTCGTCAGACGATAGCCGGGCGGCGGCGCGACGGTCAAACTGCTGGGATCGACGGCGGGCCGCCGCCGACCGCTCGCGGCCCGCCATCGGGCCCACGCCGACGACGGGGGATCACCGTGCCCACCGCGGGTGGGGGGGCGGCTCAGATGGGGGACGGCGCGCGGCTCGCCTTTTCGACGTGACCGCTGACCCCGAAGCGACGCGCCAGCACCGCCACCACCGCCGACAACGACAGGTTGCGCGAGCTCAGCCCCACCAGCAGGTGGAAGAGCAGATCCGCCGCCTCGCTGGTGACCCGCTCGTCGCTCTCGTCGCTGAGCGCACGCGCCGCCTCGTCCGCCTCCTCGCGGACCTTGTCGCCGATCTTGGCCGCGCCGCCGTCGAGCAAGCTGCGCGTGTAGCTCCGCACAGCCGTGCTCTGCTTCCGGAGCTCGATCAGCTGCTCGAGCTCGTCGAGGAAGGGTCGCGCAGAGGCCGGCGGGGTCGGGTCGTCGCCGGGTGTGTGGAACATGGATTCGGCCGTGCCGCCGCCGCCGTCGGCCGCGTCGACCAGGAGCAGGGTGGGGCCGTCGTCCCCCTGCACGAACCGACCGCGGATCCGCCAGCTGCGGGCCCCGAGCTCGATGCGCGCGCCAGGATCTAGCCGTTCGAACCCGGTCGTTTCCGAGGGGACGGCGCCGAGGAGCGTGCCGTTGAGGCGGTGCTGCACGAGGATCAACATGGCTTCTTCTACCTCGCAGGTGACCTTAAAGGACTCGCGCTGGGCTCGTCCACAGGTTCTGCGCCCGTCGCTCGATCGACGGCCGTCTTCCGCGCCGTGCGTGCCGTCCCCGTCCAGTCCGGCCCCGCCGTCCGGTCGCGGCCTTCGCTTCAGCACCCGGGCTGCGCGCTACTTCCGATCCACCGTGGTGTCGGCGGTCGGCACCACGGATCGCGAGTCACCGGCCGCGGCCGGAGCGCTCGCCGCGGGTCCCGGTCCGGCCGGCGCGCTGGCGCGATACTGGCTCCACGCGCGGGTGAGCAGGACCATCGCCACTGTCAGGATGCCAGCGTCGTCCAGCCAGCCGAGGATCGGCACGAGGTCCGGAATCAGGTCGATCGGGACGATCGCATAGGCCAGGCTGAGCGCGGCGAGGATCTTGGCCCAGGTCGCCACGCGGGGATCGAGGATGAATCGCAGCAGATCCGGCGGAGCCGGGGGAGAGTGTCGGTGCTCCGCGACGGGCGGGTTGGGGAGAAGCGCCGGGGAGGGCGCTCCGCTTCCCCACGAGTGGGGATGGGGCGGGGATGGGTGTGACACTCGTCCTCCTCAGACCACGAAGCACCGACAGAGGCAACGTAAGGACGAATGGTGGGAGCGCCACCCCTCGCACGACGATGTCCCGATCGACCGCGGGATTGGGGTGTGGTCGAGGCCCGGGGACGTCCGCTTCGAGTGGGTCGCGCCGTGAGACGTCACTGGACGACGATGCGCTTGGAAACCGTGACGTGCCCGCCGGAGAAGGGCGGCACGGTGGCGCGCCGGAGCGTCGTCGCGATGCAGCCGCCCGTCGCGGTGCCGGCGAAGGGAGGCCCGGCGACGTTCACGCTCGTCACGCGGCCGGACGGCGCGAAGGTAACGGTGACCGTCGCCGTGCCCGAAGGATCGGCGCCGCGCCGGCAGCTCGACGCCGACGCTGACGCCGCGGTGAGCGCGCTCGCAGCCGCCGCGCGATCGAAGGGGGCCCCGGCCGGGGTGGGCGCCGCAGTCGCGACGGGGGTGCTGCGCGCGCCCGTCGCGGCGCGGGGCTGGCTGCGATCGGCCGTTCCCGTCGCCGTGACGGGCGCGGCCGGGGCCACCGAGCCACCGGGGATCCCCCGGACGGTCGCCGCCGCGGGCGACCCGGCGCGGACGTCGGCGGGCTCCGAGGGTGCGGCGGGCGGCGGCGCGGCGGGCGGCGCGGCGTCGGCGTTCTCGCGGCGGGTCGTCGCGGCGGCGGGCTGGTCGTCCTGGGTTTCGCGACGAACCGCGCCGGAGGGGGCCGGCGCAACCGGATCGGTGGCGCCGACCCGGCCCTCGCCGGCTGGCGTCGCTGCGTCGCGCGCCCGGTCCCGCGCGCCCATCAGCAGCAAACCGCTCGCGACGAGCGCGACCCCGGCGGCGCCGCCGAGCGCGAGCCAGCCTGGGCGCCAGCGCCCCGAGCGTTCCCCGTCGTCCGCGCGGGCCGCGGCGGGCCCGTCGTCGAGCGCGACGTCGACGGCGTCGGGGAGGCCGTCCGCGTCCGTCACGTCCACGTCGAACCCGCCGTCCGGGATGGCCGGCGCCGGCGCGACCGCTGTCGGGGGCATCGCGGCCGCGGGGAGCGGCGGGCGCTCGGCGTCCGTCGGCACCCGAGCCGCGCGGGGGATGATCACCCTTGGGGACGGCCCGCGCGCCGGCCGCGAGGGCGGCAGGCTGAGCACCTCGGAGTCCGTGAGCACCGCGACCGGCGGGATCGACTCGACGGAGAAGAGGTCCTGAATCGCCCCCGCCTCGCCGCCGCTCGGCGCCGCTCGCGCCGTGGGCTGGGCCTCCGCGGCCGGCGACTGCCGGGGTGGCCCGGCCTGCGCGTCTCTGGCCGCGGGCTTCGGGGGTGGCGTCAGGCCCGGGCGGGCACCGGGCAGCGCGACGGCCTGCGGCGCGGGGATGGACGATGGATTCCGGTCGTGCTCCGCGGGGGCGACCGGCTCGCGAGCGCCCGACCCGTCATCTGCGTCCGGGACCGCATCTGCGTCGAGCGGGGCTGTCAGCTCGGAGTCCGCCGTCCCGTCCGCGTCGGACGGCGCCGGCGACTCGGGCGCGGCGCCAGCAGCCGGCCGCGGTCCGAACGCCGAGGCGAACTCCTCGACGGTCCGGAGCGCGACCCATTCGTCCATGCCGTCGCGCCAGACGAGCGCCGAGCCCTGGATGCGGCCCATCGCGATCGCCTCGCGCAGCTGGCGTGGCGTGAACTCCCGGTCGTCGTCCTCGCCGAAGGTGACGATCCAGGGCGCCTCCGTGCCGGTGGCGCGGGTGCCGTCGATCACCACGCGCACTCCGCAGCGCTTGCACACGATGCGGCGCTGGCGCCCGGAGACGGCGCGCGTGAACAGCTCGTCCGGAACGGCGAATCGCGCTCCGCACGTGGTGCAGTCGACGGTGCGCATCTCGCGGAAGGTTACCCCGCCTCGCCCGGGAGGGAACGACGGGTCGACCGGGCGCCTCGCCCGAGCGCGCCCGCGGCCCGGCCCTTGGTCCGAGTCGGTGCCCGATCGGGGGATCGGGGCGCCGAGGTCGCGGGCCGGCGCCCGGGGCGAACTCGACTGCTCGCTCGTGGCTCTGGAGCACCGAACAGGTTGCCGACAGCAACGGAGGCCCGGAAAATGCTTCCGTGCAGGGCGAGGAGACATCTTCCAGGCCTCCTTCGCCGAAGTCTGCTCCCAATTCGGTGCTCCAGGTCGTTGATTTGTCGCAGCAATCAACCTGATCGCTGCTCTAGATCGTTGATCTTCCGCGGCAATCAAACTGATGGCCGATTCAGCCGCGGGCGACGATCGCCGCGAGGTGGCGCCCGCTCCGGGCGCCGTCGCGACGGAACGAGAAGAAGCGCTCCGGTTCGGAGAAGGTGCAGCCGGTGACGTCGTCGATCGCCTCCCTCGGGACTCCCGCCCGGACGAGCTCGGCGCGGACCAGCGCCCGCAGATCGATGTGTGGACGTCCGCCGCGGGGCCGCAGCACGGCCGGGACCTCGGGCGCGACCGCGGCGAGGGTCGCCGCCACGTCCTCGCCGACCTCGAAGGCCGCCGCCGAGATGTGCGGGCCGATGGCCGCGACGAGCGCGGGCTCGCCGGACGCTCCGGCGCGGAGCGTCGCCACCGCGGCGCCCACCACGTCGGCGACGACGCCTCGCCAACCCGCGTGGATCGCCGCCACTGCCCCCGATACCCGATCAGCGACGAGCACCGGCACGCAGTCGGCGACCCGGACCCCGCAGCCGAGCCCGCTCGCGCGGGCCACCAGCGCATCGCCCGGGCGGCGCGCGACCGCCTCGGGGTCGTCCGCGGGGGTGAGCTCGACCACGTCGGCGCCGTGCACCTGCGCCAACACGTACAGCTGCGCGCGCGCTATTCCCACCGCCGCGGCGGCGCGCGCGAGGTTGGCCTCGACGCGCGTCGCCTCGTCTCCCACCGACCCCGAGAGGTTCAGGGACGCGTAGGGGCCGGTCGACACGCCGCCGTGGCGCGTGAAGAAGGCGTGGCGAAATCCCGCCGCGAGGAGCCGGGGGCTCACCAGGGATTCGGCCCGGTCGAAATCCGTCATGGCAGAGGTCCTCGTCGTCGCGCGAAAGGTTTGCTATCAGGTCTTGGGATGCGCCAGAAGGACCCGTTCATCGGCCGCACGATCCTGGAGGGTCAGTTCGAGATCCTCCAGAAGATCGGCACCGGCGGGATGGGGTCGGTCTACAAGGCCTCGCAGTCGGCGATGAACCGGATGGTGGCGATCAAGATCCTCCACCCGAAGCTCGCCGGTCGTCGTGATCTCACCTCCCGCTTCCGGCGGGAGGCGCGGGCGATGAGCCAGCTCACGCACCCCAACACCACCAAGGTCTTCATGTACGGCGAGCTCCCGGAGGACGGGTCGCTCTACATCGTCATGGAGTACCTCGAGGGCCGGAACCTCAACCAGACGGTCCGCAAGGGCGGCCCCATCCCCGTCGAGCGGGCGATCCCCCTGCTCGTCGCCGTCTGCGGCGCGCTGGACGAGGCGCACCACATGGGGATCGTGCACCGGGACCTGAAGCCAGAGAACATCTTCCTCTGCCGCGTCGGCAACATCCCGGATTACCCCAAGGTGCTGGATTTCGGCCTGGCCAAGGTGACGGAGCGCCAGATGCGGCCCGGGTCCATCGTCCTCACCCAGGAGGGAATGGTCTTCGGCACCCCGGAGTTCATGTCTCCGGAGCAGGCGCAGGGCAAGACGCTCGATCCGCGCAGCGACATCTACTCGCTCGCCGTGATCCTCTACGAGGTGTTGACCGGCAAGCTGCCGTTCAACGCCAAGACCCCGATGGAGTTCATCCAGAAGCACGTGCTCGAGACCCCGATCTCGATCAACGAGCGGGTCGAGGGAGTGACCTTCCCGGTGGGGCTGTGGGAGGTGCTCCAGAAGGCGCTGGCGAAGCGCCCCGACGATCGCTTCCAGTCGGCGGGCGAGTTCGCGCTCGCGCTCGAGACGTTCGCCGGGGCCCCGGTGCGGTCGGGGCTCGGCCCGTTCGCGCTCCCGCTGGCCCCGCCGGGGGCGGACGCCGCGTCGTCCCCCGCGGCCCCCGCCGTGGCCTCATCGGCGAGCCCGGCGCTCGTCTCGTCCCCGGGGCTCGCGTCCACGGCTCCGCGCCGCGGCGGCACCGGCCTCGGCGCGCTCCTGCTCGTGGCGGTGATCTTCCTGCTCGTCGGGATGCTGCTGGCCGTGGTGGTGATGCGGTACGCGCCGTGACCGCGCCCGTCCACGGGCGGGACCCGGCACCGAACGATGGTACCCTGCTCGGACCGATGAGCGTCCCCGACTCCGTTCCCCCGGCCGCGAGCTCACCGCGCGTCGGCGCTGCGGCGGCCGGCGGTGGGGCGCCGTCGCCCGGCCCGGCGCGGGCCCGCGCGCGGGCGCGGGTGTGGCGGGCGGTGAAGATCGCCCTCGTGCTCGGCCTCGTCGCCGGGGTCGCCGGCGTGGTCGGCGTGGTCCTCGTTATCCGCCACTACGAGGCGCGCGTTCCCAGCGTCGAACAGCTCCGCAGCGGGTACGCCCCGCCGCAGGTGACCCGAGTGCTGGCGCGCGACGGGACCGTCCTCGCCAACCTGTTCACCGAGCGACGCACGGTGATCCCGCTCGACGAGCTGCCCGACCACGCCAAGCTCGCCTTCCTGGCGGCCGAAGACGCGCGCTTTTACGAGCACCGGGGGCTCAATTACGTCGGCATGCTGCGGGCGATGCTCGCCAATCTGCGGGCGGGGAGGACCATCCAAGGGGGCAGCACCATCACCCAGCAGGTGGTCAAGAACGTGCTGCTCGACGACGCCCGGACCTACGAGCGCAAGATCAAGGAAACCATCCTCGCGCGCCGGCTGGAGCAGAACCTCAGCAAGGACGAGATCTTCGCCCTGTACCTGAACCACATCTACTTTGGCCACGGCCGCTACGGCGTCGAGGAGGCCTCGCGCTTCTACTTCGGCAAGCGCGCGGGCGACCTCGACCTCGCGGAGTCGGCGCTGCTCGCCGGGATCGTGGCGGCGCCGGAGCGCTTCAGCCCCCGCGCGGCGGCCAAGAAGGCCCTGGAGCGGCGCCGCTACGTCCTGGGGCAGATGTTGGAGAAGGGGTTCATCGACGGGCCGCTGCACGCCCGGAGCGTCGACGGGCCGCTGCGTCTCGCGCCGGCCGCCGACGAGGAGGCCGACCTGGCGCCGGAGGTCGTCGCCCAGGCGCGGATCCTGCTCCGGCAGCTGGGCGGTGACCGCGCTCGGCTCGGCGGCTTCACCGTGACGACGACCATCGATCCCGGGCTGCAGGCGGCCGCGCGCCGCGCCCTGCGCGAAAACCTCGACGCCCACGCGCGGCGGCAGAAGCTGGAGCCGCCCTACACCCTCCAGCGCCGCAAGCTCTGGGGTCCGCCCCACGTCGGGGCGCCGCGGCCCAACCACAGCTACGTCGGCACCGTCGTCGCCGTGGACGACAAGCTCCGAACCGTCGATGTCCGCGTCGGCGATCTCGTGGGGCGGGTGTCTCTGAACGAGGAGCCGCGCTACGACGCCCAGCGCCTTCCCCCGAGCAAATTCACGGTCACGGGCGCCGCCCTCCGGGTCCGCGTCCTGCCTGCGATCGAGGGGGAGGAGCTCCGGCGGCTGCGGCTCGATCTCGGTCCCGAGTCGGCGCTGGTGGCGCTCGACGTGCGGACGCGCGAGGTGCGGGCGCTGGTCGGCGGCTACGAGGCCACGCCCGGTGGGCTCGATCGGGCCACGCGCGCCCGGCGGCAGCCCGGGTCTTCGTTCAAGCCGTTCGTGTACAGCTACGCCCTGCACTCGCGGCGCTTCGCCCCGACGAGCGTGCTCGAGCTGCCGGCGCCGCCCGGCGTCGGTCCCGACGCACCGCAGACCCGCCTCATCGACGTCCGGTCCGCCATCGCCGCCAGCGACAACGCCGCCGCTGAGCACCTGATCACGGAGGTGGGCCCGGCGAACGTGGTGGGCTGGGCCCACGCTTGCGGGATCGTGTCCGAGCTCGGCGCCGACCGCGCGCTCGCGCTCGGCGCCTACGAGGTGACGCCGCTCGAGATCGCGAACGCGTTTGGTACCTTCGCAAACGGGGGCGAGTACGCGCCGCCGCGCCTCTTCACGCGCGTCGTCGATCCCGAGGGGCGAGAGCTCCCGCTGCCGCCGACGCCGCCGGTGCGGCGCGTGCTCACCCCGGAGGAATCTTACCTGACGACGACGCTGCTGCGGGGGGTGGTGGAGCGCGGCACCGGGCGGCGTGCCGCGGCGCTCGGTCGCCCCGTGGCGGGCAAGACCGGCACCACGAACGAGGCGAAGGACGCCTGGTTCGTCGGCTACTCGACGGACTACGTCGCCGCCGTCTGGGTGGGGTACGACTCGCCGCTCGGGCTCGGCCCCGGCGAGCAGGGAGCGGCGACGGCGCTGCCGGGCTGGGTCGAGCTCATGCGAGCAGCCCATCGCGACAAGCCCGTGGTCGATTTCCCGCGGCCGCCCGGGATCGTCGTGGCCGCCATCGATCCTGCGACCGGGCTGCTCCCCTACGAGGGGCAGGGAGACGTGGTCGAGGCGGAGTTTCTCCCGGACGGGCTGCCGGTCGAGCGTGCGACGCCCGACGCCGGCGTCCTCGACGACGCGGGCCTGGCCGAGGTCGCCGGCGGCGGCCCCGACGAGGTCCCTCCGGCGGCCGACGCGGGCCCGCCCGCGGCCCCGACCGGCGATCCCGCGCCGCCGGATCCCGCGCCGCCCGACCCTGCGCCCCCCGACCCCGCGCCGCCCGACCCCGCGCCTTCCGGCGCCCCCGACGCCCGCGCTGGGCTCGAGGACGACGCGCCGCCCCCGTTCTAGAGCAGCAATCAGGTTGATTGCTGCGAAGAATCAACGACCCTAGGGACCCGCGTCCTCCGGGTCCCACCCAGCCACCGCTGGGTGGGTGAGGGCGTGGGGTACCGAACCGGGAGCAGATCTCGCCCCAGGCGCCGCTGAGGACGCACCCTCGCCCCGAGGGGGTGCGTCTTCAGCGGCGCTGTTGCCAATGGCAACCTGATCGGTGCTCTAGTCCCGGCTGCTCGCGCGCCCGTCGGCGGGTTCGCCCTTGTCGCCCGCGCCGGCTCCGCTAAGAGTCGCCGCATGATGCTCGACGTCAGGCGCAATGGTCGGTGGTCGGTGGTCGCGCTGAGCGCGACCTGTGGCGTGGCCGTCTTCGTCGCGGTGGCGACGGGGTGCAAGCAGAAGCCCGAGGCGTCCGGGGAGGTGATGTCGGCGGCGGCGGAGGGGCCCGCGGTGGATCCGGCGCTCGCTCGCGCGATGGCGACCGCCAGCGCCAGCGCGGCCGGGGCGCGCCCCGACGGGCAGGTGGGCGAGGGGCCCCCCGAGTCCGGCGTCTTCGGCCCCGGCGAGGCCGACGGGCAACTCCAGCGCGGCGCGCCCGCCAAGCTCACCGTCGGCGCGCTCGGCAGCGAGCCCCGGGTCAAGCTGACGGGGGTACCTCCGGCCGGCAAGAGCCCGCTCCGGGTCCGGGTCGCCGCGCAGCGCGGCAACAACCAGGAGGTCCCTGTCGACGTCGCCCTGACGCTCGAGGTCGCCGCGGCGAAGGCCCCTGGCGCCGCGGTCGAAGGGGCGGCGCCGGCGCCGAGCGGAGCCGCGGGCGACGCCGGGCTCAAGGTGGTCGCCCGGGTCGCCGCCGCCAAGGTGGACGCGACCATGGTCTCGAGCGTGCCGAAGGACGTCGAGGCGGTGGTCGGGAAGCTGAAGGGCAGCCGCATCGATTTCCAGATCATGCCCGGTGGCGCGGGGACGGGATTCGCGGTCACGCGGGCCCCGGGGGCCGAGCCGGCGCTCGAGGGCGTGCTCAACTCGCTGAGCGACGCGCTCGGGCTGCTCACGCTGCCCTATCCGGAGGAGGGCGTCGGGGTCGGCGCGATGTGGATGGCGACCACGCGCGAGGCGGTGCTCGGCATCGACACCGTCTCCTACCGCCTGATGAAGGTGCGATCCATTGCGGGCGACCGCGTCACCCTCGAGGTCAACTCGAAGCGCTACGCCGCCGACTCGCGGCAGGTCGTGCCCGGGATCACCGCCCAGGGCGCCGTCGAGCTGCAGCAGTTCAAGGCGGAGGGGAGCGGAGTGGTCGAGGTGTCCGCGTCCCGCGGCATCCCCGATCAGGGCACGGTCCAGTACGGTCTGATGGCGCTCGTCCTCACCGGGGAGCAGCCGCGCCCGCTGCTCCTGCAGGAGCAGGTGCGGTTCGTGGTCGGTTCCCCCGCGGTCGCGGCGCCATCGGCGGACGAGGGCCCCGTGGGCCCGGTGGAGTGAGCTGGTTTCAGCGGAACGCGGAGACGTCGCCGGCCCCCTCGCGGAGGATCTCGGGGGGCTCGCGGGAGAGATCGACGATGCTGGTCGGGGAGAGGCTGCCCGGGCCGCCGTCGAGCACCAGCGCCAGCCCCGAGAACTCCTCGTCGATCTCGGCGGGATCGGGCAGGGGCTCGGCGCCGTGTCGGGCGGCCGTGGTGGTGATCATGGGGTGGCCGAGCGCCGCGACGAGGGCGATCGGCACCGGGTTGTCGGGGATCCGCACCCCCACCGTGCGCCGCTTGCACTGGATCACCTTCGGTACCTCGCGGGTGGCCTCGAGGACGAAGGTGAACGGCCCCGGCAGGTGCTGCTTCAGGGTCCGGAAGACGTGATCGTGCATGATCGCGTACCGGGCCACGCTCGAGAGGTCCGCGCAGACGAAGCTCAGGCGTCGCGAGCGATCGAGCCCCTTCAGCTCGTAGAGGCGATCGATCGCCTTCCGGTTGAGCAGGTCGCAGCCGAGGCCGTAGGCCGCGTCAGTCGGGTAGGCGATGATCCCGCCCTGCGTCAACGCCTCGACCGCCCGCTGGATCTTCCGCGGCTCGGGGTTCTGGGGGTTCACTTCGAGCAGCATGGCCGGGGTGGAGCGGGGGCGTAGGGGTCGGGTGCGGGGCGCCGTCGCGCGCTGCGTCGCCCCGGCGGGGCTCGCGGGGTTGCGCGGAGCGCCGGCGCCCGCCGCGGGGCCGCCGCGGCATAGCACGGAACCTGCCGCCCTTCAGCCAGTGCTCACCGGCCGTCGAGTCCCCAGGGGCTGCCGGCGCCCGCCACCGCGGCCGGTCCCGGTTCACCGAGCCGTCAGCACGCGCACCGCGTCGCCATGGTGGCGCAGGAGCCAGCGCTGCTCGTAGGCGGCGAGGGCCGCCTCGCGGGCCTGCCCCACGAAGGCACGGCTGAACCCGGCGCCCAGCAGGAGGCCCACCCCGGGCCAACCACGGACGGCGAACCCGAGCAGCACCCGGAGCACGACGGCCTCGGCCACGTGCTCGAGGATCGCGACCCGGTGCCGTTCGGCGGCGTCGAGGCTCCGCGCCTCGAGCGCGGCGGCGGCCTCCTCCAGGCTCGTCAGCACCTCTACGCGGGTGGTGGGGCGCGTGACCAGGCTGGCGGCGAGCAGGGCGACCGCGAACTCTTGCTCGTCGGGATCGGACAGGTCGTGCCCGAAGTGCAGCGCGTGGCTGCCGACGGCGTGGAGGGACGCGTAGAACAGCGTCGGCGCGGCAAGCATCGTCCCCGGGAGGCCGAAGAAACCGCCGAGGCCACCGCTCACCGCCGCGGCCACGTCGTAGGCGCCGAGCCAGGTCGGGCGCGCCGCCTCGATGTCGGCGAGCGGCAGCGCGCGGATGTCCGCGAGCGATCGCACCGCGGAGTGCTGCGCGCGGTAGCGCTCGACGACCCGATCCGGGCTCCGCGAGCGCTGGACGAGGTCGTTGAGGAGTCGCAGGCCGTTGGCGATCGCCTGATCCGCGACCGTGGCGCGATCGCCGCCGAACACGAGATCCTCGACCTGGTCGATCGGCGCGCCGACGGCCTCGCGCAGGCGATCGGTGAGCGACGGCCCCGGTGTCGTCAGCGCGCGCCAGCGGAGGTGCGCGGCCCACTCCGCGGCCGTGCGCAGCGGGGGATCGAGTGCGACGGGGGGTGTGCGCGCGCCAGGGTCGGGCGCGCTCGCTCCGGGTTGCCCTCGGGTCATCTTCCGTCCTCCTGCCGCCACTCTACCACCGTCCGTGCCGGGACCGGCGTCGCCCGCGACCGGGGGTGCTGTCGGCGAGCCAGCGGCCCGTGTATGCTTGCCCCTGCGTCGGAGGCTCGAGATGAACAAGGTCGTCTGGTCGTCGCTCTCGCTCCTGGTCATCGCGCTCCTGGCCTGTAAATCGGGCGAGGATCGGGAGAGCGAGCGCGGGCCCGAGCGGTGCTCCGGGGATGGGGACTGCAAGAACGGCTTCCTTTGCGAGGCCGCGACCTGCGTCCCGCAGAGCGTGGCCGAGAAGGCGCGTGCCGCGGATCGCGCCGCCGCCAGTCCGGCGGTGTCGGTGGCGCCGGTCGCCCCCCCGCCGGCCCCGGTGGCGACCGTCGACGAGGGGCCGATCCCGCTCGTGCCGACCGTGTTCTCCAACCCGCCGCAGGGGGGCGAGTGGGACGCCGGCGTCGCGCTCAACACCCAGGAGATCCACTCGCAGCCGGAGGACTGTGATGTCCGGGTGCTGCGGGAGTGGCTCCAGGTCACCTGCCGCGGGCCGTACACGGGCTACGAGCGCATGGTCGAGTTCGGCCGCAAGAACCACGACTATTACGAGTCGATCCGGCCCGGGAAGATGGTGAGCTTCGTCGTCCGCATGCGGAAGGGCAAGACGCAGAGCGTCCGCATCTGCGCCCCCACCAAGCGCGCGTCGCTGTTCGTCAACTGGCCGCTCGGGCGGGATCGGCCGGTGCACATCGCCCTCGGTCGGGGGCCCGTGTGCGAGGACGGCTGACCGCGTTCCCGGAACGGGAATCGTCGTGACGCGCGCGGCCCCGCCCTGAATTCGGGCGGAGGCGGGCCGTTTCCTCGGGTTGGCGCCCCGGGCGTCCCGCTCATGGCTCGTCGTCGTCGGCTCGTTCTCGCGGCTCTGGTCGCGCTCATGGCCCTCGGCGGAGCCCTGGGCGGCGCGGTGGTCGCCTTCGCTCGCCCGTCGGGGCCTCCGATGGGCGAGTTCCCGCCGCCGCTCGACCTGCCACTGGTGAAGGGACCGGCCCCTCGGTTCTCGCTCGCCGCCGAGCGGGGCAGGCCGGTCGTGCTCGAGGTCTTCGCCAGCTGGTGCGGCGCCTGCGAGACGACCGCGGCCACGCTCGCGGACGCCTCGCGCGTCCGCCGCGCTCGAGACGTGCGGTTCGTGGCGGTTTCGGTGGACGACGATCCCTTCCTCGCGGCGGTGGCGGCGCACCGCTGGCAGATCCCGTACGACGTCGCCTTCGACGATGCGGGGGTCGCTGACGCCTGGCAGGTGAGCCGGCTGCCGGCCGTGATCGTGGTGGACGCCGGGGGAGCCGTGCGGCACTTCGGCTCGGCCGCGCCGACCGCCGACCAGCTCGAGGGATGGCTCGCCGACGTCGGCGCCCCGCGCGTCGAGTGAGCGAGCGCCCTGGCGAGCGCGGCCGCGGCCGTGTCAGCCGTCGCCGCGCTCCATTACCTCGACCGTCACCGGCACCACGCCAGCGCGCAGCATGGCGAGGGCCTCGGCGGCCGCCCGCGACAGGTCGATGACCCTCCGGCGGTCACCGAAGGGGCCACGATCGTTGATGCGGACGTAGACGCTCCGCGACCGGTCGTGCACTAGGACGCGGACGATGGTGCCGAAGGGGAGCGTGCGGTGCGCCGCGGTGAACGCCCGTGGATCGTAGGGCTCACCGCTGGCCGTGGGCCTGCCGGCGAGCGAGTCGGCGTAGTAGCTCGCCAGGCCGCGATGGGTCGTGAGCGGCGGGCGGGTCGCGAAGCGCGTGGCCCAATCTCGCTGGGGATCGATGGTCGCGGGCGGGGGCGCACCGGCGAGCGTCGCGGGGTCGGGCGGGGTGGCGGTCGGCGCGGTGGCGGTCGACGGGGTGCGGCTGGGCGACGGCTCGACCGGGCCGCGGAGGGGTTGCGCCGGGGGGGGGGCGGCGACGACGGCGCAGGCGGTCGCGGCCGCCGCGACGGCCGCCGCTGCGACGCTCCACCCCCGCCGTCGCCGGGCGCGCCGAGGTAGGGCCGTGGCTGCCATGGCTCGAGCAGAGGCCAACGAGTCGATGGACGCAAGCGCCCCGGGGTGGCGCCCCTGCCGGGACGCATCTAGAACCCCCGGACCGATGAGCGTCAACCTGCCCGAGATGGCCGCCTGGTTCGTGGTGTTCGTCTTCAGCACGACCTGTCACGAGGCGGCGCACGCCTGGGCGGCCTGGCGGGGCGGTGACTCGACCGCCCACGAGGGGGGACAGGTCAGCCTCGACCCGTTCCCGCACATCCGGCGCGAGCCCGTGGGGATGGTGGTGGTGCCCATCCTGACCTACCTCGGGGGCAGCGGCATGCTCGGCTGGGCCTCGGCGCCGTACGACGCCGCCTGGGGACGGCGTCACCCGCTGCGGCAGGCGCTCATGTCGCTGGCGGGCCCCACCGCGAACCTCCTGCTCGCCGTCGTGGCCTTCGCGACCCTCAAGGGGCTGCTCGTCACGGGGGTCGCGGTCGCGCCCGCGCGCCTGTCGATGTCCCGCATGGTGGACGTGGCGGGCGGCGATCCGGGGTCGGCGCTGGGGGCGCTCGTGATGGGGCTCAGCATCCTGTTGTCCCTCAACGTGCTCCTCGGGCTCTTCAACCTCCTCCCCGTGCCGCCGCTCGATGGGTCCGGGGTGCTCGCGGGGCTCTTCCCGCGCCACGTCGCGCCGCTCGTCGGTCGCCTGCAGGAGCAGCCGATCCTGGGGCTCCTCGGGCTGCTGGTGGCCTGGCAGCTCTTCAAGCTCGTGATCGGGCCCGCCCTGACCGTCGTGCGGCTCCTGCTACACCCGGGGGTGATGTACGCCTGACCGGGTCTTCGAGGTCGGTGTCCACGGCGGTCCGCGCTCCAGGAAAGCCCGCGAACCTGGAGCAGGCTCGGCGTCGGCCCGTCGAGGGCGTTGCCCGCACCGGAGCCCCGTTGGTAGCATTCGGCACCCTTCGGGTGTCGCTCCCCTGAGGAGCGGGCGCCCCCAAGCCCCCCGTGGCCTCCGCCGCACGGGGATCGAGCCCTTAGCCCTGACCGAGCCTCGCATGGCACTCCTCTCGCACCCGATCCGGTCGTTCGCCCTGCTCCTCACGTTGGTCGCGCTGGCGCCCGCCACGGCGGAGGCCAAGCCAGTGCGCACCGTCGCGCCCATCGCCGTGAAGGGCGACGAGCTCGGCACCGTCACCTTCGCCAACCTGGTGCTCCACGCCCCCGAGGTCGACGAGATCCTGATGGTCAACGAGAAGGTCGTGCTCGCCTTCCTCGAGGAGATGCGCGCGCACGGTTACCGCGCGCTCGGGGGCGAGAGCCTCACCTTCGGCCAGGACGAGTCGCACAAGGCCCAGTTCGTGCTGGGCGGCACCATCAAGGAGCTCGCCCAGTCGGACGAGCAAGGGGGAGCCTTCGGCATCGGGGTCGAATGGGAGCTGCTCCACGTCGCGTCCAAGTCGGTCGTCTATCGCGCGCTGGTGCGGCACGAAGAGATCGGGGTCGGCAAGATGAACGCGCAGTCGGCCGGGAATGCGCTGTTCCTGGGGGCCCTCCGGGGTTTGCTGGCGCGCCCCAAGTTCGTCGAGGCGCTCAAGCTCGGTCCCGACGTCGCGAGGCCGGCCGGAGCCCCGCTCCCGCCCGGGCAGCTGCGCCGCTGCGTAGCGGAGCCGATCGACATGACGCAGAAGAGCGCCGACGCCCTCCGCGCGACGGCGGTGGTGAAGACGAGCGGCGGGGTGGGTAGCGCCGTCGTCGTCTCGCCCGACGGGATCCTGCTCACCGCGGCCCACGTCGTGACCGAGGATCAGGTGACCGTCCGCTTCAAGGACGGCCAGGAGTCGCGGGCGAACGTGCTGCGGGTCGACGACGCCAGCGACGTCGCGCTGATCCAGCTACAGAAGGGCCAGCAGGACGTGCCCTGCCTCCAGCTGGCCGAGGGCATGCCCGACGAGGGCACCGACGTCTACGCGCTCGGCAGCCCGACCGGGGACGCGCTGGCCTTCTCGGTCAGCCGCGGCATCGTCAGCGGGCGGCGCACCATCGAGAACAGCACCTTCCTCCAGACGGACGCGAGCCTCAGCCCCGGCAACAGCGGCGGACCGCTGGTGAACAAGGAGGGTCGCGTGGTGGCGATCGTGAGCTTCAAGGTCACCGGCGATGGCGTCGAGGGCCTCGGGTTCGGCGTCCCCTCGTCGGCGGCGCTGGACGCGCTCTCGCTCGAGCTCGGCGAGAACACCGGCTCGCTCCTGGTGCCGCGCGCCAAGGCGGGCGGGCCCACGCTCGACGTCGTCGTCGACGCCGCGGACCCGCCCTTCTACTACATCGGCAAGCTCGCCCGGGGGAAGACGCCGGGGTGGGTCAAGCCGGTGCGCGGGTTCGGGTGGACCTTCGGTATCCTCGGCGCCAGCGCGATCGCGGGGACCGCCCTCGCCAAGGAGAACCCCAACAACTGGTCCGCGCTGAAGACCTGGAACACCGTGGGCTGGGCGACGGCCTTCGTCGGCACGGGGATGATCGTGAGCTCATACGCGTTCAAGCCCCGGCGCCGGGGCCCGGAGTCGCCGCCGGCCTCGCCCGGCGCCGCGCCGGCCGCGCCCGCGCCTGGGCCGACCTCGCGCCTCGACGTCGGCGCGCCCGGCCTCGGCCCCGCCTCCCTCTCGCTCACGGTGACGTTCTGATGGCCCAGAAGATCCGGTCCCGCGCCACGCTCGCGTTGCTGCTCAACCTCGCCCTGCCGGGGTGTCTGCTCCTGCAGGACGAGCCCCTGCGCGAGCTGGGGGAGGCCTGTGAGGAGCCCGACTGGTGCGTCCAAGGACTGCACTGTCTCAAGCAGTACCAGGGAGACCTCGTCGGAGCCTGCCGCCCGCTCGTCGAGTGTTTTCGCTACGAGGACTGCCTCGCCCTACCGGGTACGCACTGCGAGAACATGGACGAGTACGAGGGGGTGGTCGGCGCCTGCTGGGACAACCAGTGCAACGCTGACGCGGAGTGCCGCACCGGCTATCTCTGCACCGACGGCCTGTGCCGGCTGGACTGCACGGACGATAGCTCGGTCTGCTACGATGTGGGCGGGCTGTCCTGCCTGGACCGTCGCTGCTCCACGCCCGGCGCCTGCGGACGCGCCTGCTTCCCGAGCTGATGACTGCGGGGGAGCGCGCCTCGGGACCGCTCGCCTAGAACGCTCGCTGCGTGTCGAGCAAGAGGGTGACGGGGCCGTCGTTCACCAGCTCGACCTGCATGTGGGCGCGGAAGCGCCCCGTCGCGACGCCGACCCCGTGGGCGCGGCAGGCCGCCGCGAAGCGATCGACCAGGACGGCGGCGCGGACGGGCTCCATCGCTGCGGTGAAGCTCGGCCGGCGACCCTTGCGGGCGTCGCCGAGGAGGGTGAACTGGGAGACACAGAGCAGCTCGCCGCCGGCGTCCACGAGCGAGCGGTTCATCTTGCCCGCCTCGTCCTCGAAGATTCGCAAGCCCACGACCTTGTCGGCGAGCGCGTCGGCCGCCGCCTCGTCGTCGCCCTCGGCCACGCCGACGAGGACGCAGAGCCCGGCGCTGATCGCCCCGACGACCTCCTCGCCCACCACCACGCTGGCGCGCGTCACGCGCTGCACGACCGCTCGCACCGCCGCGCCATAGCACGGCGCGGGCGCCGTGACCTCCCGGGGGCGGGGCGCGGGTGCCTGCCGCCGGTCGGCCCCCGAGTACTGGCGGGACGCGCAGGCATGGTATGGGTGCCCGAGCGCCGATGATCGAGGTCGAGGGGCTGGTCAAGGACTACGGCACCGTGGTGGCGCTCCACGGCCTGAGCTTCCGCGTCGGTGCGGGTGAGGTGGTGGGGTTCCTCGGCCCGAACGGCGCCGGCAAGTCGACGACGCTCCGGATCCTGGCGGGCTTTCTGGGGCCCACGGCGGGGCGCGTCCGCGTCGGGGGTCACGACCTCGAGCGGTCCTCCCTCGCCGCGCGCCGGCTCCTCGGCTACCTGCCCGAGACGTCGCCGCTCTACCCGGAGCTCCGGGTCCGCGAGCATCTCGCCTTTCGTGCCGCGCTCAAGGGGGTGCCGCGCCGGGAGCGACGGCGCGCGGTGGCGCGGGCCATGGAGCTCGCCGTGGTCACCGACGTGGCCGAGGCGCTGGTCGGGCACCTCTCGCGCGGGTACCGGCAACGGGTGGGGCTGGCCGACGCGCTGGTGGCAAACCCCCCGCTGCTCATCCTCGACGAGCCCACGGCCGGGCTCGACCCCAACCAGATCCGCGAGGTGCGGCGCCTGATCCGGGAGCTGGGGCGGGAGCACACGGTCCTCTTGAGCACGCACGTCCTCTCCGAGGTCGAGGCCACCTGCGACCGGGCCCTGGTGATCGCTCGGGGCCGGCTCGTTGGCGAGGGCACCATCGAGGAGCTCCGCGAGCAGCGGCGCGGGCAGCGCCTGCGGCTCGTCCTCGGCGATCCCGCCGACCGGGGCGAGGCCGTGCTCGCGGCGGCGGATGGTGTCGAGGTCCTCGAGCGGGCGCCCCTCGGCGAGGGGGCGCTGCGGATCGACGTCCGCATCGCGACCGCCTCGGTGGCCGCGACCACCGAGGCGCTGGTCGCCCGCCTGGTCGGCGCTGGCGTCGGCGTGCGCGAGATCGCGCCCCTGCGTGCGTCGCTCGAGGAGGTGTTCACCGCGCTCACCGGCGCCCGGGACCCGGGCTCGGTGGCGGCGCCGTCGCCCGATGAAGCGCCGCCGGGAGACGCCGCCGACGGGGGCGCCCCATGACCGGGACCCTCGCCATCCTCCGCCGGGAGCTCACCTCCCTCTGGGTCACCCCGCTCGCCTGGGTGGTGACCACGGTCTTCCTCGTCCTGCAGGGCGGCAGCTTCTACCTGGTGGTTCGGCACCTGGCGACCTCGCCCGAGCTCGGCGTCGACGCGGGGCCCGTGCAGGCCTACTTCGGGCAGTCCGTCTTCCTCCTCCTCTCGCTGCTCCTGCTCTGTCCGGCGCTCACCATGCGCGTGTTCGCGGAGGAGCGCCGGAGCGGCACCATCGAGTCGCTGCTGACGGCGCCCGTCACCCCCGTCGCCGTCGTGCTCGGCAAGTACCTCGCCGTCCTCGCGACCTACGCGCTCATGTGGTCGCCCACCGTGCTCTACGTGGTGATCCTGCGGGACACCGGCACCATCGACTGGCCCGTCGTCGCCACCAGCTACCTCGGGGTGCTCGGGATCGGCGCCGGCTACCTGGCGCTGGGCGTCCTGATGAGCGCCCTCACCCGGAGCCAGCTGGTGGCGTTCCTGCTCACCGTGGGGATCGAGTTCGGTCTGTTCATCTTCGGCATCGGTGAGTACGTCTTCGATCCGGGGCCCCTGCTCGACGTGTCGATGCACGTCTCGGTGTTCTCGCAGATGGATGAGCTGTCCAAGGGGGTGGTTGACCTCCGGCGTCTGGTCTTCGACGGCTCCTTGATCGTGCTGCCGCTGTTCGTCACCGCCCGCGTGGTCGACTCCTGGAGGTGGGGGTGAGCGCGAGGCTCCGTCGCGGGTTGGGCGCCGCTTGGGCGGCGACGGCGTGGCTCCGGGCCACCCCGCTCGAGCGCTGGCTCGCCGCCAGCGGGGTCTTCTCGGCCACCGTGCTGGTGTTCGCGCTCAACGTCCTGGCCGCGCGCTTCACCACGCGCTGGGACCTCACGCCCCGGGGGCTCTACAGCCTGTCGGCCCCCACCGTGGAGACGCTCCGCGGCCTCGACGAGCCCATCGACGTCCTCGTCTTTTTGGGGCGGAGCGACGCGCTGACGCTGAGCGTGCGCCACCTGCTCACGGCCTACGCGGCGGAGACGCGGCAGCTCCGGACGCGGTGGGTCGACCCGGAGCGGGATCCCGCGGAGTTCCTCGCGCTCCAGCGCCGCTTCGGGATGCGCGCGGGCAAGACCGAGGATGGGCGCGTGGTCACCGACGCCGCCATCGTCGTCACGCGCGGGGAGGCACGCTGGCTGCTCACCGCGGAGGAACTGGTCAGCTACGATCCGGACGACGGCAGCGCTCGCCCGCGGCTCGAGCAGGCGCTCACGGAGGGGATCCGCCGCGTGCTCGCGCGGGAGCGGCCCACCGTCTGCTTCACGGTGGGCCACCAGGAGGCGCGGATCGACGACCTGGGCCCCGCCGGGCTCGCGGATCTGTCCCACCGACTCGAGCGGAACAACTACGAGGTGGTGACCGTCGATCTCACCTCGCCCCGGCCGTCGCGGCGCCTTCAGGACTGCCGTGTGGTCGCGCTCGTCGGGCCGGAGGTGCCGCTGGCCGCGGCGGCGGCGCGCCGCGTCGGCGCCTACCTGGACCAGGGCGGCAGCCTCCTGGTGGCGGCCAGCGCCATGATCGACGACGAGTACCGGCCGGTCCCGAGCGGGCTCCAGCCGCTGGCGACGCGGGTCGGCGTCGTGCTCGGCAACGACACGGTGGTCGAGCGCGCTGCCGACGCGCGGCTCCCGTCCGGGGTCGGGGAGCGCTTCTTCGCGCGCGCGGAGGAGCACGCCATCACCCGCGGCCTCGTCAGCGACGGCGCGGCCGTCTTCCGCGTCATGGTGAGCGTCACGCAGAGCCTGGCCCCGGCGCCGTCACCGCCCGCGGGGGTGGCGCCCGTGGCGCTGCTCCAAACCAGCGAGCAGGCGTTCGCGGTCGACGATCTCCGCCCCTTTCTGGAGGGGCGCGTGCTCGCGCCGCGCGCGCGGGATCGCCGCGGGCCGCTCACCGTCGCCGTCGCCGCGGAGCTCGCGCCGCCGTCGCCGCCCGCCCGGCCCCGGGCGTCGCGGGCGGTGTTCGTCGGGACGCCGACGCTCGCCCTCGCGCCGAGCTTCCGTGACGCCGCGCTGCGCGGCAACCAGCTCCTCGTGGAGAGCGCGCTGGCGTGGCTCGCGGCGGAGCCGGCGCTGGTCGAGGTCCCGGAAAAGGCCGCCGTCGCGGTCGGGGTCGGACTGACCGAGGCAAGCCTCCGCGAGGTCGGGCGCTACGTGCTGTTGTACCTGCCGGCGACGGCGGCGCTCCTCGGGGTGATCGTGCTGCTGCGCCGTCGCGCCGAGGAGCGCCGGGCCCGGCGGGAGCCGCCCGTGCCCGGTGGGAGCGGGGGAGGGACGGCGTGATCGGGGCGGCGCTCCGCCGACGGCCCGTGGACGTCGCGCTGGCGATGCTGGCCGTCGCTGCCGTGGTCGCTGTCGTGCTCACGCGCCGCTCGCTCACGGCGGCGGAGGCGGAGGCGCGGGCGCGCCACGTGATGGTCGCCTTCCGCGCCGAGGAGATCTCGCGCCTCGTCCTTGAGCAGGGCCGGGAGCGGGTGGTGCTCGAACGCGGCGCCGTGGGGACCACCGCCCGGGAGCCCGGCGCCGCGGGCGCCGCGGGGGTGGGGGACGAAGCGTCGGACGGTGACGCCGAGTGGCGGATCGTCGAGCCCCGCGTGAGCGACGTCGGAACCGCCGAGGTTCGCGCCTTGCTCGACGCGCTCGGCCGCGCCGTCTTCGTCCGTCGGCTCGCGCCGGAGGAGGTGGACCGCCCGCGCTTCGGGCTCGATTCGCCCCGCGCCGTGGCGACGCTCACGATGGGCGCGTCGAGCTACCGGCTCCTGCTCGGCGGCGAGGCGGTGTCGCCGCCGGGCTCCGCCTACCTCGAGGTGACCGGCGAGGGGGCGGTGGGCCGCGGCGTGGGCATCGTCCGGGGGGATACGGCAGCCGCGCTCCTCCTCGGGGTCGACGCGCTCCGCGATCCGCGGCTCGCGCCCTACTTCGCCGACGACCTCGCGCGCGTGGTGCTCACGGCCGGCGCGGAGCGCACGGAACTCACGCGGACCGGGGGGCGTTGGCGGGTGGTCACCGCCGCGGGGGAGCGCCTGGCCGACCGGAACCTGGTCGACGCGCTCTTCCTGCAGCTCGTCCGCCTCGACGCCGAGACGCCGGTGCGTGTGGACGACGCCCGGCGGCTCCTGGGCCCGGCGCCGCTCCGGCTCGAGCTGGTCCCGACGGACGGGCGCGCGCGCGCGCGGCTCGAGCTCGGCGGCCGTTGCCCGCATGGTGACGGGCTGGTCGCGCTCCGCAGCGAGCCGGACCCGCGCGCGGGCTGCGCCCCGGAGGACGTCCGGCGCGTGCTCGACCTGCCCCGCGAGCGCTGGGTGTCACGGCGTCCCCTGGGCTTCTCCCCCGACGAGGTAGAGAGCGTCCGGATCGACCGCGGGTCGCAGCGGCTCGAGCTCGTGCGCAGCGAGGCGGGCTACCGCCTCCGCGTGCCGCGCGTCGCCGACGTCGACCTCGACACGGGCAACCGGCGCGTCCTCTCCCTGCTCGACGTTCGTGGCGAGCCGGTCGAGGACCCGGACCTCGGTTTGCTGGGGCTGGCCCCGCCGGCCGGCACGGTCACCGTCGAGAGCTCCGCGGCCACCGAGGCGGAGGTGATCACCGAGATCCTCGACGTCGGCGTCCCGGATCGCCAGGGGAGCCTCGTCGTGCGTCGCCGGCTCGACGGTGTCGTCTTGCGCCTCGACCGCGAGGCGTCGCGGGCCTTCCTCCCGGACGCGACCCTGGTGCGGCCGCGCTCGATCTTCGACTTCGCGGCGGGCTCCGTGCGGCGCGTGGAGGTGACCGGGGGTGAGGAGCAGATCCTCGTGCAGCCTCGGCCCGGCGCCTTCGCCCTGGAGCGCCCGGCCGGCTTCGCCGTCGACGGCGGCCTCGCCGCCGACCTCGTGGACTCGCTGGCGAGGCTGGAGGCCGAGCGCTGGGTCGCCGACCAGGACGACGGCTCGTTCGGGCTCGCGCGGCCGGCGTTGCGGGTCCGTCTCGTCGTCGAGCGCGAGCCGGGCGCGGAGGTCGTGCGCGAGCTCCGCCTGGGCGACGGCACGACCGGGGGCGTCTTCGCCGCCGTCGAGGGCGAGGAGGGCGTCTTCGTCCTGTCGCGGCGAGTGCGTTCGAGCGCCGAGCGGTTGCTGATCGACCGGTCGCTCCTGCCTGGCGCGCCCGACGCGCTCGCGGAGGTTGCCGTCGAGTCGCCGACCGCCTCCCTGGTGCTGACCCGGATCGGTTCGGGCTGGCAGCAGACGAGCGGCGCTCCGCGGCTCGATCCCGCCGACGTGGTCCGCCTCGGCGAGGCGCTCGAGGCGCTGCGCGCCGAGGCCGCGGTGCACCTCGGCGAGGCGCGTCCGGAGGAGGGCCTCGCGGCGCCGCAGCTGACGTTGCGCCTGCGCCCCGCGCCCGGGAGCGGCGCGCCGCGCACGATCCGCCTCGGCGCCGGTGACTCCTGGCAGGGAACGAGCGTGCTCTACGCGCGCGTCGACGGCGTGGCCGCGACCTTCGTGGTGGCTCGCGGCGCGGTCGCGGCCATCCTCGACGCGCTGTGACCGACGCGTCGTCGCGCGCGCGCGGCGCCCGGCGGCGCACGCCGAAAAGACTCGAAGATCCCGGACGGTCGGCGCTGGCCGCCCGGTCGAACCACGCGGGCTGCCCACCGGGGCGTTGTCCCCTCGACCGCGATCGGGTGTATGACCCGCCCGATGCCGCCAGCGACTCGCATCCCCGCCATCGTGGCCCTGGTCGGGGCCCTGCTCGGGCTCGTCTTCG
>CAYOLF010000006.1:72649-75719 GCA_964404725.1 uncultured Polyangiaceae bacterium
ACTCGCATCCCCGCCATCGTGGCCCTGGTCGGGGCCCTGCTCGGGCTCGTCTTCGCCACCTACTCGACCAACGACTACGCCGCGCACCTCGACCGGCAGCTGCACGACGTGCACTGCAGCGTGATCCCCGGCGCGCCGCCGAAGGAAGAGGCACCCGGGTGCCGTGCGGCGCTCTACAGCCCCTACTCCGCGGTCCTCAAGGGGCAGCTCTGGGGCGGGATCCCCATCAGCCTCTTCGCCCAGGGCTCCTTCGCGTTCTTCGCTGGCTTCGCCGTGTACCTCGCCGTCGCCGGGTCGCGGGCGTCGCGAGCGGCGGTCGTCTTCTACGCCGTCGTCGCCATGACGCCGCTCCTCGTGTCGATCTGGATGTTCATCATCTCCGTCACGCAGCTCAACACCGTCTGTGAGACCTGCGCGGGGACCTACCTGGCCTCGATCCTGCTGGCGGTCGGCGGGGGGCTCGGTCTCCTGCGGCTCGGACCGCGACCGCGCGGGGGCCTCCTGCTCCCGATCGTCTGGCTCGCCGCCCTCGGGGCGCTCACCCTCGTCCCATCGCTCGTCTACGCGGCGACGGCGCCGGACCACCGACCCTACCTCGGCGGCTGCGGCACCCTGAAGAAGGCTCCCACCGCCGAAGGGGCCCTGCTCGTGCTCCGCGGCGCCCGCCCGGTGCGGCAGGCGGTGCTGTTCGAGGATCCCCTCTGCGCGACCTGCAAGGCCGTGCACCTCAGGTTCAAGAGCGACGGCGTCTACTCCCGGCTCGACGCGCAGGTCGCGCTGATGCCGCTCGACAGCGAGTGCAACTGGATGCTCGATCGCCCGCTGCACCCCGGCGCTTGCCAGGTCGCCAAGGCCATCCTCTGCGGCCAGGAGCGGGCCGGCGAGGTGCTGGAGTGGGCGTACCACGAGCAGGAGTACCTCCTGCGTGCGGGCAAGGCCGACCTCGACGCGGGGCGGCAGAAGGAGGCCCCCGTCATGCGAGAGGTGATCCGTCGTCGGTGGGGCGATGGGATCATCGCGTGCCTCGACGCCCCGGCCACCCGGCAGCGCCTCGAGAAGCACCTGCAGTTTGCCATCGACAACGGCGTGCCCGTCTCGACACCGCAGATCTATCTCGGCGGGCAGCGCATCTGCGACGAGGACACCGACCTCGGTCTTCGCTTCACCCTCCGCCAGCTCGCGCCGGAGGTGCTCCAGTGACCCAGCCGATGCCCGTCCAAGCCCAGCCCTCCAGCCCCGACGCCCCCGCGTCCAAGAGCGTCCTCGCGCCGGCCCTCCTGGCGCTCACGGCGACCGGAGCGACCTTACTGGCGATGGTGCTTTCGGTGTACTCGTCGGTGGCGGGCGCTGCCGAGCGCCTCGCGGACCCCACCATCAAGGACGAGCCGAAGGTCGCCATCGCAGATCACGCGGAGCTTGCCTACTGCACCCCGCAGTTCAAGAAGGTGCTCGAGCGGGTCCTGCACTCCTGCGGACTCGGCGACGACACGGGGCGCCGGGGGTGCAAGCCGACCGACGTGAAGACCTTTGCCGAGATCAGCGACGAGGACTTCAACGCCCTCTTCACCCCGCTCAAGGACCGCGGCGCCGTCATCCTCTACAAGACCGGGAAGTACGAGCTCGAAGAGGAGGCCAAGCGGCTGGTGGAGGAGAGGTTCCGGGATCGCCGGGGGGCCCGCTACTTCTTCGTGGTCGCGCGCGCCTCCAAGGTGGGCAACGTCGACAAGAACCGCGCGCTCTCCCAGCAGCGCGCCAATTCGGTCCTGTTCCACATCAAGGACATCACCCAGGACGATCCCGGGCTCGAGAAGCAGGTGGGGATGCTCTGGCTCGGCGCCGAGTACGCGCAGTTCTCCACGGAGTACTGCGGGTGGACCACCTCCAACCCCGAGGAGAAATGCACCGAGCAAGCCATCAACCAATCCGCCCTCGTCTCCTGGATCGATTGCCGCCTGTGATCCCCTTCGCGTGGGGCCGCGGTCGGGTCGCGGCGCTCGCCGTGGGTGGGGCGGTGGTGCTGCTCGGTGGCTGCGAGCGCAAGGACCAGAAGGAGATCCCGCCGGCCACGCGCGCCCGCAACGCGGCGGTGGCCAGTCGGCCGAGCGCGGCGGTCAGCGTGACCGCCGCTCCCGCGCCGTCGTCCTCCGCCCCACCGAGGGCGCGTCGTGCGCTCTGCGACGGGGATTTCGAGCGCCCCGGCAAGGCGGTCCCGGAGGTGAAGATCGCGCGCCAGGCCGCCCCGGGGGCGTCGCCCGTGGCCGAGCGGCTGCCGATCGGTGGGCAGTGGACGTGGCTCAACTTCTGGGCCGCCTGGTGCGTCCCCTGCAAGGAGGAGATCCCGCGGCTGCTGTCCTGGGAGCAGAAGCTCAACGCGGCGGGGATCTCCTTTCAGGTGGCCTTCGTCTCGCTGGACGACGACTCCCGGCAGCTCGCGGCCTTCCTGGCGGCGCAGCCCACGAGCGGGTTGCGCCAGACCTACTGGCTCGACGATCTCGACCGGCGCAAGGATTGGCTCGATAAGGTGGGGATCGGGAGCGACCCCGAGCTGCCCGAGCACCTCCTGATCGACCCGAAGGGGAAGATCCGCTGCGTCATCGAGGGGGCTGTCGACGACTCCGACTACGATCGGGTGCGGCAGCTCGTCGCCGGGTGATCCCCCGGGGGGCTCAGTTCGCCGGCTCGGGTCCGCGGCGCGAGGGCCAGATCCGGTCCCAGTTGTCGCGGTAGCTCGCGGACGCGACCTGCGGGGGCCCCTTGGCCGCGCGCTTGGGGGGCGTCGCCTCCGTCGCGGCGGGCGAGCCCGGGGCCGCGAGGACGGTGTCGACGTCGAACACGAAGGGGTGCTCCCGGCGCTGGTGCAGTCGCACGACGTCGCCGCGGATGGGTTGTCCCTCCACGAGCGGACGGAGCGCTCCCTGCTCGACGTGGTCGTCCCGGGCGCGGAGCACCTGCAGGCCGGCGCCGTCCTCGGTGACGCCGTGCACCAGGACCACGTCGCGACGGGACGGCGAAGGAGACGGCGAAGGAGACGGCGAAGGAGACGGCGAAGGAGACGGCGAAGGAGACGGCG
>CAYOLF010000006.1:75819-116618 GCA_964404725.1 uncultured Polyangiaceae bacterium
GCGAAGGAGACGGCGAAGGAGACGGCGAAGGAGACGGCGAAGGAGACGGCGAAGGGCTCGCTTCGGCGGCGGGGGCCGGGGACTCGGCGGGCAGGGCCTTCATCACCCCGCCGTCTACCACGGAGCGGGACGCGACGCTCACGCGGGGGTGCGGGTCTCGCGCCGGAAACCGGGTGGTCACAGCCCGATGGCGCTCTTGAAGACCCACCCTTCGTCACCGGCCGCGTTGTACTTGACGCGGTACCACTCGCCCTTGCGCCCCAGCACCTTCACGCGCGTGCCGGACAGCAGCCTCCCGACCTCGGGGCTGGTCTTCTCCGGTTCCTTGCGGATGCGGGCCGCGACCCAGGCGACCGTGGCCATGCCACTTGCCGGGGCCATGTCGCCGCCCTTCGCCGCGTCGCGCGCTGCCCCGTCGTCCCCCGCCTCGGCCGCGGGCGCGACCTCCACCAGATAGAACACCGTGTAGGTGGCCTGTGCGTGCGCCACGTCCTTCACCGAGACGGAGGCGAGCTCCTGCTCGGCGCAGGCGATCAGGGCCCGGGCTGCCCGCTCGGAGACGGTCGTGCTCTTGCCCTGCAGGACGTCCGTGATCCGACCCGACTCGAAATCGAGCTTGATCCCGAGCGACAGGACGCCGCTCGCCGCCTCGGTGTCCGGGCATCCCTGCAGCGTCTCGAGCCGCGGGACGAGCACCGGATCGATCGCGATCGGATCGCACGCCGGGAGCGTCTTGTCCTCGGCGGTCCGGCAGCTCGTGATCGATGCCTTGCCCACGGCGATCCGCTTCGCCACGGGCGCGGCGCCACCCGTCCGGGCCACCTTCGGGTTGGGGGCGGGTCGGGTCGCGGGCGCGGCACTCGGTGCCGACGCCACCTCGGCGCTCGCGACTGGCCGGGAGAGCTCGTTCTGCGGCGGGCTCGGGGCGAACCGCACCCCGGCCAGCCAGGGCCAGGCGATCCCGATCAGGAACCCGGACAGGGCCACCAGGCCGACGCGAGCGAACCGGGGGCGGTCCTCCGCTTCGGTCGGGATCTCAACGGTTGCCGGCTTGGCACGAGCCACTCGTTTCGCCTCTCGCGCGGCTCACGGGCCGCACCGCACGGCCATAGCACGAGACACCGGAGCGGGGAAAAACGGCGCGGGTGGGCGCTCGCCCTCGGGCCGGCGCTGGCGGGTCGCTCGGGGTCCGGTCGCTCCTCGGTCGGGGCCCATGGCCGTCGTGCATCGCGCACGCCGTCGCCTCCTCGATCGGCCGCTCGCGGGCGACTTCACGAAGGGCGACTCTGCCAGCGCCGGAGCGACCCGGCGCGTGACCGGCTCGGAATCCTGTTTGCCGACGCCCGCGTCCTGCGATTAAATGCGCCCCCGCCACGCTCGGCTGGACTACCTCCGGCGGCCCGCGGCGGCGGCCGTCAGCGAGCCGCTCGCGGTCACCGGAACGAAGTCGCGACGCTCGGTTGGGTCTACGCCTGGGACACCGGAATGGCCGACAACGAAGCCGACCTGAGTGTTTTCGACGACCTCCTCGTGAGGAAGGAAAGTCCCTCCTCGCGGCCCGGACAAGGCGACGGTGACGCTCCGGCTCCCGGCCGTCCGCCGGTCAGGCCCGAACTACCCGTGCCCGCGGCGGGCGCTCTCCCGGGGCTCGGCCGACGGGGGCATGGCGCGCAGACGCTCCTCGGCATTGCGCCCATCCCTCCGCCGCCCTCGCTCCCGCCGCCAAAGGGCCCGCCCTCGCCGCTACCGGCGCCGCCGAGGGGTTCGGCGAACACGCCCTTGCCGCGGCCGCCCTCGTCCGCCACTGGTACCCCGGTCACCGCGCCGCCGCCGCGTTCGCTCGCCGGCGCGCCGCCGCCGCCCCTGGCGTCGACTGCCACGGCCGCGCCCCCGCCGCGGTCGTCGGTGACCGCAGCGCCTGCGCCGCCGCCCCTGGCGTCGACCGCCGCGGCCGCGCCCCCGCCGTGGTCGTCGGTGACCGCAGCGCCTGCGCCGCCGCCCTGGGCGTCCACCACTCCCCCCGCTGCCCCGGCCGTCCCCGCCGGTGCGCCCCCCGCGCCGCCGCCCTCGGCGCCCGCTCTACCCCCCACCGCGCCGCCCTCCGCGCCGAGGTCCAGCGCGGCCGCGGGCACGCCGCCGCCGAGGACCGTGCTGGGGACACCTCCGCCCCCGCCCCGTGAGGAGGGGGCTGCCCGGCCGGCGGCGACGACGCTGCCCGCTCCGCCGCCTCCCCAAGGCCCGTTCGGACCCGTGAAGCCGAGCCTGCCCCCGCCGGGGCCGCCGCGCGGCTCGCTGGCGCCCCCGATGCGACCGGCGCCCTCGCTGCCACCTGGGCTGAGCTCGACGGGTCACGGCCTGCCGCCACCCGGCAGCCGCCCGGCGCTGAGCAATCCGCCGCCGCCGACCGCGATCGGCCTCGGCGTGCCGCCACCCGGTAGTCGCCCCGCGTTGAGCAATCCGCCGCCGCCGCCGCCGGGGCGCTCCGCCGTGACCAATCCGCCACCACCGCCGCCGCCGGGGCGCTCGGCGGTGACCAATCCGCCCCCCCCACCGCCAGGCAGGCCGGGGCCGGACGACGTCGACTGGGAAGACGACGACGAGGTCACGAGCGTCTACAACGCCGAGGCGCACGGCAATCCGGGCGGGCTCGGGCCGCTCCCGCCGTCCGATCCACCGCCGCCTCCCCGGTCGCGGCCAATGGGCGCAATGGCGGCGCCGACTCGCCCGGAGCCGTCGGCGCCGCGGTTGCGCCCGGAGCCGAGCCCGGCGCCGCGCGTCGCGCCCGTCTTGGCCCCGCGTCGCGAGCCGTTCGCAACGCCGGTGCCGACCCGGGGTGGCCGTTCCAACAAGGCGGCGCTGGCGGTCGTCGCGCTGGCGCTGGCGGTTGCGGTGGGCACGCTCGTTTGGGTGTTCCTGCCGCGGCACGGAGCGATCGCGGTCAACGTGTCGGGTCCCGGGGGCACGGCCATCGAGCTGGTGTCCGTCCTGGTCGACGATGCGGAGCGCTGCGCGGACTCCGCTTGCCGGATCGAAGGGCTCGCCGCCGGGACGCCGCACAAGGTCCGCGTGGTCGCGCCCGGCTTCCAGAGGGCCGCCGACAAGTTCGTGGTGATCCCGCGCGGTGGCACCGCGGTGGTCGACTTCGCGTTGGCGCCGCTCGCCGGGGGCGCCGCGGGGACCGGCACCGGGGTCCGCGTGGGCGACCACGGCGCCGGGCTGCGGCTCAGCGTCGACGGCGTGGATCGCGGCCCGCTGCCGGCGTCTGCGGCGGACCTGTCGCCGGGCGAGCACACGGTGCGTATCGCGGGATCGGATCGCTTTCAGGTCTGGGAGGAGCGTGTCACGGTGGAGGCGGGCTCCGTCCGCCTGCTCGAACCGGAGCTCAAGGCCACGAAGGGGATGCTCTCGGTGGAGTTCGGGATGAACGCCGAGGGTGCCACCACGACGCTGGTCTGTGACGGTGACCGGCGGCTGCTCCAGCCGCCCACCAAGGTGGAGATCGATCTCGAGAAGACCTGCGTGGTCGTCGCGAAGAAGCCGCGGTCGCCCGATTTCTCGGCGGACGTGCGGTTCTCGGGGAAGCGCGCGGAGGCGACCGTCACCATCCAGTTCGCGGCCGGTGAGGTGGCGCCGCCCCCCGGTCCCGTGGCGACGAGGCCGCCCGCCTGGCTGCCCGGCGCGCAGCCCACCCAGGCCCCGCCGCCGCCCCCTGGCACCGCGCCGACCGCGGCCGCGGGGACGGGCACGATCAGCATCAATTCGATCCCCGTCTCGTCCGTGCTGGTCGACGGCAGACCCGTGGGGCAGACCCCGACCCGGGTGACCGTGTCCGCGGGCGCGCACTCGGTCACCTTCATCCACCCCGAGAAGGGCCGGCGGTCGGTGGGCGTGCAGGTCCCCGTCGGCGGCAACGCCACCGCCGTCACCCGCTTCTGATCCCGTCGAGCGACGCGCCGGGCAGCGGCGCGCGGTCGGCGCGTCGGTTCACCGTTGGGTGCCGCGGGCGCGCGACGCCTTCCGGCTCGGGGAGGAGCGCTCGTTGACGACGAGCAGCTCCGTGACCGGGCCCCGTCCCTCCACCCGGCTGTTGATGGCGCGTCCCGCCGGGACCTCCGTCACCCGAAAGTCGGAGAAGAGCGCTCGGGTCCTGGGGGTCGCCGAATTCGACAGCACCGCCGTGACGCCGCGATTCGCGAGCTCGCCGAAGACCGTGGCCAGGCGCTCGTGGTCGGCGTCCTCGAAGGGGTGGCGATCGTAGGCCGTGAAGTTCGACGTGCGCGACAGCGGGAGGTACGGTGGATCGAAGTAGACGGCGTCACCGGGTTTGGCACGGGCGCTCACCGTGGCGAAGTCGCCCACCACCAGCTTCACGTCCCGCAGGGCGAGCGACGCCGCGCGCAGGTTGGGCTCGTCGAGGATCGTGGGTCGGACGTGGCGCCCGAACGGGACGTTGAACTCCCCCGCGCGGTTGACCCGGTAAAGGCCGTTGTATCCGGTCTTGTTCAGGTAGATCAGGCGCGCGGCGCGCCCGGCGATCGCCCGCGGGTGCGCGGCGCGCACCCCGTAGTAGGCCGCCTCGTCGTACGCGGTAGCGAGCTTCGCCAGGGCCCGGATGACCCCGTCCACGTCCTGCTGCAGCGCGCGGTAGACCTCGACGAGCTCTTCGTTACGGTCGGCGAGCACCGCGCGCCGGAACCGTCCCTGGCGGGCGAGCGCGAAGAAGATCGCCGCGCCGCCCACGAACGGCTCGAAGTAGGTTTCGATCGACGCCGGCAAGAGCGGCAGGATGCGATCGAGCAGCTGGGTCTTCCCTCCCGCCCATTTCAGCACCGGGCGGGGCAGCGCGGCGGCCCTCATCTCGCCTCCGCCTTCCCGATCCCGTCCATGGATTGCACCGCGATCCCGAGCCGCCGCATCATCTTCTGCAAACCGAACCGCGACAAGCCCAGAAGCTCTGCGGCGCGCGTCTGATTCCCCCCGGTTCGCGCCAGCGCCTCCCGAGCCAGCTCCCGCTCGAGGGCGTCGACGCGGCGACGGACGTCGAGGCCCGCGTCGCCGCCGGCGGCGTCGCCCGTCGCGGGTTCGGTCACCGTGGGAGAGAGGTGCCCGAGGCCGACGACCTCGTCGCAGAGGACCAGCGCCCGCCGGAGCTCGTTCTCGAGCTGACGGACGTTTCCGGGCCACGGGTAGCGTCGCAGCAGCGCCAGCGCTTCGGGCCGCACCTGGACGCTACGGTTCGGGGCGTGCTTGGCGACGAAGTGTCGCACCAGGAGCTCGACGTCGCCCTGGCGGTCGCGCAGCGCCGGGACCTCGATGGTGATGACGTCGAGGCGATAGAGGAGGTCCTCGCGGAAGCGACCCTCCGCGACCAGCTGCCTCAGGTCCCGGTGGGTGGCGGCGATCACGCGCACGTCGACCCGGCGTGTCCGGTCGGCGCCGACCGGACGGATCTCCCCCGACTCGAGCACGCGGAGCAGCCGGGCCTGCATCGCCAGGCTCATCTCGCCGATCTCGTCCAGGAACAGGGTGCCGCTGCTGGCCGCGTCGAAGAGGCCCGCGCGGGGGCGGTCCGCGCCGGTGAAGGCGCCGCGGACGTGGCCGAAGAGGGCGCTCTCCAGGAGCGGCTCCGGGATGGCGGAGCAGTTCTCGGTGACGAACGGCCGATCCGCGCGCCGCCCGCAGCGGTGGATCGCCCGCGCCACCAGCTCCTTGCCGGTCCCGGATTCGCCGATCACCAGGACCGGGACGTCCGCCTGGGTCACCCGGTCGACGACGCGCAACATGGCCCGGAGCGGCGCGCTCTCTCCGACGAACTCGTCGTAGACGTGGCGGGTCTCCCGCGCCCCGTGCGCCCGCGCCAGCGCCCGCTCCGCCGCGTCGAGCTCCACCTCGCGCCGGGCGAGCTCCTCGGCCACCTGTCGCTCGGCGCGCTGGGCGCGCCGCGCCGCCCGGCGTAGCAGGAGCTGATCGCGCGCATCACCGATAGCGAGCGCCGCGAGCGTCGCCACCAGGCGCACCCAGCCGAGCTCACGCGGGCCGAACGCCCCCCGTCGCACCCGGTCGTCGAGGTACACGACCCCGAGCACCTCGCCTCGGGACACCAGCGGGACCGCCAACACGCTGCGCAGCTTCAGCGCGTGGACGCTCTGGTGGACCTCCGGCAGCTCGCCGGCCGCGTCCACGGCGACCACCGGCTCGCGCTCGGCGACGGCGCGCTCCGCGAGCGAGCGGCTCAGCTCGCGTTGCACGCCGACGAGGTCGTCGCGCCGGAGGTTGCGCGCGGCGCGAGGCACCAGTCGCCCGCCAGGCGCCCGCAGCAGCAGCAGGCCCCGCTCGACCCCCGTCCAGAGCACCAGCGCGTCGAGGGCCTGGTCGAGCAGGGGACGCAGCCGATCGCGCCCCGCCAGCGCCCGCACCAGCGTCTCGAGATCGGCGATCTGCGCTGGCGCGAGCGGCGACGCATCGGTGACCGTCGAGCGGACCCAGGGCCTGGCCAGGAGCCGCGCCCGGAGCTCGGGCGGGACGCGCGGCAGGAGCTCGCGCGCGCACTCGGCGGCGCCCTGCGCCAGGCGTCGAGCTGCCTCCCCGTCACCGAGGGAGGCCGCGAGGGCGGCGCCCTCGGCGAGGGCCGGGCCGAGCACGGCGGGCATCCCGGCCGTCGCCGCCAGCGCCGCGAGTTCGGCGAGCACGAGCTCGCCGTGGCCGCCGTCCCGCGTGCGGAGCAGCGCGGTGGCGCGGGCACCCCACCAGTCGAGGCGGGCGTCCACCGCCGTCCCCGGGCCGAGCGCGGTCGTGTCTACCGTCGTGAGGACGACCTCGCCGCCGTGGCGGAGGACGCGCGCCTCCGCCCGGAGCACGGCTTCGGGCGCGCAGTCGGCGAGCAAGGCCCGGGCCCGCACCGCGTGCTCGAGCGCGGACGGGTCGTCGCCCGAGAGCGCGTCGGCGAGGGCGAGGTGCGCGTAGGCCTGGCACTCCCGATCGGAGCTCACGCGGGCGCGCGCGATGGCGTCGCGCGCTGCCTCCTGGGTCTCCTCGCGTGCGCCGAGCTGGGCGTACACGGCGGCGCGGGTGAGAGCGGAGCGCGCTGCCTCGGCAGGGCGCCCCAGGTGCTCGAAGAGGAGCGTCGCGCGCCCGGCGGCGTCGAGGGCCTCACCGAGGTGACCGAAGCGCGCCGCCGCCGCGGCCAGTCCGGTAAGGTAGGTTGCCTCCTCGAGGACCGCGCCTGCCTCGACGGCGTGGGTCGCCGCTCGTCGGAAGGCGTCGAGCGCGGCCTCCAGCGCCCCGCCCGCGTGCTCGAGCGTGGCGCGGACACCGGCCACGCGAGCCCGATCCTCGTGGTCGTGAGCGAGCGGCCAGGCGCGCTCCACGAGCTGGCGCGCGCGCTCACGGTCGCCGAGGGCCGCGGTCGCGAGCGCCTGCACCTCGAGCGTGGCCGCGCTCTCGGGTGCGGACACGAGCTCGGCGAGCGCGCGCTCGGGGGCGCCGGCGTCGAGCGCGGCGCGAGCCGCGGTGGCCGCGCGCCGCGCCTGGAGCGCGGGGTCGTCGCCGGGGACGGCGCGTGCGAGCCAGGCGCTGCAGCCCTCGAGGTCCCGGGCACGGCGCGCGGTTTCGGCGGCGTGGATCGCGGCCTCCGGCGTCCCGATACGGGTGAACGCGGCGAGCGCGCGCGCCACCTCGCCGCGGAGCCGCAGGGCCCGACCGAGCGCCATGCCCAGCGGAGGGGGACAGGCCCCCGCGTACAGGAGGGACTCGACCCGATCGAGCACCGCGGCGCTCGGCCGTCCGCCGGCGATCTCGAGCGCGAGCGACAGCGGATCCTCGGCAAGCCGCTCGGGCTCTCCCGCACCCGTCGCCAGCGCGCGCAGCGTGATGGCTTCGAGCGGGATCCGCCCGGCGAGGGCGACGAGGCGCGCGGCGAGCTCCGCGTCGGTGTCCGCGGGACTCGGCCACCCGGCGGCGGTGACCCCGATGACCCGCACCAGCCAGCGCGCGCGACCGAACGCGCCGAGCTCGCCGAACGACACGCTGTCGCTGCGTCGCGGCCCGCGGAGGCTGGCGACCCGCTGCTCCCGCTCGATCGCGCTCCGGAGCCAGTCGCCCGGTGCGCCGGCGACGTCGACCGAGGCCGCGGCGGCGTGCGCCGCGGCGGCGAGCTCGGCACGCCGGACCGTCAGGTACGCGCGCCGCACGGCCGCGACCCGCCGCGCCGCGATCGCGGTCGCGGCCTCAGGCTCCGGGACGCGAGCGGCCCCGCGGCGTGCTGCCCAGCCCGGTAGGGCGCGGGCGCCGGGGGCGACGGTGAGCAGCGCGCCGATCAGCGCGCGGAGCTCGGGATCGACGACCTCGTTCAGGCATTCCCGCGGGCGCTCCGCGCGCGCCCCCCGAGCGCTCGCGATCTCGAGCAGCGTGAGCCCGAGCGCCCAGCGATCGCGCGCCGCGGCGTCTCCCACGCCGGGCTTCTCGACGACCTCGGGCGCGAGGTAGCGCAGCGTCCCGCCGCGCGGCACGGGCGCCAGCACGTCCTCGGCGAGCCCGAGGTCGACCAATCGGGCGCGCGCCCCCGTGCCGCGACCGGTGACCACGACGTTGGCGGGCTTCACGTCGCCGTGCGCGGTACCGCAGGCGTGCAGGTCGGCGAGAGCCGAGCCGACGTCGCGGGCGACCACGAACGCGAGGGTCGTCCGCTCCGACGGCGCGACGTCCCCGGGCCGGAATGGCTCTCCTGCGATCCACTCGAGCGCGACCCAGGCCGTCCCACGCGCGAACCCGCGCCCGTCCGGGGTGGGGACGCGGCGTCGAAATCGTCCGGCGTCGAGCACGCCGGCCAGGTACGGCGAGTCGGCGATCAGCAGGCGCTGCGCCTCCTCCGCGAGCCGCGCCGCGTGCTCCTCGCCGCGCGCGATCTTGAGGGCCATCGGCGCCCTCGTCGCGTCCTCGGCGAGCCAGACCTCGCTCGACGCGCCCTCGCCGAGCCGCCGGACGAGGCGGGGTTCGAGTTGCTCGGCTGCCAACCTCGTCAACGATCCCCTATCACTCAATTGGCTTAAAAATTGGCCCCCTTCTTGGCGACAGTCAACTCGGTTGACGGCGTTTGGCTAGTGGGCCGAGATCTCGGGTGGGCGGCCTCAGTGCGGGCCGGGACCCGCGGCCCCGGTCAGTCGATCGCGGCGCCGCCCGCGATCCAGTCGCTGATCCTGCGCAGATCCGCTTCCGTCAGGCGCGGCCCCGGCCCGTCGGGGCCGAGCGGCATGGGCGCGCCCCGCACGAACGCGGCGCGCAGCCGCTCGAGCTCGGCCGCGAGCGTCTCGGCGCAGTCATCGGGGACGGGGACCGAGTAGCGAGTGGTGCACCCGCGCGCCTCCGGGCCGTAGCGGTCGTTCACCAGCAGCTTGAAGAAGAGGAAGCTGCTCCCCGGGCTCGCGGGGTCGATGAGCGGCATCCCGACGCCGAGGCTCGACGCCGCTCGGACCTCGCCGGCGCTGGGGCCGGAGTCCAGGTGGTGCGCGACCCGTCCGATCGCGGTAGCGGCGATCCCGCTGGCGCTGCCGAGATCGAGTCCCATGCGCGGGGCGGGACAAGCGGTGGCGTCCGTCGCGGCGCTCCCCACCGGGCAGCGCGTGGGATCCGGGGCACGATGACACCCCGCAGCCGCGCAGCCCCCGCGGTCGAGCGTGGCGCTCACCTCGGCGAAGGTTGGCGTTGGGCTCACCGGCGAGGGCGTCGCGGGGGCGAGGCGGCGCGTCCGGAAGGTGAAGCGCAGCGGCGCCGGCCCCTCTTCGGAGAGCTCGACCCCGTCGAAGGCCCGGAAACCCCACGCCTCCGGGTGCTCGCTCGGACGGTACAGCTCCACCGTGTAGCGAACGCCGGGGAGCCACGTGCCCCCTCCTGGCAGGCGAAAGACGACGACCCGCTCGGTAGGATCGTAGGTGGGGATGAGGAAGACCCCGCTCGCCCCGGTGAACACGGTCAGTGATTGGCGGACGGCCGTGCTCGGGAGCAGGAAGCGGTCGAAGCGGAGCTCGATCGCCGCGTCGAGCGGGACACCACAGTCCAGCGGCGAGTCCGGTGCGCAGTCGGTGCCCTCCCCCGGGCCCGGCCAGGACCCCACGAGCCGGAGGGTCGGGCCACCGACGGGGAGCGTCTCGGCCTCACCGAGATCGCAGCCCGCCGAGAGCAACCCCGCCAAAGCGGGCGCCGCCAGGCGCCTGCCGCATCCCCCGCGCACCGAAGAGCTCAGCTCTCCGAGTACATCCCGAGCTGGTCGCGAATCGTCTCCTCGCTCACGCCCGTCCGGATGTGATCCTTCAGGCAATCTGCGAGGGTCAGGAGTAGGTCGTCGACGCCCTTTTCCTCGATGATCTTCGAGAGCAACGCGCGCGCTTCGCGGCTGTCGTCCTCGCGGAGGAACTCCCGGACCTTCTCCACCGAGATATCGCCCTGGAAGTCCAGGTACAAATTGGAAAGAAGATACCGCGCCAGCTCCTTCACCAAGGGCCTCCTTGGGCGTCGTCGACGCCTGCACTGGAGAAGCCCGGCTATACCTTTCGTGGGAACGACTGCGCAAGCGGTTTGGCACCGAAGTCGGTTCGAGCGCCGTCGATTCGTGGCCAGGGCGTGGTCGCCCCTCGCCCGAGCGCTCACTGGCGCGCGCCGCCACCGCGGGGGCGGATCCGGCGCGTATCACTGGCATGCCGCCAGCTCCGGGTCGTTGGGGTCGTGGCACACCCAGCAGGGGCGCGGGTTTTTCCGCATCGCCGTCCGGCAACTCCTCGAGAAGCCGGGACCGTGCGGATTGGCTCGGTGGCCGACCCCCTCGCCGGCTCCGCCGCGGGCGGCCGTCGCATGACAGGCGACGCAGTCCCGCTCGACGTGGCACCCGAGGCAGCCCGCGAGGTTGCGCTGCGCGGCGCTGGCGTGGTGGGCCCGGGTGCGCGGCGGATCGGTCCAGACGGACGGCGAGGGGTGATGTCGGCCCCGCTTCGAGGTGGCGCCGGTCGGGCCCGTCGCGGCCATCCCCAGCCGCTGGTGGCACCCGAGGCAGAACGACTGCCGCCGGTGGCAGCTCTCGCACCGCGGGGAGCCGAGGTCCGCGGCGCGCCCGTGCAGGCTGAGCCAGTCGTTGGGGTGGAGGCGCCGAGGGCGGACTCGACCGTCGTGGCAAGCGGCGCACTCGCTCTCGGCGTGGCATTGGGCGCAGAAGTGGGAGTCTCTGCCCGCCGCGCCGGCGTGGTGCTCGGCGAAGCCGGGGCCATGCTCGGCGTTGCCGAGCCAACGCGGCGGCAGCAGGCGGCCGCTCGGGAAGCTCGTGCGCAGCCGCCCCCCCTGCGAGAGGTGACAGGTCGTGCAGCGACCGGAAGCGTCTCCGCGGGCCGCGCCCGGGGCGAGGTGGCAGGTCGCGCAGCGGCGCATCGACGGGAGCCCCGCCCGACCCTCAGCGCGGCCGGCCGCCAGGTCGCCGTGGCACTGCGCACAGCGGACGTTCCGCTTCGCGTGGGCGGCGTGGTCGAAGTGGAGGTTGGGCCGGGGGTAGCGCTGGGTCGCTACTTGCCTGGGCACGCCCTCGAGGAGCTGGTGACATTGCCCGCAGGAGCTCTCGAGCGCCGTCGCCGCGGTCAGACCCTGCCCAGGGTCACGGTGGTCGGCGTCGTGGCAGCGGTCGCACGCGGACCCGCTCGGCAGCAGCAGGTCAGCGGAGCGCCGGCTCGTGGTGGCCGCGGGGTGACAGTCGACGCACCCGAGGCCGAGGCTAGCGCCATGGACGCGATGCTCGAACCGCACCGTCCGGCGCTCGGGCGGGTAGATCCCCGGGTTCAGGGGCGCGGTGCGGCGTGGCGTCTCGGGTCGCGATGCCGACGATGGCGCCCGGGACCCCGCTGTCGGCACCCCGTCGGCGTGCGCCGGCGGGGGTGCGCCGGTGAGGGCGGCCAGCGCCGCGAGCGTCAGCACCAGGAGCAGGAGGCCGGGCGTCGGCCGGCGCCGGGTCATCGCCCCACCTCCAGCTCCAGGGTGAAGAGCCAGCGAAAGCGCTGTCCGACGAGGCGGTTCGCCGTGTGCTCCCACTCGATCCCGAGGCGAGAGCCGCTCGCGGGGTGCACGCCCCCGCCGATCACGTAGGACAGGCTGGTCGCGTCGCGCGCGGGCTGCTCGTCGTCGTGCCAGTCGTGCAGTGAGACGGCGAGGAGGGTGTCGTAGAAGCCGTCGCGGAAGGTCTGCTCTACCTCGGCGCCGGTCCCCACGCGATGGCCGTCGGGGCCGCCGTCGGCGCCGGCGTCGACGGTGACGCGGCCGGCCCCCCATCTCCGGATCACCACCACGGACCCGAAGGCGTCCGCAGCGGCGGTTTCCGTGGGTGGGGCGTCGACCGCGGCCGTCCGGTCGTCGTCGTCGCCGCCCGCGCCCGGGGCGCCGAAGGCGCGCACCCCCACGTGCGGCGACAGCGAGAGGCGAGAGTGGGCGCGGAGCTCGGCGCCGAGCTCCGCGGTCGTCACCGCCGAGGTCGCGAACCAGTTGAAGATCGAGTCGCCGTCGAAGGACGGCAGGGTGTGGTCGTAGCCGAGGGAGAGGGTGATCGGATCGCTGACGAACCAGCTCAGGCTCGCGGCGTGCTCGTTCACCCGGCCGACGACGAAGTCGTAGCTGAGGCGCCCCGTGAGCGCCCCCAGCTCGTCACGGGAGAGTCCCAGCGACCCCGCCAGCCGCTCGGTCGAAACTCGCCGGCGAGTGACGGTCCCGAGGGCCCCCGGCGTCTCGGGGAAGAGCGTCACGAAGGCCGCGTCTCGCTGCTCGACGCGGCGGTAGACGACCTCCGCGTCGAGCCAGCCGAGTTCGTGCGACGACACCCCGAAGCCGAAGGCAGGCGCGGCGCGACGGGACTCGAGAAAGCTCGGCCACTGGCTGGCCTCGAGGTCGCGGCGTGAGCCGCGGGAGACGCCATCCGCCGTGAAGCGCGAGGTGGTGAGCAGCGGGATCCCATCGCGCTGCTCCACGCCCGCGAAGGCGGAGAACGCGATCAGAGCTGGCGTGGCGACCTGGAGCCGCACCCCGTCGAAGGACCACCACCCGAGCGGGTCCACCAGGTACTGGCGCCCGAGCCGCGCCGAGAGCGCCTCACCACCGAGCCGGTGGACGTCGAGGTAGGCGTGCTGCACGTCCACGGGGGCAAGCGCTACGCCCGGGACGAACTCGCTCGCCCGCGCCGGGTCGCGCAGCGCGCTCGGCTGGCCCAGATCCGCGTCGAGGCGCATCCGTGAAGAGAAGGTCAGCTCCGGACCGGTGTCAGCGTCGCCACCGAGCCGATCGAAGACGGTGAGCCCGAGGCTCTGCGTGTAACGGCGCCGCCGGAGCTCCCGGGTCCCGTAGGGATTCGGGACGGAGTAGAGCTGGATGTTGCTGGAGGCGTAGGCCGTGGCCTCGGCGGCGGCGGCCGGCGCCGGGCCCCCGATGATGGCGAGGAGCGCGGCGGCGCTGAACCATCTGCTGCGACTCACCAGGCCTCCCGCCCCGCTCCCACCATCGTCGAGCGCCGCGTCCGCTGTCAACCGGCCCCACCCGACGCCACCCACAGCGCGTACAGGTACACGACGGGACCCACGGTCGTGAGCGAGTCGATCCGGTCGAGCACGCCGCCGTGCCCGGGCAGGATCCGGCCGGAGTCCTTGGTCCCGCTCGAGCGCTTGAGGAGCGACTCGACGAGATCACCGGCCTGGCCGAGCAACCCGGCGACGATCGCGAGCCCCACGACGTGGCCGAGCGGGACCCCCGGCAGGTACCAGAAGTGCGCCAAGAGCGCGGCGAGGCAGGCGCCACCGATGGCACCGAACAGGCCCGCGCGCGTCTTCGCGGGGCTGATCTCCGGGTAGAGCTTCACCCGTCCGAGGGTGCTCCCCGCGAAGTAGGCCCCGGTGTCGCCGAACCACGCGAACGTCAGCGCCAGCGCGACGTACCCGGGGCCGTCGGCGGCGAAGTCGCGGCGCAGCAGGGCGAGGGTCGTCAGCAGCGCGCCGAGGTAGAGGGGCCCGCCGACGCCCGCCATCTGGCGCAGCCCCGCGGTCGCGATCTGGCCCAGCCGCCATAGCGGGACCAGCATCCCCACCATCGGCACCAACAGCAACACGGTGAGCAGCGCCCGCGCGTCCTGGGAAAAGAAGTAGATCGACGCGGACACGGCCAGGGTGCTCGTGACGCCGATGGCCTGGCCGATCGAGTCGCCGGCGTGCGTCATCGAGAACAGCTCCGCCGCGGAGAAGGCAATCGCCACGGCGACGACCCCGAACCAGACCCACGGCGACGCGACCAGGAGCGCCCACCCCAGGACCGGGAGGAGCAGGCCCGCCGTGAGCAAACGAACGGTGAGATCCTTGACCTTCACGATGCGGAAACCGGATTCTTACCGTTCGCCGGCGCCGCGGACAGCCCCAAAAGGGGCGCCCTTTCGCGCGCGCGGGCCGCCGGGCGCCGCCCGCGGGGACTCCTTGTTCCTTGCTCGACGCGGGGCGCCCCGCTATGGCTCTGCCCTTCGAGGTCAGCGATGCGGTGGATCCTCGGCTTCGTCCGGCCTCGGACGGGTGTGCTGGCCGCCATGTCGGCGCTCGCGCTGCTCGCGCGCGCGACGGCGTCGCCGCCCCCTCCCCCCACGCCCCCGGGGCTGGCCCGGGCGCTCGGCGACCGTGTCGGCGGGCGGGTCGACCCGATGGACCTCGCCTGGGAGCCGTCGGGTGGGGCGCTCGTGGACGCGCTGTTCGGGCGGGGACTGCTCTTCCTCGCGGCGAAGGGCGCCGGGGCGCCCCGCGACCTGTACCGGGCTTGGGTGCGGGTGGGGCGCGACGGCGCGCCCGTCCTGGTCCGCAGGCCCCGCAATCTCTCGGAGACGCCGTTGGGAGACGAGGCGGGGCTCGCCACGCAGCTCGATCACGCCTCCTTCGTGACCGTCGCCTACGGGGCCGTGCAGGCGGTCACCGTCCTGGATCTCGAGGGGGATCCCGCGGCGCCGTCGGGGGATTTTTCGCTCGGCGCGGCGCAGCGCGCGCTCACGGCGTACCAGCAGACCGGAACCTTCCGCGGGCTCGGTCGTACCGACGTCCTCTTCGATCTCCCGCCGGCCGCCGTCGAGCTCGAGCTCGCGCCGCCCACGGTCGCCATCGCCGTGGACGGCCGCAGCCGCGGGCTGGTGTTCGATCTCGGGGGCCAGTCCCTGACGCAACGCGGGGGCGGACCGGCCGAGGGCGTGCATGTCGCGCGCGTGCTGCCGGTCACCAAGCCGATCCTGCTCTGGGCGGTCGACACCGTGCGGGCGGAGGTGGGGCCGGGCCCCATCGCCTGGGTGGAGGGCCTCGCCTTCACGGGCGCCGACCTCTTGCGCCGCGGGGCCTACCTGGTGCGAGGCCAGGCCGGCGGGGACCTGGTCGAGGCGCCCGGCGCGGGCGCCGCGCCGCTCCCTGACGTCGAGGCTCCGGGCGACGACTGGCCGCCGCCGAACCTGCCCTCGATGTGGCAGGAGGAGCAGCCCGGCGAGGGCGTCTGGGAGCCCGTCGTGTACCCGTTCCTGGCGCGCGTCGTCGGGGCGACGGAGGGGGCTCCTCCCTACTTCTACCGCACCTTCGTTCGCCCCGACCCGGAGCGCCCCTACTCGCGGCTGAGCCTCGTCGCGATGGACCTGCGCCAGCTCGATCTCCGCGTGCAGGCGGGGCACGAGGACCCCAAGCCCCTGACGGGACCGCCGGGCACCGGTCGCATTCCCCGCGACGCCGCCACGCTCGAGCGCGTCGTCGCGACGTTCAACGGCGCTTTCAAGACCGACCACGGGAGCTACGGGATGGTGGTGGAGCGGCGGGTCCTGCTGCCGCCGGTGGCCGGCGCGGCGACCTTCCTGGTCGACGAGCAGGGGCGCGCGGGGTTCGGGACCTGGCCCCGCACCGCCGCCGTGCCGGCGGACGTGGTGTCGCTGCGCCAGAACCTGGAGCCCCTGCTCCTTGACGGGGTCGTCAACCCGGCCGGGCGCAGGACCTGGGGCGAGCAGCTCTTCGGCACCTCGGTGCAGACGCAGCGGACCGCGCTCTGCGTGACGGCAGCGGGCCACGCCTTCTACGCCTTCGGCTCGCACATTGACGCCTCGAGCCTCGGGCGCGGCCTGCGGCAGGCGGGCTGCACCTACGCGATCCACCTCGACATGAACCCGGGCCACTGCGGCTTCGTCTTCACGGACGTGCTGGACATGGACCAGCATCGGTACGAGCTCCGCAAGGCCGATCCCGCGATGCAGATCGCGGCGGACAAGTTCATCTACGCCTCCGCCAAGGACTTCTTCTACGTCCTGGTTCGGGACCTCCATCCCCCCCCGCTCCCGCATGCCCCCTGGCAGACGAGCCCAGGCCGGCAGCCGGAACCCGCCTTCCTCCCGGCCGTCTTCTCCGCGCGTGCGCTGGTGGGTGGAGTCACGGTGGAGCTCACGAGCTTGCCCCTGGACCGCTTCGACTTCGCCCTGCGCGCCGGTGAGCAGGAGCCGCGCCCGCTCGACGCGCCGCCGCCGGTGGTCGAGCTCGCGGCGGCGGACCAGGAGCGCGCCGTGGTCGCGATCGGGCTCGGGGCCACGACGCCGGAGCGGCGATTGGGGCTGAGCTTCCACCACCTCCCCACGCTCGGGCTCCGCGACGACGCCGCGACCCTCGTGACCACGCCCTCCGGAGCGTTGCGGGTCGTTCCCCCCTCCGCGGGGCTGAGACTCGCCGCCGGCGAGGCCGCCGTCCAGGTCCCGCTGCTCGCGGTGGGCGCGACGCTCGAGCCTCGCGCCAGCGAGCCGGGCCCGCTGCGGGAGCGTGCCGCGCTGGGCCTCACCAGGGACGGCCGGGTAGTGGTAGCGCGGGCGACCCACGACACCAGCGCCGTGCTCGCCAGCGCGCTCGCGCTCGCCGATTGCACGCTGGTGGTCGAGCTCGAGCGGGGCGCGCAGCTGCCTCCGTTCGTGCGGCGAGCCGGCACCGAGCACCCGCCGGGGCGGCGCGACGAGGCCACCACGCTCGTCGCGCTCGACCGCCCGATCCGACCGCGCGCCTACCGGTGGCGTTTCGCCGCCGACGCGCCCGCCGAGGAGCCGGCGGAGATCGCTTCGATCGCGCCGCCCCAACCGGCGCCCAGCGCCTCCCGTCCTTGAGCTGCCGCCCGGGGCACGCTCGGCCGGCACGTCCGCCACGCCGGCCCGGGGTCCGGCGTGGCGGGTTTCTTGCCGGACCTCGGCGTCGGATGCCAGAGTTTTCCTAGGCGGACTGGGATCCGCCCGCGAGGTCTCATGGGCGAAGGCAGGAACCTGGTCGGCGTCGACATCGGTACGAGCTCGATCAAGGTCTGCCAGATCCGCGAGGTCCGGCGGGTCCCCTCCCTCGTCCGCTTCGGGTTCGCCCCGCTCCCGCCGCAGACGATCGTGGACGGCCAGGTGATGGACGCCGGGAACGTGGTGGAGGTGCTCCAGCGGGTGTTCCACGACGCGCGCATCCGCCAACGGGAGGTCGCGCTGAGCGTCTCCGGTCAGAGCGTCATCATCCGCAAGATCACCGTCCCCATCATGACGGCGGCGGAGCTCGACGAGCAGATCCACTGGGAGGCGGAGCAGCACATCCCCTTCGACATCAAGGATGTCCAGGTGGACTACCAGGTGCTGAGGCGCCGGCCGGAGGCGAGCCAGATGGATCTGTTGCTGGTGGCCGCCAAGCGGGACCAGATCAACGACTACGCGCAGCTCGCCCGCGACGCGAAGCTGCGCCCCGTGGTCTGCGACATCGACGCGTTCACCGTGCAGAACCTGTTCGAGGCGACGCGGAGCCTGCCCCCCGAGCAGACGATCGCGATCATCAACGTTGGCGCCAGCCTCAGCTCCCTCAACATCGTCTCCAACGGGATCAGCGCCTTCACCCGCGAGATCGCCAACGGTGGCAACGTGATCACCGAGGAGATCCAGAAGCAGCTCAACATCCCGTTCGAGCAGGCCGAGGCCTACAAGTGCGGCGGCTCGCCGACGGACGACGGCAGCCGGCCGGGGATGGTCCCCCAGCAGGTGGTCGCCGTGATCGAGGCGGTGACCGACTCCATCGCGGCCGAGATCCAGCGGTCTTTGGACTTCTTCATGGCCACCAGCGGGGAGAACGAGATCGCGCACATCTACCTCACCGGTGGGACCGCGAACCTGGTGGCGCTCGCCCAGGCGATCGAGCGTCGTGCGCGCGTTCCCGTCTCCGCCTGGGCTCCCACCGAGGGCGTCAGCGTGGAGCGTGAGGTCGACGCCACGCTGCTTCAGCGGCGGGCGGCCCAGCTCCCGGTCGCGCTCGGCCTCGCGCTGCGCAAGGAGCGGGAGACGCGCACGTCATGATCCGCATCAACCTGCTCCCTCAGAAGCGCCGCGGCACGGAGCGCCGTGAGGGCAGCCAGCTGTGGCTCGTCGCGCTGCTGATCCTGCTCCTGGCCGAGGTTTCCGGGCTGTTCGTCTTCCACGGTTACAAGAACCAGCAGCTGGCGGAGCAGACGCGCAAGAACCGCGAGCTCGAGGCGCGGATCACCCAGTCCAAGAGGGCCGTGCAGGATCACGCCGAGGTGACCGCGAGGCTGGCCAAGCTCCGCGCGCGCGAGGACGCCATCGCCCAGCTGCAGAGCGCCCGAACGGGGCCCACCACGCTGCTCCTCGAGTTCGCGCGGATCCTGACGCCGGGTCGGGGCCCGACCGTCGCGCCCGAGGTCCTCGACCGCATCCGCCGGGACGACCCCCTCGCGATGTACAACCCCAACTGGGATCCGCGCCGGTTGTGGCTCACCTCCTTCATCGAGTCGCAGCGGAAGGTCCGCCTGCAGGGCCTTGCCCGTGACGGCGAGGACGTCAGCGAGCTCGCCCGCCGCATGCACCTCTCCTCGTGCTTCCACGAGGTCCGGCTGATGCCTGCGGCCCGGACCGGCGGGAAGACGGGGGTCCAGCTGGTGCGGTTCGAGCTCGAGGCGAAGGTGAAGTACTGACATGGCCAAGGATTCCATCCTCAGCCGCGTGCCGTTCCCGGCCAAGGTCGGCATCATCGTCGCCGCGCTCGCGCTGGTCGGCGTCGCGTACTGGGTGGTCTTCTACGGGGACGTCGCGCAGAAGATCACCGCGGAGGTCAGGCGCGAGGACAAGCTGAAGGCCGACCTCGCGGAGGCGAAGAAGGCAGAGGGCGCCTACCAGAAGGACCTGGCTGAGCTCCACGAGCGCGAGCAACGCAGGAGCGAGATCGAGAAGATCTTGCCGAGCGAGGCCCAGTACCCGGCCTTCCTGAGCTCCGTGCAGTCCGTCGCGAACCTGAGCGGCGTTAACCTCATCGCCTGGAGCCCCGACCTCGAGCTCAAGCAGGAGTTTTACGCGCGGGTGCCGATGAAGGTGAAGCTGACGGGGCGCTACCACCGCGTGGCCAAGTTCTTCCAGTCGATCTCCGAGCTCGATCGCGTGATCAACATGGAGGACATCTCGATCACGGCGCCGAAGCTCGAGGACGAGAACGTGGTGGTGTCGGTGGAGGCCCAGGCGACCGCGTTCCGCTCGCTGACCGACGCCGACCTGGAGAAGGCGGGCCAGGGCGCGATCCGGGGGCGCGCGCGCGCCGGAGGGAAGAAATAGCCATGACTCCGGCTGAAGCGGTGGCGAAGCGGGTCCTGGCGGGGTTCGTGGCGGTGGCCGTGGCGGTCGCCTGCGGGGGCGGTGGCAAGAAGGCGCCTGGCCCGCCCGGGGGCGCGTCGGCGGCGAAGAAGGCTCGCGCGCCAGCCTCGGCGTCCGCGTCGGCCTCCGCGAGCGCCGAGCCCGCGGTGCGGCTGACGTTCGAGGAGTATGAGTTCGGCGAGAGCGAGCGGAGCCGCGACCCCTTCCGCTCCTACGAGGAGTACTTCGCCGCCGAGGCCAAGGGCCGGGTGGAGTCGCAGCGCGAGGTCTTGCTCGACAAGTACTCCCTCGACCAGTTGAGGTTGATCGGCATCGTGCAGAACGCCGACCCCCCGGTGGCGATGGTGGTCGATCCCACGGGCAAGGGGTACACCATCAAGCGGGGCATGTTCATCGGCCGCGCGGAGGTCGTCCAGTCCCCCGGCCAGCGCGGCGCTGCCTACGAGCTCAACTGGCGGGTCGAGCGGGTCCGTGACGGTGACGTGGTGTTCGTGCGGGAGGACCCGCAGAACCCGGACGTTCCCAGCGCGACCAAGGTGATCCCGCTCCGGACCGAGGAGAACACCGAGGAGGAGTAGCCGGGACCGCGTCCCGGGCCCGGGCGGGGCTGGTCCGCGCCATCGGTGGGAACCCGGGTTCGGTCGACCGCGCACGGCGTCGCGGCCCGTCCCCGCGGGCCCGCCCCGCTCCGCGGTCGTGACCCGGCGCCGTCAGCCTTCGCCGCTGCCGTCGCCGTGGGGCGCGGACCGCGGGGAGCGCCGACCGGCGCCCCGCCGGCGCCGCGGTTATCGAAGCGCGGCGCGGGACGTCCCGAATTTGTTCCGCTCGATCGCGAGCCGCTAGGCTTTTCCCCGACGGTCGTACGTGCCCAACTTGCTCGGCAGCGGCGACTCTCCCTTCCATCGGAGTCCGGTGAAATGAGGTTCAGAGCTCGAGCGTTTCCGGCGGTTGCCCTGCTCGTCTTGGTGGCCTTGGTCGTCTCGGCCGGCGCGGCGCGCGCGGCCGGGCGAGGTCGCTCGGTGACCACGGCGGTGGTCGAGGCCAGCGGCGACGCCACCCACGTCCGGCTGGGCGTCACGGCGAAGCCCACCTACACGGCCCGCCTGGACCGGAACGGGACCCGCCTCATCGTGGACCTCGCCGACGCCACCATCGACGGCGCCCCCGCCGCCATCACCCGGGGCCAGGGCCTCGTCGGCGGCGTCCTGCTCCAGGAATTCAAGCAGAACAAGCGCACCACGACGCGGGTCCTGGTGACCCTGGCGCGTCCCGCGCAGTTCGCCGTCGAGGCGACCGACGACAGCCTGGTGATCACGCTCCACTCGGGCAGCGACGCGCGTCCCGCGCCGGTGCGCGCGCGCGCCGCAGCGCCCGCCGCCCCGGCGGGCCGGACGCGCATCGGTGACGTGCGGTTCCGCCACGAGTCTCGCCTCGACGCGGTGGTGATCGAGGTCGGCGGCCAGGTGCGCCACCGGACGGTGCAGACCCGCCCCGGTCGGACCCGGGTCCTGCTCGAAGGGGCGGAGCTCCCGGCGCCGCTCGAGCGAGTGCTGGACGTGTCTGCCTACGGGGGGCCGGTCGCGAGCGTCGCGACCTACGGGAGCGCGGCTCGTGCCGACGAGGTCGTGGTCGACGTCGAGCACGTCGACGACGCCCGGGCCATCGTGGCCCGCGAAGGCGGCGCCCTGGTCCTCAGCTTCGCCACCGCCGCCGCGCAGGCCTGGTCCGACACCGGCGTGGGCGCGGACGGAGGCCCCACGCGCCGTGCCCGGACCGTGTCCGTGGAGGACGTGGTCGCGGGGCTGCCCGAGGTGCACGGGGGCTTCGCGCCGCCCCCCGCGGTGGCGGAGGCGGCGCCGCCCGATCACGCCAGCGGCTTCACGCCGGCGGTGTTGGGGCAGGTTCGCCCCGAGCGCTTCACCGGGCGCCGCATCGACCTCGATCTGAAGGACGCCGACATCCACAACGTGCTCCGGCTGCTCGCGGACGTCGGCCGCGTCAACATCATCACCGCCGACAACGTCAAGGGCTCGGTCACCATCCGGATGCGCAACGTCCCCTGGGACCAGGCGCTCGACGTGGTCCTGCAGTCCAAGAAGCTCGGGATGGTCCGCCAGGGCAACCTCATCCGGGTCGCCCCCCTCGACGACCTGCAGAAGGAGCGCGACCAGGAGCTCGCGCGGCGCAAGCAGCAGGTCGCCCTGGAGCCGCTGGAGACCCGGCTCATCCCGGTGAGTTACGGGGACGCTGCCGACATCCAGCCGCGCGCCCGGGAGCTGCTCTCCAGCCGCGGGACCATCGCGGTGGACGCCCGGACGAACGTCCTCATCGTCCGCGACATCGCCGGCAACCTCAACCAGATCGAGGAGCTCACCCGGGCGCTCGACACGCAGACGCCGCAGGTGCTGGTCGAGGCCAGGATCATCGAGGCGACCAGCCGCTACTTCCGCGATTTGGGCATCCAGTGGGGCGGCGACATCTCGTTCTCCTCGGCGACCGGCAACCCGACCGGGCTCGCCTTCCCGCACACGCTGGGGATCGCCGGCGGCGCGAGCGACGGATCGACGCCGACGGCCGGTCTGAGCCCGTTCACCAACTCCATCGCGAACCCGAACTTCGCCGTCAACCTCCCCGCGCCCGCCGGCACCGGGCAGGGCGGGGCCATCGGATTCGCCATGGGCTCGGTGGACAACACCATCAACATGAACCTCCGCCTGACCGCCGCCGAGGCGACGGGCATGGTGCGGATCCTCTCCAGCCCGCGCATCCTCACCCTGGACAACCAGCAGGCACGGATCTCGCAGGGCACCATGATCCCGTTCTCGCAGGTGAGCGCGCAGGGCGTCCAGACCGTGTTCCAGGAGGCCAAGCTCCAGCTCCTGGTCAAGCCCCACGTCACGGCCGACGGGAGTGTGCTCCTCAACGTGAAGGTCAACCGCGACGAGCCCGACTTCAACCAGACCTCCGCCCGCGGCGATCCCACCATCCTCAAGCGGGAGGCGGAGACGACGCTGCTCATCGCGGACGGTCACACGGCGGTGATCGGCGGCATCTACACCCGCAACACCGGCCGCAACGTGGACCAGGTGCCGTTCTTCGGCGATCTGCCCATCCTCGGCCTGCTGTTCCAGCACCGGCGCGGCACCGACCAGCGCGGCGAGCTCGTCATCTTCATCACCCCACGCATCGTCAACCGCGCCGAGTCGCTCGGCCAGTGACCCGGCACCCGCGCACGGCTCGACGCCCGCGTGACGCCGTCGCCGTCAACCCGGGGCGCCGTCGCTCGGGGCCGGCGCTGGCTCGAGGTCGGGCGGCCGCGCGAGCGCCTCGGTGATGGCCGGGGTCACCGCGGCGAGGTCCAGCCCGCGCCAGAAGACGTGCCAGGCTGGCAGCCGCATCATCCCGTCGCACTGCTTCACGTACCAGGAGCCGATGGGGTTGTGCGGCGCTGCCCGCCAGAACAGGGCCCGGTGCTCCCGGGTGAGCGCCTGCCACAGGTCGTGGCCGAGGCCCTCGCCCTGCGCCACCGGCTCCACCGCGAATTTCGTCAGGTAGGAGCCGCAGGGAGAGGGCTCCACGATCGCCGCTCCGTGATAGGTGGCCTCCAGGTATAGCGCGAGGGGCTCGCGGTCGAAGAATCCGGGCACCAGGGGCCGCCCGAACGAGCGCTCCAGCAGCGCCCGGAGCCGCGCCACGTCGACCTCGGCGTAGGACGGGTAGCGGCGGATGTCGCTGCCGACCTTCACCAGCGTCCCGGAGCCCTTCACGGTGAAGAGCTCGCGCAGCAGCGTGAACGGGGAGGTGACGCTCACCGTGGGAGGGGTGCCCTCCCGCCCCTCGTCGAGCAGCGCCCCGATCAGCTCCAGCAGCCGCGCGTCCGTCGGGGCGAGCTGGTTGGCGAGGAGCAGGGGGTCGAGGTCGGTGCGGAGGTTGAGCACGGAGATCTGGCCGTCCTCGCGCAGCGCCCCCGGATCGGAGAAGGGGTGGGCGCCCCGCTCGTCGCGCAGCCGGATGCTCCCGCGCTGGCGCACCAGGACCACCTTGCGGGACCCGAGGTCGCGGGCGAGCGTGCCCAGCCGCGCGAAGCGGGCACGAGCGGGCTCCCCCGCGACGGGCCGGAACCAGACGACGGGGACCTGATCGCCGCGGAGTTCCTCGGTGAGGCGCGCGACGAGGTCCGGCTCGTCCATGGCGTGGAGGCGCGACTCGAGCGACACGTCCGGCAGCCATTCGCCGAGCTCGGCGGCGAGCTGCTCGGCCCGCTCGGTGCTCTGGGCGCCCACGACGATGGGCGCCACCAGCCCCAGGTCGGCCAGGAAGCGGAGCTGCTCGAGGACGCCGCCGACCGCACGGCTGAGGACCTGCGCGTCCGCCACCACCAGGGCGAAGCTCTGCGGTGGCTGCTCGCGGAAGAGCTTGAGGTAGAGCTCCGCCTCCGACCGGCGCCCCACGCTCTCGAGGAACGTCAACACGGCCTCGGCCGCGGTCGGGAGCGCCTCGCTGGTCATCGCCGTCGGGGCCCCGGTGCCCATGGCCCGCTGCCTACCACGCGGCGGCCGCGGGGCTCAAACCGTTCCTGTCCCGGCGGCGATCGGGGCGTCGGCCACGAGCGGTTCGAGAATGGTGCTCGCTGCACTAGACTCGGCGCGATGGTCGAGGTCGGACTCGTCACCCCGCCCGGAGTCCTCACCGGATTCGTCGCCCGCGCGCTCGGCCCGGCCGGGCACCGCGTCCGTGCTGCGCCCGATCTCACCGCGCTCCTCGGGCAGGACGAGGTCGCCCCCGAGGTCGTGATCTTCGCGCCGGTGGTGGCGGGCGAGCCCGCCGCCCGTGCGCTCACGGCCGCCCGTGACGCCGGCGTCGTCCTCGAACGGACCATCTATCTCGGGTTCGACGTCGCGGCGTGCGAGGCGGCGCGCCAGCTCGGCTTCGTCCGGAGCCTGCAGCTGCCCTTCCCGGCGCACGACCTGTTGGCGGCCGTGGAGGCCACCGCTCACGGGCGGCTCACGGTCCTCCTCGTGGACGACAGCGACCTCATCCACCGTCACACCGTGCCCCTGCTCCGGGACGCGGGTTACGACGTCGTCGAGGCCTGGGACGGGGAGGAGGCGCTCGCGCGTATGCGTGGCCAGCGGCCGGACCTGCTCCTCACCGACGTCGAGATGCCGCGCCTTGACGGTTTCGCCCTGTGCCGGACGGTGAAGCAGGACGCGCGACTCGCGCCGGTGCCGGTCGTCATCTGCTCGTCGCTCGGGGAGGCGTCGGATCTCGAGCGGGGTTTTGACGCTGGCGCCGACGACTACCTGGTCAAGCCCGTCGTCCAGGAGGAGCTGATCAGCCGCCTCCACGCCCTGCTCGCCACCCGGATGGCGAAGCCGCGCGAGCGGGTCCTCGTGGTCGACGACTCCGCTGCGATTCGGCACCTCGTCGCGGACTGTCTGCGGCGCCAGGGCTTCGTCGTCGACACCGCCGTGGACGGGCGAGACGGCCTCGACCGGGCGCTCGCGGCCCCTCCCGATCTGGTGCTCACCGACTACGACATGCCCCGCATGACCGGGTTCGAGCTGGTGATCGCCTTGCGGCGCGCGCTCGTGACCCGCGACGTGCCCGCCGTCATGCTCACGGCGCGGGACACCCAGCGGGACCAGGCCCAGATGCGCGCCGCCGGGCTCACCAGCTACCTCGTCAAGCCGTTCGGCACGGACAAGTGCATCGCCATCGTGGAGCGCGTGCTCGCGGAGGCGCGCCTCGCCGGCTACAAGGAGGCGTCTCGGCTCTACCTGAGCGAGGGCGCGGTGCGGGCCGCCGAGGCCCTGGGCGCGGGGGGGGACCTCGGTGAGATCCGGGCGCGCGGGGTCGACGCGACGCTCCTCTTCAGCGACATCTCCGGGTTCACCGCCATGAGCGCGCGGATGACGCCGCGCGACGTGGTCGACGTCCTCAATGCGTCCTTCGACGCGCTCTGCGTGGTGATCCGGGATCACGGTGGGGACATCGACAAGTTCATCGGGGACGCCATCATGGCGGTCTTCGAGGATCGACCGGACTTCGACGAGCCGCACGCCCTCCGGGGCGCCCGCGCCGCGTGGGGAATGCAGCAGGCGCTGGCCGCGTTCAACGCGGGGAGAGAGCCGCCGCTGGTCATGCGGATCGGGTTGAACTGCGGGCCGATCGTGCGTGGCGACATCGGCTCCCGCCTCGTCCGCCGGGATTACACCTGCATCGGCGACGTGGTGAACCGCGCGCAGCGCCACGAGTCCAAGTGCCCGCTCGGCGGGGTGCTCCTGAGCCAGGCGGTGTATGACCGCGTCGCGCCCCACGTCCAAGTCGACACGGTGACCGGCATCCAGCTAAAGGGGATCGAGCAACCACAGAACGCCTACGTGCTGCAGGGATTTCGCCGATGAAGGATCCGAATCGACTCGAACCGGGAACGCCCGCCTACGGCCGGGGTTCCCCCCCCGACTCGACGCCTCGCCCCCGCGCGCGCCGTGCGTGGCTCCTCCCGGTGGTCGCCGCCGTGGTCACCGGCGCCGTGATCCCGGGGATCGCCGCCGCGGACAGCCCCGGCGACACCTTCCGTTACCCCTACGATCCGGTCTGCTCCTGGGGGCGGGTCGCCAACGGCAAGGGGATGATCGTGCGGTGCCTCACCCGAGCAGAGGCGGAGGCGCTCGGGGCGGGCTCCGGACCGCCGCGCGGCGCGGTGCCGGGCAGCCCGGGCGGCTCGGCCGCGGCCCCGTCCGCCACGCCGCCGCGGCCCACCGCGTCGGCCAGCGCGGAGCCGCCCGCCGCCCCCCTCGCCTCGCGGCCGCTCGTCGTCGAGGTGGGGCCCGTCGTGGTCGACACGGGTGCGCTCCCGCTCGCGCTCGGCAAGCTCAAGGCCCCGGCGGATCGTTACCGCGCCTGCGTGCAGGATCACGGGGGGCTGAAGGGGGAATCGGGCGAGATCCAGGTGCGCTTCCTGGTCCGGGAGCGGGGCCGCGCCGAGGGCGTCGTCGTCAGCAAGCGGGTGGGTGTCAGCGAGGCCGCGGCGCGCTGCGTGGCGGACGTCGTCGACCGGCGGCTGGTCGGCAGTCCGGAGGCGCCGATGGTGGGTGCGACCCTGACGGTGCGCCTCCGCGAGTCGAGCCCGTGACCTTGCCCCACCGCGTGCTGGTCGTCGACGACTCGGCGTTCATGCGCGCGGCGGTGACGCGCTTGCTCGGACAGGACCCGCGCTTCCAGGTGGTCGGCCAGGCCGCCGACGGGGCAGAGGCCGTCGCCCTGGCGCGGTCGCTCGCCCCCGATCTGGTCACCATGGATTTCGCCATGCCCGGGATGGACGGCGCCGCGGCAACGCGCGCGATCCTTGCCGAGCGGGCCACGCCCATCGTGATGCTGAGCGCGCACACCCGCGCCGGGGCGCGCGAGACGCTGGCCGCACTGGCGGCGGGCGCGGTGGACTTCGTCACCAAGCCGGACGGAGAGGTCAGCACCAACCTCACGCCCGTGCGCGACGAGCTCCTGCGCAAGCTCGCCGACGCCGCGGGCGCGCGGGTCGGGGCCGCGCTCGCGACGGGCGAGGGGGCGACGCGCTCGGTCGCCGTGCGGCCGCCGCGGGTGGAACGTCGCGCGGCGGTGACCGTGCGGCTGGTGGTCATCGCGTCCTCCACCGGGGGGCCGGCCGCGCTCACCCGCCTGATCCCCGATCTCGAGCCGGGCCCCGACGCGACCATCGTCGTCGTGCAGCACCTGCCGGCGGGATACACGGCGGCGCTCGCCGAGCAGCTCGCCGAGCCGGCGTCCTGCCCGGTCCGCGAGGCGCGGCAGGGCGACGAGCTCGAGCCCGGCGTGGTGCTGGTGGCGCCGGGAGATGTTCACCTCGCGATCGATCGCGACGGTCGCGTCGCGCTGCGCGACGACCCGCCGGTGCACGGCGTCCGCCCGGCCGCGGACGTGACGCTCCGCACCGCCGCGCAGGTCCTCGGGCCCCGCGTGGTCGCGGTCGTGCTGACCGGGATGGGGCAAGACGGCGCGCTCGGCGCCGCGGCGGTCAAGGCGGCGGGGGGTCGGACGATCGCGCAGGATCGCGCGACGTCCACCGTGTTCGGGATGCCCCGCGCCGCGGTCGAGCTCGGCGCCATCGACGAGGTCCTGCCCCTTTACAGGATCGCCGAGATCGTCAACAACTACCTCCGATGATCGGCCGAACCCCCGGGGACGAACGGTCCGCGGGCGTGGCCGCCGCGGCGCCGGCCGGCGTGGCCGCCGCGGGTTCGAGCCCGGCGCTCTCCGTGCGCTACGCCGAGCGGGCGGACCAGGCGGCCGCCATGGCGCGAGCGCTCGGCGCGCGCTCGCGGCGGATCGCCAACCTCCGGGGGCTAGCCTTCGCGGGATTGCTGGCGGCCCTGCTGTCGCTCTTCCTCGGCGATGGCGGGACCGCGGCGCTCGTCGGCGCGGGCGTGGCGCTCGGGGCGTTCGTGTGGCTCGCGGTCCTGCACGGCCGCATCCTCGGCGAGGAAGACGACGCGCTCCGGCACGCGCGCGTGAACCGCGACGCGGTGGCGCGCGTCACCGGTCACTGGCGCGAGCTTCCGGAGGACGGCGCGCGCTTCCTCGCCGCCGGTCACCCCTATGCCACCGACCTCGACGTCTTCGGCAAGGGGTCGCTCTTCCAGCGGATCTCGGTCGCCCACACCCGCTTCGGGCAAGACGCGCTGGCGCGCCTGCTCGCCGGGCCGTCCCCCGCCGACGTGATCGTGGCGCGGCAGCGCGCGGTGCGGGCGCTCGGCCCCGAGCTCGAGCTGCGCCAGCAGCTCGAGGCCATGGCGATCGCCGTGGTGGAGCTGCCGCCTTCGCGGGTCGACGAGGCGGCCGCGCGGGGCGGGCGAGGGGCGCACCGGGAGGCCCCCGATCCCGAGCCCATGCTCCGCTGGGCCGAGGCGGACCCCGTCCTCTCGCCGCGCCGCGCGGTGGTCGTCGCCGCCCACGCCCTCCCCGTCCTCACCCTTGCGGTCGCGGTGTCCGCGCCGCTGCTCGGCGCGGCCGGGCCGTGGTGGCTCGTGCCCGTGGCCGCCCAGGTCCTGCTCAATTTCGCCACCCGGGCGGAGACGGCGCGGGTGTTCGCGGCCGTGTCCGCCACGGAGGGGGCGTTCCTGCGCTACGGGGCGATGCTCCGGTTGGTGGAGGGGATCGCGCTCGACGTCCCGCTCCTGCGCGAGATCGGGGGGCGTCTCGTCACCGGGGACGCCCGGCCGAGCGAGGCGATGCAGCGGTTCCGGCGCACGGTGGGCTGGTTCGATCTCCGCCACAACGGCGTCGTCCACCCGTTCGTGAACGCGCTCACCTGCTGGGACGTCCACTGCGTGCTGCGGCTGGAGGCCTGGCAGCGGCGGGTCGGGCGCGCGGTGCGCGGTTGGTTCGCCGCGCTCGGGGAGCTGGAGGCGCTGTCGTCGCTCGCCGGACACGCGAGCGACGAGCCCGAGGCCGTGTTCCCCGAGCTGGTGCCGGACGGCCCGTTCTTCGTCGCCGAAACCCTCGGTCACCCGCTGATCGCCGCGAGCGAGCGCGTGGGCAACGACGTCACTCTCCTCGAGCCGGGCCGGGCGCTGATGGTGACCGGCTCGAACATGTCGGGCAAGAGCACGCTGCTCAGGGCGATGGGGCTCGCCGTGGTGCTCGCGCACGCGGGCGGCGTCGTCTGCGCACGGCGGCTCTGCCTCCGGGAGCTCGGGCTCGGCACCAGCATCCGGGTGAGCGACTCGCTCGCCGATGGGGTCAGCCATTTCTACGCCGAGGTTCGGCGCCTGCGCGACGTCGTGGCCGCCGCGCGGGGACGAGGCCCCGTGCTGTTCTTGCTCGACGAGATCCTGCACGGCACCAACTCTCGCGAGCGCCAGATCGGGGCGCGTTGGGTGCTCGCCGAGCTGCTCGAGGCCGGTGCCGCTGGCGCCGTCTCGACCCACGACATGGAGCTGATGAAGCTCCCGGCGGAGCTCGCCGACCGGGTCGAGGTGGTCCACTTCCGGGAGTCGGCGCAGCAGGACCGCTTGACCTTCGACTACCGGCTCCGCCCGGGTCCGGTGCGGGAGGGGAACGCTCTGCGCCTCATGCGCCACGTGGGGCTGCCGGTACCGCTCGAGTAGCCCCGGGCGTGATCGGTGCCCGAGCGTCCCGTCGAGTCGGGAACCTTGAAGCGTGCCTGCACGGACCCCAAGATCCCACATTGACCTACAGGGGCTCGCCCCAGTGGCGCGGGTTGCGAGCGGGGTCGGCGTGACCCGACCTCAGGGGCGATGCGCTTGACGAATCGTGGCAAACCCGCCTAGTTTTCGCCCTCGCGCGAGGCGCGGGCGAGCGTCCGCTCCGGCGGGCCCCGGCGGCTGGTATGGTAGGAAACTGAGTACTCGCGGTCCAAGGACGCCTCGGGGGCACGCGATTGGTGAGCGATTTCGACGAGAAGACGCGCGTCACGCAGGTCGTGCAGCACCCCCCCGGCGAAGAGCCGCCGGGGAACGATTGCCTCGTCGTCATCTACACGAAGGAGGCGGGCCTGCTGGGCAAGCGGTTCGTCCTCGACGTCAACACCACCCGGATCGGCCGTGGGGCGGACAACCAGATCGTGCTCGATGGCGACTCGGTTTCGCGCCGTCACTGCCACATCGAGCGCCGGCGCGACGGGTGGTGGCTGATCGACGACAAGTCCACCAACGGGACCTACGTCAACGAGGAGCAGATCGAGGGGGAGGTCTTGCTCCGCAACGGGGACCGGATCAAGGTCGGGCCGGCCATCCTCAAGTTCCTCTCGGGCGCCGACGCCGAGGCCAAGTACCACGAAGAGATCTACCGCATGACGATCGTGGATGGCCTCACGCAGATCCACAACAAGCGGTACTTCCAGGAGGCCCTCGATCGCGAGCTGTTGCGGGCCCGGCGCCACACCCGGGACCTCGCGATCGTGATGTTCGACATCGACCTGTTCAAGCGCATCAACGACCAGTTCGGGCACCTCGCGGGCGATCACGTGCTGCGCGAGCTCGCGCGGGTGGTGCAGTCGCGCATCCGTCGCGACGAGGTCCTCGCCCGGTACGGCGGCGAGGAGTTCGTCATCGTCCTGCCCGAGACGCCGCTCGACGGTGCGGCCGCGCTCGCCGAGAACCTGCGCTCGCGGGTGGAGGCGCACGGGTTCATCTTCCAGTCGGAGCGCATCCCGGTGACGATCAGCATGGGGTGTGCCGTGCTGATCGAGGCCGACAAGTCCGGTACGGAGCTGGTGCAGCGCGCGGACGAGAAGCTCTACGAGGCGAAGCGCAGCGGTCGCAACCGCGTCTGCTTCTGATCGGTTCGCTCGAGGACGGGACGCTGCCGCGCACGAGGCCGACGTGAGCCAGGATCGCAACGCGCCCTGCTCGGGACTCGGCTCGGGCAACGAGCCCCCGGAGGTCCACGTGCCGCCACCGGGCCCGGCGTCGCGCGCGTGGCTGGAGCGCTCCGGTCGCGTCGCCGCTCCCATGGGGCCGCGGGCGGTCGCGGGCCGGCCGAGCGCGACGATCGTGTACCGCGAGGGCCGGGGGAGCAACGTGCTCGACGTCGACGGCAATCGATACGTGGACCTCTGCGGCGGCTTCGGCGCGCAGTTGCTCGGGCACCGCCACCCGGACGTGGCGCGGGCCCTCGGGCGCCAGGCCGACCTCCTGTGGCAGGCGCTCGGTGACGTCCACCCCGCCGACGCGAAGATCGCCCTCACGGAGCGCCTCGCGGCCCTCTACCCCGAGGGCCCGGCCCAAGTGATCCTCGGGCAGTCGGGCGCCGACGCCGTGACGGCGGCGCTGAAGACCGCGGCGCTCGTCACCGGGCGACCCGGGGTGATCGCGTTCGAGGGCTCCTATCACGGGCTGTCCTATGCCCCGCTGGCCGCGTCGGGGCTCCGCCGGAGCTACCGCGCGCCGTTCGCGGCGCAGCTCAACCCGCACGTCGCGTTCGTGGAGTACCCGGCGTTTCCAGGTGCCGCAGTGGTGGCGCTCGAGCAGATCGCTGCGCACCTCCGGCGCGGAGACGTCGGCGCCGTGCTCGTCGAGCCCGTGTTGGGGCGGGGCGGCTGCGTGGTGCCGCCGGCGGGCTTCCTCGTCGAGGTTGCGCGCTGGTGCCGGCGAGCGGGCGCGCTTCTCGTCGCCGACGAGATCTGGACGGGGCTCGGGCGCGCCGGGGCGCCGCTGCGGTCGGTCGCCGACGGGGTGACGCCGGACCTCGTCTGTCTCGGCAAAGGGCTCGGTGGCGGTCTGCCGGTGAGCGCGTGCCTCGGCCGCAGCGACCTCATGGCCGCGTGGAGCCGCGACGCGGAGGTCGTGCACACGGCCACGTTCACCGGCGCTCCGCTGGCGGCGGCGGCAGCGCTGGCGACGCTGGACGTGCTCGAGCGGGAGGGGCTGATCGAGCGCGCCGCGGCGCTGGGCGAGCGGCTCCGCGCCGCGCTGGTCGCGGCGCTCCCCGGGCTCCCCGTGCGCGGGCGCGGGCTCATGCTCGGGATCGAGCTCGGCGCGGGTCCGGGCGCCGCGGTGGCCCTCTCGCGCCGGCTGCTCCAGCGGGGCTACCTGGTGTCGACGGGCGGCGGCTCGCGCGAGGTGCTGGTGCTCACCCCGTCGCTCGCCATCGACGAGGCGCTGCTCGACGCGTTCGTCCCGGTGCTCGCTGCCGTCGTCGGGGAGGGGGCGAGATGAGCCTGGAGAGCGAGTCCGCGGCGCTGCACGCGCGGGTCCGGGCCTTCGCCCAGGGCACGCCCGCCGCCGGTGACGACTTCTCGCGGCTCGCCCTGGACATCGCCGCGTTCCAGCACCGCCACTCCCCTGGCTTCGCGCGCCTGGTCGCCGTCCGCGGCGCCGCGCTGGACACGGTGGACGCGATCCCGGCGGTGTCGACGGACGCGTTCCGACTCGCGCGCGTGGCGGTGCACCCGCCGGACGCCGACGTGGTCCGCTTCTCGACCAGCGGCACGACGGCCATGCCCGGCACGCACGCGATGCGGACCACGGAGACGTACCGGGTGCTCGCCCTCGCGGCGGGCGAGGGGGCGCTCCGGTCGCCCTGGCCGGGCCCCTGCGTGGTCGTAGCGCTGGCGCCGCCGCCGCCGGCGCCGCCGACGTCTTCGCTCGCCTTCATGATGCAGGCGTTCATGGAGCGCTGGGACGGGCGCGCGCTCCTGCGCGATCCCGCCGGCGCCCCCTTCGAGCCCCTCGACCCCCACCGCTGGCTCGCGTCCCCCGGGGGCGTGGACGTGGCCGGGCTGCGACGCGCGGCGCTGCTGGCCAACGCGCGCCAGGAGCCGCTGCTCGTTCTCGGCACCGCTTTTGCGCTGGTCGGCCTGCTCGACGGGCTCGCCGGGGGTCGGTTCCCCGCGCCCCGGCGCACGGTGGTCATGGTCACCGGGGGCTACAAGGGCCGGACGCGGGAGCTCTCCCCGCGTCGCCTCCGCGCGGCGGTCGCCGCCGCCTTCCACATCCCGCCCGAGCAGGTCGTGGGCGAGTACGGCATGACCGAGCTCACCAGCCAGCTGTACGAGGGCACGCTCCCCGGGGCGCGGTGGCCCACCCCCGCCGGCGTCTTCGCGCCGCCGCCCTGGCTCGTCGTGAGCGCCGTGGACCCGGTGTCTCTCCGCCCGCTCGCCGCGGGCGCCGCGGGGCTCGCCCGCTTCGTGGACCTCGGGAACGTGGACAGCGCCGTCGCGGTGCTCACCGAGGACGTCGTGCGCGTCCGCGACGACGGCGTCGAGTTGCTCGGGCGCCGCCAGGGAGCGGCGCCGCGTGGCTGCTCGTTGTCCCTCGAGTCGCTCGTCGACTCCGCTCGCGCGGGGGGCGCGTGAGCGAGCCGGGCGCCGACCGGCAGGCACGCGTCGAGCGGCTCCTCGTCGCGGCCCGACGCATCGCCGCCCCGGACGACCCGATCGGGCGTCGGGCGCGCGAGGTGCTGCCCCGGGCGACCGGGCTCTCGCCCGCCGGTGTGGAGTACGCCCTGACCCACTGCCTCGAGGCTCACCCCACCGCGGCCGAGCTCTGCTCGCTCCACGCGGCGGTCGTTCCCGCAGGGCGGGCGCACGTGTTGCTCTCGGCCAACGTCTTCGTGGCCGCTCATCGCGCCATCGCGCTCGCGCTCTCGTCCGCGTCCCAGGTGGAGGTGCGGGCTTCGCGGCGGGAGCCGGAGATGGCGGCGCTGCTCCACCAGGCCTCGGGCGGGGCGTTTCGTCTGGTCGATGAGCTCGCGCCGCTGCCGTCCGATCACGTCTGGGCCTACGGCCGCGACGCCACGCTCCGCGCCCTGCGCGGCGAGCTGCCGGCCGGGGTGGTCCTGCACGCGCACGGGGATGGGATGGGCGTCGCCGTGATCGGTGCCCCGGCGCGTGGCGGCACGGGGCCGCTCGGCGCGGTGGCGCGGGCGCTGGCCCACGACGTCGTGGCGTTCGACCAGCGCGGCTGCCTCAGCCCGCGGCTAGCGCTGCTCGTCGGTGACGCAGACGCCAGTCGGGAGCTCGCTCGGGCGTTGGCGCGAGAGCTCGCGGACCTGGAGCGCGAGGTGCCGCGGGGCAGCCTGACGGACGACGAGCTCGCCGCGCAGGCCTGGTACACCACGACGCTCCAGTTCGTGGCGGAGATCGCCCCGGCGGGGCGCGGGGCCGTCTCGGTCGATCCGGACGGGGGTCCGCTGGTGATCCCGGCGGGCGGTCGGGTGGTGCACGTCCTGCGCGTCGACGACCCCGCGCCGCTCCTCGAGCGCTTGGGTTTGGCCGTCGCGGCCGTGGGTGTCGCGGGGCCACCGGAGCTGTGGGCGGCCGTGCGCAACGTGGCGCCGTGGGCGCGTGTGAGCCCGGTCGGCATGATGCAGCGTCCGAAGTTCGACGGCCCGGTCGATCGGCGGCCGCTCCCGGCGGGCGAGGTGCTGTGACGGGGACCCGCCGCGACGGCGACACTTCCGCGGTCGCGCGCGGTCTGCTAGTCACTCCCTCCAAGATGACCTGGCTCCACGACAAGACGACGACCTTCCTGAAGCGCATCGAGGAGGCCAAGGAGAAGCGCGTCTTCCCCTATTTTCGCTCCTTCGAGAACGTGGGCGCGCGCGTGAAGGTCGGCTCTGGCACCTACCTCAATTTCATGTCGAACGACTACCTGGGGCTCTCCCAGGATCCGCGGCTCATCAAGCGTGCGGTGGAGGGGGTACAGCGCTACGGGACCGGCCTCGGCAGCGCCCGCCCCCAGGCGACCACGGTGCGGCACGAGGAGCTCGAGGCCCGCTTGGCCCGGTGGACCGGCAAGGAGGCGTGCGCCGTCTTCACCACGGGCTACCAGTCCCTCGTGGGGACCCTGCAGGCGTTCCTCGGCGACGACACCACCCTGGTGCTCGATCGGCTCTGCCACGCCTCGATCATCGACGGGATGCTGGTCGCTCAGGGTCAGTGCCCCGACCTCGAGGTGCGGTTCTTCAAGCACAACGACCTCGCCTCGCTCGACAAGGCGCTCGAGGGGGCGGCGCACGAGAAGCGGCTCATCGTCGTGGAGGGGCTCTACAGCGTGGACGGGGACATCACGCCGCTGTCCGACGTCGTCACCGTCGCGCGCAAGCACGGGGCAGCGCTCATGCTGGACGACGCGCACGGGCTCGGTTCTCTCGGCCCTACCGGGCGCGGCGTGGCCGAGCTCCACGGCGTGATGGGCGAGGTCGACCTCTTGGTTGGCACCTTCTCCAAGTCCTTCGGCACGGTGGGTGGCTTCGTCTGCGCGGACCGTGCGCTCATCGATTTCCTCAAGCTGTCCGCGCGGTCGTTCGTGTTCTCTGCGTCGCTACCCATCGCCTGCGTGGAGGCGGCCATGGCCGCCCTGGACATCATGGAGGCGGATCACAGCATTTTCCGCCAGCTCGCCGACAACGCCTCGTTCTTCCGCGACGGGCTCCGCGATGTGGGTCTGGACACCCATGGCGCGACGACCCACCTCACGCCAATCTTCCTCAACGACGAGATCTTGACCATGAAGTTCGGCGCCTACCTCTTCCACGGCGCGGACGTGCTGATGATGCCCTTCATCGCGCCCGGCGTGCCCAAGGGGACCGAGCGCCTGCGCTGCAACGTGACCGCCGCCCACAGCCGCGCGGACATGGGGTACACCCTGGAGGCGCTGGCGAAGATCGGGTCGATGCTGCGGGTCCTGCCCTACGGGAAGACCACGCGTGCCTCGACGCTCCAGAAGGCCTACTGGCTCGCCAACAACCGGTTGCGTGGGGTTCGCCGCGGTGGCCTGGCCTACGTTCGCCACGAGGTGGACCGCTACCTGAACCCCCCCCGGGACGACGGGGGCTGACCCGCGGCGGGCTCGGGGCTTCCCGGCGGCGTCTCGGTCCGGTCCCTGCCGGCGGGTGGTGCGACCGGTGTGACCGGCCTTGCGTCGCGGGCGGGAAATTGGCGAAGCGCTGCAACGGCCTGGTCAAAATGCGCTGTTGCGCGCGGCGGTCGCCCGAACCGGCTTGCTCGGGGGGCGTGCGCGGAGGACGATTGACGCATGGCGCGCGTCCTTCGAGCTTCTTCCCCTTGGATTCTGGTTGGCATTCTGGGTGTGGTCGGTTGTGCGAGCAGCGGACCGAGCCCCAACCCCATCGGCGGCGGTGGCAGCACCGTACCCGGCGCTGGTGGCGGCGTTTCGGGGGGCGGCGGTGGCTCCGGGCTCCAGCCCGCGACCGGCGGGGGCGGCGTGTCCCTCGACATCGCCGAAACCTGCGGCAACGGCCTGCAGGACCCCGGGGAGGCCTGCGACGACGTCAACACTCTCGCGGGCGACGGCTGCAGCGCCCTCTGTCAGGTCGAGGCCGAGTGGTTCTGCCCCGTCTTCGGGCAGCCCTGCTCGTACATGCCCGTCTGCGGCGACGGCATCCTGGCCCCCACCGAGGCCTGCGACGACCTGAACGCGGTGTCCGGGGACGGCTGCTCCGCGGACTGCCTCGCGGTCGATCCGGGCTGGCTCTGCCGCGTGCCGGGGCGGCCCTGCATCCCCTGGTGCGGCGACGGCATCCTGACTGCCACCGAGACGTGCGAGGACGGGAACACCGTAGCGGGCGACGGCTGCTCGCCCACCTGCCTCACCGAGCCGGGGTGGGACTGCTCGAGCGGCACCTGCATCCAGTCCATCTGCGGCAACGGGGTCCAGGAGCTCGGCGAGTCCTGCGACAAGGGCGCGGACAACGGGCTGTTCTATGGGGATCCGGCCAACCCCGGCTGCTCCAAGACCTGCACCCTGGAGCCGAACTGCCGCACGGGAGGGGTGACCGGCGCCTGTCAGACCTTCTGCGGCGACGGCAACATCGACCCGGGCGAGGGCTGCGACGACGGCAACATGAACCCCGGCGACGGCTGCGACGCCGCCTGCCAGCAGGAGGAGGGCTTCACCTGCGAGACGCTCGAGGAGCCCGACACCGAGCCCTGCTCCACGGGCAGCGGCGAGTGCCTCATGCTGCCGGTGATCTACCGCGACTTCGACGGTCAGAACGTCAGCGGCGGCCACCCGGACTTCTTCTTCATGGGTGCCTCCGTGGACGGCGTGGAAACCACCTGCGTGCCGAACGCCTCGGGCGACCCCGATCCGGTCGAGTCGAACTGCTCGAGCACGGACTCGACCGAGCTCTGCACGGGCCTGGTCCTGCCCACCCTCGACGCCCAGGGCAAGCCCCAGTTCAACCCGCAGAAGAACGGCATGTGCGAGTGCCGCTTCACGGACTGGGACGCTCAGAACATCATCACCTCGGCCAACGGGCAGGCCTGCAATGTCGCGGGGGACGGCTCGACGCGCTACCGCGTCGGCTTCGACAGCGTGCTGAACGTCCCCGTCATGCACAGCCCCGAGACGTTTGCCCAGTGGTATTCGGACTCGAGCTTCAGCACCGCGGTCCGGGGCACGCTCGAGCTCGAGGCCATCGCGGGCGGGCAGTTCCAGTTCAGCAGCAGCGACGGGGACACGGTCAACGACGACATCCACGCCTTCTGCGACAACGAGCGTTCGGCCACGCTGTCGAGCGGCTTCTTCCCCCTCGAGGACCAGGCGCGGGACAAGACCTGCAACATCTGGCCGTACTGGGAGAGCGGGCTCAAGCAGGAGTGCTGCGCAGGCAAGAGCTGCCCGGTCCAGTCGCAGTGGGATCCCGACGTCAACTACGGCACCTGCGACCCGGGCGATGGCGGGGCGCTGCCGTACGACACGGGCGAGATCACCGGGATGCTCCGGAACTTCTACTTCACCACCGAGGTCCGCTACCTGTTCCGCTACGGCGGGTCGGGCGGGACGCTCGCGTTCTTCGGCGACGACGACGTGTGGGTGTTCGTCAACGGGCAGCTCGCCCTCGATCTCGGCGGGACCCACGAGCGCCTGGAGGGGTCGGTCAACATCAACGGCGCCACCTTCGGGCTGGAGGAGGGGCGGATCTACGAGATCGCGGTCTTCCACGCCGACCAGCACCCGCGTGAGTCGAACTACCAGCTCACGCTCACCGGGTTCCCCACCAACCACTCCGCCTGCCGGCCCACCTGCGGCGACGGGGTGCGCGCGGCCGGCGAGGAGTGTGACGACGGCCCCGCCAACCAGGACGGCCTTTATGGTGGCTGCACGACCGAGTGCAAGTTCGGTCCGTTCTGCGGGGACGGCGTGCAGAACGGTCCGGAGCTCTGCGACGCCGGGCGTGACAACGGTGCGGTCTACACCAAGACCAACGTGGGGGCCTGCTCGACCGGCTGCATCCCGGCCCACTTCTGCGGCGACGGCGAGATCGACTCGGCTTACGGCGAGGCCTGCGACGACGCCGGACCGAGCAGCTCCTGCACGGACATCTGCACGCTGAACGTTCGCTGATCCTGCGGAGCTTGTGACCGAGCCCGAGCGCGGTGGCCTCCCGGCCGCGCTCGGGAACCGGTCGGAGCTTGCCGGGACCCAGGCGGCGAGTCACCCTTCCGGCTCCCGATGTCGGTCCCCCCTGGTGAGCGCGCAGTCCTGGTTTCCGTTCAGCCGCCGACCGTGACCGATGCGGAGCATGCGGCGGATCTCGCCGAGCTCGCGCGCCTGGTGAAGACGCTCGGGTACGAGGTGGTCGCCACCGTGTCCCAGCGGCGTGGCGCCCCCGATCACGGCGCGGTGCTCGGCGCGGGGAAGCTCGCCGAGCTCGCGCGCTGGACCGGCGGCGATGGGGTCGTGGCGCCCCGGGTCCCCGCGCGGCCGCACCGCGCCCGAGAGCGATGGACCGCGGAGCGTGCCGTCGCCGACGAGGAGGTGGCGCGGGCGGGTGACGAGGACGCGGACGTGGCGGAGGTCGACGCCGTCGATGGGGGCGAGCTGGCGGAGGTTCCGCCGGAGCGTCGCGCGACCGTCGTGGTCGCCGACTCCGAGATAACCCCCAGTCAGGCGCGCAACCTCGAGCGCGCGACGGGGGTCAGGGTCACCGATCGCACGGGGGTGATCGTGGAGATCTTCCACCGCCACGCCCACTCGCGGGAGGCGCGGCTCGAGGTGGAGATCGCGCGACTCGCCTACGTGGCGCCGCGCCTCCGGGAGACGGGCCGGAGCAGCGGTGAGCGCCAGCAGGGCCGCGGCGCCGGCGACACCGAGCTCGAGCTCGACCGGCGTCGGATCCGGGACCGCATTGCCGAGCTCCGGGCGGAGCTCGAGAGCATCCAGCGCGACCGCGCCACGCGCCGCGCGCTGCGCCGGTCGTCCCGCTCGGTGGTCCTCGTCGGCTACACGAACGCCGGAAAGTCATCGCTGATGCGGGCGCTCACCGGCAGCTCCGTGCTGGTCGCGGACCAGCTCTTCGCCACGCTCGACACCACCGTGCGGGCGCTCCACCCCGAGACGCGTCCCCGCGTCCTGGTGAGTGACACGGTGGGGTTCATCAAGCGCCTCCCGCATGACCTCGTCGCCTCCTTCCGGTCGACCCTCGACGAGGCCCGCGCCGCCTCGCTGCTCCTGCACCTGGTGGACGCGGCCGATCCGGCGCGCGAAGAGCAGGCGAGGATCACGCGCACCGTGCTGAGCGAGATCGGCGCCGGGGACGTGCCGTGCCTGCTCGTCCTGAACAAGGCCGACCGCCTGGGCGCCGAGGAGCGGGCCGAGATCGCGGCGGCGCACCCGGGTGCGCTCCTCATCTCCGCCAAGGACCCGGAGGGGGTCGCGACCGTGCGCCGCGCCATCCTCGACTTCTTCGCCAGTCACGCCGTCGAGGCCGACCTCACGGTGCCCTACGCGCGCGCCGGGCTCGTCCACACCATCCACGAGTCGGCGGAGGTGGTCGCGCAGGACTACGGTGAGGTCGCGGTACGGCTGCGCGTGCGGGCGGAGGCGGACGTGCTCGAGCGTCTCCAGGCCCTCCTCGCGCGCTGAGCGTGCGGGCTTCTCGACGCGCCGCCGTTACCCGCCCGACACCGCCCGGATCTCCGCCGGGCAGTCGATGGGCGCATAGCGGATGTCGGGGTTATCGGCCATCTGCAGCCAGTCGATGTACCAGTCACAGCCCGCCATGAGCTCGGGGGAGTCGCCGAAGGCGTTCTGGCACATGTTGCGGATGCAGCCCGCGTTCGCTCCGCAGGTCGACCGGAAGCCGCCGTACTGCCCGCCGAGATCGTTGGTCCCCCACTGAGTCGAGCAGCCGTTCTTTTCGCCCACGCCCCCGCCCGGGATGAGGATGTCGAACTGGTTCCCCTCGATGCCGCCGATGTTGGTTACCTGGACCACCATCTGCTTGCCGTCGATTTCTGGCGTGGGCGTGCCGCGGCTGCTCGACCCCGAGAACCGCACCTGGAAGCAGCTGCCGCACTGCGCGCCGTTGAACGCCGCGAACCCGTAGGACAGCTTGTCGCTGAGCGCCCAGGGCGCCCAGTTGTGGCAGGTGAAGGCGGTCCCGCCCTCGCAGCCGTTCCGATCGCCGTCGTTGACGCCGATGTTCCGGTCGTTGATGTCGCAGCTGTCGACGGGGTTGCTCGCGTTCGAGGTCCAGCCGCAGCTCGGCTTGCAGCAGTCCCAGTAGCGCGTCGCGAAGCCGTTCTGGCCCCCCTGCAGGTCGGGCAGGGTCTGGCCGGAGCCGCCGGTGCCAGGGTTGGTGCCGCCGGTGGGAGGGGTGCCGCCGGTGCCGGGGTTGGTGCCGCCGG
>CAYOLF010000007.1:0-62065 GCA_964404725.1 uncultured Polyangiaceae bacterium
CTCGCGACGGGTCGTCGTTGCCCTGGGTGGGTGAGGCGGGTTTGAGCCAGATCCTCACGGACGTGAGATTCGGGGGATTCCCCGCGCTTGCGGCGGACGACAGCGGCGGCGCATGGATGGCTTGGACGGAATCGACAGCGTATTCCGAGACGGCCTATTTGGGACCGGACGCCTCCGTGACTGAAGCATTCCGCCTGCAGCCTCCAGCGGACGATCCCGGACGTCCCGAAGCCCACGCGATCGTACCCCGTGGCGCCGAGGCGGCGTTGGTGTTCGCGCGCGGTGCGTACCGGTTGTATGCCTACGAGATCGCGAACGGCGACGTCTCGGAACCAACGGTGGTGATCGACCGGAGCGACCGTCCTCTCGACTTGCGCGAGATGATCGCCGTCGAGTACGGCGAGGAGCGCTGGCTGGCGTTCTCGCAAGCGAACGAACTGAACGTCCGCGTGCTCAAGGCGGTCCCAGGCTGCGTCTATCCGCCCCCGTGAGCGGCGCGCTCCGCGGCGCGCGACCTTCGTGACGATCGCCCACGCCAGCGGGCAGAGCGCGGATTGGATCGTGGACCGCTCGGGCCACACGACCTCGGCCATGCGCAACCGTTACCGGCGCCGGTCACGCACCTTCGCCGAGGCGCAGCTCGGCGAGCTGACCCCGCTCGACGTCGCCATCCCGGAGCTGGCCGCGCGCACGCCCGCCGGCTCGCCGGAGGGTGGCCCCGGCCCGCGCGTCAGCGGCGGCCGTTCACGGGGGGGTGGGCCACAGGGTGGGCCACAGGGTGGGCCACGACGGGGTCGTGGAGGGCGCTCCCTGCACCCCCGAACCCCCATTTTCCCCTTACATTCTCAATCAGTAGCGAAGGTCGGACTCGAACCGACACGCCCTTGCGGGCAGCGGATTTTGAGTCCGCCGCGTCTGCCATTCCGCCACTCCGCCTTGGTCGAGCGCGTCGGTTCCTAGCACCTCCCGGCCCGCGGCGCGAGGGGAGCGCGAGCGCTGGCGGCGCCGCTCGGAGCCCCGCGCCGAATGCCTGCGCCGCGGCGCCGGGGGCGAGCTAGCGAAGCGCTTCGCGGGTCGGCAGGGGGGCCGGGCCGAGGGCGCGGAGGAAGGGGACCAGCTCGGCCTCGAGGAGCCGCAGGAACGGCGCCGGCAGCGAGTCCGCGTCGCCGGGGGCGGCGACGTCACCCGCGGGACCGGTCGCCGCAGGGAACGAGCGGAGGCCGCGGAGCGGGTCCGTGCCGTCTGTCACCGCGGCGCCGGTGATGGCGGCCTTGCGCAGGTGCCGGACGACGGAGCGAGCATCGCCGTTGCCGGGCGGGTCCTCGAAGCTGGCCGCGACGAGGAGCTTCTCGCCGGGATCCGCGGCGGCGTCGCAGGCGAACTCGATCAAGCCGTTCAGCGGGATGGCAGCTTCGTCGGCAGGGTCGGGGTTCGGCGCGTCGTCGAGCAGCACCAACGCACTGACGAGCTCCCGCGCTTCCTCGGGCAGGAGCCACGCCGCGGCCCGCTGGATCCCGCGGCCACGCGCGAGCAGCACGAGGGGGTCGTCGGGGATCCAGCTAGGGACCTCGACCTCCAGGTATCGAGCGAGCGAGGTCGTGGTGGTTGGGAAGCGGGGCTGGCTCCCGGGGGGACGGGAGCGCGGCTCGTCGCGGAGCTGCAGGAAGGACTGGCGATGCGGCAGCCCGACCAGCGCCCGCTCGAGCGCCTCGGCGCAGGTCTTCCGCACGTTGACGCAGAGCACGTGGACCATGTTCGTCCGGTCGCGCCAGCCTCGCCGGTGCGACCTCCTCCCTCGGGGTCCGCGCGTGCTAGCCGCGACGGACCCTGCGACCCCAGGGTACGTCCGGTGCCCGGCGGCGAGCAAGTCGAGGTGGGCGGGGCGCCGATCCGTGGGGGTGGAGCGCTGGGCTCAGGGTTCGGGCACCCGCTCGGCCACCACCACGACGTCGTCGAGGACGCCGATCGGCGTATGCCAGTCGCCGCCCGTCAGGTACGGCAAACGTGCGAGCGAGGTGACGACGAAGCCGAGCGGCTCGAGCGCTCGCTCGACGAAGCTCGTCGCCTCTTGCTCCCAGTCGCCGGCGTCGATGGGGAGTCGCTCCAGGGGCTCGACGGGGTGCGGGCCTTCGTACGCCACCGGATCGTACGGCAGCGACAGCGCTGCGACGAGCTGGCCGCGCGGGTCGAGCCCCTCCGCCACGGCACGCAACAGGCTCAGCGGTCTCGCGGTTCGGTCGAGGACGTTGAGGAGCGCCACCGCGTCCCAGGGTCCCGGCGGTAGGCCAGCCGTCGCGACGTCGCGACGGTGGCAGCGCCGTCCGCCCCGCGCGAGGCGGCGGGCCATGGACGCGGACAGCTCCGTCGCCTCCACCCGGTCGAAGAGCGGTGCCAGCTCCCGGGAGACGGAGCCGTCACCAGCGCCAACGTCGAGCAGCCGCCCGCCTCTCCGCCCGCCGAGCAGCCGCTCCCACTGGTCGCGGCTAGCGAGGTGCATCGGATAGGCGCCGAGCCAGGCGTTGACGTCGTACTCGTTGGCGTAGAGCCTGAGGACGCGGTGACAGATCGTCCTCAGCCAGCCGAGGCGCCGCTGCCGCGCCTCGACCAGGTAGGCGTCGAGGGCCGCGTCTGGTCCGAGCTCGAGCGCGCTCCCGGCCCAGCGGGGGGGCAGGCGGCCGCGATCGAACGCGTACCGCAACTCCGGGTCGGAACCCGCGCTCATCGCCGTGCCTGGTGACTGGACGGCCGCCCGCGGGGGCGCGGGTGGGGCGCCGTCGGGGACCGCGGCCATCGGGGGCACCCTAGCCCTTGACTTCGGGTGCGCGCCACCCAAGGCTCAGTTGCCACGTTCGGAAGGAGGCCAGGACGATGATCTTCGAGGTGAAACCGCTGCCCTACGCCAAGGACGCTCTGGCCCCGGTGATGTCGCAGGATACGCTCGAGTATCACTACGAGAAGCACCACAAGGGCTACATGACCAACCTCAAGGGGTTGCTCGAGGGCAAGCCTGACGCGAATAAGACCCTGGAAGAGATCATCCGCTCCAGCTCCGGCGGGGTCTTCAACAACGCCGCGCAGGTCTGGAACCACACGTTCTTCTGGGACGGGGTCCGGCCCGGGGGTGGCGGGCCACCGCCAGCCGGTGACCTGTCCGATCTCGTGCAGCGGGACCTCGGGGGCTGGGCTGAGCTCCGATCGGAGCTCATCGCCGCCGGCAAGGCCCGCTTCGGCTCGGGTTGGGTGTGGCTCGTGCTGGACGACGGGAAGGCCAAGGTCATCAGCACGCCGAACGCGGAGACTCCGCTGACGTCGCGGGAGATCCCCCTGCTCACGATCGACGTGTGGGAGCACGCCTACTACCTCGACCACCGGAACCGCCGAGACACCTTCCTCGAGGTGTTCTGCGACCAGCTGATCGACTGGCGTTTCGTCGCGCAGAACCTTGCGGCTGCGCGCTAGGTCGGCTATCTCCGGGCCCCCTGCCGGAGGCCCTGCTATCGGCGCGCGGCAGGGTGGCTGGCACGATGTTGCGCGCGATCGCCTTCTACGAGACGTCCATTGGCAAGAAGGCCGTGATGGCCGTCTCGGGCGCCGTGCTGTTCGGGTTCGTGGTCGGACACCTGCTCGGCAACCTGCAGGTGTACCTCGGCCCCGCTGCGCTGAACGGCTATGCGGGTCACCTCCAGGACCTGGGGCCGCTGCTCTGGCTCGCCCGGCTGGTGATCCTGCTCGCCTTCGCCTGCCACCTCTTGCCGGCCTACCATCTGACGGTGGAGAGCTGGACGGCGCGAGGCGGTCGCTACCGCGTGCGGCGCGACGCGGCGACCACCTGGGCGGCGCGGACGATGATCGCGACCGGGCCGCTGGTGCTCCTCTTCGTGCTCTACCACCTCGCGCATTTCACCGTTCCCGGCGTGGCGATGAGCGCGGGCTATGCGCACAACCCGGGTGACGTCTACGCCAACGTGGTCAGCGGGTTCAGTATCTGGTGGGTGAGCGCGATCTACCTTCTGGCGCAGGCGGGGCTCGGCCTCCACCTGTACCACGGCGGCACCAGCCTGCTGCAGACGCTCGGCCTCGACCACCCGCGGTACGAGGGGCTCCTGCGCCGGGTGGCGGAGGTCACGGCCGTGGGGATCTGGGTGGGCAACAGCTCGATCCCGCTCGCCGTGCTGGCGGGCCTGGTGCAGTGACCGAGGGAGCCTCGATGACGCTGGACGCCCATTGCCCCTCAGGTCCCCTCGAGACGCGCTGGCAGCGGCGTCGCTTCGAGCTCAAGCTGGTGAACCCGGCGAACCGCCGCAACTACACGGTCATCGTCGTCGGGTCGGGGCTCGCCGGCGGCGCCGGCGCGGCGAGCCTGGGCGAGCTCGGCTATCGAGTGAAGTGCTTCTGCTTCCAGGACAGCCCCCGGCGCGCGCACAGCATCGCGGCGCAGGGTGGGATCAACGCCGCCAAGGGCTACCAGAACGACGGGGACAGCGTCTTCCGCCTCTTCTACGACACGCTGAAGGGGGGCGACTTCCGGGCCCGGGAGTCGAACGTCTACCGGCTCGCCGAGATCAGCACCGACATCATCGATCAGTGCGTCGCCCAGGGGGTGCCGTTCGCGCGCGAGTACGGCGGCCTGCTCGCGAACCGGTCGTTCGGCGGCGCGCAGGTGTCGCGCACCTTCTATGCCCGCGGGCAGACGGGGCAGCAGCTCCTGCTGGGGGCGTATCAGGCGCTGGAGCGGCAGATCGACGCGGGCACCGTCACCCTGTTCGCGCGCCACGAGATGCTCGATCTCGTGGTGGTGGACGGCGTCGCGCGGGGCATCGTCGTCCGGAACCTGGTGACCGGGAAGATCGAGGCCCACCTGGCGCACGCGGTGGTGCTCGCCACCGGGGGGTACGCCAACGTCTTCTTCCTGTCCACCAACGCGAAGGGCTGCAACACGACGGCGACGTGGCGTGCCCACCGGCGGGGCGCGTTCTTCGCCAACCCGTGCTTCACGCAGATCCACCCCACCTGCATCCCGGTGAGCGGGGCCCACCAGTCCAAGCTCACGCTGATGAGCGAGAGCCTGCGCAATGACGGGCGGGTCTGGGTCCCCCGGAGCGCGGACGACGCCACCGCGGACCCGGCGAAGATCCCGGAGCGCGATCGCGACTACTACCTCGAGCGGATCTACCCGAGCTTCGGCAACCTCGTGCCGCGCGATATCGCCTCGCGGCGCGCAAAGGACGTCTGCGATCGGGGCCTCGGGGTCGGGCCGGAGGTCGGCGGGGCCCGGCGGGGCGTCTACCTCGATTTCCGGGACGCCGTCGCGCGCCACGGTCGGGACGGGGTCGCCGAGCGCTACGGCAACCTCTTCGAGATGTACGAGCGCATCACCGGGGAGGATCCCTACCGGGTGCCGATGCGGATCTATCCGGCCAGCCACTACGCGATGGGCGGGCTGTGGGTGGATTACCACCTCATGAGCACCATCCCGGGGCTCTTCGTGGCCGGGGAGGCGAACTTCTCCGACCACGGTGCCAACCGCCTTGGCGCCAGCGCGCTGATGCAGGGGCTAGGGGACGGGTATTTCGTCTTGCCCTACACGGTGAGCCACTTCCTCGGCGACACCAGACCCCAGTTGATCGACCAGGATCACCCGGAGGTGCGGCAGGCGGTGAAGGGGGTGAAGCAGCGGCTGAAGCGGCTCCTGTCGATCGGCGGGCGCCGCAGCCCGGACTCGTTTCATCGGGAGCTCGGGCAGCTGTTGTGGGACGAGTGCGGCATGGCCCGCAACGCCGCCAGTCTCGAGCGGGCGCTGGCGAAGATCCCCGAGATCCGAGCCGAATTCTACCAGAACCTCCGCGTCCCGGGGAGCGGGGCCGAGCTCAACCAGTCGCTGGAGAAGGCGGGACGCATCGCCGACTTTCTCGAGCTCGGGGAGCTGGTGTGTCGCGACGCGCTGGCACGCGAGGAGTCCTGCGGGTGCCACTTCCGCGAGGAGCACCAGACGCAGGAGGGCGAGGCCGTACGGGACGACCAGCGCTTCGCTCACGTAGCGGCGTGGGAGTTCACCGACGACTCGACCGCGCCGCGGCGGCACCAGGAGGATCTCGCCTTCGAGTTCGTGAAGCCGTCGCAGAGGAGCTACCAATGAGCCCGCAGATGCACCTGACGCTCGACGTCTGGCGCCAGCGGGGGCCGCAGGACCGCGGCGGCTTCGTCCGCTACGAGGCCCGCGACGTGAGCCCCGACATGTCGTTTCTCGAGATGCTGGACCTCGTCAACGAGGCGATCCTCGAGCGCGGCGAGGAGCCGATCGCCTTCGACAACGACTGCCGAGAGGGGATCTGCGGCGCCTGCGGGGTGGTCATCGACGGGCGGCCCCACGGCCCCGTGGCCGCGACGACGACCTGCCAGCTCCACATGCGGCACTTCCGCGACGGGGATCACCTCACCATCGAGCCCTGGCGGGCGCGGGCGTTCCCGGTCGTCAAGGATCTGGTCGTGGACCGGAGCGCGCTCGATCGCATCATCCAGTCCGGGGGATACGTCTCGATCCGCACCGGGAGCGCGCCGGAGGCCAACTCGGTGCCGGTGCCCAAGGCCGACGCGGAGACTGCCATGGACGCGGCCGCCTGCATCGGCTGCGGGGCCTGCGTCGCCGCCTGCCCGAACGCTTCGGCGAGCCTCTTCGTGGCGGCCAAGCTCGGGCACCTGCACCTGTTGCCGCAGGGGGCGGCGGAGCGGGTCGATCGCGTCCGCGCCATGGTGCGCGAGATGGACGCGCTGGGCTTCGGCCATTGCACCAACCATCGCGAGTGCGAGGCGGCCTGCCCGAAGGAGATCGGCGTCCCCTTCATCGCGCGGATGAACCGGGACTACCTGGCGGCCAGCCTGACCGCGCGCCACGACCCCCCGCCGCGACGCTGACGGGGGGGAGCGCTCGCGGGTCCGCGCTCTGCGGGTCCGCGCTCTGCGGGTCCGCGCTACGGGGGGCGACGAGCGCCCTCGCCGCGCTCACTTGCTCGACGCGACGGGCAGGATCGGCGCCCAGCGGAGGCGGTCCAACAGCCGGTCCTCGATCTTGACGCCGCGGTCGCTGAAATGGAGCGCGTTCGCCGCATCCCCTTCTCGACGCTCCGCGACGAAGAGGATCCCCTGGCCCTGCTCGTTGTAACCGAGCTGCACGATGGCGTTCTCGACCCAGCGACCGCCGCCCTCCAGGGTGAGCACCTCGGGGAGGTTGTAGAAGCCCTCCTGCGGCAGGCGACGCAGGGTGTTGCCCCAGGTCGGCGAGCGGAGCGGGATGGTGGGCTCGCCCCAGTACCAGCGGTTCTGGCGGTTCTGGCCCGGTCGGACGACGAAACGTCCGCCGCCGTCGGGTTTTTGGCCGACGAAGACGAGCGTGTCCGCCGGGATCGCCGCCTCGCTGCCGGGCAGCGCGGTGGTGGTCCGATACAGTCCTGGTTCGGGAAGGTCGAAGCTGCTCATGGGTTGGCTCGCTCGGAGGCGCCCAATCTAACCCAGACGCTCCGACGCACAAGGCCCCCGGAGGACGCCGGGGGTCGAAGGCCGCGGCGGGGGCGCGCGGGCGGCCGCGGGCGGTCGAGGGGGTGCCGCGAAGATGGCCGTTGTGGCATAGGATCTCGGGGATGAGCTGGCGAGGTGCGGTCTGCGGTTGGTGGGGGGGCCTGGTCCTCGGCGTCGCGCTGACCGGTTGCGGCTCGGCACGATCCGCGGGAGCGCCGGCCGCCCCGGACGAGGTGGAGCCGATCGGACCGCTCGAGCTCGAGCGCGCCCGGACCTACGTGCTCGAGCTGGTGAACCGGGACCGCGCGGAGCTCGGCCTCACGCCCGTGGAGCTCGATCCGACCGCCACCGAGGCGGCGCAGCGGCACGCGGAGGACATGGCGCGGCATGGCTTCACCTCGCACTGGGGCACCGACGGCTCCGTCCCCGAGCAGCGCTACACCGAGGCGGGAGGCGATCAGCTCGTGCAGGAGAACGCTGCCTGCTTCTTCGACGCCGTGGCGCGCGACCTCGAAGCGGACGGCGGGTTTCTGCCCGAGGAGCTCCGGAAGATCGAGCAGGCGTTCATCGGTGAGGTGCCGCCGCACGACGGGCACCGACAGAACATCCTCAAGCCCGGGCACAGCGGGCTCGGGATCGGGCTCGCGCGACCGGTCGGGATCCAGCAGCTCTGCATGGCGCAGGAGTTCACCGACGAGTACGGCGTCTACCGCCCACTGCCGCGACGGGGGCGGGTGGGGGAGCGCGTCACCATCGCCGGGGAGATCCGCGAGCCGTTCGCCTTCGGCGGGATCGGGATCGCGCGGATCGAGCCCCCGACGCCGCTCACGCCGGCCCACCTCAACACGACCAACGTCTATCAGATCCCGGCCCCCTACGTCCTCTACTTCCCCCGCGGCTACAAGACGCCCAAGCCCGTCACCATCAACGGCGCGCGCTTCTCGCTCGAGACGGTGCTCGATGATCGACGTCGAGCCGGACGGTACGAGGTGAGCGTTTGGGGTCGACGCCCCGGCAGCGACGAGCTGTCGATGGTGAGCCTGCGCACCGTGCTCGTCGGCGAGTGACGCGGGCGCGCGCCCCGGCTGAGGGCCCTCCGTTCACGACTGGAGGCCCCCGCGTCCTTCCGGTATCCTCGGTCCGGAACGGAGGCGGACGCGGATCGGATGCCAGCCAAGAAGCCAGCCAAGAAGCCAGCCAAGAAGCCAGCCAAGAAGCCAGTGAGAGCGCCGACGAAGACCGTGGCGAAGGCGCCCGCAAAGCCGGCGAAGGCGCCGGCCAGGCCAGCGAAGGCGCCCGCGACCGAGGCCACCTCCGCGCGAGCCGCCGGGGCGGGCCGTGACGGAGCGGCCCGGGAGGGGGCAGCAGCGGTCGCGGCCGTCGGCAGTCGCGCGCCGCGGTTCTCGCTCATCGACGATCGCGGGGAGCGCCTGGACTCCACGAGGCTCGCCGGTCAGGCCTACGTGCTCTACTTCTACCCACGCGACAACACCCCGGGGTGCACGCGCGAGGCGCAGGGGTTCCGCGACGCCGCGCGCGACCTCGCCGCCCTGGGCGTTCGGGTGATCGGCGTCAGCCCCGATCCCACCGCCAGCCACGCGCGGTTCCGGGACCAGCATGGCCTCGGCTTCGCGCTGCTCTCCGATCCGGAGCGGTCGGTCGCGCGAGCCTTCGGCGTTTTCGGGCCGAAGCGGATGATGGGTCGGGAGACGATCGGGATCGTTCGCAGCACGTTCCTCATCGACGGTGCGGGGAGGATCCGCCGCGCATGGCGCGGGGTCCGCGTCGACGGGCACGTCGCGGAGGTGCTCGCCGCGGCCCGCGAGCTCTAGGCCTCCGGGGGCGTCGGGCGGCCTGGCGTGGCTTCCGCCATCTCGGTGCTCATCCCCGCGTGCGACGCGGCGTGCGTGCTCGCTCGTGCGCTGGCCAGCGTGGCGCGACAGACCGCGGCGGACTGGGAGTGCGTCGTGGTCGACGACGGGTCCCGGGACGCGACGGGCGAGGTGGTCCGGGGCTTTGCGCGGCGCGACCCGCGCTTTCGGCTGCTCAGCCGTCCCCACCGCGGGATCGTGGGAGCGCTCGCGGCCGGCCTGGAACACTGTCGCGGCGAGGTGATCGTGCGCATGGACGCCGACGACCTCATGGCGCCCGAGCGACTCGCCGCCCAAAGGGCCGCGCTCGCCGCGAACCCCGGGCTCGCCGCCGTCGGCGCTCACGTCCGTTTGTTCCCGCGCGCGCACCTGCGACCGGGGCGGCTCGCCTACGAGGCGTTCCTCAATTCGGTACGGACGGAGCGGGACGTGCGGGCGAACGCCTTCGTCGAATGCCCGGTCGCGCACCCCTCGTTGGCGGTCCGCGCGGCGACCCTGCGGACGTTCGGCTATCGCGACCGGGGGTGGCCCGAGGACTACGATCTGGTGCTCCGCCTGCTGGCGGGCGGGGAGCGGATCGGGACGGTGCCGCGAGTGCTGCTCCACTGGCGGGACCGGTCGGACCGGCTCTCGCGCCGACACCCGGCGTACGCCTTGCCGCGCTTCGTCGAGTGCAAGGCGGAATTTCTAGCGCAGGGACCGCTCGCGGGCGCCGCTCGGTACGTGCTCTGGGGCTACGGCGACACCGGCAAGGCCCTGCGCCGTGCGCTGGGGCGCCACGGGAAGACGCCCGCGGTGATCGTCGAGCTGCACCCGGGTCGGCTCGGCCAGCGCATCGACGGCGTGGACGTGGTGCCGCCGGCGCGCGTCCCCGAATGGCGCGGGACGCCGCTCCTGGCGAGCGTCGCCGGCGCCGGGGCGCGCGGCCAGATCCGGGCCGCCTTGGCGGCGATGGGGTGGATCGAGGCGCAGGACTTCTGGTGCACCGCCTGACCCGGGACGTCGTGGCTCAGCTGGCCGCGGCGCGCGGTCGCACGGTCACGCTGGCGTCGCCTGGCGGCCAGCTCACCGCGGGCATCGGGAAGCAGGGGCGGGCGAAGAGGTAGCCCTGTCCCAGGTGCGCGCCCGTGTCCACGACGGCGAGGTACTCGTCACGAGTCTCGATCCCCTCGGCGACGACCAGCGCGTCGAGATCGATGCAGATGCGGACGACGCCGCGCACGAGTTGCTGCTGGCGCGGCGAGCGATCCAGCCCGCAGATCAGGCCCCGGTCGAGCTTGACCACGCGGGGCTCGAGATCGGCGATCGATTTGAGGTTCGAGTATCCCGCGCCCAGATCGTCGACCACGAGGTGGACGCAGCCGCGCCCCCGGATCTCCCGCAGGACGTTCAGGCAGAGGTCGAAATGGGCGAGGGGGACCGACTCCGTGATCTCGAGGTAGACGTCGTGGTCGTGGAGGAAGATGGGATCGTCGGGGCGGACGAGCCAGCCCTCGTTCAGCTCCTGCGGGTGGACGTTGACGAAGATCGGTCGCCCCGCGGACAGCGGGATCGCGATCTCGCGGATCATGCGGCCGAGCCTGCCGACGCAGCCGTTCTCCATCGCGGACTCGAACAGCTCGGGAGGGCCCGCGAAGGCCGTGGAACGGCAGCGCACCAGGGCCTCGTAGGAGAAGACGGAACCCGATTCGAGCTGCACGATCGGCTGGAAGACGACGCTCAGATCCTCGGGCTCGACCATGCGCCGGAGGGCCAGCAGCGAGTCGCGCCGCTGGACGCTCTCGATCCCCTCGGACGCCGTGGGGGCGTCCGAGAGCCGGTTGGAGGACGGTGCCGGGAGCGATGGCGGTTTGGTGGAAACCAACGCGGATCCTTGCCTTGAGGTGGACAGAGCCAACCTCCAATCTACCATCGAACCGGCCCATCACCACTGGCGCATTCCGACAGGCGCCGCCCTCGGGCGCGGCCGCCCACGCGCGCGTTGAGGCGCTGGAGCGCAAGTCCAGGACCCGCTCGCCGTGGGGTTCCGGCGCGACCCAGCGCCGTTCGCACGGGCGCGAGATCGCAGGGGATCGTCGGCTGCCCACCCGCCGGGGCGGGCCCCGATCGGGGTGGCGAGGCCCCCTCCCGACCGCCGGGCGAGGGGCGGAAATAGGCGGTGCCGACGCGGTCGGGGACGGATAGGCTGCGGACGGCGCCGGTGGGGAAACACGGGTGCCGTGACCCCGCGCGAGCTGCGATCGGTCGCGAGCGGGGAGAGAGGACCTTCGGATCCATGCAGCATAGTTCGCTCGAGTCCGTTGCCGCGCGGTCGCCCCGGGGCCGGGTGGTGGCGGCGGTCATCGCCTTGGGGCTGTCGGGTGTCCTGGGCTCCGCCTGCGCGGACAAGGGGGAGGTGAGCGCCAAGGCCGCTACGGCGCACGTCGCCCTGCTGGTCGAGACGACCGCCAGGGACGTCGAGGAGGTGCGCGCGGGGCTTCCCCAGGGTGCCAAGCACCTGGTATCGCTGTGGTCCGTCGCGTCCGCGCCGCCGGTGTCGGCCTCGGCGCCGGCCGCGTCGCCACCGGCCGCGTCGGCCGCACCGGCGGCTTCTGCTTCGGCCGCGCCGGGCGCCTCGGCCGCGCCACTCGCGGCTCCCAGCGCGCCTTCGGCCATTTCCGCGCCCCCGGCGCCGCCCGGCGCCGTCGGATCCGCCACCGCCACGCCGGGTAGCGCCGCGCCGCCGTTAGCGGCGGCCCCCGCGGCCGCGGCCGCGCCCGAGCCGGGGGCTGTCCGGGCGGCGCTCCACCAAGCGCGCAGCAAGGTCCAGGATCTGCGCGTCGCCAAGAGCACGTTCTTCGCGCTCGCCGACCCCCAGGGGATCGTGCTCAGAAACGATCAGGACCAGGATCAGATGGTCGGCCGGGGCCTGTTCGCGGCCTATCCGGCGCTTCGCCAGGCGCTGACCGGGACCTACGTGGAGACGATGGGATCCATGCCGGAGGCGGCCGGCATCGCGAGTCGGAGCGACGCCCAGTGGGTCGCGGCGGCCCCGGTCATGCAGCATGGACAGGTCAAGGGGCTGTACGTCACCGGTTGGTCATGGTCCGCCTACTCGAAGCGTCTCCAGCACGCGCTGCGAGGCGAGTTGCTCGGGAAGCTCGAGCCGGGAAAGAACGAGCCGCTCATCTACGTGGTGATCGTCGTCGGCAAGGACGTCTTCGGCTGGGATGCCCCGGACGTGAACCTGCAGGCGGTGGCGGCGGTCGACTTCGGTAGCAAGCTCGACGGAGAGGCCCCTCGCACCGAGATCATCGAGCTGACCGGCCGCCGCTGGGGCGTGGCGGCCAAGCTCGCGCCGGCGCTCGGCAAGGGGGTTGCCGTCGCGGTCCTTCGCTCGGAAACCTGACGCCCGCGCGCCGTTCGGGTGGCGTCGGATCGGCTCGCTCGACGCGGAGCGAGCCGATCGATCACGAGCTCGCCCGGCGCCGGCGGCGTGGTCGGGTGCGATCGGGGCCGGAGCGGCCGAATGCGTGCACGGCGTAGATCAGCGTGACGAGCGCGCCGACCGTCAGCGGCGCCGCCAGTTCGGGCAACTTCAGCACGCTCAGGGCGATGCCGGCGGCCACGCCCGCGGCGGCCAACACGAGCAGCGACCGCATCCGCGGCTCCCGATGCGGATCGTCCACGGTCACCGGTCCTCCGGGGGCCGCGGGTCCGAGGCGGGCAGACCGGCGCGCTCGACCCGACCGCCGGCGCCGGCTCCGAACCCGCTGCCCGGGGCCGCGGGCCCGGGTGAGCCGGGGGAATTCTCCGCGTCCATGGGGGTCGACAGTAGCCAACGGGCGTCGCTTTCGCTAGGCCAGCGCTGCATGCGACCTCGTGACGGGAGGACCGCGCCCCGCCCGGGAGCCCTGGGGCGCCTCGGCTGGGTCGCGGTGGTCGTGGTTTCGGCCCTCGGTTGCGCGACGACGCGGCCGTCGGCGCCCGAGGTGGCCGCGCGCGACTTCGCCGAGGCGGCGCAGCGTGGCGATGCCGACGCGATCTACGAGCTACTGACCAGTGAGGCGCAACGCGAGCACGGCCGTGAGGGCACCCGGGCCCGGGTCGAGGAGTCGCGGCGCGAGCTTGGGGAGATGGGCGCGGCGATCGCCCAGGGGGAGCTCACGGTGGAGACTCGGGCCGTGGTGCGCTTCGCCGACGGTGAGCGTGCCGAGCTCGCCGTTGAGGACGGCGAGTACCGCATCGAGCTCGCGGACGCGCTCCCGAGCCGGGCGAGCACCCCCGAGGCGGCCCTCGCCGCGTTCCGCGCGGCCCTCGCGCGCCGGAGCTATGCCGCTGTCTTCCGCCTCCTGTCTGCCGAGACGCGGGCGGCCATCGAGCGGGATGTGGCGGCGCTGGTCGAGGGGCTTGAGGAGCCCGAGACCCTCGAGGTCGAGGTGGACGGCGATCGCGCGACGGTCCGGCTCCCCGGGGGAAGTCTGGTGGGGCTGCGGCGCGAAGACGGGGTGTGGCGAGTGGAGGATCTGAACTGATGGTCCCGGCGCGGACCAGCCGCCGTGCCGCCCTCCTCGGACTCGCGGGGATCCTGGCTGGTGGTCCGCTCCTGGCCTTCGGGGACGCTGGCGCCTTCCACCCGCGGCTGCTCGCGGCGGGCGGGGGGCGGCTCGCCGGCCCCCGCACCACCGCCCCGATGCGCTGGGCCTTCGAGCTCACGCGGCGCACCAACGCCTCCGGCAATCCGTCATCGCCCTTGGTCCGAGCCGACGAGGCGGGCCTGCTGGCTGAGCCCTTCGTGGTCTGGGCGGGTTCCGGGGAGTTCTCGGAGCTGGCGCCATCCGAGGTCCGGGGGCTCCGGGCCTTTCTCACGCTTGGGGGGATGATCGTCGTCGACGATCTCGAGCCTGAGGCCGGCGGCTTCCGTCGCTCGGTGCGGCGAGAGCTCCGGCGCATCCTCCCCGAGCATCCGGTGGTAGCGCTCGAGCCCGACCACGTCCTCTATCACAGCTACTACCTCGTCGATCGCCCCGTGGGGCGGGTGCTCGGCCCCGATCGCGTCGAGGCGGTCAGTCGCGGCAAGTCCGCGCAGGTGCTGCTGCTCGGGCACGACTTGCTGGGAGCGCTGGCCCGAAGCCAGGCCGACGACTGGGCGCTCGAGGTGGTCCCGGGGGGCCCCCGGCAGCGCGAGCAGGCCGTGCGCTTCGCCGTGAACATCGCGATGTACCTGCTCTGCTCGGACTACAAGGACGATCAGGTCCACGCCTCCTCGCTCATGCGTCGTCGCGCGCGGTTCCGACCATGAGCGCGCAGCGCTGGGCCCTCTCCGAGGATCTCGCCCCGGGGTGGGTGACGGTCGTCGTGATCGTCGGCCTGATCACGCTGGGCCTGCTGGTCTGGGAGCTCGGTCGTCGCGACCGAGGGTGGGGCCTCGTCCTCGCCAGCGGCGTTCTCGCGACGGTGGCGCTCGCCGGAGCGGTGCTCCGTCCGGTGACGATCGAGACACGGGGCTCGGTCTTGGGCGCGCGGGTGGTCGTGCTCGTGGACGGATCGCGGAGGCTCCTGCTCCCCGCGAGCGCCGAGGAAACCCGACGCGCGGCCGCGGCGCGGGCGGTCGCGGCTCTGCGTGACCATTTCTCCACGGCCCGGCTCTCCGTGCTCGAATTCGGCGATGACTCGCTCGTCCCGTTCGCCGGCGACGCCGATCAACCCGGCGCGAGCCCGACGCGGCTCATCGACAGTGACCTGGTGGGGGCGCTCCGCCGCCTGTCCGAGGGGAGCGTCGAGCGGCCACAGGCGATCGTCGTGGTGTCCGACGGTCGCCTCTCTCGTCCCGCTGGCGCCCTCGCGGCCGATCCGCTGCGCCAGGCCCTCGCTGGCGCCGGCGTCCCCGTCCACACGGTCGCCGTCACCGACCGGACGCCGGCGGACGCCAGCGTGCTGCGGGTCGACGCCGCCGGGGCGGTGGTCGCACATCAGCCCTTCGAGCTGCGCGTGCAGGTCGCCTGCGTGGGCGGCCTCCGGTGCGGCGCCGTCCCCGTGCGGGTGCGGGAGCTGCGCCTCGGCGCGGATCCCGTCGAGCTCGCCAGCGGCCGCGCCGAGTTCACGGACCAGTCCGCGGAGGTCGCGCTGTCCCTCGTCCTCGAGCGCGCGGGGGCGCGCGTGCTAGAGATCGCGATCGACGCCCCGCCGGGCGACTCGATCCCCGACAACGATCGCCGGTTCGTCGCCTTCGACGTCGCGAGGGATCGGGTCCGGCTGCTGCACGTCGCCGGTCGTCCCGGCTACGACGCGCGCGCGCTGCGGGTCTGGCTCAAGGGCGACGAGTCGGTCGATCTGGTGGCGTTCTTCATCCTGCGCAACGAGTTCGACGACGTCCAGGCCCCGGACTCCGAACTCGCCCTGATCGAGTTCCCCGTCGACGAGCTATTCACCCAGCACCTCGCGAGCTTCGACGCGGTCATCCTGCAGGATATCGACGCGGTCACCAACAAGCTCGCGCGCCACCTCCCCGCGCTGGCCCGCTACGTCGAGGCGGGTGGGGGCCTCATCATGGTGGGCGGTGTCTCGGGTTTCTCGGGCGGCCAGTACGCCGGCACCGAACTCGAGCGCGTCCTCCCCGTCAGTCTGCCCGAGGCGCGCCAGTACTTCGACGCGACGGACTTCGTGCCCGCCTATACGACGGCTGGGCGAGCGGCTCCGATCCTGCGCGCACTGCGGGAGTTGCTGGGAGACGAGCTGCCGTCCCTGCCCGGCTCGAACCTGCTCGGGCCCCCGCGCCCCGGGGCGATGGTGCTCTGGGAGCACCCGGTGCTGCGCGCCGGAGCGGTGCCGATGCCGGTCCTGGCCGTCGGTGAGGCCGGCGACGGGCGCTCGATCGCGCTCGGTGTCGATGGGACCCACCGCCTCGCCTTCGGTGAGGTCGCGGCCGGGGTGGGAGGTCGCGCCTACGGCGCTGCCTGGGAGGGGCTGCTCGGCTGGCTGATGCGCGATCCCCGCTACGAGCCGGCGCGGGTCCGCCTCGACGGCGTCTGTCACGCCGACGAGGCGTCCTCACTCGAGGTGGTGCCCGCGCCGGGCGCCCGAGGGGAGGTGGAGGTGACCGTGGAGGCTCTGGGCGCCGCCCCGGGCGAGCCGCGGACGTCGCGGTCGCCGGCCCCGGCGGGCGGGATCGCGACCGTTCGCCTGCCGCCGCTCCCACCCGGCGGCTACGTCGCCCGGGCTCGCGTCGGGGAGGCGCCCCCGATGCGCTTCGACTTCGCCTGTGAACGAGGCGGTGTTGCCTGGGCCGACGTTCGCCCCGACCCGGAGCGGCTGCAGCGGATCGCGGAGGCTACGGCCGGGGTGGCCGTGTTGAGCGACCAGATCGGGGGCCTGCCGTCGGCACCGAGCGTGCGCGTGGCTGCCGAGCGCCACGTCGTCCCGTGGCTGCCGGCGTGGAGCTGGACGCTCGGGGCGGCGCTCCTGCTGGCGGCGCACTGGCTGCTCCGCCGACGCGGCGGGCTGCCGTGAGCTTCCTTCCGCGCGGCGTCCTGCTACGTTCTGGGTCGTGCGCTCGACGCTGACCGGACTCTTGATCGCCAGCTTGCTCGCGGTGACCCCGGCGCAGGCGTTCGTCTGGCCGAACCAGATCGACCGCATCGAGCGGCAGCTCCGGGACGAGGACGTCGCGACTCGACGCGGGGCCGCCCACCAGCTCCGGGATCTCCCCGCCTCGGTCTCCGCCAAGCTCGCGCTGGTCGCGCTCGCCGATCCGGATCCCGACGTGCGACTGGCCGTCGTCGAGGTGGCCATGCTCCGGGCGCCCGCGCGAGCCGCGGCCGTGGTCGTCCCGTGGCTCGGCGACGCGGATCTGCGGCTCCGCCTCGCGGCGGCGCGCGCGCTCGCTATCGTCCCCGACGAGCGGGCGCTCGCCGCGCTCGGACGCGTGCTCGCGGACCCCGACGCGGAGGTGCGCGAAGCCGCCGCGCGGGCGCTCGGGATCACGGGGCGCCCGGAGGCGGCGCGGATGCTGCTCGGCCACCTCGATGACCCGGTTCCGCTGGTGAGGGAGGTTGTGGTCGACTCGTTGGCCCGGCTCGGCGATTCGGGCAGCGTGGTTCCGCTGCTCGCCAAGGTGCAGGATCCGACGCTCTCCGTGCGGCGGAGGGTCGTTCGCGCCCTGGGCGAGCTCGGCGACGATCGGGCGGCGAGCAGCCTCCTGCTCGCGATGCAGGACGCCGACCCGACGGTGCGCGCGGAGGCGCTGGGGGCGCTCGGGCGCCTCGGCGTGACCGCCGTGGTGCCGAGCATCGCCTCGGTGCTGCGGACGGAGGAGGACGGTGAGGTCCGGCGCCGTGCCGTCGCCGCGCTGGCGGCGCTCGGGTCGGCAGCGGCCGTGGACGTCCTGGTGGAGTCCCTCCGCGATCCCGGCCCAGGTGTCACCGTCGGGGACCTGGCGGCCGCGCTCGGCGTGGTGGGGGGCGGCGCGACCGCGCGGCTCGAGCGCTGCCTGGGGGGGCAGCCGGGGACCGTGATGGCGCGGGGCTGCGCGGAGGCGCTCGGCGCCATCGGCGGCCCGCGCGCGACCGTCGCGCTGACCGAGGCGTTGCGTCGTGGCGTCCTGGCGCCCGTGGCCGCGCTGAGCGCGCTGGGGAGCCTCGGGGACGCGACCGCGCTCCCGATCGTGCTGGAGCACCTCGCGGATCCGGTCCCCGCGACGCGGGCCGCTGCGGCCGACGCCGCGACGGCGCTGCTCGACCCGAGGCACCCCGACGGTCGCGCCACGGCCCCGATCGCGCGCGCTCTCGCTGCCGCGCGCGCCGCCGACGAACGAAGGCGTCTCGCTCGGCTCTTGGGGCGCACCGGAGCGCCCGAGGCGGTCACGGCGCTCGAGCCGCTGGTGCGGGCCGACGACGATCCCGCGCTTCGCGCCGTCGCGATCGAGGCGCTCGGCGAGATCGCGCCGGCGGGCCAAGATCGCGTCCTGCTCGAGGCGCTCGAGGACACGGACGGTTCGATGCGGTGGGCCGCCGCGGTGGCGCTCTGGCGCTGCGCCTCGGGGGCGGCGGCGCGCGCGCTGCTCGACCGCTTCGACGTCTCGGCGGGACGGGACCGGAGCGTGCTCGCCCTGGCCCTCGGTGGGGCGCTGTCTCGCAGCCGGGATCCCGAGGTCGTCGCCCGCGCCGCGGCGCTGGCGGGGCGGGCACGGGGCGAGGAGCGCGACGCCATCCTGGAGGGGCTGGGTCGCGCCCCGGGTCCTTCGGCGGGCGCGCTCGTCGCCGGGTTCGGGCGTGCGGAAGCGCCGGTCCAGGACCGCGCCAAGGCCGCCGAGGCGCTGGCGACCCACGCCGACGCCGTCGGGGTACTGCGTCGGCTCGTGGCGGACCCAGACGGGGCGGTGCGAGCCAACGCCGTCTGGTCGCTGGGCTCCGCGGGCGACGGATCGGACGTGTCGCGGCTTCGCGCGGCGCTCGAAGATCCGGACGTCGCCGTGGCGGGAAACGCGGCCGCCGCGCTGGCGAGGCTCTCGCTTCGCACGCGGGCGGTCGTGGGACCCGCCCTCTGCGCCGCCCTCTCCTCGTCTCGGTCCTACGTCCGCGCCAACGCCCTCGTCGGCGCGTCGCTGGTCGGCGAGCGCTGCGATCCGGCGGTCGCGCGTCGGCTCTTGCACGCGGACGCCTCCCCCGTCGTCCGCCGCGCCGCGGCGACGCTGGTATTGCGGATCCCGGCGGCGGAAGCCCGTGCGGACCAGGTGGCCCTCCGGCGCTGCGCCGAGCAGGACGTGGATGGCGCCGTGGCGGCCCTGTGTGGCGGCGCGTCACCGGCGATCCCCGCGCAGAGCGACCCTGTCGCCGTGTACGTCGTCCCCGCCGCGGAGGCCGGGCCCGTGGCGCGGGCCCCGTTTGCGCTGGTGCTCGCCGACGGGCTCATGCGCCTGGGGGTGAGCGACCGTCGAGGCCTCGTCTTCGAGGCAGCGGCGCCGCGCGGCAAGCTGTCTCTCGAGGTACCGGCGCCGCTCGACCGCTGAGCAAGTCGCTCCCGCCGGAGCGGCCGTCGGTACGAACAGCGAGGTGCCAGCGGTCGGTCGCGCCGGTTCGGTTCCCCGCTTCGGGGCCTCACTTGGCGGCGCAACGCATCGCGCACTGCAGATCGCCCGGCGGGCAGCCGCAACCGCCGGTCTTCTTGGCGGTCGCCGTGGGCGCGGGCGCCGTGCTGCCACCCTTGCTCCCCGACGTAGCGGTGGCCTTCGCTCGCGGCTTCCACGTCCCACCCGTCTTCGGCTTGGGGGCGCCAGCGTCTGGCGGCGCCTCGTCCGTGCCCTCACCGGTCGCCGGCGGCTTCGCGTCGTCGTCCTCGTCCTCGTCGCGCGGCGCCGTGACCGTCTTCTCGATGTACACGACGCTGGGCGCGGCCGGGGCCACCGGCTCGGGCTCCTTGCTGGTCTGCGACACCACCGCGATGATGGCCACGACCCCAACCAGGACGCCGATTACCCCCACGATCAGCCCGACGTTGGAGCGACGTGGGGGCAGGTCCGGGATGGCGATGGACGCGACCTGAGCCGAGGCGCCACCGAGCGGCGCCGCCATGCCCAGGGGCGCGTTCATCAAGGGCGAGTTCATCAGCGGGGCGCCCCCCACTCCCAGCGGCGAGCCGCCGAGTGGACCGCTGGCGGTACCTGCAGCTGGCGCCTGCTCGGCCATCGCGCGCAGGTCGATGAGGCCCGAGTCGTGGCCGGACGCCGTGGTGGTCCCGCGCGAGGCGCTGGCGGCGCCGAGGGTCGGGTTGGACGGCGACGACGCGGTCAGTGCGCTCAGGGAGAAGAGCACCGACGACTCGTTGCGGGAGCCGAGGCCTCCCACCTGGACGGGAGCCGGCTCCGGGGCGCTCGTCGTGACGTCCTCCTCGCTGCCGGCCTGGGCGTAGCCGCCGAAGAGGTCCCCGGCGGCCCCACGTCCGCCGCGTGCCGCCGCGCGCAGTGAGCCAGCCGCCTTGGGCGCCTCCCAAGCGACCGGGGCGCCTGCCGCGGAGGGGCTGCTACGGACGAGGTCGGCGATCTCCGGGACATCGCTGATGGGCTTCCAGTCCGCGAACCCCTCGGCCCACACGAAGGTCTGCTCGGTGACGGTGCCCGTACTGAAGGCCGAGACGATCTCGGCGACGGTCATGGTGCGCGGCTCGCCCCCACCCAGATCGACTGAGAAGGACTCCGCGCTCGTGCCCTCCTCGACCCCGGCGCCGCCGTCTCCGTCCGCGGTGTGCACGTGCGGGGGGTCGACCTTGCCGTCGATCACGATCGTCGCGCCGCACTTGCGGCACCGGATCTTGGCGAGACGGTCGCGGACCTTGTCATCGCCGATCGAGTACTTCGCGCTGCACGCAGGGCAGGAGATCTTCACGTTCTACCTTCCGGGGTCGACCCCTCGCTGCTCCCCCGCGTGGGGAAACGTGGCGAGATGCTATCAGGGGATACGATCCAGTCCACGGGTCGGTCTCCGACTCGCGCGGGGGAGGGGACGGGCGAGCGAGTTCTATCACTTCTGCGCGCCAATGCCAGAATTACCCGAAGAATCGCGGCCCTGCCTGATCGGCCTTCCCGATCGAGGAGCGGGACCGCGGACCCCCAGGCCGAGACAGGCGAGGGGGCTGGAGCGGCGACCTCACCGCCGGATGGCGCCGACGAGCGCCGTCCGGCGTCGAGGTCGAGCCCGCTTTTCCTAGTCGCGTCGGGGCCGAACCGCAACAACCACTCGCCGCGCGGTCTTCGCCTGCGCCGCGGGCGGGGCGGGACGGGGGGGCCCCGCCCGCGGGTCCCGCCCCGCCCCGGCGCGGGACCCGCGGGGGCGACCGAGCTGGCGCAACGGGGCGAGTCGGGAGCGGGAGCCGCTCCATGGCCGGCGCCGCCCGGGCGCGGCCGCGGTCGAGCGCGCCTCAGTCTCCCATCGCGTAGAGCGCGATGTCCACGGCCTCGAGGCGCTCCTCAAGCGCTCGATTGTCGTTGCCGTCGTGGTAAATGGCCATCCGGAGCTCGTTGCGCGCCTCGCGGAGGTTCCCCGCGGAGATGAGCCGATCGGCGCGCTGCGCGCAGAGCTTGGCCGCTGCGCTCCGGCAGAGCTCATCGAGGGACTTCACGGCGGAGTTCGACCGCTTCGGCGCCGCGCTGCCCCCCGCATCCAGCCGGAGCTGTCCCTTGGCGAGCTCGAGGTTGTACTTGCCGCGGAGCTCGGGGTCCGAGAGCACGCGGTACGCCTCTGCCCCGCGCTGGAACAGCTCCTGCGCCACCGCGAGGGCCTCCGGCCCGTGGTCCAGGTGGCCGTCGGGATGAAAGGCGAGGGCGAACTGGTGGAACGCCGCCTTGATCGCGCTCGCCTCCGCGCTCGTCGGGACGCCGAGGATCTCGTAGTAGCTTGCCAGGTCGAGCACCGCTCGCCAGCCTAGGAGGCGTTGAACGTTGGGATCGTCGGCGGTCACGGGGTCACCGGGCGAATCCGATCAAAGGGTCGGGTGGGCGGCGTGGCGAGCAGCGAGCCCGTCCAGATCCTCGTTGTCGGGGAGTCCGACGAGGCGGACTCGCGCCGAAGTAGCTCGGCCTGTCTGCAGATCCTTCGCGTGCACGTTGAGGATGCCGTCCGTATCCAAGACGAAGGTGACCTCGATGCGGACCTTCCCGCGTAGTGCCGGCCGAAGCCCCGCGAGCTCGACCTCTCCGAGCAGCGTGTTGTCGGTGAAGCGGCTCGACTCGCCCTGGCTCACGCGGACCTGGACGGAGACCTGCTGATCGGCGGCCGTGGCGAACACCCGCGTCCGCTCGCAGGGGACCGGCGTGTTGCGGGCGATGACGGCGTCGCAGAAGCCGCCTACGGTTTCGACCGAGAGACTGAGCGGGGTGACGTCGACCAGCAGCGGGGTGTCCGACAGCGGGCGGAGGTCGACGCCGCGGACCGAGTGGACCGCGACGGACGGCGCCTCGTGCATGGCGATCGTGGACCCGACGATGCCCGTGATCGGACCGACGGAGGTGACGCCGACGCGCGACGCGGGCGACACCGAGATCGGCCCGACCGGTCGCACCCGTGGGCTGGCCGAAACCGGCGCCTCGATGGGGCCGGGCGGGGGCGCTACACCCGGGATGGGGTCCGTCGGCGGCGCCTCTTCCTCGTCCTCGAGGTCGGGGATGGAATCGAGGTCGGTGGAGTCGGCGGCGCCGGCTGGCAGCGCGGAGTCGGTGCCCCTCCCGCCCTGGTGAGCGTCGATTTCCTCGAGATCGTCCTCGTCGAGCTCTGCCGCCTCTTCGGCGGGGGGCCGGGGCAGCGCGAGGTTGACGCGCCATGGCTGGTCCGGCAGCTCGTGCGGAGACGTGGGCCGGAGCCCCGCCGCCGTCACGACCGGCAGCACGGGGCTGCGGGTCAGCGGGGCCTCGTCGGCGCCGCGCGGGGGCGCCCCGGGGCGCCCCGCCGCCGGACTCAGCGGATCCAGGCCGGACCCGGCGGGCCGGGGCGGTCGTGGCGGCTGCCCCGCAGCGGTCCGCGTCGGCGGCGCCGGGAGCGGGGGCAGGATGGCCGGGACGGAGCCGAGGCCCGGGTGCGTGGCGCGGTGCGCAGGTCGCGTCGCGCCCGCGGGCAGGATGGGTGGCGCCGACTCGCGCCGCAGCCGCTCGGGCGGGTCGGGCACCAGCGACTGCCGCCGCTGTCCAGCCGCGAGCGCGTTCGCCTGGATGGCGGCGCCGATCGCGACCACCTCGTCGGGGTTGAGGTTGCCGAGCGGCTCCCTCCCGAAAAACCTACGGACGCGGTCTCGCACCAGCGGGATCCGGGTCGAGCCCCCCACCATCAGCACCTGATGGAAGTCGCGCGGGCTCAGCCGGGCGACCGTGAGCGCCTCGCTGCAGACCGCGAACGTCTGGTCGACGATCGGTGTCATCAACGCCTCGAGGTTGGCGCGCGTCATCGCGAATGAGAACGTCAGCATCCGACCGCCCGGGGCCGGCACGAACTCCGGGATGTCGATGGTCGCCGTCGTCTCGGAGGACAGCATCACCTTGAGCACCTCCGCCGCGGCCCGGAGCTGCTCGAACGAGTCGCGATTGCTGCACGGATCGTAGCGGTGCTGCTTCAGGCACGCCTCACCCATGCGCTCGGCGATCAGGACGTCGATGTCGTCACCGCCGAGGAAGGTGTTGCCCGCCGTCGCGAGGACCTCGAAGACGTTGCCGGCGAGATCGAGCAGGGTGATGTCGAGGGTGCCGCCGCCGAAGTCGTAGACGGCGATGCGCTCGGTGTGCCCGCGGCCGAAGCCGTAGGCGAGGGCCGCGGCGGTCGGCTCGTTGAGGATACGGTGGACCTCGATCCCGGCGACCCGCCCGGCGACCTTGGTGGCGGCGCGCTGCAGGTCGTTGAAGTTGGCCGGCACGGTGATGACGGCCCGCTCGACGGACTGTCCGAGCGCTTGCTCCGCGAGCTGCTTGGCCTTGCGCAGGACGAAGGCGCTGATCTCCGGCAGCGTGTAGGTTTCGCCGCGCGCCACGACGAGCGCCGCGTTCCCCGGGCCCTCGCGCATGTCGAACGCGAAACGCCCGCGCGCCGCGGCGAGCTCCGGCGAGCTCCAGCTGCGGCCGATCAGCCGCTTCACCGAGTAGACGGTGTTGCGAGCGTCGATCTGCCGTCGTCCCTTCGCCTCCCGCCCGACCAGGACGCCACCGTTCGGGTGGAACGACACCACGCTCGGGAGGAGTCGGTGCCCCTCGGCGTCGGCGAGCGCGATCGCCTGTCCGTCACGGACCGCGGCGACCACCGTGTTCGTGGTCCCCAGATCGATGCCGACGACGGCGGAGGTCAAGCGTCAGGCCTCCGGGGCATCGTCGCGGCGAGCACCCCGCCGGGAGGAGTCGTCGGTTCTCGCCTCGAGCTCACGGATGGCGTCATCGTACCAGCGCTCTACCGCCCGCCTGAAGGGCCACATCCACCCGTAGGCTCCGGTGACGAAGCGGTCAACGATTTCCCCGCGCAGGGCCGGGCACCGCGCCGCTTCGAGCCCTCGGAGCTCGGCGGTGGCAGCGAGCGTCTCCCGGTAGGCCTCCCACTCCAGCCACGCGCGTCCCCAGGCGAGGCCGACCGGGAACAGCGGGACGAGGTAGATCGCGGCCATTCCCGGCAGGCCGAAACGCCGGAACTGCCGGAGGTGGACCCGCTCGTGGCGGAGCACGATGACTCGGGCGATCTCGGGCGTGCGGTCCCAGCTGTCGGGCAGGTACAGGGTGCGGCCGATCACCGTGTGGTAGTGGGTGAGGTACGCGCGCTGTCGGCCGAGCGTCAGCACGTATAGCGCGCGGTCGATCGCGATCGACAGGGGGCTGTCCCGCTTCCGAACGACGCGGAAGCCGGCAAACTCGGCGGCGATGTCGGCGAGCAGGGCCGCGGCGTCCGCCATCCGGGTGAGTCTACCCGTTCGTCGCCCGGGAACCCACCTCGACGGAGGCCGGCGCCGGCGGGCCTCTCCGGGAGGGTCAGCCGCCGAGTGCCTCGCCGTCCCGGAGCGCGCGACCGTTGACGAGATCCGCCGCCGACTGCGGTCGCCGGCCCTCGCACTGGGCGCGGACGAGCTCGACGGCGCCGGCTCCGGTCCCCACGAACACCCGGCGGCCGTGGACGGCGACCACGCCCGGTGGCGACGTCGGTCCGTCCGCAGCGAGCGCGAGCCCGTGCACCTTCAGGGTGCCGCCCCGGTATGTCGTGCGGGCGCCGGGCGACGGGGACATGCCGCGCACGAGCGCGTGGACGTCCGCCGCCGAGCGGGTCCAGTCGATGACAGCGTCCTCGCTCCGTATCGGCGGCGCGTGGGTCGCCAGCGTCGGATCCTGCGGGACCGCGGCCACCGCGCCCGTCACGACCGCCGCGAGGTCCTCCCGGACGACCCGGGCCGCGAGCTCGGCCAGGCGCTCGGCGAGCTCGCCCGCCGTCTCGTCGGGTCCGATGGAGAGGCTCCGCGTCGTGAAGACCGGGCCGGTGTCCATGCCGGCGTCCATCTGCATCAGGGAGACGCCGGTGGTCGTCTCGCCACGGATCACCGCCCAATGGATCGGCGCTGCCCCGCGGTACCGCGGCAGGATCGAGGCGTGGAGGTTGACGCACCCGCAGCGTGGTAAAGCGAGCACGTCCTCCGGCAGGATGCGACCGTAGGCCATCACGACGGCCACGTCGGGGGCGAGCCGACGCAGCCACTCGGCGAGCGCCCCGTCCCGGACCTTGACGGGCTGGCGCACGGGCAGCCCGAGCCCCGCGGCGGCGACCTTCACTGCGGGGGGGGTGAGCGCGAGGCCGCGGCCCGAAGGCCGGTCCGGCTGACACACGACCGCCTCGACGGCTGTGGACTCGTGGAGCGCGCGCAGCGCGGGCACCGCGATGGCGGGTGTGCCGAAGAAGACGGTCCTCACCCCGCGTGTATTAATCGCCGGTCGAGTGCTATGCCAGCGCTGGCGTGCGGCGCGCGGGTGGTTAGCATCCCGCTCGTCGCCGGTGCGGTCCCACGGCCCCCGCGCTGCCGGCGCCGCGCCAAGGACGAGACATGACCGAGAAGAAAAAGGCCCCCCCGCCGCCCCCGTCCTCCGAGGAAGAACTCCAGTTCGGTAACGAGCTGCCGGTGCTCCCCATCCGCAACGCGGTCCTGTTCCCGGGGGCGGTTGCCCCCTTCGACGTCGGGCGCGAGAAGTCCGTGGCCCTGGTCGAGGAGGTGCAGAGCCAGTCCGGCAGCGTGATCGCGATCTTCGCGCAACGCGATCCCTCCACCGACGATCCGGGGATGAACGATCTGTACCCGGTGGGCTGCGCCGCGCGGGTGCTCAAGTCCCTGAAGCATAGCTCCGGCAACTACTCGCTCATTCTGCAGGGCGTGACGCGCATCCGCCTCGACGAGATCACGCAGAGCGCACCCTTCCTCAAGGCCCGCATCACGCGGGTCGAAGCACCGCCGGTGGAGGACGTGGAGGCGGAGGCGCTGGCCATGAGCCTGCGTGACGTCGCCAAGCAGGTGATCCAGCTCATGCCCGAGCTGCCGCGCGAGGCCGGCTCGCTCATCGATTCCATCCAGGCGCCCGGGGCGCTCGCCGATCTGGTGGCGGCGAACCTCGACGCACCCGTGGAGGAGAAGGCGCAGCTCATCGAGACGGTGGAGGTCAAGGAGCGCATCCGGAAGGTGCTGCGCCTGCTCACCCGCCAGCTCGAGATCCTCAAGATGCGCGAGCGCATCAACTCCCAGATCAAGGAGGAGATGGGGAAGAACCAGCGCGAGTATGTCCTCCGCCAGCAGCTCAAGGCGATCAAGGAGGAGCTCGGCGAGGACGAGGGCGACCAAGGCGATCTCGACGGGCTCGAGGAGCGCCTCGTCAAGGCCAACCTGCCGAGCGAGGCTGACGGTGTCGCCAAGAAGCAGCTCAAGCGGCTCCGCTCCATGCAGGTGGGGAGCGCAGAGTACACGGTGGTGCGGACGTACCTCGACTGGATCCTCGATCTGCCGTGGACCCAGGCGACCGAGGACAACATGGACATCGGCGAGGTCCGCCGCGTCCTCGACGAGGACCACTACGGGCTCGACAAGGTCAAGAAGCGCATCGTCGAGTACCTCGCCGTCCGCAAGCTGAAGCGCGACAAGAAGGGCCCCATCCTGTGTCTGGTCGGCCCTCCCGGGGTTGGCAAGACGTCGCTCGGCAAGAGCATCGCGCGGGCGCTTGGGCGCAAGTTCCATCGGATCTCGCTGGGCGGCGTGCACGACGAGGCGGCCATCCGCGGGCACCGCCGCACCTACGTGGGAGCGCTGCCCGGCCAGATCATCCAGGGCATGAAGAAGGCGGGCACCGTGAACCCCGTCTTCATGATGGACGAGGTCGACAAGATCGGACACGACTTCCGCGGCGATCCGAGCGCGGCGCTCCTCGAGGTACTGGATCCGGAGCAGAACAACTCGTTCGCGGATCACTACCTCGAGATCCCTTACGACCTGTCCGCGGTGATGTTCATCGCCACGGCGAACATCACCGATCCCATCCCGCCGCCCCTGCGTGACCGCATGGAGATCCTGGAGCTGCCCGGCTACACGCGGCGCGAGAAGCTCGCGATCGCCCGGCAGCACCTGATCCCGAAGCAGCTCGACGAGCACGGGCTCACCGAGCAGCAGATCAAGATCACGGACGAGGCGGTCGAGGAGATCATCGAGCATTACACGCGGGAGGCCGGGGTGCGCTCCCTCGAGCGGACCGCGGCCAGCGTCATCCGCGGGGTGGCCGTGAAGGTCGCCGAGGGCGACACCGAGCCGCGGGTGGTGCAGACCGAGGAAAACCTGCGCGAGTACCTGGGGCCCATCAAGTACACGAGCGAGGTCGCCGAGCGGGTCGAGGAGACGGGCGTCGCCACGGGCCTGGCCTGGACCAGCGTGGGCGGGGAGATCCTCTTCATCGAGGTGACGCGCATGTTCGGCACCGGCAAGCTGCAGCTGACCGGTCAGCTCGGCGAGGTGATGAAGGAGAGCGCGCACGCTGCCCTGAGCTATGTCCGCACCAACGCCGCGCGGTTCGGCATCCCGGAGGACTTCCTCGAGAAGAGCGACGTCCACATTCACATCCCCGCGGGCGCGATGCCCAAGGACGGACCCAGCGCTGGCATCACCATGTTTACGGCGCTGGTGTCGCTCCTGACCGGGACCCGAGTGCGGCACGACGTCGCGATGACGGGAGAGATCTCGCTCCGGGGCCGGGTGCTCCCCATCGGGGGGGTGAAGGAGAAGACCCTGGCCGCCCACCGCGCCGGCATCAAGCGCGTGATCGTCCCAGAGCGGAACAAGGCGGACCTCGAGGAGGTGCCGCGCGAGGTGCGGGACGAGCTCGAGTTCGTCTTCGTCAACCGGCTCGAGGAGGCGCTGGAGGCGGCGCTCGAGCGGATGCCGGAGCCCTCGCAGGCCTATAAGGACGAGATCGCAAAGCAAGAGGCCGCGAGCAAGAGCCCTCCGTCGAAGAATTGAACGGCGGCCGGGGCCCGGCCCGGGGACGCGCCGGGCCCCGAACCCCCGGCTTTGGCGGGATGCCCCCGATCGAGGGCGGGGAGGGAGCGAGCGAATCTCGTCGTCCGCCCGCGCGTTCGGTAAGATCGTGACAATGCGCCAGGTCGCCGTCGCCGTGCTCCTGGGGGCCCTCGGGGCAGGGTGCGGCCTCGGGGCGGGCGAGGTGACCGGCGGGGAGCCGCCGGTTGACCCGTCTCCGGTCGTCTCCGGGGCAGCCGGGGCGAGCGCTCGGCTCTGGTGGGGGGACGGCGTCGGTGACGACACGGCGATCGCGGGCGCTGCCGATGCCTTCGCCCACGCCGCGTCGAGGTGTCTCGCCCGGCGGCGGGAGCTCGAGCGGGCGCCCGAGCTCCCGGGGGCGCCCGGCCTCGAGGTGCATCGCGCGGAGCTACTCGGGCGGGCCAAGGCCGAACCGGTGCTGTTCTGGCGCACCCCCGTGCAGCCCGCGGCCGCGACGCCGGAGATCGCCCACTACCGCTCGCTGATCGCCGGGGCGCGCGCCCCCGCGGCAGTGCTGGTCGACCTGTACCCGACGCTCCGCCGCCGCCCCGCGGTGGCGCGGGAGGTCCTGCTCCACGAGGGGTACCTGTACGCCGAGTCCCCGGCGCTCGCCGTGGCACTGGTGGATCTGATCGAGCTCCGGCACCTGTTCGACGCCCCCGAGCTCGTCCTCGCGCGCGGCGCGATCACGCTCCGCCTGCGCCGGGACGAGCTCGACTATCGCTACGTCGACGGACCGGACGCGGGCGCCAAGTCGCGGCTGCTGCTCTTCGACCGGGTGTGGCCGGCGGGGGAGGAGCCGGGGCCGTCGCTGCACCGAGCGCTCGACGATCTGGTCGAGACCGCCGGGGTCGATCGGGTGAACGTCGAGCGCTGGACGGATCGCGGCGTGCTGGCTCGGCTGCGCTACGGCGCGGAGTGGGTGGACGCCGTGCTCGACCACGAGGGCGCGCGGCTCACGCTCGCCTGCGAGGTCGTGCGCCCCGAGCAGGCGGAGGCGGTGGCGCTCGCGCGATCGCTCGCCCGGCGCCGGCACGCGGTGCTCGGGGTCCAGCGGGAGGCGATCGCGGCCGCCGTCGCCGAGGCGCTCCCGTTCGACGAGCCGACGACCGAGGAGGGGCAGCAGGACGGAAACCTCCGGCCCCAATGGCGTTGGGCCTACGAGCACGGCTGGGACCAGTATCGCTTCAACGACGACAAGTACCCGGTCTTCGACGCCGCCGGGCGCCCGCGGGTCCCGCAGGTCTGCATCGACTTCGTCTTCGACACCCTGGAACGGGCCAGTGGCACCTGGTGGGCGGGGCGGGAGCAGGACCGGCAGCGGATCGTGGGTCGCCTCGACTTCTCGGCGCTCGGCATCGACAACCAGCGGAGCGTCGAGCGCTTCGTGAGCTTCGCTTGGGCCCACCCGGAGTGGTTCGACGCCTACGATCTGACGCCTGACGAGCGGATTCGCTTCGCCGATCGCGAGCGGTTCTTCGGGCACCTCGCGGCTCACGCGGACGGCTTCATCCCGGGAGACGTGGTGACCATCCACGGTCCGCGGGGCGACGAGGATCACTACCACTCGTTCTTCGTGGTCGCGGCGGACCCCGTCACGGGGATGCCGATCCTCCTCGCCGCCAACGCCGGGCGCCCGCGCCTGCGGACCTGGGAGCAGGAGATGCGCAACGCCCCCAAGCGAAGCATCCGGAGCCGCGTCCGGCCGCGCCTCGAGTGGCTCGAGGCGCACCTGACGCCGAACGAGCAGGCGATGCTCGCACCCGTGCCGGGGACCGGGGACGGCGCGACATCCGGGTGAGGCAGGGGGCCAAGGATCCCGCCCGGGCAGGGGTCGCAGTCGATGCCGGGCCGTATCCGCCGGGGAGGCCGCTGCGACCGCGCCGGCGACTCGGACGAGCGGCGCGACCCTCGACCCGCTTGGTGAATGGCCAGACCAGAGCGAGAATACGCGGGGAAAGATCCATGTCGATTCGTACCCTCGGACGTCCCGTCGGTTCGCGCGCGCGCCGTCACCTCGGCGTCGCGGGCCCTGGCGCGCTGCTCGTCTCGCTCGCCTGGTCGCCGCCCCTGCTGGCGCTCCCGACCGCGGAGCGCGGACTCGGTCCCTACGACGAAGCGGCGCCGCCGGGGGCGGAGGGCGCGGCGGACCCCGGGGACCCGACCGCGGCCGCGCCGGTCGACCAGGCCGCCGGGATCCCCACGCTCGAGGAGGCGATGCGGGCCCGCGCGGAGGGGTCGGCTCCCGAGCCTCACGGGGTGCCGGACGCGCTCACCACCTACGATCGGATGGCGCGGGACCAGGTGACGGTGGCCGAGTCAGTGACCTACCGGACCTACGTGCCGAGCCCGGGGTCGCTCTTCGCGGACAATCTCCTCCTCGGAACCGGGGTCGTCGAGGTCGGCGGCGAGGTGATCTTCGTCGTCACCGACCGAGAGCTCGCGGGTCAGGCCGTAAAATTCACCGATCTCGGCCTGCTGCGCCTCCGCGCCCGCCGCACGATCGGGCCTCACCTCGAGCTATTTGCCGCGACCGAGCTCACTATCAAGCAGCCGCGTGGGCTCGACGCGCCGGTCTGGCAAGGGGTGCTCGGGGGAGTGCGCGTGCCGTTCGCGGGACGCTGCGCCGCGGTCGTGAGCGGCGGCGGCGGGCCGCTGCTCGGTCGCGACGGGCACCACTGGGAGGGCGCGACGAGCCTCGAGTACAAGCCTCGCCTCGACCAACACGTGTGGCTCGATCTCGAGCTCGGCACCGCAACCACCGGGCTCGCCTTTCGCCCGGAGCCGGCAGCGCCGTTCTTCGTCGAGGAGCTCGTCGCCAGCGCCGCCGCGCTGTTCGGCGCCAGCGACGGGGGCGCGTGGGTTTCCATCGACTACCGGCTCCCCTACGCGCGGACCCCGCGCGAGCTCACCTGGGACGGGGCCAATGTCCGCACCCTCGATCCCGGACCGGGGCTCGGGCTCACCCTCGGCGCGGCGCTCACCATCCTGGAGCGGGGCTGGGACCTTTTCGCGGTCTTCTCCTTCTTCGATCGCGGCGACGCGGCGCGGCCCGACACGACGCTGCCCGTCCTGCACGGGGGCGCCGACGCCGTGGAGCTCACGCTGGGCCTGCAGCACCGCTTCGAGGTGGTCCCCGAGCCGGAGCGCCAGCTCCGCCGGATCGAGCGGCGGCGCGCGCGGGGGAAGCTCGCGCCGATCCCGTAGGGAGTCACTCGCGGCCGCCCGTCGTGACGTACCGATCGAGCAGCGCTCCGGTGGCATGCTCGAGGTCGATCGCGGCCAGGGCCAGATCGACGCGCGCTCGCTCGACGCGCTGGCGTGCCTGCCGGAGCGAGTCCTCCGCCACCTGGACCTGGAGGGGCGTGCTGGTGCCGGCGGCGAAGCGCTGCTGCTCCGCCTGGAAGAGCTGCTCCGAGATCTCCGCCGTCCTCCTCGCCGCCTCGAACCGCGCCTGCGACGTGCGCGCCTGGCTGGTGAGGGTCAGCGCGGAGGCGAGGACCCGCTGGCGAGCGGCCTCGAGGTTCGAGCGTGCCACGCTCACCGCCAGGTCGGCCTCGGCACGGGCGGACGACCGCTGGCGGCCGTCGAGCGGGGTCCGGTAGACCAGGCCCAGGTGCGCACTCAGCGCCGCGAGCCGCGCCACCTGGCCGACCGCGGGCGGGAGCTCGTCGTCGCCGAGCCCGCGGGCCTCGGCATACGACTCCAGATCGAGGCGGGCGCGGTAGGGCTCGGTGGCCGTCTTGGCCTGGGACTCCGCGAGACGCACGCGCTCGGCAAGCTCGGCGAGCTCGGGCGAGCTCGTCTCCAGCGCCGCCACCAGCGCCGTCTCGCTCGGCAACCGGATCGCCGCGGGGGGCTCGCCGACGAGGTCGGCCGTGGCGACGCGCCCGCCCACGAGTTGATCGAGCGCGAGCCGGCGCTGGCGCACGGTGCCGAGCGCGGTGACCAGGGACTCCCGGAGCTCGGCCTCGCGGTTGGAGAAGGTCAGCACATCGACCGGCGCCAACGCCCCCGCGTCGCGGCGCGCCTCCGCGGCGCGGCGCTGATCCTCAGCCAGCTTCAGCGCCTCTCGCTCGAGAGCAACCGTGCGCCCGGCGTACCAGGCCTCCCAATACGCGGACAGCACGTCGCGCGCGAGCCCGCTCGCTGCCAGATCCCGCGCCCGCTCCGCCTGGGTCCGGGCGATGCGCGCCGTCCGGAGCGGGGCGAGCCCGATCTCGCGCCCGCGGCCCTGGAGCAGCGGCTGGGTGACCGTGGCGCGCGCAGCCATGTCGTAGCCGACCTGGTCGAGTCGCGGCGCGGCCCCGTACAGTGACGTCAGCGGGCGGTTGGTGTCGTACCGATCGCCCTCCAGCCGCAGGCTGAGGGAGGTCCCGGTCGCGAAGTCCTTGTCGAGCTGGGCGCCGCCGCCGATGGTGTCCGTGTTGGTGGTGACGAGATCGCCGGTCTGATTGAACGACGGCGACTCCGTGTGGGTGACGCCGGCGTCGGCCTGGAACGTCCAGGGGAACGTGCCCTCCTCGCCGCGGACCCGCGCGTCCGCCTGCTGGTAGGAGAGCTCGCTGGTGCGGAAGCTCGGGCTCTGCTTCAGGGCAAGGACGACTGCCTCGTCGGCGCTGAGCGCGGTCGGCGCGGCCTCGGTCGTGGTCGTCGCCGACTCTGCCTGGGCCGCGGCGGCCGGGGCGAGGGCGGACAGGCAGAGGGTGAGGGTGAGGATGCGGGCCGGATCATTCATGGCGGAGCGCCTCGATGGGGTTGAGCCGTGCGGCTTGACGGGCGGGGAAGTACCCGAAGGCGACCCCCACCACCGCGGAGAACAGGAAGGCGCCGACCACCACCTCGGTCGACACCACGAAGGGGAGCGACATCGCGCGGGTCGCCAGGTACGACAGCCCCAGGCCGAAGCCGATACCGATCACCCCGCCGAGCACGGACAGCACGATCGCCTCGACCAGGAACTGGAGCAGTACCTCGCTCGCCAGCGCGCCGATGGCGAGGCGGGTGCCGATCTCGCGGGTGCGCTCGGTCACGCTCACCAGCATGATGTTCATGATCCCGATGCCCCCGACCAGCAGGCTCACGCCGGCGATCCCGCCGAGTAGCCCCGTCAGCGTCGTGGTGACCGAGCTCATCGCGCTCGCGATCTCCTGCACGTTGCGCACCGAGAAGTCGTTGGGGCGTCCGGGCAGGATCCGCCGGCGCTCCGCCAGCAGGGCCATGACCTGGCTCTGCACCACGTCGATGGACTGATCCTTCGCCGCCAGCAGCTGGATGCCGGAGACGTCGTCGCTGCCAGCGAGGCGGCGCTGGAAGGTCGAGATCGGCATCAGGACCGTGTCGTCCTTGTCCTGACCCATCGAGGACTCGCCCTTCTCGGCGAGGATGCCCACCACCTCGCAGGAGAGCGTCCCGACCCGGAGGCGGGCGCCGAGCGGGTCCGCTCCGCCGAAGACCTCCTCCCGGATGGTGGTGCCGATGATGCACACCGGGGTCGCTGCCCCGATCTCGCCAGCTGTGAACGGCCGGCCTTCGGCCACGGCGCTGCCGCTGACCGTGAGGTAGTCGGCGTCGCAGCCGGTGACGGTGGTGGGCCAGTTGGCGTTCCCGTACACCACCGTCGCCGAGCGGCCGGCGGTCCCGGTGACCGCGACGATGCCGACGATCTCGCGGCGGATGGCCTCGACGTCGGCGCGCTCGAAGGGCTTGGCCGCCTCCCGCACGCCGCCGGGCCCGGGGCGGTCCGCGCCGGGGCGCACCATGATCAGATCCTCGCCGAGCGAGCTGATCTCCTTGGTGACCTGGGCGGTCGCGCCCTTGCCGATGGTCACCATGGCGATCACGGCGCCGACGCCGATCACGATGCCCAGCATGGTCAAGAAGGACCGCAGCGCGTTGCGCCTCACCTCGCGGAGCGCCATGACCAGGGTGACCCAGATCATGCCGCGGCCTCCTCGGCGAGGATCTTGCCGTCCTTGAAGTGGACCGTGCGCGAGCCGAAGGCTGCCATGTCGGGCTCGTGCGTCACCATGACCACGGTGATGTGCCGCTCGCGGTTCAGCGCCGTCAAGAGCTCCATGATCTCGAGGCTCTTGGTCGAGTCGAGGTTTCCCGTTGGCTCGTCGGCGAGCAGCAGCGACGGCTCGGTGACGATGGCGCGCGCGATGGCGACGCGCTGCATCTGCCCGCCCGACATCTCGGCGCTCGTGTGCAAGGCCCGATCACTGAGTCCGACCTGGGCGAGCGCGGCGAGCGCGCGCCGGCGGCGCTCACCCGCGGGCACCCGCCGGTAGACCAGCGGCAGCTCCACGTTCTCGAGCGCCGTGGTCCGCGCGAGGAGGTTGAAGCCCTGGAACACGAACCCCATGAAGTGCCGCCGGATGAGGGCGCGCTCGTCCTGGTCGAGCGTACCGATCTCGACCCCGCGGAAGCAGTAGGACCCGGCGGTGGGGACGTCGAGGCACCCGATGACATTCATCGCGGTGCTCTTGCCGGAGCCGCTCGCGCCCATGATGCTCACGAACTCGCCGGGTTGGATCGCGAGGTCGACCCCGTCCAGCGCGCGCACCGCGTAGTCACCCCGGCCGTAGACCTTCTCGATACTGCGGAACTCCACCACGGGGTCCGCGCCGGACACTGTGGTCACTCCTTCGCCTCGGTGGCGTTGACGATGACCGCCGCGCCCTCGACGAGCTCGGGCGACTGTACGCGGGTCTTGGCGCCACTGCTGGCGCCGGTGGTCACGGTCACCGCCTGCGGGGCCCCGTCGCGCAGGATCCAGACGGTCTTGGTCCGGGCTGCTCGCGCGCCGCCGGCCGACGCCGAGGGAGCGGGGGAGCCGGCCCCTGAGCGCCCGCTCGGCCGTCCTCGGCGGAACAGGGACGTGAGGCTGATGCCCGCCTGGGCGTTGGTGTCCGGTGGGGTGAATCGCAGGGCGGCGTTGGGGACGAGCAGGACGTCCTTGACCTCGCTGACGGTGATCTCCGCGGTCGCGGTCATGCCCGGTCGGAGCAGGCTCTCCTCGTTGTCGACGGCGAGCCACGCCGTGTAGGTGACCACCGACGAGGCGGTGTTCGGCAGGTTCTTCACCGTCAACACCTGCGACTGGAACTTTCGGTCGGGGTAGGCATCGACGGTGAAGGCGGCGGGCTGGTCCTTCTGGACGACACCCACGTCCGCCTCATCGATCGCGATCTCGAGGCGCATGGCGTCGAGGCTGGCGGCGATGGTGAACAGCACGGGGGTCTGTAGGCCCGAGGTGACGGTCTGGCCGGGCTCGACCAGGCGGTCGAGGACCACGCCGTCGATGGGCGAGGTCACGACCGTCTTGTCGAGGTTGCTCTTGGCGACCTTCAGCGAGGCGTTCGAGAGCGTGGCCTGGGCGTTGTCGCTGGTGACCGAGGCCTCCGCCCGTTCGACGGCGGCCTGGGCCGTCTCCAGATCCTGCTGAGGGGAGAGGCCCTGCGCATGCAGGGCTTTCACCCGCTCGAGCTTGAGCTTGGCCTCGTTGAGGGTGGCCTTGGAGTTCTTCACGGAGGCGTAACGCGCCGAGAGCTGGGCCTGGGCCTCCTCCACTCGGGCCTCGTAGGTCTCCGTGTCGATCTTGGCCAGCACCTGGCCTGCGGTGACCTGGTCGTTGAATTGGACCAGCACCTCGACCACGCGTCCGGTGATCTCGGCGCCGACGTCGACGGAATTGAGCGCCTCGAGCGTGCCGGTGGCGGTCACCTTCACCGCGAGATCGCCGCGCGCCAAGGGCTCAGTCCGGTAGACCACCCGGGTGGCCGAGGCAGCGCCCGACCGCCAGGAGTAGAGGCCCCAGCCGCCGCCGAGGACCGCGACGGCGACGACCCCGCGCAGGACCCACCTCCGGAGCCCGCGCGACCGCGACTGGGCCAGGATCTGGGCGACTTCGTTGTCCTTTTGGGTGGCCTGGGGGTCCGGTGCGGTCATGCGTGCCTTGGACGTTCGGGGGTAGGCTCTCCCTACCGCAGTGCCCAGTTTTTTTTTAGTGGTTTCGGGGCCGACGACCCCGCACCAAGCTGGGCTAGCATGGCCAGGTTCGGACCGTAGGGAGCCGGTGCCATCCGACGTCGGACTTCCAGTGAACGGGCTGCAAACGGAGATGAGCCGCCATTGGATAGCCTGGCAGAGGTCGCGGCGCGGGTGTCCCGAGGGGACGCGGGGGCGTTTCACCAGATCGTCAGGGCGACGAGCCCGCGCCTCGTGCGCCTCGCGGCGCGCATCCTGGGCAGCGAGGAGGAGGCCGAGGACGTGGTTCAGGAGGCCTACGTGAAGGCGTTCCGGTCCCTCGCCGAGGGGCGGTTCGACCAGCGATCCGCGCTGGAAACCTGGCTTTATCGGATCGTGTCCAACGGCGCCATCGACGCGCTGCGGAGCCGGGCGCGGCGGCCCCTGCCGACCGATCACCTCCCGGAGGGGCCCTGGGGCGGCGCCGGCTCGCCGGAGGCCCACGTCGCCCTCCGCGAGCTCGACGATTGGCTCGCCGACCTCCCCGCGGAGCAGCGGGCGGCGCTGGTGCTCAAGGCCGTCGAGGGGCGGGAGACCGCGGAGATCGCGGAGATCCTGGGGTGCAGTGAGGGTGCGGTGGAGCAGAAGCTCGTGCGCGCGCGCGCGACGTTACGCAAGCGAGGGCAAGACCATGACTGAGCTCGACGACGACATCGATCGGCGCCTCGCTCGCCTGGCGGCGGCGACTGATTCGATCACGGCGCGACCGGGGTTCGAGGAGCGTGTTCTCGCCGCCATCGCGGTCGAGGGGGTGCAAGCGGCCCCGAGCTCGCGGGTCGGGGACTGGCTGTCGAGCGTGGCGCAGTTCGGCCGGGCGGCGCTCGGCGCGGGCCTGCTGATCGCCGGGGTGGCCACCATCGGTGCAGTGATGAGCGCGCGCGAGGTCGAGAAGGAGGCCGCGTTGGCTTACGGCATCGTGGAGCTCGAGGCATGGTGATGAGCAAGCGTCTGACGGGAGCGTTGGTGCTGGGTGGCGTCTTCTTGCTTGGCGCGCTGACCGGCGCCGCGGGCATGTACGCCAGGGATGCCCGGCAGCAGGCGGAGTTGGTCGGCCCCGGCCGCGTCGCCCAGCGCCGGCACGGGTTCGTGCGCCGGCTGGGGCTGTCGGCGGAGCAATCGCGGCAGGTTGACGCGATCTTCCGGCGTCACGAGCCCGAGATGGAGCGGGTCCACAAGCGGATCATGAAGGACTGTGGGGCGCCGATGCACGAGCACGGCGAGCGGATCGACGCCGAGATCCGGGCCCTGCTCGACGCTGACCAGCAGCGCCGCTTCGATCGGCTGCGCGCCGAGCGGCGGCGCCGGGGGCTTGTCGGGCTAGGCCCGCCCTTCGGTTCACCGCCCGAGCGCGGATCCTCGGCGCCGCCGCCGGCGCCGGCGGGCTCGCCGTAGGCGACGGGCGGCGCGGGGCCCATCGGCGCGAGGTCTTGACCTTCGCGGCGAGGTCGCGCCAAGGTTCCGGCCCCCATGGGAGAGCTCGGCCCCGTCGATCCGCGACCCATCGGCGTCTTCGACTCGGGGCTCGGTGGGCTCACCGTGGTGCGCGCCATCCTGGGGGCGGTGCCGACCGAGCGGATCGTGTATCTCGGCGACACGGCGCGCGTGCCCTACGGCACCCGTTCGGCGGAGACGGTGATCCGGTACGCCCGCGGCTGCGCCCGCGTCCTGACGCGCCGGGACGTGAAGGCGCTGGTGGTGGCCTGCAACACGGTGAGCGCGGTGGCGCTCGACCTGCTCCGTACCGAGCTCGATCTGCCCGTGCTCGGCGTGATCGACCCGGGCGCCCGCGCCGCCGTGCGGGCCTGCGCGGCGGTGGCCAGCGCGAGCGGGGGCGTCGTGCCCAAGATCGGCGTCCTCGGCACCCCGGGGACGATCCGCTCCGGGGCCTACCCGCGCGCCGTCGCCCGGATCACGACCCGGATCGAGGTCGTCGCCCAGGCTGCGCCGCTGCTGGTGCCGCTGGTGGAGGAGGGCTGGACGGAGGGGGAGGTCCCCGAGCTCGCGGTGCGGCGCTACCTGGAGCCGGTCATCGCCGAGGGCGCTGGCGTGATCGTGCTCGGCTGCACGCATTACCCCCTGCTCGCGCCGCTGGTGGTGGCGGCGGCCCAGGCGCTCGCCGGGCGCCCCGTCCCCGTCGTGGACAGTGCGGACGCCACCGCCGAGGCCGTGGCGGACCTGCTCCGCGAGGAGCGGATCCGGCCCGGCGTCGCGGGACAGGGCGGGCCTCGGCTGGAGCTGCTCGTCAGTGACCTGCCCGAGGGCTTCGCGGCGGTGGCGCGCCGGTTCCTCGGCGATGGCCTAATGCCGACCGTCGAGCAGGTGGACATCGATCCGGCCTGAGGGGAGCCGCGGGTGCGCAGCGCTTCTCTGCGCTGCTCAACGGGGCTTCGAGGTGACGGGGGAGAGGTGGAGGTTCAGGAGCCGGGACCGGGACCGGCACCGGAACCAGGACCGGGACCGGCACCGGCCGCGCAGGGGCTCAGGCGCCCACGGGCTGGCCGGGCTCGCGCGCGCTCAGGTACAGGATGGCCATGCGCACGGCCACGCCGGCCTCCACCTGCTCTAGGATGACGCTGCGGGGGCCATCGGCGACGTCGTCGGCGATCTCCACGCCGCGATTCATCGGGCCGGGGTGCATCACGATCGCCTCCGGGTGCGCGCGCTCGAGCCGCGCCCGGCTGAGCCCGAAGAAGCGGGCGTACTCGCGCAGCGTGGGGAAGACGGCGCCGCCGAGTCGCTCCTGCTGGATGCGCAGCATCATCACCACGTCGGCGCCCTCGATGGCGGGCTCGATGCGGTCGTAGACGGGGCAACCGAGGAAGCGGGTGTGCCGCGGCAACAGGGTGCGCGGCCCCGCCAGGCGCACCTCCGCGCCGAGCAGGCGGAAGAGCTGGGCATCGGAGCGGGCGACGCGGCTGTGGGCGATGTCGCCGCAGATGGCGATGGTGAGGCCGGCGACGGAGCCCTTCCGCTGGCGGATGGTGAAGGCGTCGAGCAACGCCTGCGTCGGGTGCTCGTGCATGCCGTCCCCGGCGTTGATCACCGCGGCATGGATGCGGTCGGCCACGTAGCGCGGGGCGCCGGACGCCGCGTGGCGCAGGACGACGACGTCCGCGCGCATCGCGTCGAGGGTGGCGATGGTGTCGCGCAGCGTCTCGCCCTTCTTGGTGCTCGAGGTGGCGACGCTGATGTTGACGACGTCGGCGCTCAGCCGCTTGCCCGCGAGCTCGAAGGAGGTTCGCGTGCGCGTGGACGCCTCGTAGAACACGTTGATGATGGTCTTGCCGCGGAGGGTGGGGACCTTGCGCACGGCGCGGCGGTTCAGATCGAGAAACACCTCCGCGGTGTCCAGGATGCGGTCGGCGGCCGTGCGGCTGAGATCCTCGATGCCGAGGAGGCGGGGGAGGCGGTCGTCGCTCATGGCGGGGCAGGAAAGGAGGAGGGGCAGGAGAGGGGCTGGACGACCACGCGGAGGCCCGCGGGCTCCTCGATCAGATCGACGCGCTCGTTCGCCGCCACGTCGATGGTGCGCAGCACGTAGTCCGGCTGGATGGGGAGCTCGCGCCCGCCGCGATCGATCACGGCGGCGAGCTCGAGGCGGCGGGGTCGCCCGAAGTCCATCAGCGCGTCGATGGCGGCGCGGACGGTCCGGCCCGTGTAGACGACGTCGTCGACCAGGACCACGCGGCGTCCCTCGACGCCGCCGGGGATCTCGCTGGGGCCGATCCGCGGGTTCGGCAGCGCCGTCGCGGCGTCGTCGCGGTAGAGCGTGATGTCGACGTTGCCGACCGGGACCGCGTGCCCCTCGAGCTCGAGCAACCACCGAGCCAGCGCGTGCGCCACTGGCACACCCCCGCGCCGAATGCCGACCAGCATCAGCTCCTCGGCGCCGCGGTGGCGCTCGACGAGCTCGACGGCGATGCGCCGGAGTCCCCGCGAGACGCCCTCGTGGTCGAGGATTTCCTGCATGGGGAGGCGTCTATCACATCCGCTCCCCGGGTGAACCGCGCGGCGGCGGCGCGCCGGTTTCCTCGGGTAGCGGGAGCGGGGACCGACGTCCGCCCCAGCTCGGCGGCCCGCCGCCGCCCGGGGGGGAGGGGTATCTAGTGGAGCAGGCGCGGGCCGCCGCCTGGACCGGGCTCCGCGTCCGGCTCGGCCCCTGGCTCCCGCGCCGCGCCCCCCCCCGGGACCACGCGCAGGCCGGACGCCGCGGCGCGGCGCCGCCGGCGCGCGGCGAGCGCGTCGAGCTCCCGCTCGTGGGCACGCAGGCGGAAGGTCAGCCAGAGGCGCCGGAGGGTCATCGGCTCGCCCCCGAGGAGCCACCCGGCGAGCATCCCGCCGAACGGGGCGATGAGGCCCGAGGGGGGCATCTGGGCGGCGATCACGGCGAGGACGCTCGCCCCCACCACGAACAGAACCAGCCCGCGCGAGCTCACGGGCAGCACGAAGAAGAGGTTGACCACGCGGCCGCGGAAGCTCGTCGCCCACGCGATCGCGATCGCCTCGACGAGGGGCATCGCGCCGACCCAAGCGTCCGGGGCGAGGCGCCGACCGACCGCAGCGGGAAGCAGGACCAGCGCCAGCGCCTGCAGTCCGTAGCTTGCCAGGGAAGCGCCGAGCAAGAAGAGCAAGAAGCGCCGGCTCCCCCAGGTCTTCTCCAGGTTCGGGCCGAGGAAATACAGGCCCAGGAGGTTGAAGAAGATCGAGCCGAGCCCTTGCGGCTCGTGCAGGGCGGAGGCGGTGACCAGGCGCCAGAGCTCCAGCCGGCTGAGGGCGGTGACCCTGCCGGCGCCGGCCGCGTAGACCTCGCTGGCGAGCTGGGCCAGGGCCTCGGGGCCCCAGTTGACGGCCAGCGCCAGGGTGATCCAGAGCCCCAGCAGCGCAGCGAGGACCGCGGTGAGCGCCGGGCCGGGGCGCGGGAGCGCGGTTCCGAAGGAAGGGTCGTCGCTCCGGCGCACGACCGAGGGGTATCAGCGATCGTTCGCGCCGTCCACGGGCGGGAGCGGGTCGCAGGTCGCGGTCGCCTCGACGCCGTGCGCGACCTTGACGAAGCAGGTCGTCGTCCCGGCCGCAGCGCCGTCGGCCGCGAGCGCGACGACGTCAACGCGGAGCGTCCGGCCGTCGGCGAGCTCGAGCCCGTCGTCTGCGGTGAAGCGCGCCGGCGCGTCGCAGCCGACGCTGCGGGTGAGCGAGCCGTCGAGGGTGAGCCGGAGCTCCGCCACCTCGCCCTCGCCGTCTCCGCAGGTGCTTTCCCCGAGCAAGGACGATACCGGGACGACGAGCGCCGTCTCCTCGGTCCCGCCGGGCTCGGACAGGAGGGCGCAGCCGCGCGGGTAGGTGGTCCAGTTGGTGACGGCGATGGCCGGCTCGCTGCACTCCCAGACCCAGGTCGGCAAGACGAGCGCGCCCGTGACTGGATCCACGAGCTCGGGCGAGCCCTTGGCGAAGGGGACCAGATCGTCGCGAGCGTAGCCCTCCACCCTAGCCGTGTAGCGGTGGCCCGCGGCGATGAAGGCGAACGCCACCGGGAGCGCGCAGGGGACCGGCGCCGAGCTCGGCAGATCCACCGGGTCGCAGGTGACCGAGCAGGTCACGGTGGTCTCGTCGGCGGTCACCGTCGTCACGGCGCCGGCGGCGCCCCCGACGACCTCGACGGTCGCGCCCGCGCCCGCCGCGCCCGTCACCCGGCCGAGGAACTCACCCTCGGCGTTGTACGCCCAGCAGCGGTCCGCGCAGACCTCGGCGGAGAGGACGGGCTGGTCGGGGAACGGTGTCCGGTCGGTCAGGGTCGCGACGTAGCTCCGCAGGGCGCCCGGCGCGTCGGCGCAGGAGACTCCCTCGAGCAGCGTGGGATCGATGGACACCCGCGTCGGCCGCTCGAAGGGCTTCTCGTCGGTCTCGTCGCGGCAAGCGACGGCGAGGAGCAGGCCGAGGAGCGCCGCTGGCGGGACGCGGGTGCGCATGGCGACGGCTGCTCTAGCAGGGCCGGTGACCGCCGAGCAACCTCGACTCACCGCCCGGCCGTTCCGGTCGCCGACCGTCGGGCCGCGCCGCTGCTTCCGCGGGCGTTCCTCGGGGATGTTAGGGTCGCGCGGCGTCGCGGCGGCAGCGGCGCGGCGGGCGGGGCCGCGTCGGGCGGGGTCGCGTCGGACGGAGCGGGGAGACCGGGGGCGGTGGCGGGGTCAAGAGCAGCGTTGGCGGGTCGAGCGGCGCGGCGGGCGCTGGATGCGATGGCTCGGCTCCGACCACCTAGGACGCCGCGGTACGCTGCGATCGACCCGTCGGCTACTGGGCGATGAGCCACGACTCGGGCACAGAGCCCGATCGGGCGGGCGGCCTCGCCGCCGGGACCTACCACCGCGATCCCGTCGCGCAGGCGGAGCTCCCCAACGGGGACCTCGCCGCTCGCTTCGACGGCGCGGGCCAGTACCTCTCCATCCCCTCGGACTCGCGCCTCTCGATCCCGACCACTGGCAGCCTCACCTGGGAGGCCTGGATCAGCCCGAGCGTCGTGAACTTCGCTAACGTTTCCAACGGCTACGTCGCTTGGATGGGCAAGTGCGCGGAGTACTCACCCACCTGCGAGTGGGAGGCGCGCCTGTACGACCAGGACGTGACCGATCGCTGCAACCGCCGCTCCGCTTTCGCCTTCAAGCCGGGTGCGGGCCTCGACTCCGGCGCCTACTTCCAGCTCGACTGCGGCGCCGTCAACGCTGGTGCCTGGAACCACGTCGTCGGCCAGCACACGACGCCTACCCAGCCGGAGGGGGGAGGGCAGGATCGCGTGAGGAACGCACGAGCCCCGGGTCGGCCGCCCTCGATGGGCCTCCTCTTGTCACCTTTGGGCTCGCGCTGGCCGGTGCGCGGGAGGTGGGAGGCCCGGCGGCGGCGGGGGGCGCTTCGCGTCCTTCGTCCCTCAGCAGCTCGAGGCGCAGTGCTCCAGCATGCAGACGCCGAGCGCGTACCACCGCTCGAAGCCGGCGATCGCGTCCGCGCAGAGGGGCTCGAGGCAAGCTTCGAGCACGGCCGGCTCCAGCTCGAGCGGGCAGGCGCTTTCGATCACGGTCTCGTTGGCGGCGACGCAAGCGCGCAGGGCGTTGCAGTCTTCGCTGCTCCCGCAGGCCTCGTACTCTGCGCAGCAGCTCGCGCCGAGGCACTGCGCGCAGGCCGACGTCCCGAAGTCGCAGCTCGTGGCGCCGCCGGCCCCCGTCGCGCCCCCGTCGTCGCCCGTCTCGCCACCGTCTCCGCCCGTCTCGCCACCGTCTCCGCCGTCGCCGTCGCCGTCGCCCCCCGTCGCGCCGGCGGAGCCGTCGTCGTCCTCTCCGGACTCGGTCAGAAAGGCGCAATCGGCCAGGAGCTCCGGCCGGTCGAGGAGCTCGCACACGGAGGCCCCCTCCTCCGCGTCCCGGGTGAGCTCCAGCGTGGAGTCGTCACAGTCCGCGAGGGTCGCCTCGGGATCCTCCGCGGCGCAGCGGCCGGCGGCCTTGACGGCAGCCACGCAGCGCTTCACGGCCGTGTCGCTCGGCTCGTCTTCGGTGTCGAGCCCGTGCAGGCAGTGGTCGCGGTAGAAGCGCTGGCAGGCCTCGACGTCCTCGACCCCGTAGGGCGAAGGACAGCTCGCGACGGCCTCGCAGCGGGCCTCCTCGATGGAGCGGCAGACCTCGACCCCGACGGCCTTGGTCCCGCAGCCTGCGCTGGGCGAAAGCAGCCCGAAGAGGGCGCCGAAGAGGGCGACGGCGGCAGCTCGGCGGGCCCCGGACATGCCGAGGCGGCTACCACGCTGCCGGGCTCGGGGGGAAGTTTTCGGCCAGCGCCTGGCCGGATCTGGGCCTTGGCCCGGGGCTCGGCCATGCTCCGGTCATGCCGCGCGCGATGATCCTCGCGGCCGGGCTCGGGACCCGGCTCCGGCCGCTGACCGAGGAGCTTCCGAAGCCACTGGTCCCGCTCGGCGACCGGCCCCTGCTCGCGCAGGTCGCCGACCAGCTCGCGGCCGCGGGTCACCGGGAGGCCTTGCTCAACACCCACTGGCTGCCGGGGGCCTTCGCGCCGTGGATCGACCGCCTCGCCGTTCGCCTCCACGCCGTCCACGAGCCCGTGGTCCGAGGCACGGCCGGGGGCGTCGCGGGGGCTCGCGCCCTGCTGGGGACGCCGCCGATACTGGTCTACAACGGCGACGTCGTGGTGGATCCGCCGCTCGTCGAGCTCGCGGCAGCCGCTGACGACGGCCTCACTTTGGTGGTGGCGCCGCGCCCGCGCGGGACGGGGACCGTCGGGCTCGACGCCGACCGCTGCGTGGTCCGGCTGCGGGGCGAGCGGTTTGGGGAGGAGGCGAGCGGCGGGGACTACGTCGGCGTCGCCGCGCTCGGGGCGCGCGCGCTCGGGGCTCTGCCCGAGATGGGCTGCCTGATCGGCGATTTCGCGCTCCCCTGGCTCCGGCGCGGCGGACGCGTGCGCTCGGTTCTGCACCACGGGTGCTTCGCCGACGCCGGCACCCCGCCGGACTACCTCGCCGCCAATCTCGCCTGGCTCGCGCGGCGGGGCGCGAGCGCCTGGGCGGCGCCGACCGCGCAGGTTTCCGCGGCGGTCACGCTGGTCGAGTCGCTGGTGGGCGACGGCGCCGCGGTCGAGGGCAGCGGCCTGCTCACCCGGTGCGTGGTCTGGCCGGGCGCGACCGCCCGCGCGCCGCTCGCCGACGCGATCGTGACGCCACGCCGGGTGGTGCTCGCCGCCGGTGCCGCGTGAGGGGAGGCCGCGGCCGGTGACGCTGCGGCCCCGAGCGGCCGCTCAGAACGGGACCATCGTGTAGAGGGCGAAGCGGTGTGACTCGCCCTCGGCCATCGGCCCGCTGTAGGTGGTGAAGAAGTAGTCGTAGACCGCGCCGACCACGAACTGCTTGTAGGGCTTGAAGGCGTTGCCAAAGTGGAAGGTCTGGTTCAGGCCCCGACCGCCGACGTTCACGCCCTTCGGATTGTCGACGCCGGCGCCGACCTGGAGCGAGTACCAGGGCACGGCATCCACCTGCGCCTGCACGAAGCCGCCCTTCGCCGGGATCGTGACGCCCTCGTCCATGACCTCGTCGCCGTTGAGGTCGCGAAGCTCGATCCCCTGGCCGATGCCGCCGCGGAGGTCGCTCAGGTTCTCGCCCAAGAAGCCCTCGGCCTGGAGGGTGAGGACGCTCACCGGGATCGACAGGTGCGCGACGCCGGCGATGACGTTGAACATCTCCTCGCTGCCGCCGACCGCGATACGCTTGGCGCCGTAGTGCCCGGAGATGCCGACCCGGAGCGGCTGCTTGGCCTCCGGATCGAGCTTGATCTGCAGCTCGGCCAGGCCCTGGACGGCGGGGCGCGCGGAGGCCACCCCATCCATGACCGAGTCGGCGTCGAGATCCTGCATGTCCACTGCGCCGCTCTGGGCGGCCGCGGCGGCGAGCAGCACCTTGGCAGCACCGAACTCGGGGCCGTAGGTGACCCGGAGCTGCGGCCGACGATCACCGAGGTTGCCGCCATTCCAGAAGAGGACCTGCTCCATGCCGCCATAGATGAGGGGCGCGACGAGGTCCGAGGTCTGGCCGCCCAGGATCTGGAAGTCCCCCGCCTTCAGCTGCCCGTAGGCGTGCAGCATGCGCGGAGTGGCGCGTGACTCGGAGCCCGCCGCCGTGCCACCGTTGTTGAAGTCGATCTCGACCTTCGCGTCGATCGCCACGCCCTCGGCGGGCTCGGCGACGGCGACATCGACGCCGAACCGGGTCCAGCGGGGATAGAGCACGAACTCAGCCTCGTCCGCGCCGGGCATGTCGGGGCTCAAGACCCAGAACCCGCACTGCGGGTTGAACATGCGCCGCGTCGCGTAGGCGGCATCGAGGCGCGCAAAGCCGTAGAACTTGAAGCTCGGAAAGGTCTTCTCGGGCGCCGCGTCGGCTGGCGGGGGCGGCGCCGTCGTTGTCGCAGCCGGCGGGAGCGGAGCCACGACCGGTGCGGGCGCCGCGGTCGCGCTGGCGGGGGCCGCTGCCGCCGCCTCGGTTGTCGTGGCGGGTGCCGCGGGTGCCTCCGTGGGCTCGGCGGCGGCGGGAGCCTCGGGCGCGGTCACGGGCGGGGCCTCGGGGGCCGGCGCGGCCGGTTGCGCGGCGGCGTCGAACGACAAGCCCATCAGCAGGATCAAGACGGAACTGAAAGTAGTGGTTCGCATGGGAATACTCTCTTTGGCGATGCCGGGTGGCGCAGGGTAGCTCGGATGCTAGCGAGGGGGGAGCGTCGTCGTCGCTCCGGGCGAGAGGTCGAGGCCTCTACCTCGCGGCAGCGGCGGTCACGGCCGCGCGCCCTGGCCGGGTCACGAGCGAAACCACCACCAGCGCGAGGAAGCTCAGCGGGATGGCGATGATCCCGGGCTGACCGAGCGGGTGCCAGGCCTGGGCTGCGGTGAGGCCGTAGGGCCCAGCGAACATCTCCGGACCCGTCAGGATGATGCCGAGCGACGAGACGATGCCAACGGCGATCGACGCGACGATGCCCTTGGCGGTCGTGCGCTTCCAGAACAGGAGCATCAGGATCGCGGGGAGGTTGGCGGCCGCGGCGACCGCGAAGGCCCAGCCGACGAGGAAACTCACGTTCACGCCCCGAAAGACGATCCCGAGGACGATGGCGACGATCCCCACCCCGAACGCCGACACCTTGCCGGCCTTCACCTTCTTCTGCTCGGAGAGCCCCATGCCCATGAAGCGATCCATGAGGTCGTGCGCGACGGCGCCCGAGGCGGCGACGATCAGGCCCGCGACCGTCCCCAGCACCGTCGCGAACGCGATCGCGGAGATGATGGCGAAGAGCACTCCGCCGAAGGACAGCGCGAGCAGCGGCGCCGACATGTTGTTGTCGGCCGGGTTCACCGTGCCGTTGGTCGCTGCCCCCAGGCCCATGAAGAGCGTCAGGACGTAGAAGAAGCCGATCGACGCGATGGCCACGATGGTGGACTTGCGCGCGCAGGCCGGGCTCGGCACCGTGTAATAGCGGATGAGAATGTGCGGGAGCGCCGCGGTGCCGAAGAACAGGGCGAGCATCAGGGAGACGAAATTCAGCTTCTCCCACGGCGTCGTCACCTTGAACTTCACCCCCGGCTTCATCTGGTCGGTGCCCGACACCTGCTTCGGGTAGTAGAGGCTGTATTTCGTGCCGGCCTCGTCCGCGACCGTCGCGGTGTGCCACTGCTCGATTCGAGTGTCCGGATGGGTCAGCCGGGCGAGGTAGCTCACCGGATCGAGCGCGCCGGTGCCGCGGGCAGCGCCATCCGCGTCGAGCCCGCCCACGGCCGTGACCCGCCCGACGGGGAAGAGCAGGCCATTCGTCTCGCCGTTGATCAGCGCCCCGCTCTTCCACTGGGTCCGCCAGAGGGCGCCGGTCGCGTCGCGCCGCCACCAGCTCGCCTTGCCGTCCTTGGTGAACTTGAGGAAATCGCCGGCGGCGTGGCTCTGGGTATACCCGGTCGCGGCGAGCTCGTCCGCCGTGGCACGGTCCGGTACGTAGAGCAGCGATTCGCCGTCGGCGCCCGACAAGCTCGGTGGGTGGGTGCTCAGGCCGCGGACCAGCACGGCTGCGGTCAGGATGGTCGAGAAGACGAGGAGGAGCCCGCCCTTCAGGAACTGAACGTAGGTGGTCGAGGTCATGCCCGCAGTGGCGACGATCGTGATCACGATCACCCCGACCAGGATCACGCCCGCCCAGTGCGGCAGCCCCAGCAGCGGCTCGACCAGCGAGCCCGCGCCGTTCATCTGCGGTATGAGGTAGCAGATCGAGACAACCAAGGTGGAAATGGCCGCCGCGAGCTTGATGCCGCGACTGTTGTACTTGGCGTCGACGGCGTCGGTGAAGGTGAACTTGCCCATGCGCTTCATGGGCTCCGCGACCACGAAGAGCGCCACGATCCAGCCCGCGAGGTAGCCGATCGAGTAGAGGAAGCCGTCGTACCCGAGCGTCGCGATCATGCCGCAGATGCCGAGGAACGACGCGGCCGAGAGGTAGTCGCCCGCGAAGCTGATTCCATTGACGGCCCAGTGGATCTGGCCGCCCGCCGCGTAGTAGCCCGCCGCCGATTTCGAGCGGCGCGCGAAGTAGTACGAGAGGAAGAGCACCAGAGCGACGAAGAACGCGAAGATGACGATGGAGAGGGGGGTTCCGGTGAGCTTCACGATGCCTGCCCTCCCTCGGCGGTTGTCCTGGCGGTGCCCGCCTTCCCGGTGAGCTTCGCAGCCAGCTCACGCTCCTTGCGCGTGCAGAGGTGGTTGTAGATGAGCGCCATGATCAGCGCGACGGCGATGAGTCCCATGCCGTACACCACCGCGAGGTTCAGGCCGAAGACGACGATGAGCTGCATCGCGCGGCCCTCGGTCAGGACGTTCACGAGGACGAACCCCGCGTAGAAGAGGCAGTACGCGAGGAACATCCGCATGCCGATGCGGGTCTTGTAGGCACTCGCCGGATCGGGTCCGGAGTCCTCAGCGGGTCCGTGAAGCATGGTCGTTCTCCCTGACGGCCTTGCAGCGCGGCGCCCCAGGAGGCGCCGGGCCGGGTTCTGGGCAACCGAATACACGCTGTGAATCGAATCACAAACGGGAATCTGGCGGCCGCGGACCGAAGATCGTCAGCGGATGGAAGAATCCAGCGGACGACGCGGAGGCGCCCCCCCCGCCCCCGGCGTCGGTGGCGAGGGTGTAGTATCGGGGGCCGCAGGGCCGCGGATGAAGCGACTAGTCCTTCGAACGGTGTTGCCGGCGCTCCTGGCGGTGGGGCTCTTCTCCGGCGTGGTGTTCTTCTACCTGCTCCCGGCGCTCAGCCGCGCGGTCCTGGACCAGAAGCGCCTGATGATTCGGGAACTGACGGAGTCGTCATGGAACATTCTGGCGCGCTGTGAAGCGGACGAGCGGGCGGGGCGGATGTCGCGGGAGGCGGCGCAGCATGCCGCCGTCGAGCAGGTGCGCAGCCTGCACTACGGCCAGGAGGGGAAGGACTACTTCTGGATCAACGATCTGACGCCGCGGATGATCGTGCATCCGTACCGTCCCGACCTCGAGGGTCAGGACCTCTCCCACTTCGCCGATCCCCACGGCAAGCTCCTTTTCGTGGAGATGGTCGACGTCGTAGAGCGCGAGCGGGCCGGGTACGTCGACTACATGTGGCAGTGGAAGGACGACTCGGATCGGGTGGTCCCGAAGCTCAGCTACGTGAAGGGGTTCGAACCCTGGGCCTGGATCATCGGTACCGGCGTCTACATCGACGACGTCGACGCCGAGATCGCCGCCATGACGCAGCGCCTGCGAACGGCCACGCTGCTCATCCTCGGCGTGGTTTCGCTGCTCCTGTTCGTCCTGCTCCGGACGAGCTTCGAGGCAGAGCGTGGGCGCCTGCGCGCCGCCGCCGCGCTACGCGCGTCCGAGGCGAAGTATCGGTCTCTCGTCGAGTCGGCCGGCGAAGCCATCTTCATGTCCCTGCAGGGAGAGGGGCTCTTCGCCAACGCGAGCATGCTGCGCCTGGTCGGCCACGATCGTGACAGCTTTGCCGCGGCGGACGTGGCCGAGCTCGTCCGACCGACCGCGGTCGAGCTCGAGAGCGGGCGGAGATTCTGGCATGCCGCGACGGAGGGCTCCTTGGCGCCGACGCGGTACGAGGCCGAGCTCGTCGGCAGAGACGGCAACCCCGTGCGGGTCATGCTGGCACTGTCGCACCTGGAGGTTCAGGGTCGCTCGGGCTTCATGGCCGTGGCCACTCCGCTCGCCCAACCCCAGAGGCTCGACCTCGGAGCGACGGAGACGCCCGAGGACCTGGCGGCGGCGAACCTGCGGCTAGCGACCATGGGCGCGATGATGGTCGCGCACGGCTCCGACGCGCTGGAGGTCAGTCGGGTGCTCAGCGCCAACGCCGACGCGGCCGTCCGTCGGGCGGTGGAGCTCAGCCTGGCCGAGCTCGGTCCGCCCCCGGCCCCCTTCGACGTCCTGTTGATGGGCAGCCTCGGTCGCAGCGAGGTGAGCCTCGTCGCCGACCAGGACCACGCGATCATCTTCGAAGACACGGCCGCCGGTGACGCCGGGGCCTCGGCCTATTTCCTGGCCCTGGGGTCGCGCCTCGCGGACGTCCTGCGGGCCGCCGGCTATGCCTACTGCCCCGGTGGGATCATGGCCAGCGAGCCGCGCTGCTGTCAGTCGCTGGCGGCCTGGCGTCGGACCTTCTCCGCCTGGATCCACACCCTGGAGCCGAAGGATCTCCTGCAGGCCAAGATCTTCTTCGACTTCCGTGGCACGTTGCCGGCGGGTCACCTCTCGGCATCGCTGCGCGAGCACCTCTCCGAGGAGATTGACCGGCAGCCGCGCTTCATCCCCCTGCTCGCGGGGAGCGTCCTCGGATACGAGCCCCCGCTGAGCCCCTTCGGCGGCTTCGTCCTCGAGGAGCGGGACGCCGCGCGGGCCACCTTCGACATCAAGGGGGTGCTCGCCCAGGTCGTCGATCTCGTGCGCCTGCGCGCGCTGGCGCACGGGATCGCCCAGACCAGCACGCTCGATCGGCTCGAAGCGCTGGCGAGCCGGGGGCACCTGCGACCGGAAAGCAGCCGGGAGCTCGCCGATTCCTTCCGCTTCCTGATGGATCTTCGCATGCAACACCAGGCACGGCGCATCCTCGAACAGCTCGAGCCTGACAACTGGATCGAACCTGCCGCGCTCGAGCCGGCCCTGCGCAAGCAGCTCAAGGTTGTCTTCGCCCATCTCCGGGCGGTGCAAGCGGCGCTCGGTTTCGAGTTCAAGGGGGCGCGCACGACGTGAACGCCTCGGCTTCCGGCGCGCTCTTGCTGATCAGCGACGTGCACGCGCACTACGCGGTGGTACAGGGTCAGATCGAGCACGCCGAGCAAGCGCTGGGGTGCCCGATCGCGCAGGTGCTGGTGCTCGGCGATTTTGGCCTCTTCGCGCCCCACCTCCACGCCTACTTCCGCCGCGCGGGCCAACGATTCACGCGCCCGGTCGCCTTCATCGAGGGCAATCACGAGGATTTTCGCGGTTTCGAAGGCCTGGTCCGTCACTATGCCGATGCGGTAACCCATCTGCCGCGCGGCTCGCTGCATCGCTTCGATCCTTGGCGGACGCTTTGCATCGGCGGCGCGCGGTACATGGACGCGTGGTCCACGCCGAGTGGGTCCGAAATTACCGAAGACGACGTGACCGCTTGCCTCGCGCACGACCCAGCCGTTGTCGACCTGGTCGTGAGCCACGACTGCCCGACCGGGATCGGCGTGGCGAGCGCGGGGAACCTGGCGCACCTCGGGCCCCCGGGCGATACGGGGCTGGCGCGCGTCGCCCGACATCTGCGGCCGCGCTGGTGGGTCTTCGGGCACCACCACCGCTGGCACGACTGCGAGCAATCCGGCACCCGGTTCCTCGGTCTGCCGCAGAGCTGGGAGGGATACGCCCTACTCCACCCGACCGGAGAGCTCGACCGCGTCGAGCACGCGGTCGAGCGGGGGCGGACGAGCGGATTCTGGCGGTGGCTGGGCCTGCCGTGAGCGTCCCCCGCGGTTCGACGGTCCGGAGTCGAGCGCGCAGGGCTCGCGTCCTCCGGCGGAGCGGACCGTCACTGCGTCAGGATCCCGTTCGGGGCGACGATGATGCACCGGCCGCCGCCCCGTTTCGCGTCGTACAGCGCTCGGTCCGCGGCCTCGATCAGCTCCTCCGGGGTGGACAGCGATTCGTCCTCGGTGGAGGCGACGCCGAACGAGATCCCGAGCTGGGTAGCGGTTTCGCTCCAGGTCCGGCACTCGCGCTGAAGGCGCTTGCGGATCCGTTCGAGCGCTACCAGGGCTCCGTCGCGAGCGGTGTGGGGGAGCAGCAGCGCGAATTCGTCGCCGCCGTAGCGTGCGCAGACATCGACCTCACGAACCGAGGACGAGAGCATGATCGCGACCTTGCGCAGGGCCGCGTCGCCGGCCGCATGCCCCTCGACGTCGTTGACCGCCTTGAAGCCGTCGAGATCCCCGATCGCGACCGAGAGCGGGTGAGAGTAGCGACGGCTCGTCGCCCACTCCCGGCGGAGCAGATCCACGAAGCGCCGCCGGTTGTAGAGGCCGGTCAGCTCGTCCGTCATCGCCAGGTGCTCGGTGCGCGTGAGCATCGCCTCGAGCTCGGCGTTACGCCGGCGGAGCTCGGTCTTGGCCTCACGGGCCCGGAGCGCGGCGAAGATGCGGGCCTCTAGCTCGTCGTCCGCGAACGGCTTCGGCAGGTAGTCGTCGGCACCGACGTGCAACCCTTCCACCCGGTCCGCCACCCCGGAGCGCACGGTCAGCATGATCACGACCACGTCGCGGGTCCGCTCGGAGAGGCGGAGCCAGCGACAGACGCTGTAGCCGTCGAGATCGTCGAGCATCACGTCGAGGAGCACGACGTCGGGCGGATCGCCCTTGATGCACCGGAGCGCCTCGACCCCGCCCGCCGCCTCCACCACAGCGAAGCCACGCTGCTCTAGCAGTCCGCGCAGGTGCGCGCGCTGGCTGCGCGAGTCCTCCACCACGAGCACGCGCGCCTTGGGAGACAATGCGGGGTCTGCCATCTCACCACTGGCAACGATACCCCATCGGGGGGCGCGCGCCGATCAGAGGATGAACAGCTCGATCGAGGTCGCCGCTCCGCCCGTCTCGAGCGTGCCGCCGGCGACCACGACGTGGCCGAGGTAGGTCATCAGCGCACGCGCCCCGGCGCGCCGCTCTCGGAGCTGGAGCTCCGTCACCCCGTCCGCCTCCAGGAGGCGTCCGGCGGTGAGCCCGTCCGCGTCGGTACCGATGGCCAGGATGCTCTCTTCGAGGCGGAAGGCCTGCACGTCGGTGAGCTCGATCGGCGCCGAGTGGTAGGCGGGGGCGCAGTCCACGGGGCAGCCCAGGTCGAAGGCCACCGTCGGGGCGTACTCGCCGTCGACGTCGACCCCGCCGACCCGCATCACGATGGAGTCGTCGATGGGGACCAGCGCCGCCCCCGCGGTCGCGTCGGCGGCGTAGGGGAGGGAGACGAACTCGCGCGCCTGGTCGCCCAGCACCTCGATCCCCGCGCCCTCGGCGCTGCCGCCCGCCACCACCAGCCCGCGCTCCGCGACCCACGTGGCCGCGGCGCCGGCGCGCGGCACCGCGGTGGCATGGGCGCTCAGCGCGCCGTCGAGCGCCACGCGCAGCACGGCGTCCGTGGCCTCCGCGCGCGTCGGGCCCACAACGTACGCGGTGAGATCCGCCGTGTCGACGGTGGCGCCGCCGGCGACGTCCGCAAAGTCCTCCAGGCCCGAGGGGACGGTGAGCTCGCCCGTGTAGGTCGTGCTGAAGTCGGTCCAGGTAGCGAACTGGTCCGCCACCAGGACCACGATGACGCCGTTCACGATCGCCATCGACCGGACCGTGCAGTCGCCGGGGGTGGGGCACTCGAACTCGTCGGTGCCGGTCGCGTACCAGAGCCCGAAGTCGAAGGAGTGCAGGTTAACCACCGAGGAGAGCGCCTGCCCGGTCGTGAGCAGGAAGCGCCCGCCGAGCAGGCCCAGCGCGGGGAGATCCCCCGGCGCCCCCGCGAGCGCTCCGGGGCGCGAGAACCGCCCCTTGCGACCGACGAACAGCGGCACCGTCGTCCCCTCCAGCCCGTCGGGGAAGAGCAGGAACGAGCGCCCGCCGAGCACGGGTTCGTCCTCGTCGTCGTAGCCCGTGGCCTCGAAGAACGCCGTGGTGCCGCGGATGGCGAAGGAGAGCGTCACCGCGTCGTCGGGGACGTCGAGCGTCACGTACTCCTCGCGGTTGCCCTCGGTGTCTTCGCGCACCACCTCGACCGTCTCGATCGCCGGCGGCGCGGACCACCCGTCCGTCTCCAGGCCGGTGAAGATCTTGACCTTCCCCGGTCCGAGGTCGGTGTCGTCGGCGCAGCCGGCGACGAGCAGCAGCGACAACCCGCAGCAGATCCCGCGCATGGGGGCCTCCCTTAGCTCCGAACGATACCGGCGTCCACCGGCGGCCCGGGCGCGCGGAGGGGCGCGTCGCCGCGCGGCAGCGCGCGGGGCGGCGTGCTAAGAGCCGCGGCCATGGCCGTCCAGGCGCGCCGGATCCAGGCTCCGCCTCGCGCTCTCGACCTCGGGCGGCGCCTCGCGGATCGGCCCGGCCTCGTCCTGCTGGGGCCGGGCTTCGGCCCCGGCGCGCGCTACGTCGCCTGCGATCCGGTGGACGAGGCGACCGGTTTCGATCCGGAGCCGGCGCTGGCGGTGGATCCCGGCGCGGGGCCGTTGGGGACGGTGCCCCGCTGGGTGGGGCTGCTCCCCTATGAGGCCTGCCGTCACCTCGAGCGGCCGCGGCGCGCGGGCGCGCGCGACCTGCGACCCGCGCCGCTCCTATCGACGCCGCGGTGGGTCCGCTACCCGGCGGTGGCGGTGATCACGGATCACGTCCTCGTGGTCGGCGACGATCGCGCGAGCGTCGACCGGCTCGCGGCGCTGCTCGCGCGTCCGGCCCGGCCCGCGCCCGCCTCCGCCCGGCTGATCGGCGCCGAGCCGACGCCGCGGCATGCGGAGCGGGTGCGCATGGCCCTGGGCCACATCGCGGCCGGCGAGATCTACCAGGTCAACCTGGCGCGCCGGTTCGAGCTCGCGCTAGAGGGCCCGACCCTGGAGCTCTTCGCCGCTCTGGAGCGCGCCGCGCCGGCCCCCTACGGGCTGGCGCTGGCCCTCGGCGACCTCGGCTGCGTGGGGGGCTCGCCGGAGCTCTGCCTCCGCACCACGCCGGGCGGGACGGTCCTCACGGCGCCCATCAAGGGCACCCGGCCGCGCGGGTTCGACGCCGCCAGCGACGCCGCGCTCGTCGCCGCGCTGGAGCAGGATCCGAAGGAGCGTGCGGAGCTGGTGATGGTGGTCGATCTGGAGCGCAACGATCTCGGCCGCGTGGCGCGGCCGGGCTCCGTGCGCGTCCTGGGTCCGGCGCGCGTGGTGACCCACCCGACCGTGCACCACCGGGTCGCGGTCGTCACCGGTCGGCTCCGCCCGGGGCTGAGCCGCGCGGACCTGCTCGCGGCCATGCTGCCGAGCGGCAGCGTGACCGGGGCGCCGAAGGTGAGGGCGATGGAGCTCGTCGCCGAGCTCGAGGCGCACCGTCGGGGGCTGTACACCGGGGCGTACGGAGTCCTCCGCCGAGACGGGACGCTCCTCATGGCGATGGCGATCCGGACGCTGGTGCGCCGCGGGGAGGAGGGGCACTACTTTGCCGGCGGCGGCATCGTAGCGGATAGCGATCCGGGCCAGGAGCTGATGGAAACGGCCTGGAAGTCCCGTCAGCTCGCCGCGCTCTGGGGTGACCCGGTCGCCATCGGCCAATTGGCCGAATCGGAGCCGAATCGCCGAAAACTGGGCCGGCTGCTGCCGGAGAGCTAGCGAAAGGGAACCACCGATGGGTCTCGAGGAGTTGCTGCGTGTTCGGCTCGGCGCCGTATTGGACGAGCTCGTGGGCGAGGGCTCGCTCGCGGCGGAGGCGGTGCGCGCTGCGCGGGTCGCCGTCGAACCGCCGCGCAAGGGTGGCACGGGCGACGTCGCCACCAACGCCGCGCTCGTGCTCGCCAAGGCGGCGGGCCTGCCGCCGCCGAAGCTCGCGGCGACGCTCGCGGAGCGGCTCGGCCGCGATCCGTGGGTGAAGAGCGCGGAGGTGGCGGGCCCGGGGTTCATCAACGTGGCGCTCGCGCCGGCGGCCTTCCACCACGTGCTCGCGGAGATCCTCGCCGCCGGGCACGGCTACGGCCGCGCGCCCGCCGCGAGCCGGTCGCGCGTCAACGTCGAGTTCGTCAGCGCGAACCCGACCGGGCCGCTGCTGGTGAGCCACGGGCGGGGCGCCATCCTGGGGGACGTCGTCGCCCGGCTGCTCGAGGCCACCGGGCACCGCGTGACGCGCGAGTATTACGTCAACGACTTCGGCAACCAGGTGCGGCTGCTCGCCGACAGCGTGCTCGCGGCCGCCGCCGGCCGGGAGCCGCCGGAGGGGGGCTACGGCGGGGCCTACGTGACCGAGCTCGCCGCCTGGTTCACGGCTCACCGGCCGGACCTGCTCGAGCCCGCGCGCGACGAGGAGCGCCGTCGGCACTGTGTCCGGCTCATGCTCGAGGGCATCGACGGCTCCGAACTGCTCGGGATCCGGCCCATGCTGCGGGCGATGGGCATCGAGTTCGACGTCTGGTCGAGCGAGGAGGCCCTGCACCGCTGGGGACGGGTGGAGCAAGCGCTCCGCACGCTCACCGCCCGGGAGCGCCTGCGCACGGCGGAGGACGGCGCCGTGTACTTCGTCACCGGCGACGAGGACGACAAGGACCGGGTCGTCCAGAAGAGCAACGGTGATTACACCTATTTCGCGAGCGACATCGCCTACCACGAGGACAAGCTCGGCCGCGGCTTCGAGCGCCTCCTCAACCTCTGGGGCGCGGATCACCACGGCTACGTGGCCCGCCTCCGCAGCGCGATCGAGGCGATCGGGGGCGATCCGAGCGCCTTCGAGGTCGTGCTGTTCCAGCTCGTGAAGCTGGTCCGGGACGGCCGGGAGGTGCGGATGGGCAAGCGCCTCGGCAACCTCATCACCCTGCAGGAGGTGGTGGAGGAGATCGACGAGGCGGTCAACAACCCGCACGCGGGCCGCGACGCGCTCCGGATCTATTACCTCTCCCGCCGCGCCGACACTTCCATCGTGCTCGACCTGGACCTGGCCAAGAAGCAGGAGGCCGAGAACCCCGTCTTCTACATCCAGTATGGGCACGCGCGGCTGGCGTCGATCCAGCGCCGGGCGGCCGAGCGCTTCGGGATCGAGACGCCGCGCTTCGGCGAAGCGCTGGCGGCGCGCCTGACCCACCCCCTCGAGCTCGCGATCCTCGCCGAGCTCGGCCGGTACCCGGCCTTGCTGGACGACGCCGCGGTCGGGCGTGACCCGCACAAGCTCGTGTTCTACCTCGACGGCCTCGCGCAGAGCTTCCAGAGCTACTACTCGCAGACCAAGAAGGAGCGGGACACCATCCTACCGGGTGACAGCGATCTGGTCCCCGGCCGCGCGGAGCAATGGGACTGGGATCGCACGCGGGCGCGGCTGCTGTGGGTGGAGGCGCTGCGCACCGTGTACGCGAGCGGGCTCTCCATACTCGGGGTCACCGCGCCCGAACGCATGGTGCGGGCCGCGGCGGGCGAGGACGACGGCGAGCCCGACGGCGCCAACGGATGAAGCAGCGACGGAGGACGGCGATGGAGACGGTGAACGTTCGCAACTTGGAGCAGATCCAGGAGCTCGACTCCCGAGCGACCGGGGGGCGGCTCGCCACCCTCATCCTCGCGGCGATCGGGGGCACCGCGCTCGTGATCGCCGGCGTGACCATGGCGCGCCGCTCCGGGCCGCCCGCGGTAAGCACCGGCGATCCGCTGGCGGCGCTGGTGGCGGAGGCCGCCGATCAGCAGCGCGATCGGGTGTCACCGGATCACCTCGACCGTCGTGACGTGACCTTCCCCGGCCTCCTGAGCGACGGCCAGCGGCCAACGACCGCGCTGGCGGCCGTCAAGGACGGCGAGGGAAAGCTCCTCGAGGCTCCCCCTGCCGCGGGCTCCGTCGCGGGGACGCCGCCGCCTGCCGTCGACTCGCTCCCAGTGGTACCGCTCCCAGTCGGGTCGTTGCTGGAGTCGAGCCCGGTGACGACCGCTCCGAAGGACGAGCTCACGGTGCTGTCCGCGCGCGTGACCTCGGGTGCCGCCGACGCGGAGCTCTCGCCCGCGGGGAACGACGGGGGCTTCCAGATCCAGGTGGCGAGCTTCAAGGATCAGGCTGACGCCGATCGCTTCGTGGAGGAGCTCCGAAGGCGGGGTCACGCGGCCTTCCGCCAGGCCGCCTACGTGCCGGGGCGCGGGCTGTGGCACCGGGTGCGTGTCGGTCCCTTCAAGAGCAAGTACGAGGCGAACCAATACCGCGCCAAGTTCGAGCGCACCGAGCGCATGGCGCCGTTCGTCGTGGATCCGGCTCAGGTCAAGCGTGCCGAGGAGGCGCGGGCCGCCAAGCTCGCCGCCCGCGGTCGGCTCACGGCCGGCGGCGAGGACTGACGGCGGCGCCCGGCGTGGGCAGCGAGGAGCGACGGCGTGCCGGATCTGGTCCGCTTCGGGGTGGCGATGGAGCGCGCGCTGCTCGCGCGCTTCGACGAGCTGGTGTCGCGGCGTGGCTTCGAGAACCGATCCGAGGCGCTGCGCGACCTGGTGCGGCGCGACCTCGATCAGGACGCCTCGCACCGCGGCGGCCACGCCGTGGCGACCATCTCACTGGTCTACGACCCCCACGTCCGGGAGCTCGTCGAGCGCCTCACCAGGGTGGAGCAGGACCACCACGAGTCGATCATCTCGTCCATGCACGTGCACCTCGACCAGCAGCACTGCCTGGAGGTGATCGCGGCCCGGGGGCCCGCGCGGGCGCTCAAGGCGCTGGCGGATCGGTTGATCGGCGTGAAGGGCGTGGTATCGGGGAACGTGGTCGTCGCTTCGCTGCCCGGGTAGCGGGCGCCGCGCTCGCTACCCAACCCCGTCGGAAGGCCCTTGCCGCGCATCGACCGAACTGGGCACCGCTCGGTCGCCGGCCGAGGCGTCTTGCCTTGCGCGCGCGGCTTGGCGGGTTCGGTGGCGCTCAGCCTCGCGGCGGCTTGCGGTTCAGGCTCGTCCGGCTCGGCTGGGGCTGCCGGTGGCGGGGCAGCGGCGGCGAGCAGCGCGGCGGCGAGCGGCGCGCCGGCGCAGTCCGGCGGTGGGGCGGCGACGGCGGGGGGCGGGGGTCCCGTTGCTGGCGCCTCCGCCGGTGGGGCGGCGGGCGCTGCTGGGGGGGCGGTTTCGGCGGCGGGCGGCCCCTATTTCGACGGTGCCAGTCGTTTGGAGGGCCTCCCGGAGACGAACTGCACGGTGACCGTGACCCGGTCGGAGGTGTCGCCTCACGTCGCGACCGTGGGTATCGTCTCCTTCATCACGGATCTGGCCGACGTGTCCGCCGGCGAGATCCACTTCGGTCGCGACGCCAGCTACGGCCTGGTCGCGCCCGTGGACCTGACCGAGGCGGGCTTCCGGACGCTCCTGCTCGGGATGACCGAGGACCGCACCCACCACTACCGCGTCGCCGTCTCCGACGGCACTTCGGTCTGCTACGGAGAAGATCGCACGATAGCGACCGGATCCCTGGGGTCACGGGCGCTGGCCCAGGCATCGACGCGTGAGGGGGCGGTGGCCGGGTTCATCGTGACGAGTCGCGACCAGGAGGCGGTGATCTTCAACGAGCGGGGTGAGCTGGTCTGGGCCTATCCCATGTGGAACGTCTTCACGGTCCACATGTCGTGGGACGGACAGTACCTGATCGGCCGCGACCCGGGGCCGTTCGACCTCGGCGACACCGGCATCTTCTACCGGGTCAGGATGGACGGCTCGGACCTGGCGGTCCTGGACGCGCCGGGCGGCGACCACCACGACTTCACCGCGATCCCCGGCGGCATCGCCTACCTCGCCAAGGCGAGGGAAGGGGAGTGCGATCGGATCTACGAGGCGAGCCTCGAGCTCACCGACGGCGCGCCCCTCTTCGACACCTGGCAGATCTACCAGTACTTTCCCGACGAGGGCGTGGTGGAGGGAACGGCGATTTGTCACGCCAATCGCCTCCATTACCTGCGAGAAGGGGACCGCTACACCGTCTCCGACCGGAACAAGGACGCCATCGCCATCTTCGCCCGGGACGGGATGCCGATCACCTCCATCGGCAAGGCCCCGACCGGGGACTACGGCCCGCACGTCCTGGCGGAGGGCGCGGGCCCCGGCGGGGACTGGCACGTCCAGCACGGACACGACCTTTACGCCGACGACAAGCTCGTCGTCTTCTCCAACGAGTCGAGCGGGGGCTCTGCCGTCCTCCACTACACGATTCGCGGCGACTCAGCCGCCCTGGACTGGAAGTACGCTGGCGCGGGAGAGTCGCTGATCCAGGGGGACGTTGAGCGCCTGCCGAACGGCAACTTCCTGGTGACCGCGAACCTCAGCGGTATCATCGTGGAGGTGGCCCCGGACGGCCGAACCGAGCTGCGACGCTACGTCCTCGGCGAACCGATCGGCCCGCTCTACGGGTTTGGCTACAGCAGCCATCGCCCCAGCCTGTACGGAGCTCCCGCTCCACGATGAGCGGCGCCGAGCGCCCGGAGCGAGCGGCTCATCGACCGGGGGTGGCGAGAGGTCGGGAGCCATCGCTCCCGACCTCTCGCCACGACGGCCGACGCCGGCTTCAGAGTTCGCCGGTCAAGCTGGGCGCGGTCCAGTCGTAGTACTGGGCCGGATTGGGCGGGCTGCCGAGATCGGTGTTGAAACTCCCCGTGGTGGCGGCGTCGTTGCCCTTGAGGAACTTGTCGACCATGGCGTTCAGCGAGGCGGTGTACTGCGATCGCCACTGGCAGTGGCCTCCCGAGGCTCCCTCGTAGGCGATGTGGTCGCCAACTCCGAGCCCCTCGAAGATCTCCTTGGCGACGTTTCCCGTCACCCAAGCCGAGTTCCGGTCCAAACCGGCGTAGGTCGTGCTGGGGTTGTCCACGATGTAGAGGCCGCGCGGTGCGATCAGCGCCATCATCTCGTGCATGTCGACCGGCAACCGATCCGTGTTGTCGGCGCCGGCGCTGTTTCCGGAAGTGAACGGACCGAGCGCCACCTCCGACAGCCAACGCACGTAGCTGATCGCGTGGTACGGCCACTCGCCGGAGGTGTCCAACTGCTCGACCAGGCGCAGCGCCACCGTGCCACCGATCCCAGACTCCACGGGGATGGTCAGCGCGATGCGGTTGTCGAGCACGCCCGCGACGAAGGCCCCCTTGCCCCAGCGGGAGCAGCCGGTCACGCCCAGCCGGTAGGGATCGATGACGCCTGGATTCAGTTCCAAGACATCGATGATACGACTGACCACCCAGGCGTTGGACACCATGTATCCCGCGGGATGGTCGGACCCATAGACATCGAAGAAGGGCCCCGACTTGGCGCCGCTGCCGCCGGTCGTCTCCGTGGGGCTGAAATTGATGGTAGCCACGCCGCTGGGAGCCGACGCGCCGGAGCCGCCGTAGGTGATGATGGCGGGCGCGGGCTGACTCGCCCCGTTCATGTTCACCGTGGCGGTGAACGAGGTGCTCCCGCCGTCGTTCACCTGCACCGAGATGCTGGTGGCGCTCACGGTGCCCGAAACGGCGCCTGCCGGGGGGATCGGCTTGTCGCCGTAGATGTACTTGAACGATTGTTGAAGGATCTCCTCTCGCCGGCACGCCCACTCAGTCCGGTCCGAGATGCGGGTGCCGTCCAATTTCATGAACGGATCCGGTAGCTTGGGATCTCCCGTCGTGAATGAGCTGGCAGCCGGGAGCTCCCCGACGGTGCAGGCGGCGCTGGGATTCTCAACCTCGCCCCAAGGTACGGAGGCTCCACCGTTGCCGCCGGTCGACGGCACCCCGCCGGTGCTCGGCTCGCCGCCGGTGGCTTGGCCTCCCTCGCCGCCCGTCTGAGCGCCGCCAGTGCCTGGGACGCCGCCCGTTGGCTCGCCGCCGGAGCCCGGGATGCCGCCCGTTGGCCCGCCGCCGGAGCCCGGGATGCCGCCCGTTGGCCCGCCGCCGG
>CAYOLF010000007.1:62165-72056 GCA_964404725.1 uncultured Polyangiaceae bacterium
CCGCCCGTTGGCCCGCCGCCGGAGCCCGGGATGCCGCCCGTTGGCCCGCCGCCGGAGCCCGGGATGCCGCCCGTTGGCCCGCCGCCGGTGCCGGGCCCGCCGCCGGTGCCGGGCACGCCTCCAAGCCCGCCGGTGGTCCCGATCCCGCCCGTGGTCCCGATGCCGCCGGTGCCGGGCAGGCCACCCGTGGGCATCCCGCCGGTGCCGGGCAGGCCACCCGTGGGCATCCCGCCCGTACCCGGGACGCCACCCGTGGGGAGTCCGCCGGTGCCGGGCACCGCGCCCGTTCCGGGCGGGGCCCCTCCCGTGCCGGCCGAACCATCCGTGGGGTCGCTTTCGCAGGCGAACGTCAAGAGGGACAAACCGAACAGACCGACCAGCTGGGTAAGCGCTCTCATGGGGGCTGACGTACTCCTTCGAGAAGGGCAATTCCCGCCGGGGTGCGTCCTGATCATCGCGAGGGGCGGTGATGGTCGGCAGCACCCGAGCCGGGGGAAGAGCGACGATTCGCGGGGGTCCCAGGTAGGGGCTCGCCCCCTGTCGTCCGATCGATCCCGACCGCACCAGGGCCTCCGCCCCCTTTCGGATCCGCTCGCGACGGACCAGTACGTTCTCGACGGAGAAGCGCCTGAGCTTCGCGTGGCGTGGGCGATCGAACCTCGCACCCAACCGCCCGTGCAGGAGCTCGCGACGGCGCCACGGTCCGCTGTGGTCGAGGAGCGAGGGTCCTGCCGTCGCCGAGGACTTGTTCACTGGGGCGTCGAGCTCGAGCCCGTCACCGAGCGGCAGCGTTCGTTCGGGCCCTTCATGATCGACCACGGCGCCGATCTCGTGGTGGGCCACCACCCCCACGTGGTAGAGCCCGTGTAGTGGTACGATCGGGGGCTCATCCGCTGCAGTCTCGGCCATTTCCACTTCGAGTTCCCGGCGGATCCGGCGCAGATGAGGGGCGCGCTGGTGCGCGTCACCGTCGACGAAGAAGGAGTCCGCGGTGCCGAACGGATCGAGCTCGCTCTGCGCCCGCGGGAGTGGATCCCGCGGCCCGTCACCGGCACCTTCGAGAGGCTCCGGTAGCCATGCGCCTCGCTGTGGGCACCGCGCTCACCCTGACGCTGGCGGCGTGCGGCTCGGCGCCGGAGGTCGCACGCCGCGACGAGTTGCGCCCCGAGGTCGGCTTCATCGATCTCGATGCGAGCGTCTCCACTCTCGACGACGCGTCGCTCCCAGCGCCCGCCACTCGGCTCTTCTACGCCCAGCGCCCCGCCCGTGGGGGGGGCGAGCGCGCGCCCCTCATCGTGATGCACGCGGGGGGGCCGACGGCCAGCGTGCTCTTCTTGCTCGCCCACGGCACCGGCGCCCGGAACCTCGGCGCCGGCGGAGCCCTCGCGCGCGACTCCCTGCCGCTCGCCGACGCGCACCTGCTCTACCTCGACGCGCGCCAGGCCGGGTACTCCTACGGGGAGTTCGACGACCCCGCGGACCCCGAGGCGCGGGAGGCCGCCTTCACCGCGGCGGCCCTCAATCCTTACCGCGACGCCGCCGATCTGTTGCTGGCGCTCTTCACGGTCCTGGAGCGGCACCCGTCGCTTGCCGGTCACGATGTGTTCCTGATGGGGGAGAGCTACGGGGGGCTGCGCAGCAACGTCGTCTTCGACCTGCTCTGGTGCAGCGGCGTCCACGCCGCTCGGGGCTGTCGCTTCCACGATCCGGCGCTGGCGGCGGCGCTCGAGGCCGGATTCTCTCGGGTCCTCGGGACCAGCGCCCCGCTCCCCGTCGAGATCACGACCTGGTTTCGGGGGCAGATCCTGCTCCAGCCCTGGTTCGGCGGCGCCCGTCAGGAGCGGATCACCGGTGAGCTCCTGGAGGCCGAGGGGTCCCCGCTCGACGCGCTGGCGGCCGAGACCGGCGCCCCGTACGTGCGCTGCGGCGACCGGCCCGACTGCGAGCCCTACGCCAACGCCCGCGCCTTCCTCGACGCGATCGACCGGAGCCCGTACGACTCCCGGGCCCCGTCCCGCTGGTCCCTCGACCGCGCCGCCGAGGTCACGGCGGTCGCGACCGACCGCGACGCCCTGGCGGCCCTACTCGACGTCACGCCCGCGGCACTCGACGCGGCCTTCGCGACGGACCGCTCGCGGGCCTATCGCTTCGCCGACGTGGGGCGCAGGCTGTCGCAGCCGCAGGGCGGGCTCGAGGTCGCGTGGGGCGTCGTGCCGCCCTGGGACGTCTACTTCGCCACCGTGAACGAGGACGCGCGGCGCGCCTTCCTGGGCCCGGAAGCGCAGGCGCTCGCCGTCGATCCGAACCAGGAGGGCTGGGGCGAGCGCTTCGTCGAGATCCTGCGCCACGTGCCGACGCTGATCACGCGCGCGGAGCAGGATCTCGCCATCTACGGCCCGGCGATCGCGGCCACCCTCGCCAGCTTCCCGGGAGTGACGGCCGTGACGGAGTCCCCCTCGGAGCTAGAGCTCGACGTCGCGTACTCAGACGGAGCGGTCGCCTCGATTCCGGCGCCGCGCTACGCGGACTGCTCGCACGCGGTGCTCCGGGATCAGCCGGGCCTGGTCCTCGCCGACGTCGCCCGCTTCATCGACGAGGTGCGCCGCTGACGCGTCAGGGGACGACCAGGCCGTCCATTGATGAAGGCGATGCGCTCGGCGTCGTGAGGCGACCCCGAGCGCTGGCGTTCGGCCATCTCGCCGAGCGTGGCCGCGGCGCTCCGCAGGCGATCGAAGTAGTCGGCAACGCTGCCGTCGAGGGGAAGATCGAGCCCTGCCACCAGCGCCTGGCCGCGTTCGGCGAACCGCACCAGCGCGGCGAAGAACTCCGGATAGGGGTCGACGTAGGCGTCCGGGTACTCGCAGATCGTCCCTCCGGTGGTGTACGACTGCTTGGCATAGAGCAGCGTGTCATGGCGGAGCTCCGCCCAGGACGCGAGCTGGGTGTTGAGGATGCGCCGCCCCCAGGCCTCGGTGCCGGCGACGGTGGGCAGGCCCGCCGCCACCGGATCGGCGACCGTGCTCTCCGGGCTGAGCGCCCGCAGCGAGCCGAGCCAGAGGTTGTAGAGGTTCGCCTCCCAGTACTCCGGCGCGTGCTCGTCGAGCAGCGCGCGCATCCTGGCGAGGTGGGGCGCGTACTCGAACTCGGCGAGCTCGGCGTCGAGCAGCGACATGGCCTGATCATTGCCGAGCGCGGCGTAGGCGACGTCGAGCGGATCGGGCAGGCCCCGCGCGGGCACGGGCGCCGCGTAGGGGACGCGGTCATAGACCACGTTCGAGAAGACGTGGCTGTCGGCGATGTAGCGCTGGCCGAAGAGCAGGAAGCTTTGATTGAGCTTCAGCGTGCCGGTGGCGCCAGCGTTGATCATGATGTGGCTGCAGATCTGCTGCTTGCCGTACCCGCCGTCGACGATCGCCTGGGCGATCACCGGGTCCTGTAGCGCGGCGACGTCGGCGAGGTCGGTCGCGTCGAGGTCGGTGAGGAGCCGATCGACCTCAGGGAGGGACAGGCTGTCCTGGACGCCCGTGAACGCGGTCACCGTGCGGTCGATGCGGTCCCAGTGGGCACGGGCGCTCGCGTCGAGCAGTTCGTGCAGCAAAAGGGCCGCTTCGAGCTGGCGGCGATGGAACCGCTACGTTCCATCGTCCACCGTCTCGATCAGCCGGAAATCGATCCGCCCGAGCCACATCATCGCCTGGAAGTACCGGCGCAGCGCCGGCTCGGCGGTGTAGTGACCGCGCACCGTGAACTGGGAGAAGTCGAAGATGCGGTCGACGCCGAAGAGGACCTCGCCGACCATCCCCTCCTCGGCCGCCACGAGGTCGAGGTACCTCTTGACCTCGCTCGGGTCGGCGCCCGCCACCGTCCGCTGCTGGGTCCCGGCGAGCAGGCTCGCGGCCACCGTGAGGTAGAAGTCGGCGTCCCACCGGGCCTGCTCGTCGAGCCCGCCGAGGTCGATGCCGGGCAGTCGCGACCGCATGGACGTGAGCAGCGCGTCGAGGGAGGGGATCAGCAGGTCCCGCTCGATGCCGAGCAGCAGCGTGTCGAACGACTGGTGCACCGCGTGCAGGATCGAGTCCGCGGAGACGTAGAGCGGCAAGTCGGCGGTGTAGATCAGCTCGTAGCCGTAAACGAAGTTCGGGAAGGGGTGGCGGTCGGAGATCACGAAGCCGTGCTCGCCGAGGACCGCGAGCTCCGCCGCGTCCAACGACAGGTCCGAGCCCTGGATGAGATCCATGAACCCTGCCTGCGTGGGGTCGTAGGTCGGCCCCGCCGAGAAGGGCAGGCGCGCGCGGCCGGCGAGCTCGTCCGCCGTGGCCCCTTCGGTCTCCGCCAGCGCCGCGTCCACCGCGGCGAGCGTCTGCGCGCTGGCGTCGCCGAGCGCGAGCGTGACGAGCGTCCCGGGAGTCCGGGTGGCGATCGAGTGGCCCCCGCCCTCGTAGCCGACCGCGCCCGCGGCGCCGCCGGTGGCGGCGTCGCCAGTGTCGCTACCGTTGCCGTCGGTGCCACCGGCGGTCGTCTCGGGGTACGGAGTCCCGAGCTTCTCGTCCTCCCCGCCGCACCCGGCGAGGCCGAGCACCATCGCCACCACCCCACCCATAGGCGACCGTCTCATAGCCCCTCCTTCCCCGGTGCACCGCGGGAGACGCGTGGATCGAGCGCCTCGTCGCCAAACACCCCGCCAAGCCGGGACGCCACGCCGCGGGGCACGGCCGCGGGCAGGCCCTCGTGGCGGAGGTCGGCAACGATCGCCCGCCTCGATTGTATAAGGGAGCGTGAGCGGCAGAGCGATGCGAGCCGAACGCCCGGGGGACGAGGACGGGTCCTCGTCGAGCGAGCCCTGGCGGGGGAGCCCGGCGCGTTCCGGGCCCTGGTGGAGCGGCATCACGCGACCGTGTATCGCCTGGTCGCGAACCTCGCTCGCTGGCAGGCGCCCGCCGAGGAGCTCGCCCAGGAGGTGTTCGTGGCGGCCTACGCGGCGCTCGGCTCCTTCGATCCCGCCCGCGGTCGGTTCTTGACCTGGCTCTGCACCATCGCCCGGAACCGGGCCCTAAACGTGGCGCGGAAGCCGCTGCCGATCCCGGTGGCCGAGCTCCCTCCGCAACCGGCGAGCGGGAACCCGCTCGAGTCCCTGCTCCAGCGGGAGCTCGGCCAGCGGCTCGATCGTGCCCTCGCCTCGCTCCCGGAGGAGCAGCGGGCCACGTTCGTGCTCGGCGACGCTCGAGAAGCCGCCGTGGACAGCCGCGACTATGGCCCCGTCCCTTTCGCCAACGTGATCGGGCGCGTGACGCACCGGTGGCACCGCGGCTTGACGGCGCACCCGGCCGGGACCTGTCGAGAGTAGGGCGGGGTCCGGCGGCGCTAGTCAGCCTCTGCCCTGCGATTTGCGGGAGAGCTGCCGCTTGGCGGCCGCCTGCACCTGATTCGGCACGTGCTTGCTCTTGGCGAGCGTCCGCACGTCGTTGTCCCGCAGCATGGGGATGATGTGGCTGGTGAAGGTGAACGGCGTCCGGGGGTTATACACCAGGGCGAGCTGCACGCCGTAGCTTCGCCGAAACTCCTTCCGCTGCGCGATGATGCGGAGCACGCCGTCGCTCACCGAGCGGCTGGCTGCGATCTGCGCGGCGTCGTTGTCGGTCATGAGCGGGCTCTTGGCGGCGGCGTCGGCGACCAGGCGGTTCTTGTCCCGCACCAAGAAGAGGCGCTCGGCCGATTTTCCCACGGTCGCGATGCGGATCTTCTGGGTGATGGTTAGCTCGCCGATCCTCGCGAAGAGGGGCCGGGTGTCCTCGCGGACCCGCTCCTCCCCCGACTCGTCCCGCTCGTGGGTGTCGGCGCCGTCGAGGATCGCCGTGGTCTGCTCGCCGAGCTCCACCGTCTCCTGGAACAGGACGTCGTCGTAGGTTGGCTCCGCGGTGGCCTCGGGCACGAGCTCCTCCTGGATCGCCTCGGCCACCTCGCCAAACGCCTCGAAGCCGAGCTTGATGCCGTTCCGGACGGCGAGCTCGATGAGCCGGTCGGACGTCGACATGCGGACCCGCCGGTTGAGGTAGAGCTTCTCGATGACCAAGGGGCTGCGCAGCATCCGCTGCTCGTTGGTTGCGATGAGCTCACCGAGCCGCTCGTCCGCCTGCTCCGCCAGCCTGACCAGGGTGTCGTCGTGGAGCCGCGGCAGCCGGAGCAGCTGTTCCATCACCGCGTGGTCTGCGAGGTAGGCGTCCGCGAGCTGGTCGGCGACGCCCGGATCGAGATCGGTCCGCAGGGCGCCGGTGAGCAACGGCGCTGGGAACTCACGGAGCGTGCGCTGCGCGGTAGCGGCGATCTGCGGATCGCTGGCGGTGGTGAGGCAGGCCACGACCGTGACGATCTCGCCGGGCTTCAGCCCCGGCAGGGCGCCGCGCGCCGCCCCGGCCACGGCGTTCGGGGACGCTTGCTCCGCGAGCACGCGCTGCGCCAGGGCGGGGAGGGTGTCGGTCTGGATCGGGATTGCCATCGTCAGGCTCGCTGGCCCACGCGGGAGGAGAGGCTCCTCATCCTAGCAGACCGCGGTCGACGCGGCGCGCGCCGGGCGACGGGCCGTCGCGGCTGGATGGGTGGCGCGGCTGGGTCGGTGGCGCGGCTGGGTCGGTGGCGCGGCTGGGTCGGTGGCGCGGCTCGATGGGCGGCGCGGCTCGATGGGCGGCGCGGCTCGGTGGCCATCGAGTGTGCTCGGCGGGGGCGGCCGGTTGCCGGCGCCGGACCGAGTGTCTATCCTGCAGCGCTGGCCTCGTGCGAAGGCGCGGCGGAAGAGAGGACCATGGGCATCGTGGATTTCGTCAAGGGCGGCGTGCAGCGGATGATGATCGCGCGCGACGACGCCTTCAAGGACAAGGTCGTCTACAAGCACCCGGACCAGAACTTCCCGTTCTGGAGCCAGCTGACGGTCGACTCCGACGAGGTGTGCCTCTTCTTCAAGGACGGCCAGTACGTGGGCGGGCTCGGGCCCGGCCGCCACACCCTGCAGACGCAGAACATCCCGTTTCTCGGCTCGCTCGTCGATCAGTTCACGGGCGGGAACGTCTTCATCAGCGAGCTCTACTTCGTCACCACGCGCCCCCAGTATAACCAGGGTTTCGGGGGCCCGATCGGATCGATGCGCGATCCGGAGCTCGACATCCGGGTCAACCCCCGCGCGTTCGGCACCTACTCCTACAAGGTTGCGGAACCCGTGAAGTTCGTGCTCGAGTTCGTGGGGCAGACCGGCGCGGCCGATCCCGAGCGGGCGATGCAGTGGGTGCGCGACCAGCTCCTGATGGGGCTCAAGAGCACCATGACCCGCCTGATCAAGGCGGGCGACCTGACGATGATGGATCTGGGCACCGCGGGCCCCGACGTCGCGCGCGCCGTCGTCCAGGACTGCCCCGATCTGGCCAGGATCGGTGTCCAGGTGCTCGAGATCGCGAAGCTGAACGTCAACCTCTCGGAGGAGGATCAGGCGCGGATCGACGAGTTCCAGGACCAGATCGTCCAGGCGAAGCTCGACGCCCGCAAGGCGAAGATCGCGATCTCACAGGCCGAGGCCGAGGCGGCGCAGCGCCAGTTCCAGCTCGATCAGGAGTTCATGAACCGGCAGCGGTACGTGAGCCAGATGGACATGGGGCGCTACCAGCAGTACGCCGGCGCGGAGGCGACGATCGGGCTCGGGCAGGGCCTCGCGCAGGGCGGTGAGGGCACCGGCGCGGGCCTGGCCGGAGCGGGCATGGCCGCGGGCATGGGGCTCGGCGCCGGGATGATGTACGGGGCGCACGCGCCCGTCCCCGGCTACCCGCAGTATCCCGGTTATCCGCCGCCGGGTTACCCCGCTCCGCCGGGCTACCCGCCTCCGGGCTATCCGCCTCCGGGACCGCCAGGCTATCCGCCGCAGCAGGGACAGCCAGGCTATCCGCCGCAGCAGGGACAGGCGGGTTATCCGCCGCCGGGACAACCGGGCTACCCGTCTCCGGGCTACGCGCCGCCGGGTTACCCGCCGCCGGGACAGCCGGGCTATCCGCCGCCGGGTTACCCGCCGCCGGGACAGCCGGGCTACCCGCCTCCGGGCTATCCGCCGCAGGCCTATCCCGGCTACGCGCCGCAGCAGCCGGGCCAGCCGGGTGCTGCGCCGCCGCCCGCCGCCTCTCCGGCGGCGGCCGTCAGTGGGACTCAGCCGGCCCCGGCCCCGGGCGCCGGATCCCGGGGCGAGGGCGGCGGTTGAGCGCCGCCCGGGCGAGGCGTGCTCGTCCGCGCGTTCCAGACCTCGAGGGGCCGGTGACGTCCGGGGGTATCCGGCTCCCGTGTCACCACTTGTGCTCCCGGCATTCGGTCGGTGTCCGCCCATCGTCGAGCGCCCGGGGCGCGGCGGCGCGCGGAGTGCGGGTGCCCGACGCGAGACCGGGCGGACGAAACCCTCGCGTGCGGCTACACTCCCCACGGGAGAAGTGACCCAGGACCGGGAAGTCCGGCGCGTTCCTTGACTTTCCGGCGGGCGCCCGGAAATTGCGTCCTCAACGGAGTTGGAGCCGGACCTCTCGTGGCCAAGAAGCAGCTGCTCCTCGTCGACGCGGATCCGCGGAGCCTCCGCGTGCTCGAGGTGAGCCTCAAGAACGCGGGCTACATCGTCACCACCGCTGCCGACGGCGCCGACGCGCTCGGTAAGATCGAGTTCTCCGCGCCCGATCTCGTCCTCACCGACACTCGCCTGCCTCGCGTCGACGGCTACGAGTTGGTCCGTCGCTTGAAGGAGCGTCCAGAGACGGCCGGTATCCCTGCCGTCTTCCTCACCAGCCAGAAGTCGATCGAGGACAAGATCCGCGGGCTCGAGCTGGGGGTCGAGGACTACCTCACCAAGCCCATCTTCGTGCGTGAGCTCATCGCCCGGGTGAACCTCCTGCTCGCGCGACGCACTCAGGAGCGCATGGCGACGGCGCTCCCGGTGAGCGCACGCACCCGCCTCTCGGGTTCGCTCGAGGACATGGGCGTGGTCGATCTGCTCCAGACCTTCGAGGTGAGCCGCAAGAGCGGCGTGGCGCGCATCACCGACGGCGGACGGCGCGAGGTCGTCGTGTTCTTCCGCGACGGCAAGGTGGTCGACGCCGAACTCGGGCGCCTGCGTGGGGAGGAGGCGGTGTACCGCGCGCTGCTCTGGAGTCGCGGGGCCTTCGACGTCGAGTTCCAGGCGGTGACCAACGCCGACGTGATCCCTACCTCCACCCAGGGGCTCCTGATGGAGGGCATGCGCCGAGTGGACGAGTGGGGCCGGCTGCTCGAGCAACTCCCACCGCTCGACACGGTCTTCCACATCGACACCGAGCAGTTGCTCGATCGGCTCAACGAGATCCCCGACGATCTGAACGGGATCTTGAGGCTCTTCGATGGTCGGCGCACGCTGCTCGACGTCGTCGACGAGTCGCCCTTCGAGGATCTGTCGACGCTCTCGACGGTCACCAAGCTCTACTTCGAGGGCCTGCTGGTGCCCGGCCCGGCGCGCCCATCGAGCGTGGAGGTCGCCCAGCGGAGCGTCCGCGAGTCGGGCACCCCGGCGCGGGCGTCGACCGTCGACGAGGTGGTGCCGAGCCTCGAGCACGAGGGCGCCGTGCGTGGCGACGCCGATCCGGAGGGCATGGGCGAGGCCTCCGTACCCTCCTGGCGTCCGTCGTTGCTCTCGTCCTTGGGGCTTATTGGGGATCCGGGGCACCTGCCGATCCCTGCCGCGGTGCCCGAAGGCGACGCGCAGGTCCGGGTCACGTCGCACCTTCCCCCCGTCACGCTCGCGGAGCCCGCCGCGGAGGCCCGTGTCGTTTCCACGGCGGCGCGGGCTGAAGAGGGACGCCCCGCGTCGGTGCCGCCCGCAGCGGCGAAGCCCGCGTCGGAGCCGCC
>CAYOLF010000007.1:72156-91671 GCA_964404725.1 uncultured Polyangiaceae bacterium
TCGGAGCCGCCCGCATCGGAGCCGCCCGCATCGGAGCCGCCCGCATCGGAGCCGCCCGCATCGGTGTCGCCCGCGACGTTGCCGCCCGCGACGGGGAGCGTCGTCGAGTCGAGCCTGGCGCCGCCGATCACCGTCGCCGCGAGCCCCGCGGCGGTGGCGCAAAAAGTGGAGGTGACCCGGGTCATCGACGCCTCGCGGCCCCAGCCGGTGGCGCCCCCGCACGCGCCGGAGTCGCCGCGTCCCACCGAAGCCTCCCGGGACGGAGACCATCCTCGGGCCGTCGAGGTGACCCGGGTCATCGACGCCTCCGCGCCAGCCGGTTCCCCCTCGCGCGCGCCCGTCCCCCCGGCGTTCGCGGCCGCCGGGGGCCGCGGGCCTGCTCCCTCGGGGCCTACCTTCACGGGGTTCGGTCAAGGCGAGCCGGGGAGGGCCGGCGCCGGAGTGGATCCGGTGACGCCGCCGGCGCGCTCCGAGGGGCAGGAGGAGCGCCTCGTGAGCCGCGCGGCTGCCTCCGATGGCGCGTGCCCGTCCGTCGGCGTCGAGACCCCGCGCTTCGCAGGGGATCCCGTGGCCCCGGATCCCCGTGATCCTTCGGGGCCGCGGGATGGTACGGGCAAGGTGATCCCGTTCCGGCGCCGCGAGGGCATCGACGGCGCCGCTGGCGTCGGTCAAGGTGGGGAGCTCCTCGAGGTGGACGATCTGCTCGAGCCCGAGCCGGCGATCGACGGCCGGGTGTTGCCGCCGATGCCGGATTTTGCCCCCATCGAGACCGAGAGCGCCGCGGCGTTCGCTACGGATGAGTCGAGCAGCCCCGCGCCGGCGCCGCCGTCCTCGCGGCGGCGCGGTGACTCGTCGGACGAGCCCTGGCACCAGGAGTTCTTCTCGACGGGCGACGCCGGCGTCTACGACGGTGGCCCCGACTCGACGCTGCCCGCGAGCGACGACCTCGTGGACGACTCGCGCACGGCGCGGCTCTGGCGGACTCCCGAGCAGGAGGCGCGGCGCATGCGCAACATCCGCCGCGTGGTCGCGATCGTGGGCTTTGCCCTCGCGGTCCCCGTCTACCTGCTCGTGTCGCCGCTGCTCTGGCGCGCGCTCGGGCGGACGGGCGCGAGCGAGGCGCTGCCGTCCGCCTTCCCCGCGGCGTCGGCGATGGCGCCGCCCCCGCGCGCGGCGGTGCGGTCGCCATCCGTGGCGGCACGACCGCCGCCCGTCGTCGCGCCGTCTGCCGTGACGCCTCCCGTCACGGTCGCGCCTGCTCCTGTTGCGGCGGCCGAGGCAGCCTCGCCGCCACCGAGCGCTGGCCCCGCGGCGCTGCGGCCGCCGCCCGCGGCGCCACGGGCCGACGTTCCGCGGCCGGCGCCGCCCGTCACCGCCCCGCCGCCACGGCGGGTCCCCGCCGCGACGGCGCCAGCGCCGACGGGGACGCCCCCTGCCGGGGAAGAGCCCCCCACGGCGAGCTTCGAGCCCATCTGATCGGGCCGCACCCCGCGGTGTCGTCGGTTCGAACGGGCGCCGCGCCGCTCGCGGCGTCGCGCCGATGTCCGGGTCGCGCTCAAGGCAGGGTGGGTCGCTCCGCGTGGAGGAAGCGCGCGATGACGAGGGCGACCTCGTGAGGGCGCTCCTCTTGCGGGCAGTGCCCCGCGTCGAGCAGTTCGAACCCGGCGTCGCGGATGCGGCGCGCCAGTCGCTGTCCGAGCGCCGCCGGGTAGACACGGTCCCGGCGACCCCAGACGACCAGGGTCGGCGTCGTGACTCGGTTCGTCCGTGCCTCCACCGCCCGGGGATCGAGCGTCGAGCGCAACGTCGCGAAGGCGCCTCCGCGCGCCGCCGGGGTGTTGAAGACGTCGTAGTAGTGATCGATGCGTGCTGCAGGCACGGTCGCCCCCGCAGCGAGCAGCCGCTCGCGGAAGAACGCGTGGAACGCGGTGCGCCCCCACAGCTGACGAAACACGAAGCTCCCGACCAGCGGGACCTGGGCCAGCGTCTGCTCGATCCCGGCGGCGGCGGGGAAGCAGAGCGAGTCGACGAGGACGAGCTGCGACACGAGCTCCGCGTGCCCGGCGGCGAGCGTGAGCGCCACGGCGCCGCCGAGCCCGTGACCGACGACGGCGACGCGCTCGAGCCCGAGCCCCGCGTGCAGATCGGCGATGGCCTCGGCGAAGGCGTCGACCCCGTAAGGGAAGCGCATCGGCGGTGGCTTCTCGCTCTCTCCGAAGCCCGGCAGGTCGGGCGCTACGAGGCGGAACTCGCTCGCCAGCTCGTCGCCGACGGCGTCCCAGGTCGTGTGGTCGGCAAAGAGCCCGTGGAGCAGCACGACCGCGGGGCCCTCGCCGCGCTCGGTCACACGGAGGCGGACGCCGCTCGCCGTCACGTCGCGGTGCACCGGTCCCGTCATGTCTCGCGTGCACCGGGGCGGGTCGCTACGCGGTCGCCCGGTGGCAGGGCCCGGTGTAACGCGATCGGGCCCCGTCCGCCACGGGCTGGCGAGCCTGGGGTGCCCGGCGGCCGTGCGGACGCCAGCGCCCGGCGCGTCGCCGCGCCGCGGGTCCCCGATCGCTGATCGGACGCGCAGGAGCGGCGTCTCCCCGCGTCCGGCCGGAGGCCTCCCGTGGAGAGACCGTGACGCCCCCTGAGCGTACGCGCAGTCCGCGGGCATGGACGGCAGATCATCTCCATGGACATTCCATCCGCGATGACAATTAATGTCCGATCAGCGGATCGCGGACCGCATCCATGGAGCCGATCCGCTTCGTGCGTAGTTTTTTGCACCCAATGTGCTTTGGGGGGTCGATTGAATGGAATATATTCGCTGGCGTTCGGGTGGACGGGCCGCGCGCCCGCCCCTCCGTAAGCCACCCGGGATCGGGACCTGGGATCTGAGCCGGACGCCATGAGCGAGATCGAACAAGCCACGCTGGACCGGATCGAGCGGGACCACGACCGCGGGCTGACGTCGGCCGAGATCCTCGCCGTCTTCGCTCAGCACGGGATCCCGCTCTCCGAGGCCACCCTGCGGAAGTACGTGCAGCTCGGGCTCCTGCCGCGCAGCGTCAGGGTGGGGCGCAAGGGCAAGCACCAGGGCTCCCAGGGGCTCTACCCGGCCGGCGTGGTGCGCCAGATCCTCCGCATCAAGGCCATGATGGCGGAGAGCTACACCATCGAGCAGATCAAGCGCGAGTTCTTCTTCATGCAGAGCGATCTGCAGCAGCTCGAGCGAACCTTGGCCGGCCTCTTCACGAAGCTGGCGGGGATCCTCTTGGAGCGGCGCGCGGAGCGCACCACCAGCTTGCTCGCGCGGCAGGTGAATGAGGCAAAGACCATGAGCCAGGACCTCCTGGCGCGCCTGGGAGCGATCGAGGCGCGGTTGACCGCGCAGGCGAGGGTCGAGAGAGCCGCCGCCTCTTGAGGGCGGACGGGAGAACGGGAGCTGGCGACGGACGGCGTCCCCGCTGCGGCGGGGGCGGGTGGGCTCGTGCGTCGCGGGCCGGGCGGCAGTGAACGCGGTGGGAGCGGAGACAGCACATGAACGGCAAGAAGAGCGGAGCGGCGGCGGTGAGCGAGGAGCGGCAGGCGAGCACGTGCTGTGATCAGGGTGGGGACGACTGCATCACCCGGGAGCAGCGCCGCTCGCGGCGAAAGCGGGACGTCCGGGCGCGGACCATCAGCGTCAAGCGCATGACCAAGCGCGACCTCGAGATCGGGCGGTTGCTCTATCCGGAGACGGACTACCTCAAGCCGAGGACACGCGCCGAGTGCGCGGACGGTGCCCGGCCCTGCCCCTACGTGTCCTGCAAGTACCACCTGTACGTCGATGTCTCGCCCCGCACGGGTGCCATCAAGCTGAATTTCCCGGATCTCGAGGTGTGGGAGCTGCCCGAGTCGTGCGCTCTTGACGTGGCGGACCGAGGCGGCACCACGCTGGAGGACGTCGGGGCGATCATGAACCTCACCCGGGAGCGGATCCGGCAGGTGGAGGTCAAGGCCCTGGCGAAGCTCGAGGCGCTCAAGGAGATGATGGATCTTCGCGACTTCGTCGACGAGGGGCCGGTGGGAAAGCGGCGTCTCCCCGTGCTCTCGCGGGCGGAGCTCGGCCTGGAGGAAGAGGAAGAGGAGGAGGAGGTCCCCGAGGAGCAGGCGCTGGACGAGGACCTGTTCGAGCCGCTCGAGGCGTGAGCGCGGCGGCGGGGCGGGTCGCGCGCCGCGTCAGCGGAGGGCAGCGATCACGCGCAGGACGTTCCCGCCGAGGATCTTCCGGATGCGCTCGGGGGAGTGCCCCCGCGCGAGCAGCAGGGCCGTGAGCCGCGGCAGCTCGCTCGCGGTTTCGAGGTCGCGGGGGGTGACGATGCAGCCGTCCCAGTCGCTCCCGAGCGACGCGTGGTCTTCGCCCACGGTGGCGATGACGTGCTCGAGGTGGAGCACGATGTCGAGGGCGCGGGCGCGCCGGAATCCGGCGCGGAGGAAGCCGCCGTGGTAGATGACGCCGACGGTGCCGCCGGACTCGGCGACCGCACGGAGCTGGGCGTCGTCCAGGTTTCGCCAGTGATCGCGCACGCCCGCGAGCCCCGTGTGGCTCACGATCAAGGGGAGCGCGGGATCGTGCGCGGCCAGGGCGTCCCAGAAGCCGCGGCGGCCGACGTGGGCCAGGTCCGGGAGGATCCGCCGCGCCTCCAGGGCGGCGACGAGGTCCTGCCCGCGGCGGGTCAGACCGGTGTCGGGGCCGAGCCGGAGCGGTGAGCTGGTGGCGCCCAGGCCCGAGCTCGTGAGGTGCACGAGCGTGACGAGCAGGATCGATCGGGCCGGGATCCGATCGATGAGCTCGGGAGCCGCCGCGAAGGCGTTGGCGCCCTGGATCCCGAGGAAGGCGGCGTGCCGCCCGGCCGCGCGGGCGGCGCGGTACTCGGCGACGTCGCGGACGACGCTGGCGGCGCCGGAGCGCTCGAGCAGCCCGGGGAGGCGGGTGAGGTTCACGAACAGCGCGTCCCGCTGCTCGTCCCCGTTGGCGAAGGGATCGGAGGTGATGATCCAGGCCGCGCCCGTCACGCCGGCCTCGATCAGCCGGGGCAGGTCGGCGTGACCGAAGAGCCAGCGGCGGAGCGGCCCCGGCCGGTGGCGACGGGCCAGATCGTAGCCGAGGATGCGGGTCCAGAGGTACGAATCGACGTGCAGGTCGAGGACGTCGCTCGCCGCGTGTAGCTCGGCGGCGTCCCGGGCGATCCCGAGATCCTGCGTCCAGCGCTGCACGGTCGACGGGCTCGGGAGGGCGGGATGGCGCGGAGCGCGGGACGGCGCCATGGGGCGAGGGTCGGGGCGCTCAGAGGCCGCGCGGCACCCGATCGAGGTCGACCTCGCCCAGGGCGTGGCGGATGAGGGCGCTCCGGTTGGCCTTGGTGAACCCCCGGGCCTTGAGCGTCTCGACCATCTCGTCGAGGTGCGCCAGGTCCTCCGTGTACATCGAGATGCAGATCACCTTGTAGTGCACCGGGCGCGACTGCTCCCGGCGGGACCGGCGCGGCGGCGTCGGCTCCGCGCCGTAAAAGCGCGCGGAGAGGACGCCCTCGACGTCAGCGACGTCGAGGATCTTGGCGGCTGCTTCGCGGAAGTCGTTGTGCTCACTCATCGGGTGCCTCCCAACCGGTGCTGCACCGGGGCAGGGGTGGCGCCGCTCGCGCCTCGCGCGGCGAGCAGGCGCTCGACGACCGCGAGGTAGTCCTCGGCGGCGCTGGAGTCGGGCGCGTGCTCGAAGAGGGTTCGGCCCTGGGCGGGCGCCTCCTTCACGCGGATGGCGGCCCGGATTGGCTCGAGGCAGCGGTCCTTGAAGTGCTCACGGAGGGTGTCGAGGGCCTCGTGACAGACGCGCGCCCGTGAGTCGTAGAGCGTCGGCAGCACGCCCCAGAGGCGCACGGGGTGGCCGAGGACTCGGTTGACCTGCTTGATCGTCCGGAGCACCTGCCGCACTCCCACCAGGGAAAGGTAGTCGCAGGCGACGGGGCAGAGGACTGCGTCCGCGAAGCAGAGCGCGTTCTGGTTCATGAGCGAGAGGCTCGGCGAGCAATCCACGATCACGGTGTCGTAGGCGTCGCGGGCCGCGGCGAGCCGGTTGGCCAGGACGCGATCCCGATTGCGTCGTCCCGCGAGGTAGAGCTCGGCGGCGGCGAGCGTCTCGTTGGAGGGGAGGACGTCGAGGCCAGGGCGGGCCGTGGTGACGGCCGCCTCGACGGCGAGCCCCATCACCAGGACGTGGTAGAGGGACCGCTCTGTCGGCAGGTTCAGCGATACGGCGACGTTGCCCTGGCCGTCCGTGTCGACCAGGAGCACGCGCTGCCCTCGTGCGGCCAGGCCGGCGGCCAGCGTGACGGAGGTGGTCGTCTTCCCGGTGCCGCCCTTGTGGTTGAAGATGGCGAGCACCCGCGGTCCCTCGGCGGCCCCCTGGGGAGTGCGGGCGCCCGGCGCGGGGAGGGGGATCACCTGGCCCCCCGTCGCGGCGGGGGCCGTCGGTCGTTCCTCCGCGGACGCCGGCGAAAGCTCCGGCGTGCCCGGGAGGTCCCGGCCACCCTGGGTTACTTCAGCGAGTGGGGGCGCCACTGCCGGGGCGTCCGGGCCGGTCAGCGTGTCTCCCAGCCGCACGCCCCGGGCCTCGGCCAGCACGGCCGTGCGGCAGTCGGCGCCGCACGCATAGCGACGGTGGCCGTCGATGAACAGGACCTGCGACGCGAGCTCGACGCGGAAGTTCGCCGCGCACGCGTCGCAGGTGACGGTCCCCTCGATCCCGCTCCGATGGCTGGCCTCGAGGCAACGCTGGGAGCAGAAGAACAGGAAATCCGCGCGGGGAGGGGCCTCCGGGTCTTCGCGGACGACGCGCTCCTCCATCTGGTAGCTGAACTGCGGCGTGAAGGCTTGGCCACAGACCGAGCACTGGTGCGAGATCGCCATCGAGGGGCATCCTCCGGGCTTCGAGGGGAGTTATCGAAGCGCCCCTGTCCGATGGCACGCCCCCCCGCGGTGGGCCAAAATTCGCGCGCCCTCGCGGCTCGCGGGGAGGACCGCGCCCTCGCGGCTCGCGGGCAGGACCGCGCCCCACCGCCGCTCGAGAGCGCGGGAGGCGGCGCCGCCGGGCTAATGGCGGAAGTGACGGACGCCCGTGAACACCATCGCGGCGCCGGCCGCGTCCGCGGCGGCGATCACGGCGTCGTCTCCCTTGCTCCCGCCGGGCTGGGCGATCGCGGTGACGCCGGCCGCGAGCGCCGCCGTGATCCCGTCGGGGAAGGGGAAGAAGGCGTCGGAGGCGAGGACGCTGCCGCGGGCGGCGTCGCCCGCCGCGCGCACGGCGTGCTCGGCCGCGGCGACCCGCGAGGTCTGGCCCCCGCCGACGCCTGCGGTCACGAAGCTGCCCGGGGTCGCGCTAGCGCGGGCCAGCGTGATGGCGTTGCTCTTGACGTGCTTGCAGACGCACCAGGCAAAATCGAGCGCCGCGAGCTCTGCCTCGTTGGGGGCGCGCCGCGTCACCACCTTGCCCGCGCGGACCTCGCCCGGACCGGTGGCGTCTCGCGCCTGCACGACGAGGCCGCCCCCGATGCGCTTGACCATCAGGCCCGCGTGGTCGGGCCCCAGCCAGGCGCCGGTGGCCAGCAGCCGAAGGTTCTTCTTCTCGCGCAGCCGCGCCAGCGCCGGCGCCGAGAACGCCGGGGCGACGACGCACTCGAGGAACGTCTCCGCGAGCCGCTCGGCGGTCGCCTCGTCGACCTCGCGGTTGAGGGCGACGATGCCGCCATAGGCGCTCAGCGCGTCGGCCTCGCGCGCGGCTCGGTACGCCTCGGCCAGGGTCGGGGCGGTCGCCACGCCGCAGGGGCTCGTGTGCTTGACCACCACGGCCGCGGGCGCCGAGTACTCGCGCACGGCGTCGAGCGCCGCCTCGACGTCGACCAGGTTGTTGAAGCTGAGCTCCTTGGCGCCGGTGCCGAGGCTCTCGGCGGCGGCGAGCGACCCCGGGGGCGCCGAGCGCTCACGGTAGAACGCGCCGGACTGGTGCGGGTTCTCCCCGTACCGCAGCCCGTAGGCCTTCTCCAGGGTGAGGGTCAGGGCGCGCGGGTAGCCGTCGGGCTCGCCCAGCGCGGTGAGCCAGCCGCTGATGGCGCCGTCGTAGGCGGCCGTGTGCGCGAACGCCTTGGCCGCCAGGCGCTGCCGGGTGGGCGCGCTGACAGCGCCGCCGGCGGCGATCTCCGCGAGCACGACGCCGTAGTCGGCGGGATCGCACAGCACGGTGACGCGCGCGTGGTTCTTCGCCGCCGAGCGGAGCATGCTCGGCCCTCCGATGTCGATGTTCTCGATCAGCTCCTCGAAGGTGGCGTCGGTCCGGGCCAGGGTCTGCTGAAAGGGGTAGAGGTTGACCGCCACCAGATCGATGAAGCCGGCGCCGATGCGCGCCAGGTCCGGCTCGTCGTGCCCCTCACGCGAGAGGATCCCCCCGTGGACGCGCGGGTGGAGCGTCTTCACGCGACCGTCCATGACCTCGGGCGACTCCGTGTAGCTCTCGACCGTGCGCACCGGGATGCCGGCGGCCTTGATGGCCTGGTAGGTGCCGCCGGTGGAGAGCAGCTCGACGCCGCGGTCGGCGAGCGCGCGGGCGAGGTCGAGGATTCCGGTCTTGTCCGAGACGGACACGAGGGCGCGACGGAGGGTCATGGTGCTTTGGTGGGTATTCCGGCCTCGCCGCACCGTCAATCCTCGTCGGGTCGCCGGGGTGCGCTGGCCGCCGGCAGGGGATCGGGCCGGCTCGCGCCGGGGCCGCCGAGCATCACGGGCGGGGCCGGCGCGAGCGGCGGGGGCCTCCGGCCGGGTCAGCGCCGCCGCTCGGCCCAGAATCGCTCGAGGTCGGGGGCGAGCGGGGCCACCAAATCCAGCGGCGCGCCGGAGAGGGCGTGCGGGAGCTCGTAGCGATGGGCGTGGAGGGCGTGCCGCGGCAGCTCCAGTCGTCGCAGGTCCTCGGGTGTGAGCTCGTCGTCGGCGCCGCGCGCGAGCATGCGCTCGTCGGGACCGTAGAGCTTGTCGCCGACCACGGGCGTGCCCTGGGCGGCGAGGTGCACGCGGATCTGGTGCTGCCGCCCGGTGTACAGGCGGCAGGCGACCAGCGCGTAGCCGGGGCGCCGATCGCGCACTGTCACCTCGGTCCGGGCCTCCATGCCGGTGCCCGGGCGCGCGAGCCGCATCTTGACGCGGAGGGGGTTGTTCGGATCCACCTCCAGAGGAGCGTCGATGAGCCCCGACGGGGGCTCGCCCCACGTGATCGCGAGGTACGTCTTGCGGATGCGATCCGCGAGCGCGGCGCCGCGCCGGGCAGCGGCCAGCCAGCCCCGGGAGAGCCGTTCGTCGTCCATCCCCTCGGACGCCGCGGCGATGGACCGATCCTCGAGCATCCGCTTGAAGGCGCGGTCGGCCTCGGCGGTCTTGGCCACCAGGAGGATGCCGCTGGTCTCCCGGTCGAGGCGGTGGATCAGCGACAGGAACGCCCCCGGTCGCTGCGCCGCCAGGCGCTTGAGCACGGTGTTCTGGTGGTAACGCGCGGTGGGGTGCACCGCCATCAGCGGTGGCTTGTCGACCACGAGCAGGGCGTCGTCTTCGTAGACGGACGGGATGTCGACCGGGTCCACCTCCTCGACCTCGAAGGGGGGGCGCCAGAGCGCGACCCGATCCTCGGCGTGGACCCGATCGCTCGCCCCGAGGCGCCGCCCGTCGGGGGTGAAGGCGCCGTTCTCGACGATGGCGCGCGCCCGGGTGCGGCTGGTGTTGCGGAGCTGAGTCGCGATGAAGACGTCCACCCGCATCCCCGCCTGCTCCGGTGGCACCCGGAACACGCGCAGGAGGTGGGACTCGGCGACCCCCGCCGGCCGGACGATCTCCGGCTCTTCTCCCCTCATCTCGATCCGAGCGCTGCAGCCCGCCCGATCTCGGTGCCGACGCCGCGGTCGGTGAAGATCTCGAGCAGGAGGGCGTGACGCACCCGGCCGTCGACGACGTGCACCTTCTCGACGCCCTGGTCGACGGCCTCGAGCGCGCACTCGACCTTGGGGATCATGCCGGCGCGGATCACGCCCGCGTCGATCATCTCCCGCGCCTCGCGGGCGCGGAGGGACGGCAGCAGGCGGCTGTCCGCGTCCTTCACGCCCTCGACGTCCGTCATCAAGACGAGCTTGGCGGCCTTGAGGGCGGCGGCGATCGCCCCGGCGGCGGTGTCCGCGTTGACGTTCAGCGCGTTGCCGTGCTCGTCGGTGCCGATCGGGGCGATCACCGGGATGAAGCCGCTGTGCACCAGTTGACCGATGAGGTCCGGGCTCACGCTCTCGACCCGCCCGACGCGCCCGAGGTCCACGATCATCGAGTTGCCCTGGGCGTCCGCGCCGGGGACGCTGTCGAGCTTGCGGGCACGGATGCAGTGGTCGTCCTTGCCGCTGAGCCCCACCGCGCGCCCTCCGTGCTCGCAGATCATCCCCACGATGCTCTGGTTGACGGCGCCCCCGAGCACCATCTCCACCACGTCCATCGTCTGGTCGTCCGTCACCCGGAGCCCGCCCGAGAAGGTGGAGGCGATGCCCATCCGCTCCAGGGTGGAGTTGATCTGCGGCCCGCCGCCGTGCACGACGACCACGTGGATCCCGACGAACCGGAGCAGGCTGACGTCGCCGGCGAAGCCCTGCTGCAGCGCCGTGTCCACCATGGCGTGCCCGCCGTACTTGACCACGAAGGTCTTGCCGTGGAAGCGCCGGATGTACGGGAGGGCCTCCTGCAGGATCTCGGCCTTGCGGACCAGTTCGTCCATGGCGACGGAGGGTAGCGGAGCGTCGGGGTCGCGCAACGGCCGCCGCCGGGGTCGCGCCGACGGGCGGGGTGATCCCGGCAGGGGGGGACGCCGCGGCTGGTCGGACGCCCGTGCCGTGTGCTAGAGGCGGCGTGCCATGGAGATCCTGATGGTCACCGCCGAGCTCGCCCCCTTCGCTCGCGTCTCGGACGCGGCGGACGCGGTGGGGGCGCTCGCCAAGACATTGCGCCAGATCGGTCACGACGTGACCGTCGCCCTGCCGAGGTACCCCGGGTTCGAGGCGCAGGGGCTCCTGCTAGCGCGGCGGCTGACCCCGCTGACCCTGGCGAGCGGGTCTTCCGTCACGCTGCTGGATGGGCAGCTCGCCTCGGGCGTCCGCCTGGTGCTCTTCGACGCTCCGGAACTCGGGGCGGCTTCGGGCGTGTGCGGCGCGGGGGCGCTCGAGCCGCTGGGCGAGGCCCGGCGCTGCGGCTTCCTCGCGCAGGCGGCGGCGGCTCTCGTCCGGCAACGGTCCCAGCAGGGGACGCCCTTCGACGTCGTGCACGTCCACGACTGGCCCGGGGCGCTCGTCCCCCTCGTCCTCAGCCGGATGGAGGACCTCATCGTGCCCACCGTGCTGACGGTCCACGACCTCGGGCGCCAAGGGCGCTTCGAGCTCGGCGCGCTCGGCGCGCTCGGCCTCCCCGCCGACTTGGCGGGGGAGGCTGGGCTCGGGCTCGAGGGGGAGATCAACGTCCTCAAGGGCGGGTTGCTCTTCGCGGACGCGGCGGTGCTCGTCTCGGCGGCAATCCGCGACGAGCTCCGTGCGGACCCACGGGGCGGAGCCCTGGTTCGGTTCCTCGAGGAGCGGGATCTCGAGACGGCGGCGATCGGCTACGGGATCGACCACGCCACCTACAACCCCGCGACCGATCCGAGCCTGACCAGCCGCTACGACGCGGAGGATCCGTCCCGACGTGGGCTCTCGCGGACGGAGCTCCTCCGTCGCCTCGAGCTCGAGCTCGACCCCGAGCGGCCGCTGGTGGGCCTGCTCGTCGACGCCACGCGGGGCTTCGACGCCGCGCTCGTGCTCGAGGCGCTCCCGGAGCTCTGCCGGATCGATGCGGCGTTCGTCCTGGCCGGGACGCTGAGCGCCGCGGACCGCGCGCGCCTCGAGGCCGAGCGGGCCCGTCGTCCCGACACCCTGGCGGCGGTCGAGCTCGCGGACGACGCGGCCCTGCGTCGGCTCCTCGCTGCGGTGGATCTCGCGGTATGCCCCGCGCGTGCGGGCAGCTACGGGCTCCCCGTGCTGGTCGCGAGCCGATACGGCGCCGTGCCCGTCGCGCCTGCCGTCGGCGCCGTGGGCGAGCTCGTCGTGGATGCGGACGCCGCGCTGGCGACCGGCAACGGGTTCCTCTTCGACGAGCTGGACGCCACCGGCTTGGTGGGCGCCGTCGCGCGGGCCGTGGCCGCGTGTCGCCGCCCCGAGTGGCCCGCGCTCGTCGCCCGTGTCATGCGGCGGGACACGAGCTGGGATCGGCCGGCGCGGCGGTACCTGCAGCTCTACCGCCAGGTGATCGCCGGGAAGGCTTGAGGCTCGCCTCGAGGCGCAGCGTCGCCCACGCGAGCCAGGCGGCGCGCCCGAGGACATCCACGGTGACGACGCCGAGGTGCGCCGTCGCCACCACCGCGACCCGCCACCCGTCCGGCTGGTGCACTTCGGCGGCTGCGGTCGTCGTCGCCGCGGCCGCCACGGCGGCGAGCGTCGCCGCCCTGGCCAGCGCGTGGGCCACGATGAAGCCGAGCGGCGCACGAGCGGTGGCGTCGAGGGCCTGGCGCGCGCCGTCGAGTCCGCGCGCGTCCTGGACCAGACCGATCCGCGCGACCTCGGCGGCGATCGCGACGCCGCCGGCGGCGAGCCCACCGACCACCAGGGGTGCCAGGCCCACGAGGTCGGCGCCGAGCTCGCCCAGACCGGCCCCGAGCTCGCGGGCGACCGGGAGGAGCGCCGTCCCCGCGAGAAGCACCAGCGCCTGCGCCAGGAGCGCCACGCCGCTGACGGCGACGAGGGCGGGCCAGCGTGCGAGCGCCCGCGCGGCGATCCGGTCGAAGCGACGGTGTGGTGACCGCCAGGACTCGAGCAGCATCCCGAGGGGCAAGAGCCCCAGCAAGGAGCACAGGGCCGCGAGGCGCAGCGAGGTCCCCAGGGCCGCTCGGAGCTCGCTGCCGTGCAGTCGCCACGTCTCCACCAGCAGCTCGCCGCCGGGCTCGAACAGCGCCGCGTCGCCCTCGGGGTAGCCGGCGAGCGCGGCGCCCAGCAGGGAGGCGACGGGCATCGCCACCAGCCAGCCGCTCAGGACCCGGAAGCCGAGCAACGCGGCGACGAACCGCCCGCCTCGTGCCACCCGTCGCGCCACGGCGCCGAGCCCGAACCCGTCGCCCCGGATCATGGTCCGAGCCACCCCAGGCCGAGCGCGGCGACGTAGGCGAGCCGCTCGTGGGAGCGCGTGGCCGCGCGGGGTCGGGTGGTGGCGGCGTCATCGAGGCGCTGCGCGTCCAGCGGGACCCGCCCGTCCGGATCCACGCGCACAGCGACCAGCCGCGGGGGGCCCGCGCGCTCGATCGCGAGCCAGGGGCCGTCGCCATCCCAGCGCTCGCGGGTACGGCTGCCGTCCGCGAACCGGAGCTCGATCTCGACCGGGAAGCGCAGGGTCCCGTGCCGGCGGACGAGGGCACGACAGATCGTTCGGAGCTCGCCGGGACCGGCGCCGGGGTCGAGGGGCGGGGGCGCAGGCTCGGGCGCGGCGGTGCAGCGCGGCACCTCCGCGACGTAGTTGACCCAGCCGCGGTCGTCGAGCGCGAGACGGAGCTGCAGCGCGGCCTCGGGGCCCACCTCGAGCTCGATGGCCCGCACCAGGGCGTCGAAGCGCGGGTGACTGAAGCGGTGCTCCCGGGCGTATCGGGCGAGCGCGCGGTCCAGCGCGGCTTCGCCGTGCGTCTGGGCGATGGTGTCGAGCGTCACGGCCGCCTTCGAGTAGACGAGCGCGCCGATGCTCGAGAAGTCGGCGAAGTCCGGCGCCGCCTGCGTCACGACGTCGTCGTGGACGTGCTCTGCCGCGTGCGCCCGCCGCAGCGCGTCCATCGAGATCAGGAGGCCGGGCCACGCGACCGCGGAGCCGGCGCCGTACGCCTCGCGCAGGAGCCGGCCCTCCGCGTAGGAGGCCAGCCCCTCGTCGAGCACCGGGCTCTCGTGCTCGTTCGAGGCCAACAGGCCGTAGAACCACTGATGGCAGAGCTCGTGGATGGTGACCGACTCGACGGCGCGCGTGCCCAGCGAGGCGAACCAGGGCCCGCCCGTGGTGATGAGGGTGGGGTACTCCATGCCGCCCGCCGCGTCGGCGAACGCGGGCGGGTGCACCACGGTGAGCGTCGAGTAGGGGTAGCGCCCGTAGCGTTCGGCGAGGCGCGGCAGCGCGAATCGGAGCGCCGCCAGGGAATGCTCGGCGTTGCGCCGGTGACCCCGCGGGTAGAGCAGGCGCACGGCCACCCCATCGATGGACTCCTCGCGCTGCCGGAAGTCGTCCCAGGCCGTCCAGGCGAAGTCGTGCACCCCGCGGGCGATCCAGCGGAGGTGTCGTCGGTCCCCCTCCACGCGCTCCTCGGCGCGCTCGCCGGTGGCGCCGACCAGGAGGTCCGCCGGGACGTCGAGCGAGACGTCGTAGTCGCCGAAGTCGGCGTAGAATTCCGCCTGGGGGTGGAACGCGAAATGCGCCCAGGTCCCGTCGGGCTCCAGCCGCGCCAGCTTCGGGAACCACTGGCCCGCGAACACGAAGCGGCGTGCGAACCCGGTCCGCTCCACCAGGGCGGGCAGGCGAGCGACGAAGGTCGCGGTCAGGGTGAGCCCCTCGCCGGGGGCGACCGCGCGCGGGAGCGGCACCCGGATGTCGGTGTCGTCGGCCGGGTCGCCCGGGCTGTGGGGCGCCCGCAGCGGCCACAGATCCACGCCGCCGAGCTCGTGGGCCACCAGCCGGTCCAGGGTCAGCCCGCCGGGCTCGCGGAGCCCCCCTGGGCGGTGGCGCCGGGCAGCGTCGCGCAAGTAGAGCGATCCCGGGTGCGCGAAGGCCTGGAGGTACTGGTGGATCCAGAGCTCCTCGACCGCGACGCTGGCGGTGTTGCGCCAGCGGATCGTGGCCTCACCGGCGATCGTGTGCGCCTCGACATCGAGGCGCGCGACGATGCGGTAGGAGGCGACCGCTGGGCGAGCGTCCGTGCCTAGCGCGGACGCCGGCGCGGCGGCGAGCGGCGTGGCCGCGCGCGCCGGCGCCGCGGGCTGGCCCCCCTCGGCGAGGGCGCGACCCAGCGCCAGGTCCAGCAGCAGCGCCCCCGCGAGGGTGGTGGCGACGCCGAGGGCAGTGAGTCGCGAGGGGGTCACCGGCCGCGCCGCTCGACGGCGATGACCCGCTCTTCGAGCATCATGTAGAGCAAGCGCAGCGCGTCGAGGCGGGGCATGCCGCAGATGTCGAGGATCTCCTCCACGGTGGAGGCGCCGTCGACCAGGCTGAGGAGGAAGCCCGCGCGGTGATCCAGCGACAGCCATCGGATCTGATCCGGCGGGATCGCGACCCGCACCGACGCGTCCAGCGCGCCGACCCGAGCCGTGTACATCTGCGTGAGCACGTCGCGGCAGCTCTGCGAGTAGCGGGCCGCCTCGAGATCGTCCGGGTCCTGCTCGAGGATCGACTCGGCCACGACCAGGGCGCCGGTGAAGTCCCCGACGGCGTAGCGGTCGTGGAGCTCCTGATGCGGGGAGCGCGCGGTCAAGGGCGGCGCGGGCTCGCTCGCGAGCTCGAGGCCGGTCGGCGCCCGCGGTGAACGCCTGCCGACGCGGGTGGTCGAGGGCGCGTCGGTGCCCCGCGCCCCGTCCGTGGCAGGATCGCGCGCGCCTCCCGAGGGGCTCGACGGGGCTCCTCGCGCGCCCACGGCGTCAGAGCCGCGTCGGGTCGCGATCGGCGGCTCCTCGAAATCGGTGTCGAGATCGAGGGTGGGCATCTGGTCGCGAGCCGGCCCCAGCGCCTCGTCGTAGGCCTCGGCTGCGCTCCGGGGGCCCTGCATCAGCGGGTGCGCCGAGAACACGGCGTCGAAGTCGGGCAAGGGCCGCTGATCATCAGGGTGCCCCGCCACCGGTGACGGAGTGGGGGGGCGGTCGACGGTGGAGGAGAGGGGCAGCTCGAGGTCGGGCTCCGTCCAGGAGGGGGGGGCGGCGCTCGGCTCGCTGGTGGAGGAGGGCGGGCTCGGCTCGAAGCGAGGGAGGCGCGGCGAGCTCAAGGCCGCGGGCAGGCTCGGGTTCGGGTCGCGACGGAGGGCCTGGTCGCGGGTTCCCTCCGCCGCTCGGGTCGTCGCCGGGAGGGCCGAGGTCGCGTCCCGTTCCGACGCGGCCAACAGCCCCGCGGCGAGCTCGGACATCGGGATCTCCGGGATCGCCGTGATGCGGTTCTCGAGCGAGTCGTCGCCCAGTCCGTCCTCGAGCGGCGCGACCGGGCGCGGGACGGGGAGGTGGCCGAGCGTCGGCTCGTCCCAACTCACGTCGATGTCCTCCGTCTCCGGGGGCAAGCTCGGGCGTTCGCCCGACGGAGGGAGGTCGCCTCGACCCATCGCTCGCATCCCGCGCCTATTCGGCGCGCGCAACCACTCCCTTGAACATACGCTCCGTCCGCGCCAGCTGCTCGAGCTGGTCCTTGACGGCTTGCTTGTCCTTGGCGGCGATCGACTTCCGCGCGCGCTCGAGGACGTTCCGAGCCTTGCCGATGGCGTCGCGACCGAAGTCCGCGCCCCCGACCACCCGCTCCACGTCGGGGAAGAGGCGCTCGATCTCGAGGATGTGCGTCTCGGCCTCCTGCCGCACCCCCTCGAACTCCTCGTCGCTCCGGCGCTCGACCATGTAGTCCTTGGCGCCCTCGATCATGTGGCTGATTTCGTCCTGGGTGAGCCCGCTGGTCGCCGTCACCTGGATCGACTGGTTCTGACCGGTCTCGAGATCCTTGGCGTGCACGCTCACGATGCCGTCCGTGTTGATCTCGAAGCTTACCTCGATCTCGACCTCTCCGCGCGGCGCGCGCCGGAGCCCCGTCAGGATGAATTCGCCGAGCAGCTCGTTCTCGTCGGCCTGCTTGCTCTCGCCCTGCATCACCAGGATCTTCACCGCCGTCTGATGGTCCCGACTGGTGGTGAAGATCTTCGTGCGGCTGGTCGGCACCGTGGTGTTCTGCGGGATCAGCTCCTCGAAGAGGCTCCCGAAGGTCATGATCCCGAGGGCGTGCGGCGTGACGTCCAGCAGGATCATCTCGTGCCGGTCGTCGACCAGCGCCGCCCCCTGGATGGCGGCGCCGAGGGCCACGACCTCGTCCGGGTGGACGCCCTTGTTCGGCTCCCGCTCGAAGAAGTCTGCGACCGCCTTCTGGATGGACGGCATGCGTGTCATGCCCCCGACCAGGACGACGTCGTCGATCTCGTCCACGTCGAGCTTGGCGTCCGACAGGGCCTGCCGGCAGATGTCCACCGTGCGCTCGACCAGATCCTCGGTCAGCGTCTCCAGCGCCTCGCGGGAGAGGGAACGCTGCAGGTGGAGAGCCTCGTTGCGTCCCGCCGAGATGATGAAAGGGAGGTTCACCTCCGTCTCGCGGACGCTCGACAGCTCGCACTTCGCCTTCTCGGCGGCGTCGCGGAGGCGCTGGAGCGCCATGCGATCCTGACGCAGATCGACGTCGTGTTCCTCCTTGAAGCCCTGCACGATCCAGTCGATCACGCGCGCGTCGAAGTCCTCGCCGCCCAGGAAGGTGTCGCCGGTGGTGCTGATCACCTTGAAGACGCCGTGGGCTCCGATCTCGAGGATGCTGATGTCGAAGGTGCCGCCGCCGAGGTCGTACACCGCCACGGTCCGGTCGAGCCCCTTGCCGAAGCCGTAGGCCAGCGACGCCGCGGTCGGCTCGTTGATGATCCGGATCACGTCGAGGCCGGCGATGAGGCCCGCGTCCTTGGTGGCCTGGCGCTGGTTGTCGTTGAAGTAGGCCGGCACCGTCACCACGGCCTTCTCCACCGTCTCGCCCAGGTAGTCCTCGGCGATGATCTTCGCCTCCTGAAGGACCATCGAGCTTATCTCCGGGACGCTGTACGTCTTGTCCCGGAGCTTGATCCGGACGTCGGCGTGGGGGCCCTCGACGATGGTGTAGCTGGAGGTCAGAAGGGCGTTCTTCACTTGCGGCGAGTTCCACTTGCGCCCGATGAGGCGCTTGGCCGCGTAGACGGTGTTCTCCGCGTTGGTGATGGCCTGCCGCTTGGCGATGTGCCCGACCAGGCGCTTGCCCGCCTCGGTGACGGCCACGATGCTCGGGGTGGTCTTGTAGCCGCCGCGGTTGGGGATCACCACGGGCGAGTCCCCTTCCATCACCGCGACGCACGAGTTGGTGGTGCCGAGATCGATCCCGATGACGCGCTCCATGTGGCCCTTTCCGACGACTCGTCCGGCGCTGCTGCGACCCGGTCTAGACCTGATTCCTCCGGAGCCGCTTCAGCCGGCCCCTGATGGTATCATCCTGCGGGGCGAGCGCCTGCGCGCGCTCCAGTTCGGCCACGGCGCTCTGGCGCATGTTCGCCGCGAGGTAGACCTGCGCCAAGGTCACGCGGTACCCTGGCAGGGTCGGCGCGAGGTTCACCGCGGCGCGGGCGTGCTCCAGGGCGACCTTCAGATCGCCCTGGGCTTGCAGCAGGCAGGCGGCGGCGCGGTCGTGGACGCGCGCCGTCGGCTTGCCCCGCGCGGCGAGCTGGTACGAGCGGGCAGCCTCCGCCCACCGTCGCTCGCTCTCCTCCTGGGCGGCCTGCTCGAGGTGGCTGTCCGCGGCCGCGACGTGGGCGGCGTGCTCCGCCTCGGCGAGCCGCTGGGTCACGTCCTCCCGGTCCGGGACCAGGGCGAGGGCGACGCGCAGCGTGTTGGTCGCCGAGAGGGGGTTTCCCTCCTTGAGCGCGACCTCGGCGGAGTCGAGGTAGAGCTGCACCTGCTCGTCGCGCGCGCGGGTCACCCGCGACGCGAAGAGGCGCCGCAGTTCCTCCGGGCGTTCCGGGCGCGGCTGCTCCGAAGGGTCCGCCGGCGCCGGAGCGGGCCGCGACGCTGGCGGGGGGATGCTCCCACCGAGCTTGCGGGCGAGCGCGCGGCGGCGCTCCGCGGGATCGAGGGACGGGGCGGGGGCTTGGGGCCCGGCGTTGTTCGGGCTAGCGGTGGCTCCGGCCGATGGCCCGGGTGCCGGAACCGTCGTGGTCACAGTTTCGCCGGGGCCCTCGCGCTCGGCTGCGCCGGCTTGGCGCACTTCGTCGCGGAGCGGCTGGCGCGCTCGCTCGACCTCGACGTCGACAGTGGCGCCCCCGCGCAGCGACGGATCCGGATCACGGGTGCGGCGCTTGGCGCGCAGGGATTCGTCATAAGCCCGTCTCGTCGATCGACGCGTGAGCACGTCGTGCGCTTCGGTGAGGCGTACGAGCACCCGCTCGAGCTTGGCACGGAAGCCGCCGAGGTTCTTTCCGAAGTACTTATCGGGGTGGAAGCGGCCCACGACCCGGTAGTAGGCCGCCTTGATCTCGTCCTTTTCCGCGTCCGGACGGACGTCGAGGAGCTCGTAGTGGTCGAGCCGGTCGAGCCGGGAATAGAGGTCCAGGATCGCCCGCTTGCGGTCGAG
>CAYOLF010000007.1:91771-102543 GCA_964404725.1 uncultured Polyangiaceae bacterium
GGTCGAGCCGGTCGAGCCGGGAATAGAGGTCCAGGATCGCCCGCTTGCGGTCGAGATCCAGATCACAGGCCTCGTCGAACTCGACCGGATCGAGGCGTGGCGCGGACGGGTGGTCGATCGAGGCGGTCGGCTCGACCGACTCCGTCACCGGTCGAGCGAGCCGGCGCGGTCCCTCGCCGGGCGCGGTCCCGCCGCCGGGCGGCGCGGGGTCGGCGCGCGGCGTGCGGCCCCCCTCGCGGTAGACCACGGCGCCGAGGTCGTGCAGGCGACGCAGCGCCCCCTGGACCGTCTCCCGCTCGATCCCGGTGGCGAGTGCGATTTCGTCCACGTCGGACGACCCGTCGATCAGCGACAGGACGAACGCCTCCTTCGGCCCGATGGGCAGCGTGCGCGGATCCACGCCGACGACCACCTGCGGCCTGCAATCATCGGCTCTGGTGACCGGGGTTCCCACGTGCAGTCGCCGCGCGCCCAAAGGCCGCCAGACCAGTCTACGCCCCCGCGAGTTTCATCTGCAATATCGGGTTTCCACGGCTCGCCGCGGGGTGCCCGACCCTGCGTCTGCCCTCGCTGGGCTCAGCGGCGGACGGCTGGTCGGCTCGACTGGACCGAGCGGGCCGCTCAAGGGGGCGCCGCCGCCCCGTCGGTTGCGGCGGGGGAGAGGCTCTCCTCGATGACCTGCCCCTGCACCGCGATGGCGCGGGAAAACGCGGCGAGCGCACGCTCGGTGGCGGCCTGGGCCGCGGCCGTGAGGGTGTTCAGGCGGGTCCGCTCCTCGGCCTCCAGCGTGGCCTCACGGGCGCTGCGAAGCGCCACGTTCGCGGCGGCGAGCGCCGATCGCGCGGCGTCCACCTCGTCCGGGCCGGCCGCGTCGGCGCGTGCGGTCGCCAGGTCCCTTGCGGCGACGAGCTCGTCGAGCGGCGCGCGGGCAGCGTCGGCGGCGCGCGCGTCCGCGCGCTCCAGCAGTCGCTCTGCCTCCATACGGAGGTGCGAGGCGCGTCGCTCCTCGACCAGGCCCTGCACCTCGAACAGGTGCCCGCGGAAGTACGAAACCGCGGTGGCGAGCGAGAGCCCGCGGTCGACGTCGGCGGCCGCCGCGTCGTGGCGGCCGAGCCGGCTCGACAGATCGGCACGCCGGGCGAGCGTGTCCGCGAGCACCTCCCGCACCTCGGGGAGCGATGCGCCGCCGGGGGGCAACGGGCCGTCGACGATGGCGGACAGCTCGCGCGCGGCAGTCTCGAGCTGGTCGTCGCTCTCGAGCAGGTCGGCGCGGTGGTGCGCGGCGCGGGCGCGGCTCAAGAACGCCAGCAGCGCCGGGTCGATCGCGGCCTCGGCGGTTGGCTCCGCGCGTCGCGTGCAGCCGAGCGGAGTCGCGAGCGACAGGGCCCAACCGAGCAGGGACAGGGAAACCCAGCCCGTCAGCCACCTCCGCTGCGCCCGCGTCACGGCACCCCCCAGCGCGCGAAGCGGTTGTCGCGCAGCTCCCGCCCGCGAGCGCTGGCGATCCGATCGATCCGGGCCGAGGTCCGGCCGACCTCGAAGCGCGTCTCGAACAGAGCGGCGGTCGATCGCGAGACGTGCGGCAGGGGGCGTCGCGGAGCCTCGCCCGGCGCCGTGAGCGCCAGCGCGACGGCGGCGGCCAGGGCGAGCGCCCCGGCGGCGGTGCCGAGCCCGATGAACGTGAGGGGGCGGGGTGGGCGCTTCTGGCTCGCGCCGGGGCGTGCGGGGCGAGCGGTCGCGAGCGCCCGCTCGATGGCGGTAGGGGCGGGTGGGTCCGGGGCGAAGGCTGCGCGCAACGCGACGGCGAGCGCCAGCTCGCCTCCGTGGGGGTCGTCGTCGTCTCCGGCTCGCGCGTCGAGCGCGTCGCCCAGCGCGGCGGCGGCCGCCGATTCCGCCGGGGAGGGGAGGGCGACCGGATCGGCGAGCGCCGCCTCGACGAGCGCTCGCTGTACCGCGGGGTCGAGGGGCTCCGGGGCGAACGCGGCGCGCAGGGCCGCGCCGAGCTCTGCCGACGTGCCCGGATCCAGCGACGGGTCGTCCCTCTCCACCTCCAGGAGGTCGAGGGGCGAGGGGACGTCGCCAGGAGTCCAGCGCGTCATGCCGTCGGCCCTCTCTCCGTCGCCAGCGCCTTCCTGAGGGCGGCCATGGCGCGGTGCAGTACCACGTCGAGGGTGGAGACGGTCACGCCGAGCTCGCGAGCGGCCTCCTCGCGCGAGCGCTCCTCGAGCACGCGCAGGCGGATGACGCGAGCGTAGCGCTCGTGGAGCTTGCCGAGCGCCTCGTCCACCCGGCGACGGGCGAGCTCCAGATCGTGCCGTTCCAGCAAGTCGGCCGTGCGGTCATCCGGCTCGGCCGCGTCGAGCTCGCGTTCGAGGTCGGCGGGGTCGAAGATCCGCTCGCGGTGGCGGGACCGCATGAGATCGACCGCGACGCGGAGGGCCACGACGCGGAGCCAGGGGTACACCCCGACGCTCTGCCAGGTGAACCGATCGAAGCGCTCCACCACCTTCACGTAGGTTGCGCCGAGGGCCTCTTCGGCCAGCGCGCGGGAGCCAAGCCGCGGTAGGAGCACGCTCCGGTAGAGTCGCGGCCCATGCTTGCGCAGGATCTCGCCGAGCGCAGCGCGATCCCCCGCCTGCGCGCGCGCGCAGAGCTCGGCCTCGGCGTCCAGATCGGTGCCGGGTGCCATCGCCACCCGGGCGACTTTACCCCGCGCGTCCACCGGGCCGATAGGAGCGGGACGGGGTGGGGTGGGCTCCGCCCCGCGGTCCGGGGGCGCGAGCAGGGCGAGCGGTGGCCATTGCTCCACCCAGCCCGGGCTCACGGTGAGGGCGCAGGCCGTCATGTCGGCGGAACGGTCGGCGGGGGTCCCCGCTTACGGCGGCCGGCGATCGCGGGCGCCGACAACCGCGCGCGGCCGGATGGACGGGCCGCGGGGCGAGGGGCGCGCTATGACGGGCCCCATGGGCGTCGGCTCCCGGGTTTGTCCTCACTGCGGTGCGCTCAACGCGTCGGACGAGCGGCGTTGCCATCGCTGTGCGCAGACTATGCCCGGTCCGATGCGCCTGGCTCTGGGGGAGCTGGTCAAGACGGGGCTCGGCACGGAGTTTCCGACGACGAAGCTCTTCATCGGTCTGTCGACGCTGGTCTTCCTGCTGTCGGTGCTAGGCAAGGGACCGTTCCCCATCTGGGGGGACGGCATTCGCACCTCCGAGGCGCTCCGCTGGGGGGCTCTCCTCGTCCCCTCCGGCTGGGGGGAGCCCTGGCGCCACCTCTCGGCCGTCTTCGTGCACGCGAGCGCCGTCCACCTGCTCCTCAACCTGCTCGCGCTGCTCTCCCTCGGTCGGGCGGCCGAAGCCGCGCTCGGGTGGAGCCGGTTCACGGTGGCGTTCGTCGGCTCGGGCTTCCTCGGCTACCTGGTGAGCCACGCCTGGTACCTCCTCTGGGGTACCCGCGGCGCGCTGTTGGTGGGGGCGAGCGGCGCCATCTTCGGCGTGCTGGGGCTCGAGGTGGGGATCCTCCTCGCGCGTCGCGCCTGGGAGGCCCGCTCGCGCCTCTGGCGGGCGCTGGCCCTCGCGGCCGTGATCGGCCTGCTCGTCCCGGTCAACAACTCGGCCCACCTGGGGGGGCTCTTCGCCGGTCTCGCCATCGGGTACGCGCTGGGCAAGGAGCGCCGCGGCGCCCGCCACGACCGGCTCTTCGCCTGGATCGCCGGCGCCCTGCTCGTCGCCTGCGTCGCGTCCGTGCTGCTCTCCACGGGTTCGCCGCAGTGGCGAGCCGCGCGGCAGTACGAGATCGCGACCGGGCGCGATTGACCGCCGGCGCCAGCTCGGGCGCGAACCCTGCCGGTTCGGAGGCGAGATGATCTATCCTCCCTGGCGTGGCGGTCCTGAACGCGCCGGCCCGGGAGGTCGTCTTCAAGGTCGTGTATTACGGGCCCGGGCTCGGCGGGAAGACGTCGTCCCTGCAGCACCTGCACGCCGCGACCCAGCCGGAGCACCGCGGCAAGATGGTGAGCCTCGCCACTCCCGGTGACCGGACGCTCTACTTCGACTTCCTCCCGGTTCGCGTCCCGGATGTCCGCGGGCTCGGGGTGCGACTCCAGCTCTTCACCGTGCCGGGGCAGGTCTACTACGACGCGACCCGCAAGCTCGTTCTCACGGGCGCGGACGCCGTGGTGTTCGTCGCCGACTCGCAGCGCCTGCGGCTCGACTCGAACCTCGAGTGCCTCGATAACCTGCGCGCGAACCTGCGCGACCAGGGGCGCGGCCTCGAGGGCCTGCCGCATGTTCTCCAGTACAACAAGCGCGATCTGCCCGATCTGGTTTCGATCGAGGAGCTCGACCAGGCGCTGAACCGTCACCGGGCCCCCGCCTTCGCCACGGTGGCCACGACCGGGGAGGGGATCTTCGAGGCGCTGGAGGCGATGGTGCGCCTCACGCTGCGGGAGTACGAGCGGCGCGTCCCTACCGACACGATGAGCGAGGCCCCCGAGCTCACGGTGGCCGAGGGGGGGATCGCGGAGGCCCTGCGGCGCGTCGAGGGGCCCAGCGACGCGCGGCCGCCGACGCCGGCGCCGCGGCCCCTGCGTGGGGGCAGCGGCGCGCACGCGCTGGGTCTGCCCGCGGGAATGCCGGGTGAGGTCGCGGCCCGTGCCCTCGCGGAGGGCGCGACGGTCGGCGAGAGCTCCGCGCGCGACCGGGTTCCTGCCGGTGGCTCCGGCGCGCCCGGACGCGTGGCTGCGAGCGCGGCGCCAGCGGCGGAGCCGGGCCCCGGCGCGACGAGCGGGAACGAGGCGAGCGGGTTCGGCTTCGGCCCGCTCTGGCCGCCCGCGGAGCGCCCCCTCGCGGCGACCGTCGAGGCCGCGCTCGCCGCGGGGGAGTTCGCGTCCGCCGTGCTGGCCATCGATCGGCTGGTGACGGGCGCCCTGGCGGCGGTGGCGAGCCGGCTCGGCTCCAGCGGCGACGCGCCGCGGGAGCCCGCCGTGGTGGCGCTGCTGCTCGGGCTGGAGGGGCGCCGCTACGTCGAGTTCCGCTCCCTGGTGCGCGAGGTCCGCGGGGGGCGCGCGGTGGACGAGCGCGACGCGCTCCTCGCCTACGCCTTCGCGCTCGAGGTGCGGCTCGCTCGATCGCGCGCCTGATCACCGGGCGGTACGCCCCGGCCAGGGCTGCCTCGCTCCTGCCTCACTCCGCTGGGGTCGGCGCGGCGTCGGGCGCCTCGACGCCCGTGATCGAGCCGCTCCCGGTCGCGGTGGCGTCACCGACCGCGACGCGGCCCGTCCAGGTGCCCGCGCAGGCGATCGGTCGCGCTCGCGGGTCGACCTCGGCTGCCGCGGTGGCGCTGAGCTCGATGCTGGCGGCGACCGGCTCGGCGTCGCTCGCGGTGCGGTCCCAGAGCTCTGCGAGCGCGAGGACGCAAACGTCGGCGGTGCAGGCCCCGTCGCAGGTGCCCATCGCTCCGAGGGCGCGGACCCGCAGATCTGCGCCGAGGGCGGGGCAGTCCACGACCTCGGCCAGTGCCTGCGGCACCGAGGCCGCGGCGGGGTGCTCGGCGAGCGCGGTCGCGGTCCCGAGCGTGAGGAGGGGACGGGCAGGGTTCCACGGGAGCCGGAGTCCGAGCAAGAGCCGATCGCCGGGCTCGGATTGCCAGGATACGAGCGTGCTCGCCGGTAGCCCGGCCTCCTCCGCCCCGCGTCCGGCGAGCGACGCGGCCACGAAGTCCGCCTTGCCGGCCACGCCGGCGACCGGGGACACCCTGCCGACGAGGGCGCCGTTCGCCTCGAACCCGGCGGCCCCGGTGGTGAGCCAGCCCTCGACCGCGTCGCGCAGCAGGCGCTCGCCCCCGAGGCGCGCCGCGTGGCTGTAGAGCGCGCCGTCCCAGCCCCCGCTCGTGCGCGCCGCGGCGAAGTCGGCGTCGCTCGTGCGCGTGGGGGCCACCTCGACCATCGCGTCGAGCAGCGCGTCGAGGTCGTCGTCCGAAGCGCCCAGCAGGGCGGTCGAGAGGGCGGCCACGGCCGGCTCGAGCAGGACGCTCCAGGTGGGGACGATGCTCGCCAGATCCAGGGTCAGGTCGAGCTCGACGCCGGCCATGCGTAGCGGGACGTCTGAGAGCGGAACGGAGACGGTCGCGAGCGCGTGGGCGGCGACGGGCGGCACCTCGAGGCAGCCCGCGATCTTCTCCTCGCCACGGAGCGTCACCGCGAGGGCTCGCCCCGCCGGGACTTCGAGGATCGGATCGTAGCCGAACGCCGCCTCGTCCACGATTTCGCCGTCTGCGGGCGGGGTGCCGGTGAGATCCGCGCAGGACGTGGCGGGGTGCGCGCTGGCGACCCAGAACTTCACCGACCGTGCGCCGGCGTAGGCGGGGCTGACCGTGAGGGTCCCGGTGGCGCTCGACGTCACCGCGATGTCGAGCTCCGTCGCCACGTCGGCGCCCACCGAGGCGCGGACGCGGAACTCGGCGCTGGTGGCGTTGGTCGGCGCGGTGATCCCGACGGTGGCGCGCCCAGTCTCGTCCGTTTCGACCTCCGTCCGGTCCAGTGAGGCGTCGAGCGCGTCGCCCAGCAGCGCGAACCGGACGCGGTACTGCCCGGGAGGATCGATCCGGATGGTGAGCTCGCGCGCCTCGCCCGGGGTCATCACGAGCGCCTCGACCGAGAAGGCGGCGCCCGTCGCGGCGGCTTCCGTCGGCGCTCCCGGCGGGGTGGCGTCGACGGCGGCGTCCCCATCGACATCGGCATCGTCGCTCCCGCAGGCGACGACGAGCATCGCGAGCAGGCCGCACAGGGCCGCCGCCGCGACCGAGTCGCGGAGCCCTGCTCCCGGCGCGCGACCGGCGGAGACAGAAAACATTGGTTACCCTCTAAAGCGAAGCCTGTTACCCCTAAGCGTAGGCGGCCAAGGTCCTGGTGCAAGGCGATCCGTCGTGGCCGCCCCGGAAGGCCGGTGGGGCCCCGCCCGCGCGCGCCCCCAGCGGGGGCCGTGCTACCCTGCCGCCCCTGATGGCCTCACCCTCGGTCGTCCCCGCCGCCGTGAAGCTCCTCGTCGTGGACGACGAGCCGGGGCTCCGGCAGATGCTCGGGATCCTGCTCCGGCGGCAGGGCTACCAGGTGGTGGAGGTCGCCGGCTTCGTGGCCGCGCGCGAGGCCATCGACCAGGCCCCGCAGCCGTTCCCCCTCGTGCTCACCGATCTGGCGATGCCGGACGGCTCTGGCCTGGACGTCCTCGCCCACGCCAAGCGCCGCACCAGCGCCACCGAGGTGATCGTTATCACCGCGCACTCCACCGTCGAGAACGCGATCGGCGCCATGCGGGCGGGTGCCTACGACTTCGTCCGCAAGCCCTTCGACACCGGTGAGCTGGTCGCGCTCGTCCAGAAGGCGCTGGAAAAGCACGAGATCGTCCGGGAGAACCGCCGCCTGCGGGCCCAGATCGGCGGCGCGCCGGAGGTCATCGGCCGCAGCCCCGCGATGCGCTCGGTGCTGGATCTCGTCGATCGGATCGCCCCCACCCGGACCACCGTGCTCATCACCGGGGAAAGCGGTACCGGCAAGGAGCGCATCGCCCGCGCCGTGCACCAGGGCTCCGAGCGCCGCGAGGCCCCCTTCCTGGTGGTCAACTGCGGGGCGCTCCCCGAGTCGCTGATGGAGAGCGAGCTGTTCGGTCACGAGAAGGGGGCCTTCACGGGCGCCGCGACGCGTCACCTGGGGCTCTTCCGCGAGGCCAACGGCGGGACGGTACTGCTGGACGAGGTGGGGGAGCTGCCGCTCGCGTTGCAGGTCAAGCTGCTGCGTGTGCTTCAGGAGCGCTGCGTGCGTCCCGTCGGCGCGGCCCAGGAGGTGCCCGTGGACGTGCGGGTGCTGGCCGCGACCAACCGGGACGTCGAGGCCGCGGTCGCGGATGGCACCCTGCGCCAGGATCTCTACTACCGGCTCAACGTGATCCGGATCGAGCTGCCGCCCCTGCGCGATCGGCGCGAGGACATCCCCCTCTTGGCTGAGCGCTTCGTGCGGCGCTTCGCGCAGGAGATGGACAAGGACGTGATCGGGTTCACGTCGGACGCCGCGCGCGCGCTCACGGTCCACGCCTACCCGGGCAACGTCCGCGAGCTCGAGAACATCGTCGAGCGCGCCGTGGCCCTCGCCTCCACCCGCGCCATCGGGCTCGGCGATCTGCCGCCCGAGCTCGCCGGCTCCGCCGGCGCGCCGAGCCACTCGATCCTGGAGCTGCCGGCCGAGGGGTGCGATCTCGACGCCGTGCTCCACGAGGTCGAGCGACGCCTGCTGGTGACCGCCCTCGACCGCTCGGGCGGCGTGCGCACCGCGGCGGCCCGTCTGCTCGGCGTCTCGTTCCGCTCGCTCCGCTATCGCCTGGACAAGCACGCGCTCGCCGAGGGCTCCGACGGGGAGGAGGCGGAGGAGCCCCCTTCCTCTCGCCGGGGGTGAGGCCCGCGCGCTGCCGCCTGCCGGGTGCGAGCCGTCGGCAAAGGGTGTAGCCTTGCGGGGATGTCCCGACGTCGCCCGCGCGGGTTCACCCTGGTCGAGCTGATGGTCGTGGTCGTGATGGTCGGCATCCTCGCCGCCCTCGGGGTCGCTGGCATCCGGTCCTACGTCATCCGCTCCCGCGCTGCCGAGGCGACGGCCATGATCCAGGCGATCCGGGCTGCTCAGGAGCGGTTCCGCTCGGAGTCCGGGGCCTACCTCAACGTGTCCGACGACGAGGACGACTGGTGGCCTCCCCGCACCAAACTCGACGAGGCGCTGGTGAGCTGGCGGGTCGCCGATCCGGACGCCACCGGGCAGCGCTGGGACCTGCTCGCCATCAGGGCGCCGGGACAGGGGGTGCGCTTCCAGTACACCACCCGCGCCGGCCCCCCGGGAGTGGCGATCGGCACGGCCGCGCCGCTGGCCAACCCGGCGGCGGCCGGCGCCTTCTCCACCACGGAGCTCGCCAACCAGAACTGGTACGTGATCGAGGCGCGCGGCGACGCGGACGGCGACGGCAGAGAGGTCTTCCTCTCCGCCGCGAGCTTCAACGCGCTGGTGGTGACGGGCGGCTCGGATTAGCCCGGGCGGGGCCTGCCCGGCCTCGCCGAGGGGCGAACGAAGCGGGGCGTGTGGGTGAGGACCCTCGGCGGTGGGGTGCGCTCCCCCCTTGGGCGTCGGCCTGCGCCCCTTCCCGACAGCGCGAAATTTGTCACCGCCAACGGAAGCGGTGACAATTTTCGGCCAGTGCCCGAGGCCGCGTCCCGGGGCTGGTACCGGCGAGATGCGAGAAGTCCCAACAATCGGGGCGCGCCCTTCCGTTCACGAGGTCGGCACGGCGGGTGCATTAGCCGTCCCGCGTCGAAGCATGACTCGCCACACCGCCAGCACCCGCGGGTTCACCCTGGCGGAGTTGATGATCGTGGTCGTCATCGTCGGCGTCCTCGCCACGCTCGCGGTCTACGGCGTGCAGTCCTACGTGCGCAGCGCCCGCACCTCGGAAGTGTACAGCATGATCAACAACATCCGAGCCGCCGAGGAGGCGTACCGCGACGAAACCTATCGCTACCTGAGCGTGTCCGGGACCGACTACGACGCGACCGCCCCCGGCTCGGTGGGGAGAAACAAGCGCGATTTCGCCGCCGACGCCAGCGACGAGGTGCTCGAGAACTTCAACGTGCTCGGCGTGCGGCCGAACGCGCCGGTGATGTTCGCGTACTCCGTGGTCGCCGGCGCCGCGGGCGTGAGGCCGACGGAGCCCGTGCCGGGCATGACCTTCAACTGGCCCACCGCGACCGGTCCCTGGTACGTCGTGCGCGCGCAGGGGGACCAGGACGGCGACTCGACCTTCAGTTACTTCGTGGCCTCGAGCCTCACGGACGAGGTCACCAGCCACGCCCCGCGAGAATAGACGAACCGTACCAACCAGAGCTCACCGCGACGGGCATCCCCGCCGCGGCAAAAGATGGCGGCAGGACCGGTGGGGCCTGTCGTCGAGACGGACCCCACCGGCACCGATTGAAGGGAGACTCAGCAATGACGATGAAGAAGGGATCCCGACGAGGCTTCACCCTCGTCGAACTCATGATCGTGGTGGCCATCATCGGCGTGCTCGCCGCCCTGGCCATCTACGGCGTGCGCAGGTACGTCTTCACGGCCAAGACGGCGGAGGCCAAGGAGGGCATCGGCCGCATCGCCAAGGACGCCTCCTCGTCCTACAACGCGGAGCGCATGGCCGGTACTGTCCTCGGGCTCCAGGCAACGGTTGCGGGCTCGAACCAGTTCTGCGATGCCGCTACCAACCTAGTGCCCGCTGACTCCACCGTCATCCAGGGCAGGAAGTACCAGAGCAGTCCCTCCGAGTGGAACGAAGGCTTAGGTGTCGACGGCGCGTCCCCGGTAGGCTGGCCCTGCCTCGGGTTCGCGATGCAGGATCCGCAGTACTTCCAGTACGGTTACGCTGCAACTTGCGGTGATGCCTGCGACGCTGTCGGCGACTCCTTCACGGCGATCGCGCATGGAGACCTGGATGGCGACACCGACCTCTCGACCTACAGCCTCAGGGGTGAGATCCAGTCTGCGGGCACGAACGAGAAGGTCTTGACCGTGGCGCCCAACTTCATCGAAGAGGATCCGCTCGAATAGCGCACAGAGCCCCGCGACCCGACGGGAGGGGAGCCCAATGGGGGCCCCGGTCAATGGCCGGGACCCGCGGAGGCGGCGGAGCGGCGTTTGCGCGCCGCTGCCTCCGGGCGCTCTCCTTCCCGTGTGGGCCGTGGCTGCTTGCCGC
>CAYOLF010000007.1:102643-116060 GCA_964404725.1 uncultured Polyangiaceae bacterium
CGCGCCGCTGCCTCCGGGCGCTCTCCTTCCCGTGTGGGCCGTGGCTGCTTGCCGCCAGATCCAGGGCTCCGACGGGGGGGCTGGTCGTGACCGTGGCGCCACGATTTCGTGGTCAAGGCACTCGAGTAGCCCGGCGCGCCGCGGCCCCCGGCGCCCGCTTCGCGGACCCCTCGCGAGGTGCTACCGTCGTCGCGTGCGCGTCCTCACCCCGGTCGAGGCGGCCCTGGCGGTCGCCGTGGGCGGCTCGCTGCTGGCCGCCATGCTCCCGGCCTTCCTGGAGAACCTCCATGCCTCGGCGCTTGTCGAGCCGATGACGGGGCTCCAGCGGATCGCGGGGCGCGCCTGCGCGCTCGCGGCCGGCCGCGCCGTGGCGGAGGCCTTCCCGCCGACGGTGGAGCTGACCCCAGCCAAGGTGCCGCGCGGGGAGCGGGTGGTCGACCCGCCCGGGACCTGGGCCCACCCCACCTGGCGGGAGCTCGGGTTCGAGCCGCCCTCGCCCCACGCCTTCGCCTTCGGTTTCTCCAGCGAGCACGGCGCCACCCTGGCCACCTTCCGCGCCTACGCGCAGGGCGATCTCGATGGCGACGGCAGCCTGAGCACCTTCGCGATCGTGGGCGCCTCGCCGGAGGGGCGCGCCCCCTTCGCCCAGCCGCTGGAGATGCACCGTGAGGTCGAGTGAGCGGCGCCGGCTGCCGGTCGGGGTCCTGGTCAGCGTCGCGGTCGTGCTCGCCGGTGCGCTGGGGATCGGCCGGGCGCGCGCCCTGCTCGTCGCCTACCACGGCGCGCTCCGCGACACGAGCGACGTCTACGCTCTGCCTAGCCCCGAGCAGGCGGTGGGGTTGAGCCTCGGCTACCGGGCGGCGCTGGCCGATCTCATCTACGCGAACACCCTGGTCGGGTACGGCATTCACTCCCAGGAGAAGCGAACCTTCGAGTTCGTCGGCAACTACCTCGACACGGTGATCGCGCTCGACCCCGGGCTGCGCGAGACGTATTACTTTGCCGACACCCTGCTCACGCTGCAGTCGGTCCGACCGCCCGTCGAGAACTACTACAAGGCGCGCGAGATCCTGGAGCGGGGGCTGGAGCAGTTCCCCTACGACGCGGAGCTGTGGCTGGTGGCGGGGCAGTACCTCGCCTACCTCGCGCCGAGCGCGTTTGCGGACCCGGAGGTGCAGCAGGAGTGGCGCATCGCAGGGGCGCGCCTGCTAGCGCGCGCGTGCGAGCTCGGGGCCGACGATCGGACCCTGACGCGCAAGTGCATCGGTGCGGCGAAGGCCCTCGACCGGGCCGGGGAGCGCCAGGCCACCATCCGGTTCCTGGAGCGGCTCCTGGCCCTCTCCGACGACCCGGACATCCGTGCCAGGGCGCGCGTGATGCTGGAGCAGCAGCTCGGGCAGGAGCTCCACGCGACGCTGTCGGACCGGCGTGCGCGCTTCGAGGCCACCCGCCAGGCGGATCTGCCCATGGTCGAGGGGGATCTCTACCTCCTGCTCGGTCCACCGTTCGAGGCGCCGCGCTGCGCCGGCAGCTCCGATGCCGCGCCCGGCTGCGCGGCGACCTGGCGCGCGTGGGTCGCAGGGCTCGACGCCGCGGGCGCACCGTAGTCAGGGGAAGCGGACCGACGCGACCGCGGTGCCGCCGGGCTTCACGACGACGCTCTGCATCTTGCGGCCGTACTTGGGGTGGACGAACACCACCGTGTGGGCGCCGGCCGGCCCCGACCAGCGGGTGGGCGTGGTGCCCACCGGGCGCCCGTCGACGAGGACGTTGCTCGCGGGGATCGAGTTGATGCTGATGGTGCCGGCGCCCGTCGCCGCGGTGGTCGACGTGGTCCGGCCCGTCGTCGTCGAGCCCGTCGTCGTTCGCCGCGTCGCCGTCGTCGCCGCCGCGGTGGCCTGCCCGTCGGATGGGGTCTTGCCGTACTCGGTGAGGACGATCTCGAAGACCTTCTCCGCGACGCCATCGTCGAAGGTGATGTCGCGGACGTAGTCCTGGTAGCCGGGCCTACTCGCCACCAGCTGGTACGGCTTCTCGGGCGTGATCTCGATGGAGATCGGCAGCCGGGGGAGCGGGCGCCGCTCGCTGCCGCTGACCAGCAGGACACGCGCGTTCTCGGCGTTGAGGCCAGGCTTGATCTTGGCCAGGCCCTTGAGCACCTTCAGCGTCGGCTCGATCGCGAGCACCTCGTCCTTGACGACGGTGACCTTCTTCTCCCACGGCTCGTAGCGGCCCTTCTCGTCGGAGATCCGCACGAGGACCTCGCCCGGACGGAGATCGTCGATGGTGGCCGGGAGGGGCCCTTGATCCTTACCGTCGACGCTCAGGCGCAGGCCGGTGCCGCGCGCGGTCACCCGGATCCCGGTCCCTCGCGTGGCCTTGGCGAGCTCGATCTGCTTGGGATCGTTCTCGCCGGCCCGGAGCTTGATGGGCTCGGGCGCAGGGGCGTCGTAGCCGGCGGCGCTGGCCTTGACGACGTAGGTTCCCGGCGTCGCGTCGGCGAGGGTGCAGGGGGAGCGGTCGCACTGCTTGACGGTGGCGCCGGTCGAGTCCTCGATGACGATCTCGACCGCGTCGATCGCCTTGTTGTTGGGACCCGCGACGGTGATGACCAGCGAGGCCTTGCCGAACGGCTTGAACACCATGATTACCACCGCCGCCAGCGCGGCGACGGCGACGAACGCGGCGAGCAGGACGAACCAGCGGTTGGTCGCCGCGGGTTGCCCGGGGACGGCGACGGCGCGTGCGCCGCTGCGCGACTCGGCGCGGGGTAGGACGGCGGCGGCCCCGCCCGAGGCGCTGGCGATGGCGCCAGCCGCGCCCAGCCGGTGGTCATAGCCGGGCGGGGGCGCGCCGGCGGCGGGCGGTGGGGCGCTGCGGAGCAGGGCCCTCGCTGCGTCCTCCTGGCCGCCCTTCTCGTAGACGCTCGTCTTTTCGTCGTCGTCGTCCCAGTCCATCTCCGTCGGACCGGAGGCCGGCGGCGGGGGGGCGGCCCGTCCGGGCGCCGGCGGCGGGGGCAGCGACGGCGCGGGCCGGGCCCCGGGGGGTGGAGGCAGCGAGGGCGACGTCCGCATCCCTGGCGGCGGGGGCAGTGAGGGCGACGTCCGGCTGACGCCGGGTGGGGCCGGCGGCGGGCGCGAGAGGGCCGGCTGCGGCCAGGGCGGGGCGGGCGCCGGCGGCAGCGCCAGGGAGGACGGCGGCAGGGGAGCCGGCGGCAGCTGCCCGTGCGGGCCGAGGTGCCCGGAAGGTGGCTGCGCCAGGGAGGGCCCGGGTGGCGCGGGGATCGCAGCCCCGTGGCTCCCGGTCGGGTGCGCCGGGGGAGGCATGGGGAGCGCGGGCAGGGTCTGGCTGAGCGCGCCGACGGGGGGCGGAGGGAGCGGGATTCCGGGCAGTCTGGAGCTGCTCGAGCCGGGTGGGGGCGGCGGCGGGACGGTCGAGAGCCGGGAGCCGCCCGGAACGGGAGGCGCCGTGAGCGGCGCCGGGGCACCGCCCGCCGATCGACTCCCCGGCGGGGGCGGGGGCGGGGGCGGCGCGAAGGGCGCCATGCCGAGCAGGGTCTGGTGGGGGTTCGGCGGCGGCGGGAGGGCGACGCTCGGCGAGCGCGCCGGCGCGTGCTCAGCCGCGTCGCCCGCATGCAGCCCGTCGAAGACGTCGAGGTCCGATCCGCCCTTCTGGCTCATGCGCGTAGTCTCCTGGGGGCCCCGAGGCGCGTCGTCCGGGCGCTTGCCGGGAAAGGGGTGGGCAGGGAGTTGGCGTCGCTCGATGCGTCGCCGGACGCAGCGCGGGCCCTGCCGCAGGCCCACAGATCTGCTCCGAATTCGGAGGCGCCAGCGTACCTCTCCCCGGCGGCCTTGGCGAGCGCCTTCCGCAGGGCTCGCCAAGGCTCGACCATTTCGATCATTTCTACTGCGAGTCGTGAGACGACGTGTCCCGCGAGGCTCGGCGGAGTCGCGTCGTCCCTCCGCATGCTCGCTGTCTTCACGGGGCTGCCGGCTCCTCCGGACTGGGCGCGGGGGCTGCTTCCGCGGGGGCAGCCGGGCTCGGTGCCTTCTTCTTCAGGTACCGGACCCGCTTTGCTTGCAGGTGAAACCACTCTTGGGGCTTGACCACGGGGGTGTCGGGGAAGATCCGCCGCGCTCCCGGCCCCTCCGCGCGGACCAGCAGCGTGCTCTTGCGCGGCACGGCGACGGGGCTGTCGCCGAGATCCCGGTTCCCGCCCAGCGCCACGCCGAGCGCGCGGTCGAGCAGCAACATGTCACGGCAGCCGAGGCGGTTCATCAGCCCGATGAGCAGGGTGCGGTCCGCGGCCCCGCTCGCCGCGGTGACGATCTCGGCGTAGACGAGCATCCCGGCGCCGTCGATCCCGACCGCGGCCACGGTGTTCGCGTCCTCCGGATCGCTCGGCCGGCGGCCGGCCGCCAGCGGCGTCGCGTCCGCCGGCGCCTCGTTGGCGATGGTGAACCGCCGCGGCAGGGCGTAGAGCGACGCTGTGGCGCTGGGGGCGGCTGCCCGCGCGGGGACGGCCAGGACCAGGGCTTCACGCGGCCCCGAGCCCTCCGCCACCTTCACCATGCGCGGATCGACCTTGAGGATGCGCACCTTGGTCTCGGGGCGCGACGCCTCGGGACGGAGCCACGTCGTCGCGATCGCGTAGGGCCACCCGTGCTGCGGCAGGCCCGCCACGCGCCATTCGCCCTCCTCCGGCTCGGGCGCGCTCGCGGGGGGCGCCAGGGGATCGCCGGGCAGGACGTGGCGCAAGGTGAGAAAGAAGAAGTCGCGCGACTCGCGGTTGATGTACCGCGGGAAGTTCATCAACCCCATGTACCTCAGCATCCGGCGCCCGCGGAAGCGCCAGCCGGGCATGTCGAGCACCTCGCCCTCCGCCTCCCAGCGGCGCTCGAGGGGGCGGTCGAGCGGGCGGATCTCGCTCGCCGGGCCCGCACGGTAGAACTCGAGCCCGGTGTGCCCCGCGTTCATGTCGAGGTGGATCCCGTAGACGCACCGCGCGCGCTGCATCGCCTCGGCGAGGTTGATGTGGTCGGTGCTCGCCCCGTACAAGTAGGCGACGAACTTCTCCTCGGTCATGCAGATCGCGCTCCGGGTGGTGCGCGACTCCTCGGTCCAGCCCTCGGGCGTGCCACCCCACCAGTGGCGCTGGTACGGGTTGACGATCCCGTCCATGACCAGGGGCGTCATGTTCTGGCGAAAGGAGACGATGTTGTCCGGGACGGCGTCCTCGCGCGGCCAGGTGCCGAACCCGTTCGAGCCGTCGTCGAGGAGCGCGATGGTAGCGGCGTACGGCTTGGGCGGCAGGTAGACCACACCCTCGGCCATCATCCCGTACTCGCCGTGCTCGGCCTGGAACCCACCGTTGAGGCCGGCGAGGAGCCGCCCCATGACCTCCGGTCGGCGCGGCACCAGTCCGGGTCCGGTCGCCCCGGTGGCGCTCTTCGGCTCGACGGTGCCGCTCATCGTGTGGAGCTCCACCTGGCGTGGATCCCAGATGGTGACCCAGATCTGGTCGAACTGGCGGTCGCGGTCGACGCGGATGAAGGTGGTCGCGAAGGGCGCCGGGGCGCCGGGGTTGGTCCGCACGAAGGGGTCGTTCTCCACCAGGCGCCACCGACCCTCGTTCTCGATCGGCTTGGCCATCGGGGACTCGATCGGCCGCGGGGGCCAGCCCGTCTCGGGGTCGGAGGTGTCGACGATCGGGACCTCGAGCAGATCCCCGAGCTCGCTGGCCACCTGCTGGCTCCCGTCGTCGCCGGTGACGGAGCCCCGGAAGCGATCGACCCGGTCGAGCATCGCGAAGGCGACCGCCTTGACGGCCTGCATCCGGTCGCTGCCGAACCACGGCAGGGCGCGGACCCGATCCACCGCCCAGGTCACCAGGTTGCCCGGGCGGGCCAGGTGGTGCTCCTGCTCCGCCACGAAGCCGGCGCCCTCGAGGATGGCGGCGTCGCCGTCCGTCGCGACGCGGATGCGCCGCTCGTCGGCGGCGATCCAGAGCTCGCCGGGGGCGAGCGCGACGGTGACCTTCGCCGCCGCCGGCTCGAGCTTGAAGGAGCGACGGGCGAGCCCCGCTCGCTGTCCGGTTTCCTGGAGGTTGGTCAGGGCCTGCTGGGCGCGCGCCAGGCGCGACCAGTCGGCGGCCTCGGCCGCGTGGGCGCCGCGGAGATCCGCGAGCTCGACGCTGTAGACGCGGTCGTCGCCGATGGACCAGGCGAAGCGCTGGTCCGCGACGGTCAGATCGCGCTCATCGACCGCCGACGTGTCCGTGACGTTGAACCGCCGGACGATCCGCCGCAGGCGCCCCTCGGGAGACACCTCGGCGTGGACGACGTAGACGTCGGCGGGCTCGCCCTCCCGATGGCCGCGGACGACCGCGCGGGGGTGGGTGAGGAGTGAGCCCCAGAGGCCGTGCGGGGGGTCGAGCCACCTCACCTCCTCGGCGGCGCTGACGATTCCATCCTGCGCCAGGGCGCTGACGAGCGCCGTCGAGAGATCGGGCTGAGCGCCGGCCGGGACCGGGGCGCCCGGTCCCGCCAGGAGGCCTCCCGCCACCAACCAGGGGAGCGGAGCGACGGCAGCGAAGGGTTGCCGAGCGAGCCACATCGCAGACAGAGGTGCCAACGCGCTCGCGCCGTTACCACCTTCCCGCCGCGGCGGCCAAATGGGCCGGCGCATCTCCAGTTGGCTCTTGCCTGCCAACTAAGTTGTCAAAGAGCCCACGCGGGCTCGCCAGCTCTGGGGTTTCCTCGGCCAGTCCGGTGGGCCGGGACGCCGGAACGCTTCGTGCTAGCCTGGGAACCGATGGCTCGGTTCCGGCGTCGCGTCCTGCCGACGCTGCTCGTCGTCGTGGCGGGCTGCCTGTCGCCGACGCTCCCGCTCCCGCCGCCCGCCCAGCCCGAGATCGAAACCGTGAGCCAGGGCCTGGTGGAGCTGTCCGGGGAGGTGCCGCTGCCGCGGGTTTCGGTGATCGCGCAGAACGTCCGGACCGAGGTGTTCGCCGGGGACATGGCGGACGACGGGGGCGCCTATCGCTTCCAGATCGGCGCCGAGCCCGGCGACTCGATGCGGCTCTGGTACAACCACAACTACGATAAGAGCGAGGAGACGACCTTCGTGGTGCCCGAGGTCGGGCTGCCCGCGCCGTCCCTGCCGACGATCACCGAGCCCGGCGCGGAGGGGACCGTGACCGTCGCCGGCACCATCGCCCGGCCGCTCGGGGAGGTCTTCGTCCACAACGTCACCCTGGAGCAGACCGTGTCGTCCGCGTCCGACTCGCAGGGGCGCTACTCGGTGGATGTCCCGGCCGGGAGCGGCGACCGGCTGGAGCTCTGGTACGAGTACGGCAGCGACGAGAGCTCGACGCTGGCGTTCACCGTGGAGTGAGTCGCCGCGCGGGCCTGGCTCACCGCACGGGGAGCCGGACGCGGCGCCGCGGGGTGGGGGCGCTCCGCAACGGGACCGGTGGCTCGTCGATCACCTCCCCGAGTAGATCGAAGGCCGTGGCGGACGCTACCCGGACCCGGCGGAGCTCCCCCGGCGCGACCTCGGCGCCCGAGAGGTAGACGCAGCCGTCGATCTCCGGCGCCTGCCCGTAGTAGCGCCCGACCATGACCAGCTCGTGCTCCTCGCTCGGGCCCTCGACCAGCACGTCGAGCTCGCGGCCCACCAGATCGCGCAGCAGTCGCCGGCTGATCGGACGCTGCAGCGCCATGAGGCGGCGTGCCCGGCGCTCGGCGATCCGCGCCGGGACCGGATCCGGCAGGCGCGCGGAGGGCGTCTCCGCCTGGTTGGAGTAGCGGAAGACGCCGACCCGGTCGAGCTTCGCCCAGGCGACGAAGTCGGCGAGCTCCGCGAACTCGGCGTCCGTCTCGCCGGGGTGCCCCACGATGAAGGCGCTGCGGATCACCACGCCCGGGACGCGCTCGCGCAGGGTCGTTACCAGCTCGCGGAGGCGGCGGGCGCCGTGCCCGCGGCGCATGCGCCGGAGCATCGCGTCGGATGCATGCTGGAAGGGGATGTCCACGTAGGGCAGCACGCGCGGGTGGTCGGCGAGCAGCGCGAGCAGCGGACGCGGGAGCGGCCCCGGGTAGAGGTAGTGCAGGCGCACCCAGTCGATCCCGGTGACGTCCGCGATCCGTTCCACCAGGGTCGCCAGCTCCACCCGCGGGCTCAGATCGCGGCCGTAGGCGAGGGTGTCCTGGGCGACGAGGTTGACCTCCCGGACGCCCATCCCCACGAGGTTCTTCACCTCCTGGAGCACGTCGCGCGGCGTTCGGGAGCGCTGGGCCCCGCGCAGCGCCGGGATGACGCAGAAGGCGCAGCGGCGGCCGCAGCCCTCGGCGATCTTGACGTAGGCGCTCCCGCCGCCGGTGCTCAGCCGTCGCGGATCCCTCGCGCTGAGGAGCCACCCTCCCGGGGCCCCGACGGCGACGCGGGGGGCGCGGCCGGTCAGGACCTCACGCAGGCGCGGCACGTCGCTCGCGCCGAGGAAGTGATCGACCTCGGGCAATTCTGCCGCGAGCGCCTCCGGGTATCGCTGACTGAGGCAGCCGGCCACGACCAGGCTCCGGCAACGCCCCTCGGTCCGGTGCCGCGTGAGCTCGAGCACGGTGGCGATGGACTCGCGCTTGGCCGGGTCGATGAAGCCGCAGGTGTTGACCACGATGACGTCGGCCTCGGCCGGGTCGGCGACGTGGCGGTAGGCGCAGGCCTCGGCGAGGCCGAGCATCCCCTCGGTGTCCACGCGGTTCTTCGGGCAGCCGAGGCTGACGAAGTGGATGGTGCGGGTCCGGCGCGGCATCGCTCGGGCGGCCTACGCCCGCCCCATCGCCGCCGCGAAGCGCTCGAACAGGTGGAGAGAGTCGTGCGGGCCGGCGGCGGCCTCCGGGTGAAACTGGACGCTGAAGGCGCGCGCCTCGGGGGCCTCGAGCCCCTCGCTAGTGCCGTCGTTCAGGTGCAGGTGCGTCGTGCGCGCGACGCCCTCGAGGCTGGCGACGTCGACGACAAACCCGTGGTTCTGCAGGGTGATCTCGACGCGCCTCGTCTTGAGGTCCTGCACCGGCTGATTGAGCCCGCGGTGGCCGAACTTGAGCTTGTAGGTGCGCCCACCGAGGGCCAGACCCAGGAGCTGATGACCGAGGCAGATGCCGAAGATGGGGCGCTTGCCGAGCAGCTCCCGGATGGTGTCGATGGCGTAGGTGACCGCGGCCGGATCGCCCGGGCCGTTGGAGAGGAAGATCCCGTCCGGACGGAGCGCGAGGATCTCCTCGGCCGTGGCGCTCGCGGGCACGCCGGTGACGCGACAGCCCGCGTCGACGAGGCACCTCAGGATGTGGCGCTTGGCCCCGAAGTCCATCGCCACCACGTGGTGGCGCGGCTCCGGGGCAGGGCGGGGGCGCTCGTCGCCGAACGGCACGGCCCAGGCGGCGCGCGACTCGGTGAAGGCGTAGGGCGCCTTCGGGGTCACGCGTGACGCGAGGTCGAGGCCCGCCATGTCCGGCGCCGCGCGGGCCCGGTCCACCAGGGTGGCGGCGTCCTCGGTCCCGATGCAGCCGTTCTGGGCCCCCCGGTCGCGGAGGTGCCGGGTGAGGCGCCGCGTATCGAGCCCGCCGATGGCCACCACGCCGTGGCGCGTGAGGTAGGCGTCCAGCGCCTCCTCGGCGCGCCAGCTCGAGGCGATGGGGCTCGGATCCCGGACGATGAACCCCGCGACCTGCGGCCGTTCGTCGAGGCTCTCCGGATCCTCGCCGTTGATCCCCGTGTTGCCGACGTGGGGCGCCGTCATCGTCACCAGCTGTCCAGAGTAGGACGGATCCGTCAGCACCTCCTGGTACCCGGTCATCCCCGTCGTGAAGACGACCTCTCCGACGGTCGTGCCCGGGGCGCCCCAGGCGAACCCCGGGAACAGGGTCCCGTCCGCCAGCGCGAGCTGCGCCGGTCGGGCCGCGCCGCTCACGAGGCACCTCCCAGCAGGTCGTGGAGCACGGTCCCGGCCCCCAGCGTCATCAGGACGCGACCGGTGAGCGGCCGGTCGAGGAACGGGGAGTTCCGGCTCTTGCTCGCCAGGCGGGTCGCCGAGGGGGTCCAGGTCAGCTCGGGATCCACCAGCGTGAGCTCCGCGAGCGCGCGCGGTCGGATCGAGGGCGGCTCGAGGCCGACGTTGCGCGCGGGGCGGGTCGACATCGCGTCGATCAGGCGGTCGAGCGGGAGCGTTCCGTCGCGGACCAGGCCCAGCATCAGGCCGAGCGCGAGCTCGAGCCCGATCATACCGGGCGCAGCCTCCTGGAACTCGCAGTCCTTCTCCAGTGGCGAGTGGGGGGCGTGGTCCGTCGCGATGACGTCGATGGTGCCGTCGGCCAGCGCGGCGCGGAGGGCCGCGACGTCCTCCGCCTCCCGCAGCGGCGGGCACACCTTGCAGGCAGTGTCGTACCCGACCACCGCGGCGTCCGTGAGGAGCAGGTGGTGCGGCGTCACCTCGCAGGTGACGGGGGCGCCGCGCCGCTTGGCCTCGCGCAGGATCCGGACCGCCCCGGCGGTGGAGACGTGGGCGGCGTGGTAGCGCGCCCCGGCGTACTCGGCGAGGAGCACGTCCCGCGCGAGGATCGCGTCCTCGGCCACGCGCGGCCAACCGCGCAGCCCGAGCCGCGCAGACACCTCGCCCTCGTGCATGGCGGCGCCCTGGGTGAGCTCGTGATCCTCGGCGTGCTGGATGATCAACAGGTCGAAGTTCCGCGCGTACTCGAGGGCGCGGAGGAAAACGGCGCTCGAGGCGACGCAGCGCCCGTCGTCGCTGGCCGCGACCGCGCCGGCGGCCTTGAGCTCGGCGAATTCCGTGAGCTGCCTGCCCTCGAGCCCGCGGGTAATGGCCACGATGGGGTGCAGGCGCGCCCCGGTGCACTCCGCGGCGCGCGCGAGCATGAGCTCCGTCACCGCGCGCGTGTCGTTGACCGGGTTGGTGTTGGGCATCGCGCACAGGTGGGCGTAGCCGCCGGCGGCGGCGGCGGCGAGGCCGGAGGCGATGTCCTCCTTGTATTCGTGCCCGGGCTCGCGCAGGTGGGCGTGCTGCTCCACGAGCGCGGGCAGGAGCCAGCGACCCGCTCCGTCGATCACGCGGACGCGCGGGCCCGGCTCGAGGCCCTGGGCGGCCGCCGGCCCGACCGCGGTGATGAGCCCGCGTTCGACGACGACGTCGCAGCGCTCGTCGAGGCCATGCGCAGGGTCGATGGCGCGGACATCTCGGAAGACGATGGCATCCGTCACGGCGGGCGGTTACTTAGCACGCGCGCGCCCGACTGGGCAGGGCACCGATCCGGGGCGCTCAGGGCGCCGGCGCTCCGAGGAGCCGGGCCAGGGGCGGCGGCAGGGGCTCGCGGGACGGCGCGTCGACCCACCGCATCTGGAGGCGCCAGCCAGCGCAGGCGGCCTCGACTTGGGCCTGGGGGAGATGACGCCCGAGCAGCGCCCGCGCCCGGGCCTCGTCCCCCGCGCGGAAGGCGTATTCGCCGAGCGCGAGCGCGGTGCTCCGCGGCGCCTCGTCGGCCGAGGCCAGCAGGGGCTCGATCTCGGCGTAGGCCCGTCCCCAGGCCGTGGTCAGGGCGTAGTAGCGGGCCTGACGCAGCGGTCGGCGACGCTCGTCGGCGTTCGCGACGGCGTCGAGCCTTCGCTCCGCCTCGGCGAGGAACGCCAGGGTCGCGGCCGCCTCGGGCGGAGAGGCCGCGGGCCCCAGCGCCTCGAGCGCTCCGCGGGCGAGGGTGAGATCCCCGGTGCGCGCCGCGGCCAGGACCAGCGGGCGCAGCCGCGTCGCGCAGGTGCGGCAGCGCCGGCCGGCCTCGACGCAGGCCGCGCGGGCCGCCGCGTCGTCGCCAAGTCGGCTCGCGGCCTCGGCCTCGAGCACGAGCAGCGGCCCGGCATCACCGAGCAGCCACCGCGCCTCGGGGGAGTCGGCGAGCACCTCGAGGTGCAGGCCGAGGCGCGGCAGCTCGAGCCTCGCCGCGCGCCGCTCGAGCACGTCACGGATGCAGCGCTGGATGGATCGTAGTGCGGTTCGATCGCGGTCGGGGGTGATCCAGAGCAGCGCCTCGAGCGACTGGGTCACGGACTGGCCACGGCCCGTGACCCAGGAGGTCTGCCGGGAGGCGACGAACGCGTGGTGGGCGATGATCAGCGCCGATCGCGGCCGAGCCCGTGCGAGCTCCTGTCCCGCGAAGTAGTTGAGCGCGGGGCCATACCTCGGGTTGGCGCGGATCTCGTAGGCCCAGAAGCGGTCGTTGCTGGTGAAATCGAGGGCTCGGATCGCGGAGCGCGCCGCGCTGGCGGACAGGAGCAAGCCGCCGAGCGCGACCGCGATCACCGCGCGAGCCCCCCTGGGCCCGGGCACCGCCTCGGCGAACAGCCATGCGAGCGCGAGCAGCGGCAGGTAGAGCGTGCGCGAGGGCGCCGTACCGCCGTTGCCCGAGATCGCCAGGACGAGGCTGGGTGACAGGAGCACCAGGAAGAGCGCCAGCGCGACCGCCACGGTTGGCGCGCGCGTCCAGGCCCGGGCGATCACGGCCACGAGCACGACGAGGACGGCGACACCGAGGAGGGCGTGGCCCCAGGGTAGCGCCCCGCTGGCGCTCAGTTCGAGCTGCGTCTTGCCGAGGCCGAGGTTCTGGGGCCAGAGGATCGTGGCGGCGGCGTTGCCCAGGGAATCGAAGACCGACCAGACCATCGTGCGGGGGCGTCGCAGCCCTCCGCCCCCGTCCACGGACACCTGCCAGAGCTGGCGTCCCAGCGCGTAGGCGAGCGCCACCAGGAGCTGCGGTCCGGCGGCCGTGGCGAGGCGCCGCAGGCCAACGGCGTCGGGGCGCGGTCGGCCGGCGACGAGCCACGCCTCCACGGCGGCGAGCGCCGGGAGGGTGACGGCGAGCTCCTTGCTCAGGTAGGCCCCGGACGTGCCGAGCGCCTCCAGGGCGGCGCCCCCCCGCTCGCCGCGCAGTCGCCGGGCGATCCCCGCCGTCGCCAGCAGCATCCCGACGGTGACCATTACGTCCGTGCGCCCCGCGATCCACGCGACGCTCTCCGCCTTCGACGGGTGAACGGCGAACAGGGCCGCACCCAGCGCGGCCGGCAAAGCGGCGCCGACGTAGCGGCGCAGGGTCACGAACGCGAGCAGACTCGCCGCCGCGTGCAGGGCGAGGTTGGTGAGGTGAAACCCCAGGGGGTGGCCGTACCAGAGCTGCCAGTCGATCGCGTAGGAGGCGAGGACCAGCGGGCGCCAGTACACCAGGCGCGCCGGGACGTCGTCCGGGTGCGGGCTGAGGTCCCAGAAGTCGTGCGTGAACCAGCGCCACCACCAGGACAGGTCGTGGACGAAGGGGTTCTTCACCACGATGAGCTCGTCGTCGAAGACGAACGGGCCGCCGAG
>CAYOLF010000008.1:0-61350 GCA_964404725.1 uncultured Polyangiaceae bacterium
GTGACCGTGGCGCTCAAGCCCGGCGGCAGCAGATCCAACACGTACCTGGAGATGGAAGGCGAAGACGAGCTCGTCGCCGCGGTCGACGACGAGGACCGCAGGCTCGGCAAGAGCGGCAACTACTACAAGGCCACCTTCGATACCGAGGCGGGGGACACCGAGTTCGTGGTGTCTTTCAACCGGGCCGACGAGGACGTCAGCGCGCCGGATTCGAACGTCACCCTCCCCGATCCGTTCGAGCTCGAGGGCATCCCTGACAGCGTCTCCCGCGCCGAGGAGATCGAGGTCACGTGGAGCCCCACCTCCGACGACGAGGAGTGGGAGCTCGACGGGGACTGCATGTTCCCGAACGGAAGCGACGTGGACGAGAGCGGGACCTTGAGCCTCTCGGCGAACGACTACGATCTGCACGACGACGAGGACGAGGAAACCTGCGAGGCGACCCTCTGCGTCGAGCGGACACGCCGCGGTGAGGTCGACCCTGCCTTCGGCGAGGGAGGCGTGTTCGTCGCCATCCAGCGGCGCTGCGTCTCGTTCACGTCCACGCCGTGACCCCCTCCACCCCGTGAGCGCGACGGATCGGCGAGGCGAGCGGCGCGCGTGCGTTCACCGCGCCGCCGATCGGGTGGTGTCCGCGCGCTCGGTTCTGGCGGGCGGCGCGGCGGCGCTGGCGTTCGGCGTCTGGGCGGCGCCTTCGCGTGCCGCCCCGCCGACGACGGCGCCACCGGCGACGGCTGACGACCGCGGCGAGCCCCCGGCGGGACCAGCGACGGACGCGCCGCCCGAGCCCGGGGTGAACGAGCCCGGCGCTAACGAGCCGGGCGAGCCCGTGCCGAAGGCGTGCGAGCCCGGCTGGGAGCAGCGCGCCTTCCGGAGCGCGGTGGAGTCGGTCGTGCGCGTGGAAACCCCCGAAGGGTGGGGCGCCGGCTTTGTCTTCGAGAGCCCCACCCTCATCGTCACTGCGCTACACGTCGTGGAGCACGGACGCTGGGTGAACGTGGTCGCGCGCGACGGAGAGACGCGCCGCGCGCGCGTCGTCCACAACGGCGACCAGGCCCTCGATCTGGCCCTGCTCGAGCTCGAGGCCCCCTTCCGCGACCCACCCCCGCCGATCCCCGCGTCCCGGCGCACCCCCGAGGTCGGCCTCCCCGTGCTGATGATCGGACACCCCGGGGCCAAGACGGGGGGCTGGAGCGTCTCCTGGGGTCGCGTGGGTTCGGAGGCCCTCGACAACGGCACCATCGAGGTCGACGGTACCGTCAACCCGGGCAACTCCGGCGGCCCCCTGCTCGACTGCGAGGGCCGGGTGCTCGGCGTCGTGAGCTACCTCAAGGGCGCGGGCATCACCATGGCGGTGCCGATCGGCGATCTCCCACGACCGGGGGACCGCTTCTTCCACGCCTACCGCGGCGCGGTGGCGACCGCCGCCCGCCTCCCCAACCTGGTCTACTCGCGCGAGGACGGGACGAACCGCTGGGGGCTCGGGCTGGGGCTCGACGTCGTGCTGAAGAGCCGCTTTCTGACGGCTCTGCAGGGCCATTACCAGTGGCAGGCCGCCGAGCCAGCGGGCGACCAGATCACTCGCTCTGGCGCTCGCTGGCAGCTCGAGCTCTTCGAGGAGTACCGATTCCTCGGCCGCGGCGCCCTCGGGATCGGGCTCGGGGGGGCGCTCAGCATCGACCTTCGACGCTCCGTGACGGGCGCCGTCGACGCGACGGACCCCGCCGCGCCGACCTTCACGGTGAGCGAGGACCGTGATCGCTCGACGCGACTGCTCCCCATGGGGACCGTGTCCTGGGAGCTCAGCCCGCTGCTGCTGAGCTACGCCTACCAGCTCGACGTCCTGCGCCCCGAGCTGTCCTCTCACCGCGTCACGGTCGGACTCCGGACGGAGAGCGTGCTCGCCTACGAGTAGTCGCCCGTCGCGCGCCCGGCTGGCGACCGCGGCGCCCGGCGTGGTGCCGAGGGACCCGTCAGCGCCGGCGCCGCGCCGCGACGGGAGCGGCTTGCACCCGGAGATACCCCTCCGCCAGGAACGCGAAGACCTGGTCCGCGAGCGCCTCCGCGCTCTCCTCGGCGAGCCCCAGCGTCACCGCCTGGAGCAAGAGCTCCTTGAGCGCGCCGATGGTGAGGGCCGCGAGGACTCGGGGGTCGCCGGCGCGGACGATCCCGAGCGCCTGTCCGTCGCGGAGGCTCTCGGACAGGACCTGGGTCACCTCGTCGAAGAAGGTGTTCAGGCGACGCTCGAAGCCTGCGTCGGATCCCGCCGCGTCCGCCAGCAGGATCCTGGCGAGCGCCCGCTCGGCGAGGCACACCCCGAGGATGGATTCGATGTTGGCGCGCGCCTGCTCCGCGACGGTGCGCGTGCGATCGTCCGGGTCGATGCGCTGGATCGCGACCGAGATCCGGGCGCTGAAGCGGTCGATGAGGTCCGAGAAGACGGCCCGCTTGTCGGCGAAGTACAGGTAGAAGGTGCCGCGCGCGACGCCGGCCTCGGCGACGATGTCGTCGATGGTGGCGTCGTGATAGCCGCGCTTGGCGAAGACATTCCTGGCCGCGGCCAGGATGTGCTGGCGGCGCTCGAGCCGGCTCGGCGCCGCGGTCGCGCGCTCGTGCGGTGCCCGCTCGGCGCCGGTCGGTCCCGGCGATGTTCGACGTGGCCGAGGCAAGACTCGGTCCTTAGCACGGCCGGGCGGAGCTCAGCGGCCAAACTCCTCGCCCGGTGGCCGGCCGATTCTGTTAGGGTGCTTCCCCATGTTGCGCGAGCTTTCCCGGGAAGAACGCCTGCTGCTGCTCCGGTTCGTCTGTGCCTTCGCCTGGGCGGATCTGGAGGTCCGCGAGCAAGAGCGGGAGTTCGTCGGCAGGTTGGTCGAGAGGCTCGGCCTGGCCGACGACGAACGCGCCCTGGTAGAGGAGTGGCTCGAGTTCGGGGTCCCCCCCGAGGAGGTGGATCCGAACCGTATCCCACCCCGCCACCGCGAGCTGTTCCTGCGCTGCGCGCGCGGGGTCATCAGCGTGGACGGCGTCGTCGATCCGAACGAGGCCGAGAACCTCGCGCTGCTCGAGCAGCTCCTGGTCTGAACGCGCCCGCCGCCGGCGTGACCCTGGCCCGATCGCGCGCCGACCGGCTCAACGCTCGGGGGCGTCGTCCTCGGGGGCGACGAACTCCGGAGGCAGTGCGGATCCTTCACCGAAGAAGAAGCGCTCGCACTCGGACATCCAGATCTGCTGGCCGCGCGCGCTGGTCAGGTCGAGGCGGTACTCGTTGATGAGGATCTTGGAGTGCTCGAGCCACGCCCGCCACGCGAGCTGCGAGACGTTCTCGTAGATACGCTGGCCGAAATCCCCCTTGAAGGGCGGCTTCTCGAGGCCCTCTTCCTCCACCCCGAGCTTCACGCATTTCACGGTTCGTGCCATGCGAAGGCTATTTGGCCGCGATGGGCGCGGTCGTCAACCGGTCGCCATCGCGATCGTCCGCCCCGTCCGCCGGCGCTGGGTACGGCTGCTCCACGACGAGGTTCCACGGCTCGCCATCCCGCCAGAATTGCCCCCCGATCAGGGCGGCGCGGCGCCCGCGCGCGGCGATGACCATCCCGACGACGTCCGACGGGGCGAGCGCCGGCGCGCCGCCAGCCATGGTGAGCACGTCGCCGTCCTGGAGCCCGACCCCCAATCCCCCCACGCCCTGCAGCAGGATCCCCGCGGGCCGCGGGCCCTCCGCCGGCACGGGTACGCCGCGGGGGCGGGCGCCGCTCCGAGCGAGGCGGAGCACGGCTGTGGCCGGCACGCGCAGGCCGCGACGCGCCGGCGGGGCTCCACCGGCCGCCGCGCGGCTCGACCTTCGACCACTATCGGCCGTGGTCCCTCGGTCCGACGCCGCCGGCGCGACGCTCCGGCGCGGGGCGGCCGCCGCGTGCTCCGGGAGGAGCTCGAGGCGCGGCGGCGCCCCAGGCACGTGATCCGGGAGGAGCTCGAAGCGCGGCGGCACCGCGGGAGGCGGCGGGATCACGATCGCGATCCCGCTCGCGAGGCCCTCCCCCACCCGCCGCCCGAGGCGATCGGCCAGCGCGCTCGAGAGCCCGGCGGCCAGCGCCCCGAGCGCCAGGACTCCAGTCAACGGTGCGACGTGGCCGATGCGCAAGGTCCCGCTCAGGATAGCACCACGGCGCGCCCCGCCAGCGTCAGAGGCCGCCTGGGTCGACGAGGTACCGGAAGAGCGGCGAGCTCGTCGAGAGCACGACCGTCGACTCCGGATCGATGGACTTCTCGTACGTCTCGAGGCTCCGGATGAAAGCGTAGAATTCCGCGTCCTTGCTGAACGCCTCCGCGTAGGTGCGGATGCTCTCGCCGTCGCCCTCGCCGCGCAGCGTCTCCGAGGTGGCGTAGGCCTCCGCCAGGATCAGCCGTCGCTGCTTGTCGGTGTCGGCGCGGATCTTCTGCGCATCCTCCTCGCCCTTGGAGCGATAGGCGGTGGCAACCCGGGCGCGCTCGGCCTTCATGCGCTGGTAGACGCTCTCCTGCACCTCCGCGGGGAGATCGGTGCGCTTCATGCGCACGTCGATCACGCGGATCCCGTACTTGGCAGCCAGCTCCTGCACGTGCTGGGTGACGGAGGCCATCACCTGATCGCGGCCGCACCCGCGGTGCTCCAACTCGTCGCTGGCGAGCGCCGCCGTGTCCTGCCCGGCGAGCACGAACTCCTCCTCGGGCGGCTCCGGGGGCACGAGCGCGCTGGCCGACGGGGCCGGACTGACGACCGAAGGCGCCACGCTGGCCGCGGGCGCCGCCGATGGCGGCGGCGCCGACGATGCCGAGGGGGCCCCAGAGACGACGGGGGCGGCGCTGCCCGCCGCCGCGGGACCGGCCGGCGCTGAGGTCCCCGCCACGACCTCCCCCGGACGGGGGACGCAGACGAGCTCGCCGAAGTCCCGGCTCGCGAATTCGCGCCGAAGCTCGCTGTTGGTCATGTCGTCGAGGCGCGCCTTGGCGCCGATCTCATCGCGGACCGAGGTGTAGAAGCGGAAGGGATCGTCGACGCGCCACCGGGTGATGGGATCGACGACTAGACGCTTCTTGTCCCGCGTGAGGTAGCTCGAGGGAGGACTCTCGCTGCCGAGGATCCGTCGCTCCATCTTGCTGACGGTCTGCACGAACGGGATCTTGAAGTGGAGCCCGGGCTCGTTGACGCTCCACTTGAACTCGCCGAACTGGGTCACGATCGCGAGCTCGGTCTCGTCGATGGTGAAGATCGTGGACCACGCCGTCATCACGACGGCGAGCGCGGCCAGCATCCATCCGCCGGAGTCCTTCATGGCTTGCCTCCCGTCGCCGGCGCCGGGGCTGGAGTCGGGGCCAGCGTGGTGCCCAGGGGCAGCAGCGGCAAGAGCCCCCGAGAGACGCTGCCGTCCACCAGGATCTTCTGCTTCACCTTGCCGAGCACCCGCTCCATCGTCTCGAGATACAGGCGGTCCCGCGTCACCCGCTTGGCCTTGGCGTACTCCTCTAGCTGCGCTTCGAAGCGGGACACATCGCCGCGCGCCCGCTGGACCCGCTCCGTTCGGTAGGCTTCGGCCTCGCGCTTGACCCGCTCCGCCTCGCCGCGCGCCCGCGGGATCTGGTCCTCGTGGTAGCCGCGGGCCTGGTTGACGAGCTTGGCCCGCTCCTCCCTCGCCCGCACGACGTCATCGAAGGCGTCCTTGACCTGCTCTGGTGGCTCGACCTGCTGCAACTTCAAGTCCACGACCGCGATGCCGCTGTCGCACTGGTCCATCAGCTCCTGCAGGAACAGGATCGCCTCGGCTTGCACCGCCTCGCGGCCGTCCGTCAACAGATCGTCGATCCGCGTCCGCGCCACCACGGTGCGAAGCGCGACCTCCGAGGTCGCGCGGAGCACCTCCTCCGGCTGGTGCAGCCGGAACAGGTACCGCACCGGATCGGCGATCCGGTACTGGATGATCATGCTCGCCTCGACGATGTTCTCGTCTCCGGTCAGCATCCGCGCCTCCTCGATCTCCTTCTTGTCCCCGCGGAAGCCGACCTCCATGCGCTCGATCTTCTTGACGCTCACCACGTTCCGGCGCTGCACGATCGGCCAGCGGTAGTGCAGGCCCGGCCCCACCGGCGCCGTAGCCCGCCCGAAGGTCCGGACGACCCCCGCCTCACCCGGACCGACGACGTAGAACCCGCTGGCGAGGAGCACCACCAGGAGCACGCCGAGCAGGATGGGCCCGAGGCGGCGGGCGTTGCGCCGGAAGGCCTCCGAAACCTGGGCCACGACCTCCGGGACGTCCGGACGCGGTTCATGGTCGTCGAATTGGCTGCGCATTGCTCGCGTTGCTCCTCTGCGCTCCTAGACCACCGATCGGTTTGCCGACTGCGTCGGCGCCCCGACCAACGCCCCCCTGGCACCACTGGTTGCCAGGGGCGAGGGGGCGTTTCCCCGGGCGCCTTTGGTGAGATCTGCTGCTGGCTCGTTGCTCTAGGTCGTTGATCTTCCGCGGCAATCGAACTTCTCGCCGCCCTGGCGCTGGCGGTCGCCGTCGGATCCGGCCCTGCGCTCACTGGCGAATACGCCAGTTGCCCTGGAAGGATCGCCCGATCTCGTCGCAGGTCGGGTCCGTGACGATGAGCTCGGGTCGCGCGTCTCGACAGTAGACGACGGTGTTCTGCCGGAAGACTCGGCCGAAATGCACCGCCTCGTCGCGATCGACGCCGTGCACCAGCCACGCCGGCTCTCGCCACACCCCCTCGGGCTCCTCGTCGTACCCCACGCAGTGCTCTACGCGGTAGCAGCCGAGGATCAGGAGGTCACGCAGGACCTGATGCCGCCCGTCATTGACCCGGCGCGGCAGGAGCATGGAGCGGGGGTTATACGCCGTCAAGATGGCGAATTGCCGACGCAGGAGCTCGGGCAGTGTCGCGACGTCGTGGACGATCTCGCCATCCATGCTGACGCGCAGGAGGCCACCGTCCGACGGCACCTCGTAGACGGTCGCGAAGTAGGAGCGGAGGAGGTTCTGGTCCACGGTTCCGGGCGTCCTTGTAGCACGAACGGTCTGGCCCTGCCCCCCCCCCGGCGAGAGCGCCGCCGGACGCGGGGCCCAAGCGGGGAGCGGCAGCGCCCGCGAGGCCAGACTACCCGGCGAGCCGATAGCCGACGCCACGCACGGTCACCAGGAGCGCGGGGTCGGACTCATCGTCCTTGAGCTTGTGGCGCAGCTGGAGCACGAAGTTGTCGATGGTGCGCTTCGTCCCGTGGTGACCCGGGCCCCAGACGCGGTCGCGGATCTGGTCGCGCGAGAGCACCCGACCGCGGGCCTCCACCAGACACCAGAGCACATCGAACTCGGTGGCCGTCAGGGCGATTGGCATCCCGTCACGGGTGACCTCGCGGGTCGCGGGGTTCACCTCGATGGCGCCCACCCGGACCCGATCGACGTGACCCGGGCGAGCGATCGCGTCGCGGCGGAGCACGGCCTTGACTCGCGCCAGGAACTCGGCGAGCGCGAACGGCTTGGTGACGTAGTCCTCCGCGCCGAACTCGAGTCCCATCACCTTGTCGATCTCGGCCCCTCGCGCGCTGAGCAGGATGACCGGGGTCTCGACACCCTCGCGGCGCAGCGTGCGCAGCAGCTCGAAGCCGTTCAGCCGCGGCAGCATCAGGTCGAGGACGATGAGGTCGTGGCGACACCCGCGGCCGAGCGCCAGGCCCCGCGCGCCGTCCGCGGCGACCTCCACCACGTAGCCCTCGGCCTCCAGGTTGAGCCGCAGACCGAGCGTGATGCTCTCGTCGTCCTCGACCACTAGGATCCGCTTGCGGTCGTTGCTCATCGCCGTCGTGACCCAGCGATTGTGCCCGGCCGAGTCCTGGAAGGCCACCCCGACCGACTCACCCGCCACCCCCGGCCGCCAGCGATACGTCCAGCAGTGGGAGCACGATGGTGAAGGTGCTACCCCGACCAGGACCGCTGTCGAGCTCCACTCGTCCGCGGTGCGCGCGAACGACGTGCCGCACGATGGCAAGCCCGAGCCCGGAGCCCTCTCGCTCCCGGGACAGCCGATCGTCCGCCCGGTAGAACTTCAGGAAGATCCGCTGCTGCTCGGGCCGGGGGATGCCTGCCCCGTCGTCGGCCACGCTGATCCGAACCGCGCCGCCGCGGGCGATCGCGACCACGGTGACCTGGCCCGGCTCCCCCCCGTACTTGGCCGCGTTGGTGAGCAGGTTGAGGACAGCGTCCGCCAAGGCGCCGCGGTCGACGCTCACGGGGAGTGGCGCGTCGCCGAGCTCGACACGAAGCTCGATCGGGCGCCGCTCGCGGACGGAGTCGAACGCCTTCAGCGCGCTCTTCACCACGTCCCGCGCGTCGCTGGGAGTCATGTCGTACTGGCGGCGACCGCTCTCCATCCGACCCCAGTCGAGCAACCGGTCGATGAGCTCCTGCAGGCGGGTGCTCTCGCGCGTGAGGCCCTCCAGGCAGCGCCGCTCGGCCTCCGGGTCCCCCCGCCGCAGCGCCAGGGTTTCCGTGAAGAGCCGGATCGACGTGAGCGGCGTGCGAAGCTCGTGGGACACCTTGGACACGAAGTCGCTCTGGAGCGCCGACAGGCTGGCCTGGCGCCGCACGAACACCCAGACCAGGATGACGCCGGTCACCAGCGCTCCGCAGAGTGCCATCACGAGGATCCCCATCAGGAGGTTCGCGGTGGGATCGCCGAGGAACAGCAGGAGCACGCCGACGGCCAACAGGAGCGAGGTCGGGACGACCACCAGGAGCACGAGCGAGAGGACGATCCGGCGATAGCCCTCCGGGGTTTCGCTGCGGTCGACCATGGCGGTCCCAGTATCCCCGGGACCGCGACCGCGCGCGAGCCCGCTCCCGAATCGCGGCCCCACGCGCCGTTGACACGGGCGGTCAGAGCCCGAGGTCTACCACCAGCGCCCGCAACAGCTCGCCCACCGCCCACGCCTGTGCGGTCGCGCCGCGGAACCGGTGCGGGGGCTCGCCGTCCGCGAGCTGCGCCACCTGCCCGAGCACCGGGCCATCGTCCAGCGCCCCCTCGATGCAGTCCTGGAGCTCCTGGCGGAGCCCTGCGTCCTCGGGCGAGAGCCGCAAGGTCGCGCGCACGAAGCACCCTAGCAGGTGCGTCCAGGCCGTCCCCTGGTGATACGCGCTGTCCCGCTCCGCGGGCCCGCCCTCGTAGTGGCCCCGATAACCCGGCTCCCGTGGAGCGAGGCTGCGAAGCCCTCGTGGCGTGAGCAGATCGTCGCGAACACGCCCGACGATGGCCGCCGACTGCCAGCCGTCGAAGAGGCTCGGGTCGACGGCCAGCGCGATGAGGGCGTTCGGGCGAACAGCAGCATCGGCCCAACTATCGGCGGCCCCGCGCCCCTCGCTGACGCAGTCGAACGGGTACTCCGTCTCGTTGCACCAGAAGCGCTCCCGGAACGCCGCCCTCGCCCGGTTCGCGGTGTCGGCCGCCGCGGTCGCCAGGGACGAGAAGCCGTAGGCCGTCGCCAGCCGCTCGACCAGATCCGCCGCGCGCGCCCACAGCGCCTGCTGCTCGACCGCGAGGCCCCGGCGCGGCGTCACGATGTGGTCGCTGACGCGAGCGTCCATCCAGGTCAGGGGGACGCCGTCGAGCCAGTTCGCGAGCAGGCCCTCCGCGGTCATCCACACCCCGTAGCGACGACCCTTCCGGAGCCGGGCGAACGCGCGGCAGAGGACCGGGAAGAGCCGGCGGCGGACGTACTCGTCGTCGACCCCGACCCGGTCGACGAACGCCCGGACCGCCTCGAACAGCCAGAGCGTCGCGTCCGGCGCGCTCGGCAGCGGCCCGGCCTCGCCGGACGGGAGGCGAAACGGGAGCAGCCCCTGCCGCTCGCCGCGCACCAGCGTGTCGAGCACCGCCCGTGCCTCGGCAATCCGGCCTCGGGCCAGCATCAGCCCCGGCACGGCGACGAGGGTGTCACGCGTGATGGCGTCGAGCGACGGGTAGCCCGCGATCACCGACGGGCGGGCGCAGTCGAGCGCGCAGAACTGCTCGGCCGCCACCGACAGCGCCCGCACGGATCGCGGCCGCCCCGGCCCCGGATCCTGCGCGAGCTCGTGCCGCTCGGTGTCGCGCATCAGCTCCTCCGGGCCTCGATCGGGCAGTCCGCCGGCGCCCACCACGAGATAGGCGGGCTGTCCGGGCGAGAGCTCGACGTCGAAGGTCCCCGGCGTCCACATGTCCTCGACGAAGTCCGCCCCAGACTCGCGATCGACCGAGTACTCGAAGCGGCGCCACCAGTCGGGGGATCCCACGAACACCCCGCTGTGCCGGAAGATCATCGGCGGCAGGTGCGCCATCGGCTGCACCTCCACCTCGCCCTGACGCAGGTTCACGCGCTGAACCATGGCGCCATGCTCGCGCATCAGCGAGTGGATGGGACGGAACGGCATCAGCGGGCGAATGCTCAGCACGGCCGGTTCGGCGCCGTGCCAGACGTAGGAGAGCACCACCGCGTTGAGCCCCCGCACCAGCGCGATCCGGCGCTCGAAGCGGACGCCGCCGATCTCGTAGATCCAGTGTGGGAGCGGGTCCTGGCAGAAGCGCCGGAGGTTCCGATAGCCGGGGGTCGGGGCGATGTTCGGGAACTGGTGGGTGGAGAGTCGGAAGGAGCGGCCTCCCACGGCCAGCGCCATCTCGCCGTGGCTCAGCATCACGTGGCGGTCGAGCGGGGGATCGAGCGCCACCACGAGGACCCCGTGGGTCCGCCGCGTGTGCATCAGCGCCACGGTGCTCATGGCGTAGGCGCCGGCGCCGTTCGTGTGCAGCCACTCCGAGCCCGTCGCGGGCTCGAGCTCCCCGTACGTCTCGACGCAACGGAAGGGGCCGTCGCGCAGACCCGAGCGACTCGGCGCCTCCATCGAGGAGAACTGCCCCCCCCGCTCCTCATCGCGACGCTCTTCCCTCATGCGCTCCCCCGGTTGCTCCGCGTCCCCGCCGTGCCGCCGGCCTCGTCACCGTGCACTTCCGTCACCGTGGCGTCAATCCGCCCCCGGCCAAGGCGCACCGAGACGGACTGTCCGACCGCCAGCTCCGCCGCGGAACGCACGACCCGAGCGCCGGGCCGAGATGCCGGCCCCGCGACGGCGGATGGTGCCGCCGCGGGCTCGGCGACGGACCGGACGACGATGGCGTAGCCACGCCCGAGCACGTTCAAGGGCGAGAGCGCGTCGAGGCGCGCGGCCGCGCCACCGAGGCGCCGCTGCTCCTCCGCCAGGCGCGCCCGCATCGTCGTCGCGAGCGCCGTCCCCTGGCGCCCGAGATCTCGCCCCGCGGCCAGCAGCACCGCGCGCGGGTGGCGAGCGAAGAGGCGCGGGACCAGCGCCGCCGTGGACTGCCGGCGCCGCCCGAGCGCACGGCGCAGGATCCGCTCCGACCGAGCGCGGAGCTCGTCGAGCTGCTGCTGACGATCCGCGATCAAGAACCGGGGGTCGATCAGCGAGCGCCGCAGGCGCGCCACCACCGCGCCATCCTCGAAGATGCGGGCCCGCACCACGCGCGCGAGCGCCTGCGTGTGCCGCACCAGTGCCTCGCGCCGGGTGGCCGCATCGCGCACCACGAGCTCCGCGGCCTGCGACGGCGTCGCGGCACGAACATCGGCGGCGAGGTCGGCCAGGGTGGTGTCGATCTCGTGACCGACAGCGCTGACCACGGGCACCGGGACGCCAGCGATGGCACGAACCACCCGCTCGTCGTTGAACGCCTGCAGATCCTCGAAGGAGCCGCCGCCGCGGCCCACGATGACGACATCGACCTCCGGGTGCCGCACGGCCAGCGAGAGCGCCCGCACGATGCTGTCCGGCGCCCCCTCCCCCTGCACCGCTGCCGGCACCAGCAGCAGGCGGGCGCCGCCGCGACGGAACGCCACCGTGCGCACGTCCTGGAACGCTGCCCCCGTGGCGCTGGTGACGACGGCGATGACCCGCGGCTCCTCCGGCAGCGGTCGCTTGCGGTCGGGATCGAAGAGCCCCTCCTCGGCGAGGCGGCGCCGGAGCCGCTCGAGCGCCTCGAGCAGCGCGCCACGACCCTGGGGACGGACCCGGTCGACCACCAGCTGCAGCCGGCCTCGCGGCAGGTACACGGTCCCCTTGGCGAACACCTGGAGCCGCGCACCATCGGCGAGGTGCCGGCGGGCGGTCGCGACCTGGCTGCGAAAGAGCACGCAGTCGACGACGGCGTCCTCTGCTTCGTCCTTGAGCGTGAAGTAGGCGTGGCCGTTCGTCACCCAGCGCAGCGATCCGACCTCGCCATCGACCCAGGTGCCGGGCGCGGCCAGCTCCACCGCCCGGCGAAGGCGGCGCAGGAGCTCAGCGACCGAAAGGGCGTCGTCGGCGGCAGGGGCCATACCTCGAGGGCGAGAGCCTATCCCAGGCGGCGGCGCCACGCTGGTACGGGCGGCGCGCCGGGTCCCGGGTCGACGCGGGTTCGGACACCGCCGCGGGCACCGGACCGCTCGCCGCGTCGGCACCCCGGGGAGTGGGCGCCGACGCGGGGGACGACACCCCTCCCTCCTACCCGTCGCCACCGAGAACCGCGCCCCGGCACGCGACCTGGCCGGGGGGCCAGACGGGGCGCGCGCGCCGGCGGACGTCTCGTCTTGGGTACCGCGCCAAGTCTGGATTCGGATTATGCTGGCGCTGCGGAGCCACGCCAAGCTGCGGCGTGCTCCGCCGACGATCCGTGACGCGAAGGGAGACTCAGCCGGCGTTGTGCCCACAGTGCGCCGCGCCGCACACGGCGGGGCAGCAGTACTGCGCGGCCTGCGGCTTCCCGGTCGGGACCATGGGCTCCAAGACGGACGACAAGTTCGTCGGCCGCACGCTGCCTGGCGGCTACCACATCCTCGATCTCATCAGCGTCGGCGGGATGGGCCGGGTCTACCGGGCCGAGCAGAGCCTGCTCGGCCGTACGGTCGCCGTTAAGATCATTCACCCGCACCTGTCGTCCGACGAGAACTCCGCGGCGCGCTTCCTGACGGAGGCCCGCGCGGCGTCGCAGCTCAACCACCCGAACTCGATCGCCGTGTTCGACTTCGGGCGCACCGACGACGGCCAGCCGTACATCGTGATGGAGTTCTTGCGCGGCAAGGACCTGGCACGAGTCGCCTACGAGGAGGGGCCGCTGGCCTTCGCCCGCATCGTCGACGTCCTGCGCCAGGTCCTCGCGGCGCTCGGCGAGGCCCACGATCTCGGGATCATCCACCGTGATCTCAAGCCGGAGAACGTCATCCTCGAGCCGCTCCGCCGTGGCGGCTACTTCGTCAAGGTGCTGGATTTCGGCCTGGCCAAGCTCCGCGCGGACACCACCGGACCGGGCGTAACCAGCCCCGGCATCGTGTGCGGGACCCCGGACTACATGGCCCCGGAGCAGGGGCGCGGCGATCCGGTCGACGGCCGCAGCGACCTGTACGCGGTCGGCGTCGTGCTCTTCCAGTTGCTCACCGGGCGCCTCCCGTTCGAGGCCGAGAGCCCGACGCAGGTGGTGATGATGCACCTGTCGATCCCGGTCCCGGACCCGCGCCAGGTCGCCCCGGAGCGCGCCATCCCGGCGTCGCTCGTCGACGTCACCCTGCGCGCGCTCGAGAAGGAGCCCGACCGGCGCTATCAAGACGCGCTCGAATTCGCCGACGCGCTGCGCGACGCGCTGGAAGCGACAGTCGTGGCGGCGTCGCGGGTTTCCGCCGCCGTCAGCGTCTCCCCGGCCGCATCGACCGTCTGCCCCGCCTGCGGCCAGCTGGTGCAGCCCACGAAGTTCTGCGGCGAGTGCGGCGCCCCGCTCGCCCCGAGCGGCGCGGCCGATCACCTGCCGCCCTCGCTCCTGCCCCTGCCCCTGCCCCTGGTGGGACGCGAGGAGGAGCTCGCGTGGCTAGAGGAGCGACGCCAGGAGGCCTGCAACGCGGTCGTCGGCGCCCGCATCGTCGCCGAGGCGGGCGCCGGTAAGACGCGGCTCCTTAACGAGTTCGCGAGCCGCGCCGAGGCGGCCGGGGACTTCGTGGCCCGGGCTCAGCCCGACCCCTACTGGGCCGAGGTCGCGTACCACACCGTCCGTGAGGCCATCCTGGGGCTCACCGGACACACGGAGCAGACGCTCCTGGAGACGGACGGTCGCCGCGCCACCGCCGAGGTCCGGCGCGGGCTCGAGATGATCCTGAGCGGGGCCGCCCCCAAGGGGGATCGCCGTTCCCCCGTCGAGCGGCGCCACGGCGTCGCGGAGGCCTTCCGCTGGGCGGTACAGGCCACCGCCGAGCACGGCGGGGAGCGGGTCGTGCTGGTGGTCGACGAGCTCCATCGCGTCGACGGGCCGAGTCGACAGGCGATCGCGGACGTGCTGGCGGACCCACCGCGGCGATCGCTGCTGCTGCTGGCGGGTCACGTCCCCGGCTTCGACGCCGGGTGGGGGGCAGATCACCCCACGCGGATCATGGGGGGGCTCTCGGCGCCCGCGGCCACGCGGCTGCTCCCGTCACACCGCTCGGGCGACCGGATCCGCGCCATGAACGGCGAGGGGCGCGGGATCCTGCCGATGTACATCGAGCAGCTCGTCCGCCACTCGCAGGACGTGGTCGGCGCGCCGCCGCCGCGGCTCGCGGACCTCGTCGCCCAGCGCGTGGACTTCCTCGAACAGAGCGCCCGCATCGTCCTGCAGGCGCTGGCCGTGCTCGGAGACCGCATCGAGCCCAGGCTGCTCGCGAAGCTCCTGCCCAAGCACCTCGACGCCGACCCGATCCTGGAAGCCCTCGAGCGGGCGGGAATGATCGAGCGATCGGGACCGCTGGTGTCGACCGCGCACCCGCTGATCCACGAGATCGTGCTGCTGGGGACACCGGCCGCCGTCCGTCGCGATCTGCACGTCAAGGCCCTGCAGGTCTGGGAGAAGCGTTCCGCGCCGCTCGAGGTGCGGGCGCACCACGCCTACCACGCCGGCGAGTCGCTCTCGGCGCTCCTCTTGCTCGAACAGGTCGCCGAGCGGGCGTGGTCGCGGGGGGACCTCGCCTCCGAGGTGCTCGCGCTCCGCCGTGGGCTCGAGCTCGCGCGGCAAGAGCTGGCGCGCGGCGAGCTCGACGACCCCCTGCAGGCGATGCTGATCTTCGGGCGCAAGCTGGGCGCGGCGCTGGCGCGCTCCGGCGCACACGCCGACGCCGAGGGTGTGCTGCGCGAGGCGCTCGACGTGGCCGCACCGAGCAGCCCCGACCGCGCCCGCGTCCTCGGGATCCTGGCCGAGGTCGCCCACGGCCGGCAGCACGGGGACGAGGCGCGCGCGTATCTCGACCAGGCCATCGAAGCCGCGCGGCAATCGGGCGCCCACGAGCTGATGGCGACCTTGCGGAGCACTCGCGCCACCTGGACACTCTGAAGGGTCGCTGGCCGGCCCCGGGATCGGCCCGCTGGCCGCGGTCGGCGACGGATCCCGACTGGAAAGCCTCGGCGATCCTGCCTACCCTCTCCGGGCCTGAGCGCGCGGGGATCCGACCCCGAGCTCCCGTCGGCTGGTGGCCCTGGACCGCGAGGGCTGCCCGACCGGGCAGGAAGGCTCGCACGTGGATAGCGATCTGGCCGAGTCTCTAGCTGACCTCAAGGAGTGGTTCGCCCGACGCGGCTTGCCCGTCAGCTTCGGCCGCAGCGAGGTCGCGCTGGTCGACCGCCTCCGGACGCGGCTGCACCTGCCGCGGCGCTTCCGCGACTTCCTGCTCGAGGCCGATCCGGTCGACGTCGAGACGGCGACGCCCGCGGAGCGCGTGCGCCTGCTCCCGAGCGCCGAGCTCGAGCGCGAACAGGTCGGGTTCGCGCTGGCCGAGGACGGGGCCCGCCGCGAGTCGCCCACCCCCACCGGGTGGAGGCCGAGCTGGATCATCATCGGGCACAGCGCGCTGCTCGGTGACCCGTACTTCCTCGACGTAGCGAGCCCCGACGCCGAGGGGGACTGCCCGGTCTTCACGGCGATGAGCGGGACCGACACCTGGAAGCCCCGGCTCTGCGCCTCGAGCTTCGCGCTGTTCTTGCGCATCCTGGCCATCGGGATGCAGGTGGCGGACGACTTTCCGGAGCAGAACCTGGACGTGGACGACGAGCAGGTCTTCCGCGACGCGATCGGGCCGCGGATCCGCCAGCACGACCCCGCGGCGTTGAAGGCTGGACACTGGACCTGATGGACTCGCTGATTCGAATCACCACCGATCCTCAAGACCGGAACGCGCTCCTCGAGCGCCTCGCGCACCGCGGCGCGACCGACCTGGCCGAGGTCGAGCCCGCGGTGCGTGAGATCATCGCCGCCGTGCGCGCCGAGGGGGACGCGGCGGTGCGGCGTTTCGTCGAGCGCTTCGAGCATCGCTCGGTCGACACGCTCCTGATCGAGGACTACGGCGGCGAGGCGGCCCTGGAGCGCCTCCCCCACCCGCTGCGCGAGGCCCTGCTGCTCGCCGCCGGTCGGATTCGCGCCTACCACGAGCACATGACCTCCCAGCTCCGCTCGCTGGAGCTGGTGCGGGACGGGATCCGCCTCGCCAGCCGCGTGCTGCCCCTGTCCCGGGTCGGCGTCTACGCGCCGGGTGGCAAGGCCAGCTACCCGTCGAGCGTCCTCATGACGGCTGTCGTGGCCAGCGTGGCCGGCGTCGGGGACATCGTGGTCGCCTCGCCGGACACCTGCCCCGAGGTGCGCGCGGCCTGCCACCTCGCCGGGGTGCGCGCGATCCTCGACGCGGGCGGCGCGCACGCCATCGCGGCGCTCGCCTACGGGACGGAGACGGTCGCGCCGGTGGACAAGATCGTCGGGCCCGGCAACGTCTACGTCGCGGCCGCCAAGCGGCTCGTCTTCGGCGACGTCGCCATCGACAGCATCGCTGGTCCGAGCGAGATCCTCGTGGTCGCGGACGAGACGGCAGATCCGCGGCTGGTCGCGGCGGATCTGCTCTCACAAGCCGAGCACGACGAGGCCGCCTACGCCCTGCTCACCTGCACCAGCGTCGAGTTCGCCACAGCGGTCGCCGCGGAGCTCGCCTCCCAGCTCGCCACCTTACCGCGCGCTGGCATCGCCACCGCGTCCCTCCACCGCAACTGCCACGCCATCGTGGTGAGCGACACCGCGGGGCTGGTTGAAGTGGCGAACCGCCTCGCGGCCGAGCACGTCGCGGTCCACGTCGCGGATCCTCGCGCCGTCGCCGAGCGGATCGAACGCGCCGGCGCCATCTTCATCGGGGCGACGACGCCGGAGGCCGTCGGGGACTACGTGGCCGGCCCCTCTCACGTCCTCCCCACCGGCGGCGCCGCGCGCTTCAGCGCTCCGCTCGGCGTGTACGACTTCGTCGCACGCAGCTCGCTCATCGAGTACGACCGCGCCGCGCTCGAGCTCCACGCCGAGGCCATCACGGCCATCGCCCGCGCCGAGCGGCTGGAGGCGCACGCGCGCGCCGTCGAGGCACGGCTGACCCGGCGCTGACCCCCCCCCCCCGGCTCAGCCGGCGGCGGCCAGATACCCGCGCTGGATCAGCGACAGGACGATCTCGCCGGTTTCCAGGTCGGTCAGGCGACTTCGATCGAGCAACCCCTGCAGGTCGGGCGAATTCAGCGCCTGCTGCAGGATGTCCAGGTGGGCCGGATCGAGCTCGTGGAGGGGCGCCTCCAGCGGCGTCTTCAGGATCAGCCGCGACGCCGGCGAGGGGAGCTTCTTCTTGAGCTGGTTGAGCTCGTCGAGCTGGCGGAACCCCTCCATCAGGGCCTCCTGAACGGAGGCATCGAGCGGGTCCGTGAACGTCCGCTGCTCCGCCGGGTTGAGCTCGAAGAGCCCCTCGGTGAGCGCGAGCATGCGGAAGAACACCTTCAGCGGGGCCACCTCGGGCTGCCCCTCGAGCTCCGCGTGCTTGATGACGCCCTGCTCCAGGTAGACGCGGCCGGTCCGGTTCTCGAAGCGCAGTACCAGCACCCCCGTCTTGCGCGAGCTGCCGAACAGCTGCATCAGGTCCGGCAGCGGGATCTCCTGTAGATCGCCGCTCATCCGGGGGCCCTCCTCGCTGCGGGCACGGCGCTGGGTGCCCCGCTTGGCAGAGGCGGCCTCGAGCGCGGTCGGGCTCGGCGCCTTCGGCAGCTTGGGGTTCACCGTCACGACCTTGAGGATGCTGGTCCCGATGAGGACGCGATCCCCCTCCCGAAGGTTCGCGCGCCGAACCTTCTCCCCGTTGACGAAGGTGCCGTTGGTCGACCCGAGGTCCTGGATGGTGATGGCCGCGTCCTTCATGAGGATCCGGGCATGGCGACGCGACACCATCTCCTCGACCAGGACCATGTCGAGATCGCTCGACCGCCCCACCACGATCTCCTTGCCCTCCTCGAGCGGGAACTCCCCCCCCTGGTACTTCCCGGAAATGAAGCGCAGAGCGAGCAGCTTGCTCGCGCCCGGGAGACGGGGTTTCGACTCGTGTCGGTCGGACATCTCAGGATCCGGAGGACCGGCCGCCGCGCCGCGCCGGACGGCGCCGGGGAACGGCGAAGCGAGAGGATATTGGGGGGCTCTCGCTCGGGTCAAGCAAGCCGCCCTCACGCGGCCAGGGCGGGGTCCGCCTGCGCCTTGCGGCCGTCCAGGGCGCCGGCGCCCGGCCACTGGCCCGGCACGCGGACCGCGCCGCGCCCGGCCGATCAGCTCCGGCCGCGCGCCTCCCGTCGCGCGGCTCTCCGCGACGCCCGTGTGAGGCTCGCTTCGGGCGGCGGCGGCGAGGTCGAGCGCCGACCGGACGAGTCCCCCAGCGCCGGCAGTACGACCGTGAACGTCGCCCCGCGACCCGGCCGGGACACCACCTCGATGCTGCCCCCCATCTCCTCGACCATGCGCTGGCTGATCGCGAGCCCGAGGCCGGTTCCTCGATGCTTCGTCGTCACGAAGGGCACGAAGAGGCTGTCCTGCACCTGCTTCGAGATGCCGGGCCCCTCGTCCTTGACCGCGACCTCCACCCAGGCCCGCGCGCCACCGCCGCTGCCTGCGTCCCCGGGCCGCGGACGCTCCCGGGTCGAAACCGTGATCTTTCCACGCCCCTCCAGCGCCTGGATGGCGTTGTGAACGAGATTGTAGAGGATCTGCCGCAGTTGCTCGGCGTCGGCGCGCGCCAGGGGCAACGGCTCGCTCAGCTCCGTCACGATGTCGCAGCTCCCCAGGCGGTCGGCCGTCATGACCTGGAGCGTGCGGCGTACCACCGCGTTCAGGTCCACCGGACCCGGGTCGCCCTTGGTGGGGCGCGCGTAGTCGAGGACGGACCCGACGACGCGGTCCAGGCGATCGACCTCCTCGAGGATGATCGAGACGAACTCGCTCGCCCCGGGATCGAGCTCGGCACCCGCTGGCGGATCGCTGAGCAACTGCGCCGCGCCTTTGATGGCGCCGAGCGGGTTCTTCACCTCGTGGGCGAGCCCGGCCGCCATCTGGCCGAGCACCGCCAGCCGGTCCCGCTCCCGCATCCGCCGGTACTTCTGGGAGTTCTCCACCACCACGCCGATCTGGACCGCGAGCCCCTCGAGCAGGGCGATCTCGTCCGGCGTGTAGGCGTCGGCGAACCGGTCGTCGAAGAGCACCAGCCAGCCGATGAGCAATGACTTGTCGCCGTGGAGCCCGACGCAGAGCGCGTTCTTGAAGGATCCGAGCGCCTCGCAGGCAGCGAGCAGGCGTCGGTCGGCCTCGGCCTGCCGCGCCCAGCCGGTGTGGCGGGCCTCCTCCACCTCGAGCCGGACCTGCTCGAGGAAGACCGACGGCTCGACGCCGAGCCGGTCGACGAGCGGGAGCACCGCCGCCTCCTCGATCCGCGGGGGTGCCTCGGAACCGAACCCGTCCAGCAGCTCGAAGTGCGACTCCGTCCGGGCCCTGAGGTAGAGCGCCGCCGCCGTGGCGCGACCGGAGCCCTCCAGCGCACCGAGCACCGTCTCGGCCATCTGCTCGACCTGCAGGGCCATGGCGAGCTCGGCGCGAATCTTCTCCACGGCTCGCTCGAACTCCATGCGCTCGCGGAGGAACACCTTCTGGACGAAGGGCTCGACCCGGGCGCGCAGCGGCTCGATCAGGAGCAGGATGACGAGCGAGGCGAGGATGGAGGAGAGGAACGCCTGCTCGACGCCGCCGAATAGGACCACGAAGAGGTAGAAGATGCCGGCGAGGACGAAGGCGAGGACGGTCGACACCAGAAGCTGGCCCACGATCTCGTAGAGGTCCAGGAGGCGCTGCCGGAGCAAGGACTGCGCGAGCGCGAACAGGAAGACGATGCTCAGCACCGCGCCGACGGGCGGCAGCGGCGCCCCGATGAACCACAGGAAGTCCGCCAGGCTGAGCGCCGCCGCGAGGGCGCCGACGAGGGCCAGGAAGCGGATCCGACGCTGCGTGGCGCGGGAGCGGCTCCGGCCGGCGCGCACGGCGAGCGACAGGAAGCCCGCGAGCACGAGCCCGAAGACGTACAGGAAGACGAGGATCCGGACCCCGGGGTGCCGGTGCTGCGGCGAGAGCACCAGGATCACCATCGGGATCATCAGGACGCCGGCCACCCGCACCAGCGTGGAGCGCCGCTCGGGCTGCGGCACGATGGCCTCGAACAGGTGCACCGCGAACAGCGGGAGCAGCACCGCCAGCATCGCCGTGAACTGCTCCCACACGGCGCGCCCAACGTAGAAATACAGCCACTGCGCCAGGTACCAGAGCCCGATGTCGGCGGCGAACGCGAAGAAGAGCAGCTTCTCCCGTCGCGGGCGCCCCCGAAGCAGCACCGAAAAAGCGATGGCGAGGGCCAGCACGCCGCAGACGAGCGAGGTGCGCGTGCGCAGATCCACGGAGCGGAGCGTACCACCCGTGGCGGTCAGGCGCGCCGCGACGAGGTCCTGCCACCCCGGATGACCCGTGCCACGGCGTCGAGCGACGCGCCGGGCACTTCCCCCAGCCCACGCGCTACGGTGACCTGCCGCTCGGCGAGCGCGAGGTAGAGCGGCAGGACCTCGGGTGCGAGGCGCCGGATACACGCCGCATGCGCCCGCACGGCGGCGGCCTCCCCCCGCCGGATCGGCCCGCTCAGCGCCGCCTCGGGCCCCACCGCCGCGACGTTGGCCGCCACCGACCGGAGCAGCGGCGCGAGGAGCCGCGGCACCTCCGGGGCGGCGACGCCTGCCGCGCAGAGGAGCTCCCCGGCCGCCGATGCGAGCGCGGCCGCGCCGTTGGCGGCGAGCGCGCACGCTGCGTGGTAACCCGTCCGGTCACGGGGCACGAGGGCGAGCGGGACCAGCCCGACGGCCCGGGCCACGACCGCGACGCGCCGGACGGCGACGGGATCGCCGCTGACGGCCAGGGTCGCCCCACGGAGATCGACCGGCGCGCGGAGCGACGGGAACGAGACGACGGGGTGGGCCTGCCCGACGCCAGCGGTGACGGAGCGCAGCGGCGCCAGCACCTCGGGACCGAGCGCCCCCGCGACATGCACGACCGCGATCCGCCGGGTCAGGGCCCCGGCGTCGGCGAGCCGCACCGCCCAGCCCGCGAGCTCGGCGTCGCGCACGGCGAGCACGAGGAGCGCGGCGCGCAACCGCCGCTCGACCGCGAACCGGCGCGAGGGGATGAGCTCGAAGGGGTGGCTCGTGCGCCGCAGGGCGCGCGCGAGCGACGTCCCGACCCGACCCGCGCCGAGGATCACGACCCGCACTGGTAGAGCCTCCGGGTCCGCACGTGATCGAGCACGGCCGCCGGGACCAGCGCGCCGAGCTCCCGCTCGACCTCCGGCGAAGGCGGGCTGGCGAGGAGCGCGCGGACCCGGGTGGAGGACACCTCCGGGAGGACCGCGGGCGGGGCGTCCGGGTGCGGGAACCCCTGACGCCCGAGCACGTGGAGCGGGGCGAGGGCGACGAGCCGCGAGAACTGGTGCCACCGGTGCGTCTCACCGAGCACGTCGGAGCCCACGACGAGCTCGAGCCGCCAGCCGGGGTGCTCACGGGCGAGCCGTTCGACGGTGTGCAGGGTGTAGCTCGGCGGCTCGAGGCGCTCCTCGACGCGGGACACCTCGGCGCGGGGCGTGAACCCCAGGGCGAGCTCGCACATCCGCACCCGGTCGTCGAAGGGCGCCAGCGCCTTGTCGAAGGCGTGGGAGAAGACGGGCACCGCGACGACCCGCTCGAAGCGACCGGCGACGAGGAGGTACGCCACCGCCAGGGCGTGCGCCACGTGGGGGGGATCGAAGCTGCCGCCGTAGACCGCGACGCGCATGGTGTCCCCTACTTCACCGTCATGCGGATCCCGGCGTCGCTCGCGAGCCGCTCGGTCCGTACCGGGTGGCAGCCCGCGTCGAACAGGGTCAGGTCGACGCCGTCCTCACGCTCCTCCAGCAGCAGCACCCCGTGCTGATCCAGGCTCCCCGGCGACAGGAACCACCGGGTCCCGACCCGATGCACGACCGGCTCGCTGCTGGCACCGAACAAGAGGTAGGCCGCCGGGAGCATGTCCTCCTCGTCGAGGTCCTCCTTGTCGTGGATCATCACGGCGACCTGGCCCGCAATCAGCTCGATGGTCCGCGTGCCATCGCTCGGGAGCGCCTCGAAGACCTGCAGGGAGCGGCGCTCCCGTTCGCGGGCGACGAGATCGTCGATCTCGACGGGGGACGCGGCGACGCAGCGGCGCGCGCGCACCCAGATGCCAGCCTCGGTCGGGTCCGGCCCGACGAGCGCGACCGCCCAGCGCCGCACCACCTCGTCGATGGCGCCGTCCACGCCCAGGTACACGGCGCGATCCACGGCCAGATCGCGGAACACGAAGCGGGCAGCCCGGTCGAGCGCCTCCATGTTCCCTTCCGCTGGCCCCAGCAGCCCGAGTCGCATCCGTCGGCCCTATTGCCCGCAAGGATGCTCCCACCGCCAGCGCCCGCGCAACCCGGCGACGGGACGGCGGCGAACGGAGGCCGCGGGCCGTGCGGCGCGCCCGCGCGCCACCGACCCGGCGGCCAGCGCCGTCAGTCCTCGACCAGCGCCCCGAAGAGCCCGAGCCCACCCACCGTGAAGAGGAGGTCGAACACCGCGATGAGCTCGAGGTGAGCGGCGACGTCGGCGAGCGAGGCCCCGTCGAGCAGGGCGCGGGTCGCGGCGACGGCGGCGAGCAACGTGGGCGCGAGCAGGGGAAAGACGACGACCGACAGGAGCACGGCGCGACCCTCTCCGTGGATCAGGGTCCCGAACAGGGTCGTCGTCGCGGCGATCCCGGGCGTGGCGACCAGCGCGACGAGCGCGATCGGGGCCACCAGCCCCGCCGAGTCGAGCGCGAAGAGCACGGCGGCTACCGGGACGACCACGACCTCGATGGCGAGCAGGAACAGCGCCAGCGCGGCGGCCTTCCCCGCGAAGATCGCCGACCGGGGCACCGGAGCCACCAGCAGGCCGCGGAACGCGCCGTCCTCGCGCTCGTGGCCCCAGCTCTGGCCCACGGCGAGCACCCCGGCAAAGGAGATGGAAAGCCAGATGGCGCCCGCCGCCACCAGTCGTCCGGTGCCGGGTCCCCCGTAGAAGGCCATGCTGGCGATGATCACCACCAGCAGCGCGAAGAAGCCGCTCGTCAGAGTGACCTCCCCGGACCGAAGCTCGAGGCGTAGATCCTTCTCCGCGATCACCCAGGCGTGCCTGGCCCAGGTGGGGCGCCGCTCCAGCTCCCCGCCCGCACGCGGTCCCCCGACGGGAACGGATGGTGCGTCGCGCACGCTCACCGGGCCCATGGTAGGGGTGCCGCGGGGGGCGCGCCACCTCGCGCGCGCGGGGGCACGCGCCGCTGCGTGACAAGGGCCCGGGCTGGGCTAGGATGCGCCGCCATGGCCGTCGTCCGCTTGGAGCACGTCCACAACTGCTGCGTCGAGACGTTTTGGAAGCTCTTCTTCGACGTGGAGTACCAGACGGCGCTCTTCCGCGACGGCCTGCGTTTCCCGAGCTTCGAGCAGCTCTCCCTCCAGGAGACGGACGCGCAGATCCGGCGCGTCATCCGGGTCAAACCCCGGGTGGTCGGCGTGCCCGCGCCGGTGCAGAAGCTCATCGGCGACGGGGTCAGCTACGAGGAGCACGGGGTCTTCGACAAGTCGAGCCGGGTCTTCAAGTACGAGATCCGCACCAGCCGCCTCCCGGACAAGGTGAAGACCGACGGCGTGATGTACGCGCTGCCCAGCGGCGAGGGGAAAAGCAAGCGGGTCTTCGAGATGTCGGTGGTCGCCAAGGTGTTCGGTGTCGGGGGACTGATCGAGAAGCAGATCGTCCAGGACACGACGCGCGACTACGCGACGGGCGCCCAGTTCACCAACAAGTACCTGGCGGCCAAGGGCCTCGTCTGAAGACGCGCCGGGAAATCCGGCTGGGCGAACGTGGGGGGCCTAGCCGGCGTCCACCCTCGCCCTGCTTTTCGCCTCGCGGCTGCGCGGCCGGCCCCTCGCCGCCGCACCGCCTCGACCCCAGCTGCCGGCGGCAGCCGGGGGCCCAAGCGATGGGGCCCCGCGCGCCTTCGCGCGCTCAGGGCGGGGCGCCTCACGCCTGAGCGCGGACCTTGGCCTGCGCCTTCTTGGACCGCGAGGTCTTGCGCTTGGCGGGGGTGGTCGCCGCCCGGGGGGCCGCCTTCGCCGCGTGCTTGCTGCGCCGCGTCGCGGCCCGATGCAGGTCGAGCAGACGCGGAGTCGGGAGGGTCGCATACTTCGCGCGCAACCCCTGATCCTTCGCGCAGCGATCGAGCTCGAGGATCGCGTCGATGAGCTTGGCGCGGGAACCGAAGCTCCCTTTCACCTCGGTCAAGATGGCGTGGAGGCGGAGGAGCTTCTGGTTGGAGACGCTCATCAAGCCCTTGATCTCGTTATAGCGATCGATCCAGAGCTCGTCCGTCGCGAGGTGCTCCACCGCCTCGACGAGCTTCTCCTTCGTCTCGAATCGCTCCTTTACCTCGGCGAGGGGCGTCTTCTTCATCGTCATGGTCTCCAACGGAACGGGTACGCCGCCTGGCAGATGGCTGCCCCTCGAGGGTCGGTGGCCGGGCACGTGCGGGCCGACGGCGGCGGACGCGGGCGCAGGCCGCTCGAAGGCGGGGGCTTTTACCAACTGGGCCGGCCCCGTGCAAGCCCCGCGGCCGCGAGCGGCGCGGCGGCCGAGACCCGGCTCGAGACGCGACCCCACCCCCCGGCAGCTTCCGAAGCGCCGCCACGGGGTGCCCGCCACGCGCCAGTCCGCTAGGCTCCCCCTCCGCCTCCCCCTCCCCCGCTCGTCTCGCCGCGGTGACCGGGCCCTCCGAGCGCGGGCCGCGCGGTGCCGAGCGGGCACGGCGCCGCCGCGAGGGGAGACCTCCCGACCCCCGCTCCCCCCACCCGGTACCGAGAACCCATGACCGTCCGCGTCCGTTTCGCCCCCTCCCCGAGCGGGTACCTCCACATCGGCGGCGCGCGCACCGCGCTCTTCAACTGGCTCTGGGCCCGCCAGAACGGGGGAGCCTTCGTGCTCCGGGTCGAGGACACCGACCAGGAGCGGAGCAGCCTCGACAGCGTGCGCGCCATCCTCGACGCCATGGAGTGGCTCGGGCTCGACTGGGACGAGGGCCCGGTGGTGGGCGGCGCGCACGGCCCCTACTTCCAGAGCGAGCGCCGGGCGCGTTACCGCGAGGTGGTGGACGGCATGGTCGAGGCGGGGACCGCGTACCGCTGCTACGCCACCAAGGACGAGCTCGAGGCCGCGCGGGCCGAGCTCAAGGCGCGCGACCCCAAGGCCCAGTTCGTCTACCCCGGCTGGTGGCGCGATCGCCGCGACTGGCCGACGGGCGCCCCCTACGTGGTCCGCTTCAAATCGCCGCGCGACGGCCAGACGACCGTGATGGACAAAGTCCGGGGCGCGGTGACGACGCCGAACTCCCAGCTCCAGGACTTCGTCCTCATGCGCTCGGACGGCTTCCCCCTCTACAACTTGAGCTGCGTGATCGACGATCACGACATGGGCATCACGCTGGTCGCTCGCGGCGACGACCACCTCATCAACACGGCCCCCCAGCAGCTCATCTACGAGGCGCTCGGCTGGACGCCGCCCGAGTTCGCGCACCTGCCCATGATGCTGTCGCCGAAGGGCGAGAAGCTCAGCAAGCGCCACGCCGCCGTGGCGGTGCAGGACTACCGGAGCCGCGGCTACTCCCCGGTCGGGGTGCTCAACTACCTGGTGCGCTTCGGGTGGTCGCACGGGGATCAGGAGGTGTTCAGCCGCGAGGAGCTGGTCAAACTGTTCGGCTGGGACCACGTGGGGAAGAGCGCCGGCCGTTTCGACGAGAAGAAGTTTCTGGACGTGAACTTCGAGCACCTCAAGGAGGAGCGCCTCACCGGCACGGACGCCTACGTGGCGGCGGTGATTCCGTTCCTCGAGGCCCGTGGGCTCACGGCGCCCGATCCGGAGCTGATCCGCACCGCGCTCCCGCACGTCCGCGCCCGCGCGCGAACCTACGAGGAGGCGGCGTTCGCCCTCGACTTCTTCTTCCGCGATCCCCCCGAGCTCGACGCGCAGGCCGCCGCCCGGTTCCTCGTCGCCGACACGAGCCCGGTCCTCGCCAGCCTGGCGGACGCGCTCGAAACCGTGGAGCCCTGGCGCGCCGACGCGCTCGAGGAGCGCTTCCGGTCGTGGCTCGAGCAGACGGGCCGCGATCTGAAGCAGGCCGCGCAGCCCGCCCGGGTGGCCCTGACCGGGCGCACCGCGAGCCCACCCCTGTTCGACGTGATGGCGGTGCTCGGCCACGCTCGCACCCGGGAGCGCCTGCTCGCGGCGGCGGCGACGGCGGCCGGCAGGTAGCGCGATGATCGGGAGCCCCGCGGTCTGGCTGGCGTCGCTGCTGGCGGTCGCTCCCGAGCTGCCGCTGACGCGGCTCACCGAGCCGAGCCTGTTCCAGGCGCTGCTCGCCTACCCGCCCATCAAATCCCTGCTTCCGGTCCCGATCCTCCTCGCGCTGGCCCCGATCGTCCGCTGGTTCTTCGGCTCGACCTGGGTCGCCATCGACCGCGAGGCCCTCGGCGGGCGGGGCCGCCACGAGCCCCCCCCGCCCACCATGCCCACGGAGGCCGCGCGGCGCGCCGGGGACCGCGGCCGGCGCCGCGCCGCGCTCCCGTCGACCGCGAGCCGCCCGTCTCGGATCGTGCAGCTCCGTCGCCGGGCGGTGGCCGCGCCGCCGGCGCGGCGCCCGGGCGCGCAGAGCGCGCCGCCGGGCTTCGACTACCGACCCGTCGTCGTCCTCGTCGTCACCGCGGTGGTCCTCACCTGGCAGGAGTACTACGGCGGGCGGCGGTTCTACTCCGACACCCTCAAGCCATGGCTGCTCGCGCTCGAGGCGGACGGACGGCCCTGGCTCGCGATGGCGCGCTTCGACGAACTGTACAGCTTCGCCTGGTGGACCCTGGCGCGGTTCATCGGGTACGTGGCCATCCCGTTCCCCCTCTACAAGCTCCTCTTCCCTCGCGACAGCCTCCTCGACCTCGGGCTCCGGGTGCGCGGGCTGGCGTCTCACGCCTGGATCTACGCGCTCTGCCTGGCGGTCGTGCTCCCCGCGACCGCCCTGGTGGCGAGCCAGCCGGATTTCGGCACCTACTACCCGTTCTACAAGCTCTCCTCGCGCAGCTGGTTCGACTTCGCCGCTTGGGAGGCGATGTACTGGTTCCAGTTCCTCACGCTCGAGATGTTCTTCCGGGGCTTCATGCTCGGCGCCCTCCGCCGCTCGCTGGGTTCGGCCGCGATCTTCGCGATGGCGGTGCCGTACTGCATGATCCACTACGGAAAACCCTATCTGGAGGCGAACGGAGCCATCGTCGCGGGCGTCGTCCTCGGGTCCCTCGCCATGCACACGCGGAGCATCTACGCGGGGTTCCTCGTCCACGTCACCGTCGCGGCGCTGATGGACTTCCTCGCCCTGTGGAAGCTCGACGGTCTGCCGACGGCGCTCGTCCCCTGGTGATCCCGCCTCGCCACGGGCGGCCCGGCGCCTCTGATCCCGACGCCAAGGCGCGAGGCGACGAGCCCGGACGCCGTATTCCGCTTGAACCCCCCACCGTGGGTCGGTAGCGTCTCGGCAATGGCGATCCCGTCGGAGCGGCCCTCCCGGCCCTCGAAGGAGCCCCGGGTGGAAGGTCCGTGGTCCGTCGAGCGCAGCGCCGCGCAGTATTTGATCAACGGCTGGGGCGCGCCGTACTTCGGCATCAACGAACGCGCCCACGTCTCGGTGTCGCCCACCGGCCAGGGGCACCCGTCCATCGACCTGTTCGAGCTGACCGAGAGCCTGCGGGCGCGGGGGGTGGAGCCGCCACTGCTCATCCGCTTCGGCGACGTGGTGGGCCACCGCATCCAGCAGATCAACCTGGCGTTCGCGCAGGCCATCGCCGAGTACAAGTACGAGGGGCGCTACCGCGGGGTCTACCCGGTCAAGGTGAACCAGGAGCGTCACCTCGTCGACGAGGTGGTGGAGTTCGGCCGTCCCTGGGACTTCGGGCTCGAGGCCGGGAGCAAGCCGGAGCTATTGATCGCGCTCGCCGCCATGTCGACGCCGGGCGGGCTCATCGTCTGCAACGGCTACAAGGACGAGCAGTACATCGAGACGGCCTTGCTGGCGCAGCGCCTCGACAAGACCGTGATCGTGGTGCTCGAGCGCCTCGACGAGGTGGACGTGGTCGTCCGCGCCTACCAGAAGCTCGGTATCCGCCCACAGCTGGGGGTGCGCGCCAAGCTGACGGCTCGCGGCGTCGGCCGGTGGAAGGACTCCGGCGGGGAGCGGGCGAAGTTCGGCCTCTCCGCCTCCGAGATCTGCGAGCTCGTCGATCGACTCGAAGCCCACGGGCTCAGCGACTGCCTGCTCCTGCTCCACTACCACATTGGCAGCCAGATCTCGAGCATCATCCCCATCAAGAACGCCCTGCAGGAGGCGTCGCACATCTACGTCGAGCTCAAGCGGCTAGGCTGTCAGATGGGCTACCTCGACGTCGGGGGCGGGCTGGCCATCGACTACGACGGCTCGAAGACGGACTTCCACGCCTCCACCAACTACGGGCTCAGCGAGTACGCCGCGGACGTCGTGGCCCACATCCAGTCCGTCTGCAAGCAAGCCGACGTCCAGGTGCCGACCATCGTGAGCGAGAGCGGCCGCGCCATCGCCGCCCACCATTCGGTCCTGGTGGTCGAGGTCGTGGGCGCCAGCACCGTCCGCCTCGGTGACCCGGTCGAGCCGCGTCCCGACGCACACCGGCTGCTGCAGGAGCTGTTCGAGACGTACCAGGGGGTCCTGCCCAAGAACGTGCAGGAGTCCTGGCACGACGCCAACCAGGCCAAGGAGGAGGCCCAGAACCTCTTCAAGTATGGCTACCTCTCCCTGCGCGAGCGGGCCCAGGCCGAGCGCCTGTTCTGGTGCTGCTGCGAGAAGATCCAGGCCACGGTCGACCGCCTCAAGTTCGTGCCCGAGGAACTGCTCGGCCTCGAGCAGGCGCTGAGCGCCACCTATTACTGCAACTTCAGCGTGTTCCAGTCCGCGCCGGACGTGTGGGCGATCGACCAGCTCTTCCCCATCATGCCCATCCACCGGCTCGACGAGGAGCCGCGCGTGCGCGCTTCCCTGGCGGACGTCACCTGCGACAGCGACGGCGTCATCGACCGCTTCATCGATCTGGAGGACGAGCGGCGGACGGTCGACGTCCACCCCTACGTGGAGGCCGAGCCCTACTACCTGGGCATGTTCCTCAACGGCGCCTACCAGGAGATCCTGGGAGATCTGCACAATCTGTTCGGCGACACCAACGCCGTCCACATCCGCGCGACCGCGGACTCGTACCAGATCAAGCACGTGGTCAAGGGCGATAGCATCGCCGACGTACTCAAGTACGTGGAGTACGACCCGCTCGCGATGGCCGAGTCCGTCCGCAAGCAGGCCGAGCTCGCCCTGGCGGCAGGCAAGCTCGACAACGCCCAGGTGCGGACCCTCCTCCGACACTACGAGCAGGCGCTCCGCAGCTACACCTACCTGACGTCCGACGACTGACCGGCCCGCCCGAGCTCGTCGCCGTCGGGGCGGCGCGCCAGGCCCGCGCCAGCGGACGGCCCGCGACCGGGCGGCCCGCGAAGCGGGTGGGAATGCGCCCTGGGTCCCGGTCGTTCCTCCTGGAGTTGCCGGACCCGGCGTCCCCCGGCTACAATTCTACTCGTGCGCCTCCTCGCCCTTTCCCCGAAGCCATCCCGCGTCGCGGCCTGGCTCGTCGGGGGCCTCGCCCTGTTCGTCGCCCCGCCGAGCCAGGCAGACATCTACAAGACCGTGGACGAGGACGGGGTCATCTCCTTCACCAGCAAGCCCAAGGGCGGCTCGTCCGTGCTGGTGGCGCGGTCCGACAAACCCGCGCCCAGGGTCACGATGCCGAGGGATCGCTCCCCCGACCGCATCACCCGGTACGATCCGTACATCCGCCAGGCCGCGGTCCTGTACCAGATCCCCGAGGATCTCATCCGCGCCGTCATCAAGGTGGAGAGCGACTTCGACCCGCGCGCCGTCTCCCCCAAGGACGCGCGCGGTCTGATGCAGCTCATCCCCGCGACCGCGCAGCGCATGCTGGTCACCGACGCGTTCGACCCGCGGCAGAACATCTTCGGCGGGACGCGCTACCTGCGCGTGCTCGCTAACCTCTTCAATGGCGACCTCGAGCTGACGCTCGCAGCGTACAACGCCGGCGAGGGCGCGGTGATCCGGCACGGCGGCATCCCGCCCTACCCGGAGACGCAGGACTACGTCGTGCGCGTGATCGCCCATTACCGCAACTTCCGGGCCCTCTCGAGCGCCGCGTCGCGCTGAACCCCGCCGGGCCGCCGACGGGCTCCGGGGACGCAGCCAGCCCGCCACCGCGGCGGCTCAGCCGTCGCGGAGGTTGGCGGGCGAGGAGCGCTGCTCCCGGAGCTCGTTGCCGGGCCCGGGGCCCGCGTCGCCGCTCGAGGTGCCGTTGCCGTGCAGCTCGTTCATCAGGTCGCGGCACTCCGGCTTCCCGCGCAGGTGGTTGACCAGGAACGTCGAGGCCTCGTGGAACTGCTCCTCGAACCGGATGCCCTCGCGAGACCGCGCGGCCACCTTCTCGCGCCCGGACGCCAGATCCTCCTCGAGGGCCTCGGCGTAGCGCGCGAGCTGAGCGCGCAGCTCTTCGATCTGACGCCGCAGGTCCCGGGCCGTGGCCTCGCGACCGAGACGGCGGGCCTCGCGCGTCTGCAGCCACTCGCGCTTCGCTTCGACGAGCGCCCGCGCCGCGCCAGCTTGCTCGTAGACCGCGCGGGTGCCCTGACCCCGCTGCTCGGCCTGGTCGGCCTTCGCGACGCCCTCGACCATGGCCTGTTGCGCGCGCTTGTAGTCGCGCCGCGCGGCGTCCTCCTCCTCGCCATAGGCCGCGGCGTCGCGCAGCGAGCGCGACTCCTCGTGGGCGAGCTCCTCCACCTTGCGGCCGATCTCGGCGCGCAGCGCCCGACCGCGGCGCTCGAGCGCCTCGAGCTTGCGCGTGTGGCTGGCGACCTCGCCCTCCAGCGAGTTGGCCCGCGCCGCGAGGTCCCACGCCGTCGCGACGGCCGAAGTCACCTCCGGGGGCGCATTCCCCGAGGGGTAGGCGCGCGCCACCATGCGCGCGAACAGGCCCGCGCGGCCAGCCCATTCCACGACCCCGGGCGCACGCGGCGGCGGCGGCGGCGGCAGCGCGGGCGGCGCCGCGGGCTCCCCGTCCTTTTCCCAGGACACGCTCGGCAGCGAGCGCTGGAACGCCTTCAGCTCCTCGAGCAGGTGATGGCCATCCCGGTAGCGGCGCCGGACGTCTTTTTCCAGGAGCTTGAGGATGATGCGCTCGGCGACCGGGTCGCAGTCCTTGCGCATCGACGACGGGCGCGGCGCCGGCGACGTCCGCTGCATCTCCAGCAGGGTGTCGCGGTCGTTGGACCGGAAGGGGAGCTGCCCGGTCAGCATCTCGAAGAAGAGCACGCCCAGGGCGTACAGGTCGGACTGGGGCCCCGCCTGCTCGCCGCGCGCCTGCTCGGGCGACATGTACTCCGGCGTGCCGAACACCGCCCCCTTGGGGGCGAGCCGCGGATCGTGGGCCAGGGCGGCGAGCCCGAAGTCGAGGATCTTTACGAAGTCCTTTCGACCACCGCGCGTCGTGAGCAGGATGTTGTCGCTCTTCAGATCGCGGTGCACGACCCCGAGGTCGTGCGCGCGGGCGAGCGCCGCGCCCATCTGCTCGAGGATGTCCACGGCGCGAGAGATCGGCATCTGGCCGCGCGACACCTCGGCGGAGAGGGCCGTACCAACGAGGTACTCCATCACCAGGTAGAGTTCGCCCTCGTCGGTCTCTCCGATGTCGTGGATGTCGATGATGTGGGCGTGATCGACGCGGTTGGCCGCCCGCGCCTCGCGTAGCATCCACGCCCTGAGGTGGGTCTCGCCGCGCAGATCGGGCCGGATGAGCTTCACGGCCACCACGCGGTCGATGAGCACGTGCCGCGCCCGATACACGATCCCCATGCCGCCCTCGCCGACACGCGCCTCCAGGCGATAGCGGCCGGCGATGACCTTGCCGAGGACGGGGTCCTCGCCTCGCTTCTTGGTCGGGGTCCGTGGTGGCGCGGCTGGCTGCGGCATGCTCTTTTTGCCAGTGTCGGGAGTGGGCGCCCGCGGTTGACGCGCTCCGAAGTCCCCCGAAAGGTCGCACAGGGGGCGGGGGCTGCCAAGCCGATTGACCGCTCGGCCTCAGAACGCGGCAAAGAGGAGCGGGATACGGACCTCGGTCGCGCGCGGCGCCCCGAGCTCGAGCCGCTCACGAGGGGTATACACCTCTCGCACCTCGACCGCCGGGACGGCGAGGAAGACCGAGCGCGGGCCGAGCCCGAGCAGCGCGCTCGGCGCGATCCGGCGCGGCCCCCCGTGCCGTGCCCGCGCGCCCTCACCCGGTGCGGTGGCCGCACGGCGACCAGCGGCGACCGGCTCGGCGGGCAGCGCCTCGGCGGCAGGGGCGGCGTCGATGGTGTCGGTCGGCTGGGGCGGTTCGGCGAGGGGCTCGTCCTCGGGTGGCGCGTCCTGCGTGAACTCGACCGGGGGATCGTAGGCGGTCCGGTCCAGGACCACGATGGTGGTCGGGATGACCAGCGCCATGCCGCCCGCGAGCAGGTAGAGCGAGAGTTTGGCCGTCGACCGCTCCTCGGCGAGATAGCCGCCGACCCCCCCTCCGGCCGCGCCGGCGACCCCGCCGACCAGGTAGGCCCAGGCCGGTTTCACCCCGATGACCGCCTCCGTCAGCATGACCACCTCGGCGCCGAGCAGGGCGCCACCGGCCGTGCCCTTGCCCCAGGGCCGCACTGGGTGACCGTCGTACTGAGCCGACGCCCGCGCGCTGCCGAGCGCGATCACCGCTGCGGCCAGGGAGCCGACTAGGACGCAGTGACGATGGACCATGAACTTCCCCGAACCCCTCCGGGCGACGCGGGCGTCAGCATAGCATCGACCTGGCCGGTCGAAAGGGGCGCGCCGCCGAGGCGGGACCGCCGGAGGCGCGGGGCCGGCTCGGTTGCGCCGGTCGCCCCGGGGTGATAGGCGCCGAGGTGGGAGGCATCGCCATGGCCGTCGGCCCCACGCAGATCCTCATCATCGCGATAGTCGTGCTGGTCCTCTTCGGGGCGTCACGTCTGCCGCAGCTCGGGAAGAACCTGGGATCGGGGATCCGCAACTTCAAGGACGGGCTGACAGGCGAGGGCGACGACGACGGGCCGCAGGCGGACGCGGAGCCCGCCCGGCAGATGACCGGCAAGAAGTCGAAGAAGCGGAAGCGACCGCGCGAGGACGCGGCCTGAGCCGGGGACGGGGACGTTCGGTCCCGCTGGTTCGGCGCTGCGCCCCCGCGCGGGGCCGCGGAGCCGGGCCCTGGGCGGTGACCCATCGCCTGACCGCGCGGTCGCCGCCGCCACCGGCCTCGCCGTCCCGACGGACTCCGGTGGCGCCCGCGCGCGACTCGAGGCATGAAGCGCGCTCGGAACGATCATGAACACGAGAGCACGCTACGAGGCGCTCAAGCAGCAGGGGCTGAAGCTCGATCTGACGCGCGGACAACCGGGCGACGACAATTTCGATCTGTCGAACGGGATGCTCACGATCGTCGACGATCGAACCCTGGTGACACCGAGCAAGATCGCCATCCGCAATTACCCGGGCGGGGTCGCGGGCCTGCCCGAGGCACGCGCGCTCTTCGCCCCCGTCCTGGGCGTCACCCCGAACGAGGTGATCGTGGGCAACAACTCGAGCCTGGCGATGCTCTCCAACTCGCTCATGTGGGCGATGCTGGTCGGCGTCCTGGGTAGCCCCGCCCCCTGGGGCCGGAGCCCCACTCGCTTCGTGGTGACCGTCCCCGGCTACGACCGGCATTTCACCATGCTGGAGCGGCTCGGCATCGAGATGCTCCCGGTGCCGATGACGGGGGAGGGACCGGACATGGACGCGGTGGAGCGCCTGGCCGCGAGCGATCCCGCGGTGCGCGGCATGGTCTTCGTGCCGACCTACAGCAATCCCACTGGGGACGTGGTGTCGGACGCGGTCGTCCGGCGCCTGGCGGCGATGCCCACCGCCGCCCCCGACTTCACCGTCTTCGCCGACGACGCCTACGTCGTGCACCACCTCGGCGACGCGCCGCCACGCCCGCTCAACCTGGTGCGCGCCTGCGCCGACGCCGGCCACCCGAACCGGACCTACCTCTTTGGCTCGACGTCGAAGATCACCTTCGCGGGCGCCGGCATCGGCTTCTTGGGCACGAGCGCCGCGAACGTCGCCTACCTGGCGGAGCTGATGGGCACGCAGATGATCGGGCCCAACAAGATCGAGCAGTACCGCCACGTCCGCTTCCTCGGCGAGTTCCCGGGCGGCATCCCTGGCCTGATGCGCGAGCACGCCCGCCGGCTCCGACCCAAGTTCGACGTCGTCGAGGAGGTGCTGCGCCACGAGCTCGCGGAGGCAGGGCTCGCCACCTGGACCCGCCCGCGCGGGGGATACTTCGTCAGCCTCGATACGGCCCATCCGGTGGCGGACCGCGTGGTCGCGCTGGCCAAGGAGGCGGGGGTCGCGCTGACGCCGGCGGGCGCGACCTACCCCGGCGGGCGCGATCCGAAGAACGCCAACATCCGCATCTCACCCACCCGACCGCCGCTCACCGAGGTGCGCTCGGCGATGGAAGTGGTCGCCGTCTGCGTCCGCCTCGCCTCGGAAGCGGGCTGACGCCACCGGCCGCGCCGTCACTCTGGGGGAGCGCCGGTCGGCAGCTCGGCGGCGGTGGGCGCCGTCTCCGCGGTACTGGCGATGGCGGCTTCCGCGACCTCGGCGGCGGCGCTAGCGGGCGGGGGCGGCGACGAGGGTGCCGCCTCGCTCGCGGCGCGGGAGACGGCCCCGAGCGGTCCCAGCAGGGCCGCGATAGCCAGCATCACGGCGCAGGCCGGGACGTCCGTGCTCCCGATGGCGAGCAGGGCCAGCGCCAGCGTGGCCGCGCTGGTCGGGAGGCGTCTGGGCACCAGGACCGCGATCGTCACCAGCGCGTACCGCGCCACCTCCAGGGCGTAGAGCATCGTGAGCGGCACCAGCGGCCGCGGGTGCCGGGTGAGCTCGCCCAAGGCGCGGGCGACGAGCACCTCGACGGGGTGGGCGTCGACCATCATTCCGCGGATCCCGGCGGCGGTGGTGGCGACCACGAGGCCCGCCACCGCGGCCGCGCCGAGCGCGGTCACCCAGGGGCGGCGACCGCGGACCCACAGCGCGACCACGACCAGCGCGACGATCTCGAGCACGAAGGACGCGGTCGCGATCACCTGCGCGCCCAGGAACCAGCCGGCGAGTGCGCGCGCCCCGGCGCGCAACGCGAGGGTGCGCGCGAGGATTTCGACGAAGGCCGACAGCCCGGCCACGACCAACGCCAGCCCGGCCGCGCGGGATCGGACGGCGCCCAGGGTGTGCGGGGCGCAGACGAGCGCGGCGAGCCCACTCGCCGCGCCGAGCCCGAGCAGCCACCGTGGCTCGATGGTGGAGACGACGGCGGCGACCCCGATGACGATGACGGTGAAGCTCAAGGGCAGCGCCACCACGCGGACAAGATTGGGCAGGCGCGTCTCCGCGAGCGACGCGACCGCGAGCCACACCAGGAACATGCTGCCGAGCAGGAAGAAGTGCGCGCTGACCGTCGCGCCGAGCGCGCGGCTGGCCGTGATCCAGCGATCGAGACCCGCGGCGGTCCCCGGTAGCGCGGGGGCGAGCGCACGGCTGAGCAACGCCGCCGCGGCGCCGAGAAGCACGAGCGCCCGCAGGGCCACCCCGGACACGGCCTCCAAGGAGAAGCTGTCCGACGGCAGGCGCCGTGGGGCGAGCCGCACGCCGCCGCGAATCGACTCAGGGATTGCCATCGTGGTCACGGTGATCGACTCCGGCGCCGACAGCAGCGAGACGGGCGCCCGGCGCCGCGAACTCGACCTCGAGCCGGGCGGTGACGCGAGCGGCGCCGCGAACCAGCCTCACCCGGACGCATCCCCGCCCGGGCGCGACGCTGCCCCCTGACGCTCGTCGCGAACGGCGTCGGCCGGGCGCCGTGGCGGCGGCACCGTCGGCCGCGCCGGCGCCGGGTCTGCCTTGAGGAGGTACGGTCGCGCGTTGAAGGTCGAGCAAGCGTAGATGGGATTGCGGTGAAACTCCCAGTGCAGGTACACGTTGCCGTCGGGGGAGACGATCACGGCGGGGGGGCGACCGAAGGGCGCCGCCGCGTTCACCGACTCCAGCGCGCCGACGTCGAAGGCGGTGACCCCGCTCGACTTGGTGACGCCCATGCGCACCAGGTGCCCGTCGTCGCGGTGCACGACGATCTCGAGGTGGGTGACCAGATCCGGCCGGTTGAGCGGATCGGAGGCGGGCATGGCATCGAGCGACCGGAGGAACGAGTCGGCGAAGATCGGGTGGATCCGCAGGTGGATGCGGTTCAAATACCCCGCAAAGGGGACGCGCGCCGTGTTCAGCGCGGTCTGGTTGCCGGGCTTCACCGAGGCCACGTAGTTCTCGATGGAGGCGCGCCAGCGCTCGAGGCCCATCTGCGACCACGACCCGCGATGCTCGCTCCGGCGGCGTTCCCCGTCGCGGCGACGCTCCAGAGCGAGCTGGTCGGCGCCGACGACGGCCGTCGCGTCCTCGCGGCTCAGGTTGAGGTTCACACCGCTCGCGGTCGTCCCCTGCCGCCCGTAGCCGAGCCACTCCTCGCGACCCGCGCGGGGAGGCAGCCGCCGCGGCCTGGCGGGCGCGGCGGACGAGGCGGACCAGGTGCCCCTCTCGCTCCCGACGAGCTCCGTGCTCGACTCGACCGCGTCCTCGGCAGGCCGCGGCGACACCCCTGGCACCGGGGCCACCGGAGGCCGCGCGGCCCGCGCGAGCGCCGCCGGGGGTGGGGGCGGCGGCGGCGGCAAGCCCGTGGCGGCGGGCTCACCGGCGGGCCTGGGCTCGGGATCCGGCGGGACGGCCTCTCCGGGCGCGTCCTCGGACTGCGCGACGCGCGTCTCGTCGGCGTCGCCCGGATCCAGCGACGGCCCCTCGTGGGCCCCGCCGGGGCTCGGCAGGGGGTCGTTCCGGTCGAGGGCGGTGATGGAAGCCTGCGTCTCCTCGTCGACGTGGTTCGCCTGGTCTCCGATGAACCTCGCGTCCGGGTTGTCCTCCTGATCGGGATCGTCGACGTGCTGCACGACCGCGACGCGCCGATCATTCGGCGAGACGACGAGCTCCGGGGGCTTGGGCGGCTCGGACGTGGGCTCCGCCTCCGCGAGGTCCTCCGGAGGCTGGTCGGGGAGCGGGGGCGGCTCCGGCTCGGGCAAGAGGGGCGGCTCCTCGGGCGGCGGCTCCTCCGGCGGCGGCGGCGCCTCCGGGGGGTCGTCGGGCGCGGGCTCCTCCGTGGCGCCGGGCGGCACGTCGAGGAGCGCGACCTCGATCTCCTGGGCGCCGAACTTGGCCTCGCGGACGACCGCTCCGACGAACCGCAGCAGATCCCGGCGCGCCTCGACGTGGGAGACGATCCGCTCCGAGCCCCCGACCCCAAAGATGTGAAGGAGGATGGCCGTCGCGATCCAGAGGAAGATCGGTATCGTCGGCTCGCGCAGCATCGGTGCGCCGAGGGATCCGGCGGTTCGGTCGCCCCGGGGCCAGGTAAGCTAACACCCGACCGCCGGGCCAGCAATCCGCGCCGCCCCGCCCGGCCCCCGGGCGGAGCCACCCGGACGGCGCGCGGGGTGGCGGACGGCGCGGCTCAGGCGCGGGGAGCCCTCACCCCTTCGCGATCGAGCTCCATTGCTCGGCGATCTCGGCGGCCGTCCACAGGCCACCCGCCGCCTCCTTGAACCGTCCGGCGGACTCCTGCACCCGGAAGGTGCTGACGCGGCCGCCCGCGATGGCAACGACCTGCCCCGTCCGATCGCCGCAGAGGTCGCTGCCCAGGAACAGGTACGCGGGCGCGACGTGCTCCGGCGTCAGGGCGTCGAGCTCGGCGAGCTCGGGGAGCGCCTCGGTGAGCCGCGTCCGGGCCAGGGGAACCACGACGTTCGCCGTCACCCCGTGGCGCTGGAGCTCGATGGCGGCCGTTCGCGTCAGCGCGTGGATCGCGGCGTCGGCCGCCGCGTGGCACCCGCGACCGCCGGCGCCGATCATGCCCGCGAGGCTCCCGGTGTTCACGATCCGCCCCCGCACCGCCCGCAGCGCCGGAAGCGCCGCGCGCATCGTGCGCAGGGTGCCGGCCGCCTGCGCGCCGAGTACCGCCTCCCAATCGAGGTCGGTGACCTCCTCGAGCCGGGCGTCCGCAGCGACGCCGGCGGCGTTGACCAGCACGTCGAGCTGCCCGAAGGTCCCCACCGCGGCCGCGACGATGGCGGCCGCGCCGGCCGTCGTGGCCACCGACTCGGTCACGGCGATCGCGCGCCCCCCCTCGGCGACGATCTGCTGGGCAACCCCGCCCGCCACCGCGGGATCACCGCCGAGGCCATCGCGGTCTACCCCGAGGTCCACGGCCACCACCGCGGCCCCCTCCGCCGCGAACAGGCGCGCCACCGCGCGACCGATGCCGCCGCCGGCACCGGTGACGATCGCGACCTTACCTGCCAGGTGTCCCACGACGTCCGCTCGGGGCGGCACCTCGCGCGCCCGTCCCCGGGGGCGTAGCACCACCCCGCCGCCGGGGGAAACCCCGGGCCGCGCCGTCAGAGCGGGTAGATGAGCTCGAGGTTGGAGATCCGGGCCTCGATCTCGCCCTCGTCGTCGACGATGAAGCCCTGGCCCGGCGCGATGGAGAGGAGCAGGTCGTTCTCCGCCAGCAGCGTGCCGTCGAACCCCGCCTCGTGGACGCGCGCTCGAACCCGCTCGAGGACGTGCGCCGCCAGCTCACGCGGCAGCAGCCCAGCGAGCCGCGCCGCCCGGAGATCTATCGGGCGCAGGACCAGACCCTCGCCACCCGCCGCCCAGTTGTCGCTGCCGTTGAAGTAGCCGCGGAGCGTGAGGTAGTTGCGCTCCGGCTGCAGGATGGGCGCACCGTCGATGCCCCGCAGCTCGGCGTGGGTCGCGAAGCGGCCCGGGTCGGCCGAGGCCTCCACCTTCGCGGTGCCCGTCCGGTAGATGGCCCGCACGAACACGGTGGGGACGCCCGCGTCCGAGAGCCGCTTGGCGACCGCGAAGGCCTCGAAGGGGCTGTTGAAGCCGCGCTCGCGCGCGATGGCGTCCCGCTCGTCCCCGAAGATCGGGGTCGGGATCTCTCCGACCCGCGACGTCTTGCGCACGAGGTGGATGTTGTCCTTCGTCCGCACGTAGTAGACCTCGTTCGAGGTCGACAGCAGGACGTTCTGGCCGGTCCGCCAGCGCTCGGGGAGGAAGTAGTCGAAGAGACGCCCGTTGCGGCCGACCACCCACAGCATCCCGCCGGTGCTCTCCACGTGCCCGCACACGTAGGGCACCCCGAAGATCTCCGTGCTCTTCAGGTGCTCGGGGAGCTGGGTCGGGACGTACCGCGCCCGCTGATCGTCGAGGTAGGTGTGACGTCGTTCGGCGTTGACCTCGGCCTCCCACGCGGCCGTTCGGAGGAGCAGCTCGTAGTCGACGACCGAGTAGCGCCCTTGCCGGACCAGGCGGCGGACGCGCGCGACCTGCCGCGGGCGGGCGCGCGGCCCCCCGGCCCGCCCGATGGCGTCGATCTCGGCGACGTCCCGCTCGCGGATAATCACGTGCGCCGGCTTCATGTCGGCGACGCCGAAGCCCTTGCGGTCGAGGTCGGCGATCGCCGCCTTGGTCAATACGTCGAGGCGACGCCGCAGCGCCTCGCCCTCGAGGCGCGCGCGCTCGCTCAGCACCTGGACGATGTCCTCCCCCTCGATCCAGCGGTAGATGAGCTTGTACTGGCGCAGGATGTCGATGTCGACTCCGGGGTGGCGCGCCTTGATCCGGTTGAACTTGTCGACGGAGCGACCGCTCTGCCAGAGCTGCATCACCTGCGGCGGCACGTAGATGGCGAGCGGCTCCTGGGTGTGGATCTGCAGCGAAGGCGGGCCGTGCTTGCCTTGCCGGAGCTCCAGCACCAGCGCGAACTCCTCCCAAGGGCTGTTGAACTCCGTGTTGATGAACTCGAGCAGGGTCTTGGTGTCGAGGGGCACGTCCTCGCCGACGCGGCAGTTCTTCACCACCAGGTCGAGGCTCCGCCCCTCGACCTCCTTGGTCTTGACCCGATAGACCGCGCTGGTGCCCTGCAACCGCTCGCGGTGGGCCAGAAACCAGGACCGCTCGTGCCAGTTCTCGAGCTCCAGCAGGTCGGCGAAGGGGAGCCCGAACTCCGTGTGGTACATGTCGCCCCCGTCGCTGGTGTGGCGGTGGACGTAGGTCATGCCCAACACGCTCACGATGGACTGCGGGCCGACGGGGGTGGGACGGACGCTGGGGATCAACATCATTGCCTCGGACGAGCGGAGCATAGCCGCGCCACCCGACGCGTGACAGGGCAGCTCCACCCGCGGCTGCCGCGCCGACGTCGGCCGTGGCCGGCGCGGTCACCGCGCGAGCCAGGGCGGCGCCGCCGGCGCCGCGCCGACGACGAGCAGGCCGGTCCGCGGCGGTGACGAGCGCGGCCGCGGCCCGCGCACCAGCAGATCGACGGCGAGCGCGAGGCCAACCCCCACCGCGCCGCCAGCGATATCCCAGGCGAGATCCGCGACCGAGGGGTCCCCGTGACCGAGCGCGTCCCACCCCTCCTTCGCCAGGCCCGCGCCCAGGGCGGCCGCACCGCCGACGGCCGCGCGCTGCCAGAACGCGTCCAGGAGCGGGACCGCCAGCGCGTAGCCGCCGCCCCCGACGGCGACGCCCACCCCGAAGTGGAGCGCCTTGTCCCTCCCCCACCAGGCTTCCTCGGCGTGCGCCGGGCGGACCACGGCGAGCCCGCCGAGCGCGAGGCAGAAGGCGACACCATGACGACGCGCGCGAGGCACCACCGACAGGCTAGCGTGCGAGCGCGCCCCAGGGAACCACGCGCGGGCCGACCGCCACCGTGCCTAGAGCACCGAACAGGTTGCCAATGGCGACAGCGCCGCTGAAGACGCACCCCCTCAGGGCGAGGGTGCGTCTTCAGCGGCGCTTGGGGCGCGATCTGCTCCCGGTTCGGTGCTCTAGGTCGTTGATTTCTCGCAGCAATCAACCTGATTGCTGCTCTAGACGAGACGCCCGGCGTGAGCGCGACGGTCCGGCGCCGCCGCGACCCCGGAGGGACGCGGCGGCGTCGTCGCCCGCTACATCAGGAACACGGCGTACACGATCACGCCGGCCAGCGGGATCAGGATCCAGAGCAGCGGCCGGATGAGGGCCGACGCCGGCTCCACCACCGGCTCCGGATCGGACTGCACCGGCCTATTCGCCGGCGTCTGGGTCGTCTGCGACATGACATCGCTTCCCATCGGCGGAGGAAGGATCGCGGGGGACGCGCGGCGCGCTCGCCTGCACGGCGAGCGTGGGCCACGCCCCCGGGCACGGTGCGGCTCCGCCTCCCGGCACCGGACCACGTCGAGAGCGCTTCGCGTGCGTGAAGCACGCCGTCGAGGTGTGCATCGGGGGACGCTGCCGGCCCGAACGATGACCGGCCGCGCCCGTCGCGGCCGCTCAGACCGGAGGCGCGCGCGCGCGGTTCCCCGCGCGACGCCACAGCGTCAGCGACCACGGCGCCCACGCGGGAGCCGGCACCTCGAAGCCCTCCGCCGCGGCTCCGTGGAGGGTGCCGGCGGCGACCAGGACGGCACGGAGCTCCGCGTCGGGCGTCGAGAGCTCAGGCTGCCGCTCCTTCACGGCGACGACGCCCGCCGGCGCCGGCGGCTTCGCCACCGGACGCTCCGGCGGCTCTGGTCGCCTCAGCTCCTCGCCCGTCTCGATCGCGTCGGCGCAGCGGGTCGCGCCGGGCGGGGGACACCACCACGCCGGAACCACCAAGGCGGTGACGGCCGCGAGCAGTACCGAGAGCCAGGCGCGCACGGTCGACGATGGTGGGCCCTCCGCGCCCCCCTGGCAAGGGAGCCCCCGCGCGCTCCCGCGCTCCATCGCCGCCCCGACCGGCCGCACGGGGTGACGCCACCGACCGCGTTCGCTAGGCTCGCGCCCCCATGTCCCGCCGCATCTTGGTCACCAGCGCCCTGCCGTACGCCAACGGGCACATCCACCTCGGTCACCTGGTCGAGTACCTGCAGACCGACATCTGGGCCCGTTTCCAGCGCCTGGCGGGCCACCGCTGCGTCTTCGTCTGCGCGGACGACACGCACGGAACCGCCATCATGATCCGCGCGGCCGAGGAGGGGCGCCCCGAGGAGGCCCTGATCGCCGAGATGAGCGCGGCGCACCAGCGCGATTTCGCGGACTTCCAGGTCGAGTTCGACCACTTCGGGAGCACCCACTCGGAGTCGAACCGGCGGATCGTCCACGAGGTCTGGGCGGCGCACCGCCGCGCGGGGCACGTCTTCGAGCAGAGCGTGGCGCAGCTCTTCGACCCCGTGCGCGGCGTGTTCCTCGCCGACCGCTTCGTGCGCGGGAGCTGCCCGCACTGCCACGCCCCGGACCAGGCCGGCGACAACTGCTCGAGCTGCGGCCGCACCTACGCGCCAACCGAGCTCGAAGGCCCGGTGAGCACGCTGAGCGGCGCCACCCCCGAGATCCGGAGCGCGCAGCACCTGTTCGTGGACCTGGAGCAGATGCGGCCCTTCCTGGTCGACTGGATCGGCGGCAGAGAGCGGCTCCAGCCCGAGATCACCAACTACCTCCGCGGCCATTTCCTCGAGAAGCCGGCGCGGGAGGGGGCGGGCTTCGAGCCGCTCCGGCCCTGGGACGTGTCGCGCCCGGCGCCCTACTTCGGCTTCGAGATCCCCGACTCCCCCGGCAATTACTTCTACGTCTGGTTCGACGCGCCCCTGGGGTACGTCGCCGCGACGGCGGACTGGTGCGAGAAGGCCCACGAGCGCTTCGACGACTGGTGGCGGAGCGACGAGGTCGAGATCCACCACTTCATCGGCAAGGACATCACCTACTTTCACACCCTGTTCTGGCCCGCGATGCTGAAGACCGCCGGCCTCACCCTCCCGCGCCGGGTGCAGATCCACGGGTTCCTCACCGTCAACGGCGAGAAGATGAGCAAGCGCACTGGCACCTTCGTGCTGGCCCGCACCTACCTCGAGCACCTCGATCCGGCCTTCCTCCGCTACTACTACGCGAGCAAGCTTGGGCCGCGCGTCGAGGATCTCGACCTGAACCTGGACGAGCTGGTCGATCGAGTGAACTCCCACCTGGTCGGCAAGGTGGTGAACCTCGCCAGCCGCAGCGCGCGCTTCCTCGAGGGGCAGTCGCTCGCCACCACTTACCCGGACGACGAGGGGCTCTTCGCGGCCGCGGCCGCCCGGGGGGCCGAGATCGCACGCGCCTACGACGAGTGCGACTTCGCCCGCGCCATGCGCGAGGTGATGGCGCTCGCCGACCGCGCCAACGAGTTTGTCGACCGCAAGCAGCCGTGGCAGCTCAAGAAGCAGCCGGGGAGTGCGGCCGAGCTGGTGAACGTCTGCACGGTGGCGCTGAACCTCTTCCGGCAGCTCGTCATCTACCTCGCCCCCGTGCTCCCGAAGCTCGCCGCCGACACGGCCGCGCTGCTCGGGGAGCCAATCACGGCGTTCGCTCAGGCCGAGAGGCCCCTGCTCGGCGCCCCCATCGGCCGGTTCCAGCACCTGCTCGGGCGCGTGGACCCCAAGGCGGTCGCCGCCATGGTTGCCCAGAGCACGGTCGCGGCCGAGGCCGCGGGGGCCGCCCCCGTCGGGTCGGCGCCGACGGCCGCGGACGACGGCGCCCCGCTCGCCGCTGAGCCGCTCGCCCCCGAGTGCACACTGGACGACTTCACCAAGGTCGATCTCCGCATCGCGCGCGTGGTGACGGCCGAGGACGTGAAGGAGGCGCAGAAGCTGCTCAAGCTCACGGTCAGCCTCGGAGGCGACGAGCGCCGCACCCTCTTCGCCGGCATCAAGGCCGCCTACCGCCCCGACGACCTCGTCGGGCGCCTGGTCGTGATCGTGGCCAACCTCGCCCCGCGCAAGATGAAGTTCGGCACCAGCGAGGGGATGATCTGCGCCGCGGGCCCCGGCGGCGCGGAGGTCTTCGTGCTCGCCCCCGACGCCGGCGCGAAGCCGGGCCAGCGCATCCACTGATCGCGCAGCGGAGGGACAGCGGGGTTCCTCCCGGTCGCCTCGCCTGGCGGTGGGGATAGCGGCGCCACGTCGAGCGCCGAGCCACCGTTGAGCTCCCTCGCCGGCCACTCGGCCGGCCCTCGACTCAGGAACTGACTGTACGGTTTGCCGTCGGCCACGACTGAGACTACCTACTGCGCCTGCAAGGCGCGGCCCGCGCGGCCTCCCCGAGAGGCTGGTCAGCGAGCGGGCACCGCGAGAGAGGTATCCCATGAATCGCTCCTTCCTGGCCGAAGGGCAAGGAACCAGAGTCCGGCTCGGGCTCTCCCTGCTGGGTCTGACGCTGCTCGCCAGCGCGCTCGCCAGCGCCGGCTGCCAGAGCCAGGGCGCCTCGGCCGAGCAGGCCAGCAGCGCCGCCGCGGCGCCCGTTCGGGTGTCGACCTTCCGCGTCCCGCAGCGGGCTTTCGCGCGCCAGGTCGAGTTCCCGGCGACGCTCCTCGCCGCCCAGGACGTCACCATCGTCTCCAAGGTCCCCGGCGAGATCCAGAAGGTCCACGTCGCCGAAGGAGACGCGGTGAAGGAGGGTCAGCTCCTGGTCCAGCTGGACCAGCGCGACTTTGCGCTGGCGCTGCGTCAGGCCCGGGCCCAGCTCGCGGCGGCGCAGGCCGGCGTCGAGACGGCCAAGGCGGGGCTCGACGCCGTGGACCTCTCCCGCGCGCGGGTCGCTGCCCTGGTCGAGAAGGACGCCGTCTCGCCGAGCAGCTTCGACGACGTCGATGGGCAGCGCAAGGTCACCGCCGCCCAGCTCAAGGGCGCGGAGGCGCAGCTCCAGCTCGGCCAGGTGGCAGTGGACGCCGCCGCCACCAACCTCGGCTACACCATGCTCCGCGCCCCCTTCGCCGGGATGATCGGCAAGCGGATGGTCGACACGGGCGCCCGGGTGATGCCGCAGGCGCCGCTCCTGACCGTCCTCGACCTCAGCAGCGTCAAGGTCGACGGCGGGGTCCCCGAGGGTGACCTCTCCCTCGTCAAGGCGGGCGGCCCGGCGCGCGTCACCGTCGAGGCCCTCGGCGCGACCCCCATCGAGGCGGTGGTCGACCGCATCGAGCCCGTCGTCGACCCGCGCACGCGCACGGCGACGGTGCGCGTGGTGCTGCCCAACCCCGACGGACGGCTTCAGCCGGGGATGAGCGCGCGCGTCGTCCTCGACCTCGGCAAATCCGACGCGCCCGCGGTGCCCGACGACGCCATCATCAAGGGCGAGCTCGGCGCCTCGCGGGGCGAGGTCGTCGTGGTGGAGGACGGCCGCGCGCGCCGACGGCAGGTGGTCCTGGGCCAGCGTGGGGGCGATCTGGTGGAGGTCCGCAAGGGCCTCGCGGCCGGCGACGAGGTCGTCCGGGGCGGACAGGAGAAGCTCGAGGAGGGCCAGGCGGTCGCGGTGGAGGGCGCCCAGCCGTGAGCCTCGCCGCCTTCTCGGTCCGGCGCCGGGTCGCCGTGACCATGGTCTTCATCGGCGTGGCGCTGGTCGGCCTGCTGTCGCTCTACCAGCTGCCGCTCGACATGTTCCCCAAGATCGAGCCGCCGATGGTGAGCGTCATCACGCCCTGGTACGGCGCCAGCGCCAAGGACGTCGAGGAGAAGGTCACCAAGCCGCTGGAGGAGCAGCTCGCCGCCACGGCGGACCTCGAGGAGCTCTCGTCGACGGCGATGGACAACGTGTCCATCGTTTCGCTCAAGTTCGGCTGGGGCACCAACCTGGACGAGGCGGTCAACTCGATCCGCACGTCCATCTCGATGGCCGAGTCCCTGATGCCGGACGACGTCCAGGACTCGATCGTCTTCCGGCTCAACCTCGCCCAGATGCCGATCCTCATCCTGGCCGTCACCGTGGACAGCGGGGACATCGAGACCCAGGCCGACTTCGTCGAGGATCGCATCGTCAACGACCTGAAGCGCGTCGACGGCGTGGCCACCGTCACCCTCTTCAACCAGCGCGAGAAGCAGCTCCTGGTCGAGGTCGACCGGCGCCGCCTGGAGGCCTACGGCCTCTCCCTGCAGGCGGTGGGCGGGGCGCTGCAGGCCAGCAATCTCTCGCTGCCCGCCGGCACCGTCGAGGTAGGGCGCAGCGTCTACGCGATCCGCGCGCCCGGCGAGTTCCGGAGCGTCGAGGACGTCGAGAACGTCATCGTCGGTCAGAGCGCCGGCGGCCTGGTCTACCTCAAAGACATCGCGGAGGTGCGCCTCGGCATCGAGGATCGCACCAGCGTGGCCACCATCGACGGTCGGCCGGCGCTCCTGATGATGGTGCAGCGCCTCTCCGGTGCGAACCCGGTCGACACGGCGCGCGGGGTGATGTCCCGCCTGGAGGAACTGGGCCCGCAGCTCCCCAAGCGGTTCCAGGTTGGCGTCATCGCCGACCTCTCCGAGGGCATCGTCCGCATCATCGGCTCGCTGTCCGAGACTATCTGGGTGGCCGTGCTGCTGGTCGGGGCCGTGGTGCTGTTCTTCCTCCGGCGCTGGCGCACGAGCTTCATCGTGATCCTCAGCATCCCGACCTCGCTGGTGGCCGCCTTCGCGATGCTCCGAGCCGGTGGCTACACGCTCAACGTCATCTCGCTGGCGTCGCTCTCCATCGCCATCGGTCTGGTCGTCGACGACTCCATCGTCGTCATCGACAACATCACGCGCCACCTCGACCGGGGACAACCCGCCGACCAAGCCGCGGCCGACGGAGCCTCGGAGGTCACCAACGCGGTTACCGCCGCCACCCTGACCAACGCCGCCATCTTCATGCCGGTCCTCTTCGTGGGCGGGCTCGTCGGGGTGATGTTCACGGAATTCGCCTTTGTCATGGTCACCACCCTGCTCGCCTCGCTCGCCGTGGCGCTGATGCTGGTGCCCGTGCTCGGCGACCGGCTGCTCCGCCGCGGCGGCCAGGCGAAGAAGGGGTGGATTTGGAGCGCCAGCGAGCGGCTGCTCCTGCGGGTCGAGGGCGGCTACGGGCGGGTCATCCACTGGGCGCTCGGCAACCGCAAGAAGGTGGTGGCCCTCTCCCTGGGGGCGTTCGTGGCGAGCCTCGGGGTGACCGCCTTCGTCGGCGCCGACTTCATGCCCAAGTACGACGAGGGCGAGGTCATCGTGAAGGCGGAGCTCGCGGTCGGCACCAACGTCGACCGGACCTTCGCGATCGCCAAGCAGATCGAGCAGATCATCCGCGAGGAGATCCACGAAGTCGAGGTGGTGTCGATCCAGGCCGGGGCCTCCAAGAACGCCTTCGCGGCCGTCTTCGGCGGCCGCCAGGGCTCGAACATCGCCACGCTTAACGCCCGTGTGCCGGCGGTGAAGGAGCGCGACCGCTCCACCTTCCAGATGGCCGACGCGATCCGACCCCGGATCGCCGCCATCCCGGACATCCTCACCCTGGAGGTGTCCGGCTCCCAGCAGGCGAGTCTCACCGGCGGCAGCGGCAAGGCCATCACCGTCGAAACCTACTCGGTGGCGGGGGACATCACCGAGCTGCGCGCGGCAGCCCGCACCATCCGCGACATCCTGCGCCGCACGCCGGGCGCGACCGGGATCACGACCGACCTCATGGAGGACAACACCGAGCTCCAGATCGCGATCGACCGGCTGGAGGCGTCCCGGCTCGGCGTGCCGATCGCGTCCATCGCCGCCGCCGTGCGGACCGCCATGTACGGCAACGTCGAGACCCGTTACCGGGGTGGCGCCAAGGACATCGACCTGTTCCTCCGGCTGCGGGAGGAGGACCGGAGGAGCGTCACCGACATCTCTAACCTCACCGTCCCCTCCCTGACCGGGGCGCAGATCCGCCTCTCGAGCATCGCTCGCGTCGTCACGGGGGCGAGCCCGGTGGAGGTGAAGCGCCTCAACCAGCAGCGCACCATCCGGGTGATGGCCGACGTGACCGGACGCGCCCTGAGTGACGTGGCCGAGGACGCGGAGCGGTCCATCGCAGCCGCGCAGGCCGCCGGCGAGATCCCCGCCGGGGTCACCACCAGCTTCACCGGCGACGTCAAGGAACAGCGGGAGATGCTGGTGAACCTCGCCCTAGCGCTGCTCCTCGCGGTGGCGCTGGTCTACATGGTGATGGCGGGTCAGTTCGAGTCGACGCTGGACCCGTTCGTGGTGATGTTCTCGGTTCCGTTCGGCATCACCGGCGCGCTGATCATGCTCCCCCTGACCGGCACGACGCTGTCGATGGTGTCCCTGATCGGCATGATCATGACCGTGGGCATCGTGGTGAAGAACGCCATCGTCATGGTCGATTACATCAACCTGATGCGCGACCAGGGGATGGGCCTCGAGGAGGCCATCCGGGTCGGCGGGGAGCGGCGCCTGCGGCCCGTGCTCATGACCGCGCTCGCCATCATCGGCGGCATGATTCCGCTGGCCGTCGGCTGGGGCGAGGGCTCCGAGATCTGGCAGCCCATGGCGATAGCGGTCGTCGGCGGCGTGACTATCTCCACGCTGGTCACCCTGGTGCTGATCCCGTCGGTCTACGCGCTGACCGATCGCTGGCGCAAGCGCGGCAGGGCCCCGGCCAGCGCCACCGCGAGCGCGCCAGCGTCGAGCTGACGGGCGCGCGCGAGCACGACCCCGGACCGGACGGCGAGGCCAGGGCCGGGACCGGCGCCAGTTCCGGGACCGAAACCAGAGCCAGTAGTGGAAAATCTGCCCCGTCTTCTCCCCGAGCAGCTGGTAGCCGAACGTCGGGTTGCGGCGAGCAACGCCGCGACGCCGAGGCCCCGGAAGCGATGGGGGTCGAGCACGGCGGCGGCAGGGTAGCCGGGACGCCCCGGAGCGTCATCGCTCGAGCCAGGACGCAGGATTCTCGTTTTCGGGCGGCGGTGAGGGTGCTCCCCGGCCGACCTCGTTTGCCGCCTCGGGCGGTCGGAGGGTAATCTCGCGGGAGAGATGCCGGATTTGCCGAGTCGCCGCAACATCGACTGGAGCGTGACCATGCCCAGCGACCCGCCGCGGGCGCGGTTGATCGAGCCGTCGGCGCCGACCACCGAACTCGCGGCGATCGCCTCGGAGGCCCTCGCCGAGCCGTCCGCGGCGACGGCCGATCTGGTCCTCCGGCGCGCGGTGGAGGTCGCGCGCTCGGTGATCCGCCTCGAGCGGGCGGCGGTCTTCCTCTTCGACGCGCGCCACCTGGCGATGGTGGGGACCTGGGGCACGGACGCCACCGGTGAGACGGTCGACGAGCACGACATCATGTACGACTTCGGCGACATCGATCGCGAGGTCTTCCGGCGCGCGGAGCTGGGCTTCGCGTGGACCGCGTATGACGACTGCCCGCACATCACCCAGGACCAGGGGCACAACCGCGTGATCGGCCGCGGCTGGGTGGCGTGCACGGCGATCGTGGGACCGAGCGGGCCGCTCGGCACCCTCTTCAACGACTCCGCGATCACCCACGAGCCCCTCGACGAGGCGAAGCAGGCGCGCGCGGCCGTGCTCTGCTCGCTGATCGGGCGCGCGCTCGAGCCCTGCCGGGCGGTCCTCTTCGAGGCAGGCCCCGCCCCGGTCGAGCCGCAGCACCCGCTGGTCCGGGCGGCGACCCGCCTGCTGGTGAACGACCCGACCCTGAGCTGCGCCGCGCTGGCGGCGGAGCTGCGCATCAGCACCACGACGCTGGCGCGGACGTTCAAGCGGCAAGCGCACACGTCGATCGTCGATCACCGCAACGAGCTCCGCCTCGCCCGGTTCCTGGGGCACGTCGACGCCCGCGGCGGCAACCTCCTGGAGGCCGCCCTCGGCGCGGGGTTCGGCAGCTACGCGCAGTTTCACCGCGTCTTCCGCGCCCGCTTCGGCAAGGCCCCCCGGGAGTACCTGTCGGACCGGCGACTCGGCGCGACCACCCCGCCGTGAGCGGCGGCGCGGGGCGCGCGGATGGGGCGGCTCGACTAGGCAGGGACGCCGTCCGTGGTGGAAAGGCATGCCCCCCGCCCCCGCTCACTCGATCCGCCCCACCCCGTCCGCCGCCAGGCTGCCGAGGAACGCGGCGGCCCGCGCTGCGGCGGCCTCGACATCGAAGACGACGAAGTGCGGATCGGCACCGGCGGGCGGCGCGAACTGCACGAGCGCGCCCGTCGCGCACCCGTCGGCGAGGTTCTGGGCGAGCCCGCCGGTGGGGATGGGGACCGCATCGGGGCCGCCCCAGCGGAGCTCCTCGATCGGCGCGACCAGGGGCTCCAGCGCCGGCAGCCCCATGGCGAGCGCGTTCACCTCGATGGCGCGGCTCGCAACGTAGCCGTCGCTCCGTCCGTCGGGCCCGATCCCCTCCACCAGGAGCACGCTCCGCGGCGGGAAGCCCGCCGGCGGCTCGGCGACGACGAGGCGCCCGAAGCTCAGCGGATCGCCGACGTCGAGCGCCGTCTGCAACAGGGAGAGCGCGGGGTGATCGAGCGTCACCGTGGCGCCAGAGCCAGCTCCGTAGAGCTCGCCGGCGAGGAGCACGCCGAGGTCCTGGGGCTCCTGCCGGCCGAGCAGCGACAGGCTCACCATCGCCGCCGCGCCGCTCAGCGCGGCGCCCGCGAGCTGGTCGTCCACGGCGAGAGCGAGCACCCCGTTGACCGCGCCCTGCGAGTGCGCGCGCAGGAGCACGCGCGACGGATCGAACGCGATCCGGGCACCGGTAGCGGAGACGGCGGCGGGGACCACGAGCGCGCCGGTCGTCACCAGGCGCGCCTGCTGAACGACGTCCACCGTCGCCTGCAGGTTGGTGTGCCGCATCGAGGTGGGGTTCAGGGTGTTGAAGACCGCCATCGCCTCGTCGTTCAGGAGGTTACACGGCTGCATGTTGCCCCGCGCGGCGCAGGGACCGCCCGGGCGGGTGCCGTGGAAGATCTGGTCGATGGTGAAAGTGGCGACGCACTCCGCGGCCAGGCGCTCGGCGGTGCCGTCGTCGAGGGCGGAGCGGTAGTCGCCGCCGGTGCCGTGGGCGTAGAGCGCGACCGGGTAGCCCGCGGCGGGCGCCGGGCAGGCAGCGGCGTCCGGCACCGTGAGCAAGAACCGGAGCTCGAGCTCGCGCGCCACGAGCAGAGCGCCGCCCGCGTCCCGGTCGATCCCGCCCCCGGCGAGTAGGAACGGCGGCGTCCCCGCCTGGTAGTCGGGAGACGGGCCGTAGCTGCCCTCGTACACGTCGAGCGCGGCGCGCACCTCGACCAGCGCGAGCGCGTCCACGGCCGGCGCGGGGTAGCCGTCGACGACGGCGTCCCGGAGCTCGCGCGCCGGGCGCGTCGGATCGTCGGTCGTGAACACCGTCAGGTGCACGAGCGACTCGCGCCGAAGCCCCGCGTCGCGCTCCAGAGTGGCCACGGCGTCGGCCCAGTCGTCTTGGAGCGCCGCGGTGGGGCCGCTCGCCGGCTCGAGCCCCAGCACCTGGCGCAGCTCCGGGCAGGCCCCGACCGCGCCCTCGCGCGCCATTAGCGCGTCGGTCACCACCAGCGCGTAGCGGGTGCCGGGCCGGAGCGGGAAGCCGGGCGTCGGCTGGAAGGCGAGCGTGTCGTCGCCGAGGTAGCCGTCCGCGACCGGGTGGAGCGCGAGCGTGACGAGCTGCCGCTCGCCGCGGTGTGCCGAGGCCGGATCGACATCGACGAGCTGCACGCTGCTCGCGGGGTCGCGCGCGGCCAGCGGATCGGCCGGGAGGCTCCCGACGTCGATGGCGCCGGTGAAGCGGAGGTACCCCGCGGCAGCAAGCGAGAAGCCCTCCACGACGCCGTCGACCAGCGTCACGTAACCCGCGAGCAGGCTGCTTGCCTCGGGGTTCGGGAACCCCTCGACCGCGAGCGCGCCGGCGGCGTCGCGGCGCAGATCGCTCGGCCAGGGGTGATCGAAGAAGCTTGAGCCAGCGAGCTCCGAGAGCGCCGCGGGGACGGCGAGCACGCACTCGACCACGGGCTCCGCGGGGGCACCGGCGGCGCCCGCCATGCCCCCCCCGCCCGCGCCGCCGCCGAGGCCAGGGCGACCCCCGGTGGGCTCGACGCCGCCGCTCGCGGCCCCCCCACCGACAGCTTCGCCGCCCATGGGGCCACCGCCGGACGGAGCGCCGCCGAGGGGGACGCCGCCAGTGGTCGGCTCGCGGCCCCCCGTCGGCTCGCCGCCGTCGCCGCCCTCGCCGCCTGACGAAGCGCCGCCGGACCGAGCCCCGCCGGACCACCCACCGCCCGCGGGGGCGCCGCCCAAGGGGCGGCCGCCCGTCGCGAATCCGCCGGTCGCTGGCCCCGCCGCACCGTCACCGCCGGCCGCCTCGCCCGCGTCCGCGACGCCACCCCCGCTGCCGCCCGCGCCGCCCGTGAGCGCGCCGACGCCGGGCAGCGCTCCGCCGCTCCCGCCGCCCTCCCGACCCTCGTCGACGCGGCCGCCGCAGGCCACGACGCTCAGGACCAGCAGCGGCGCCGCTGACAGGGCGGCGCGGCACCGGGGCAAGGACGCCCGTGCGCGGCGGACACGGCTCGACGAACGGCGGCTCGGCTGCCACGCGGTCATGCGGCGATCACTCCTCGAGGAGCCATCCCCGGCTCCCCCGATTGCACTTTGCCCGTCACCGCGCGGCGCCGCAAGCAGCCCGCGACGGATGAGCGCTCAGCGCGTGACGCGGCCCAGAACGAGCGCCGGGACGGCCGGGGCGCGTGCGCCGAGGGTGAACGCGGCCGTCACCCGGGCGGCCTCCGCCCGCGCCTGCTCGCGGCGCGCGACGTGCAGGAACGCGAGCGGCTCGCCCCGCTCGACGCGCCCTCCCCGCGCGACGGCGAGCTCGACGCCGACCCGGGGGTCGACGGCCTGGTCGGCGCGGGTGCGCCCGGCGCCGAGCGCGAGCGCGACCAGCGCGAGCTCCCGCGGATCGATGGCCGTCACGACACCGCTGGCGGGGGCGGGCACGGGGACGCGCGCCGGGGCGCGCGGCAGGCGTGAAGGCTCGTCGGTGACGCGCGGATCGCCCCCCTGGGCGGCGATCATGCGCGCGAGCCGCTCGAGGCCCGCACCGGAGGCGAGCGCGCGCGCGAGCCGGCGTCGCGCCGCGCCGCGCCGCGCCTCCACGCCGCCGAGCAGGAGCATCTCCGCCCCCAGGGCGAGCGTCAGCGCCACGGTGTCGGGCGGGCCCTCACCGCGGAGGACCTCGATCGCCTCGCGCGTCTCCAGGGCGTTGCCGATGGTGCGCCCGATGGGCGCAGACATATCGGTCAGGAGCGCGACCACCTGCTTGCCCGCGGCGCGGCCGACGCGCACCAGCGCGCGGGCGAGCGCCCGCGCCGAGGCGAGATCGCTCATGAAGGCCCCTCGGCCCACCTTCACGTCGAGCACCAGGCCGTCGAGGCCCGCGGCGAGCTTCTTCGAGAGGATGCTGGCGACGATGAGCGGGATCGACTCCACCGTACCGGTGACGTCCCGGAGCGCGTAGATGCGGCGGTCGGCGGGCGCGAGCTCCGCCGTCTGACCGATGATCGAGGCGCCGACCTCGCGCACCACGCGCTCGAAGCGCCGGGCATCGAGCCGGGTGTCGTAACCCGGGATGGCCTCGAGCTTGTCGAGCGTGCCGCCCGTGTGACCGAGCCCGCGCCCGGAGATCATCGGCACGGCGACGCCGCAGGCCGCCACCAGCGGGGCCAGGCAGATGCTGATCTTGTCGCCGACGCCACCGGTCGAGTGCTTGTCGACCTTGCATTGCCGCACCGAGGCGAGCCGCAGGATCTTGCCCGAGCGGAGCATGGCCTCGGTCAGCGCGGCCGTCTCCGCGTCGTCGAGCCCCACCAGCAGCGCAGCCATGAGCCAGGCGCTCATCTGGTAGTCCGTGACCCGCCCGGCGACGAAGCCGGTGACGAAATCCTGGATCTGTTGCGCCGTCAGCCGATCGCCGTCGCGCTTCTTCACGATCAGCGCGACCGGGTTCATGGGGATCGCTCGCCGGGACCTGACGGGTGGGGCCATCGCGTCCTCCATGATAGCCGACTTGCCCTCGGGCGCGCGCGGAGCCGCGCCTTCCCGCGGCGCCGGGGTGCAGGCATAATCCGTAGACCATGCCCCGGGCGCTCGGCAGACCGAAGGGCCGCTTCACGCAGCACCGCCGCCTCGACGTGCTCCGCGAGCTGTTGAGTCACCACCCCAAGGGGCTCACGCTGTACGAGCTCGCCGACCGGATCGGCGTCACCACGCGCACCTTGCGCCGCTACCTCAACGAGGTCCGGCACGAGTTCGAGCTCGAGCACGCGCCGACCCGCGGCGGCGGACCGCTCCTGTGGCGGATCCGCGCCAGCGATCTGCCCCGCAAGGTCGAGCTCCGCCGCACCCAGGCCTACGCGTTCCTCGCCGCCCGCCGCATCTTCGAGCCGCTGCGGGGCTCGACCCTGTTCGACGAGATCGATCTGGCCGTGAGCAAGCTCACGAGCTTCGCCCGGCGACCCGGGCGCGGGCCCAACGCGGGGCTGGCGGACGCGGAGCTCGAGCGGCGCTTCGTCTATCTGCCGCACGCACCCAAGGACTACTCCCAGAAGACGGACGAGCTCGACGAGCTGTTCCAGGCCGTGTCGGACCTCAAGCCGCTGATGACCCTGTACCGCAGCGCGGGCAAGACCCGCGAGGAGCGGATCGTCATCCACCCCTACGCCCTGGTGCTCCACCGTGACTCGATCTACTGCGTCGGTCACCACGTCGAACGCGACGAGGTGCGGACGTTCCTGCTCGACCGGATGCGAAACTCGCACTGCCTGGTGACCGAGCGCTTCTCCCTGCCCACCGACTTCGACATCGACGATTACTTCCAGGGCGAGTTCGGCGTCTGGCGCTCCCAGGATCGCCACCGGGTCGTGATCGACTTCGACGCCCACGCGGCGGAGTACGTCCGCATGCGCAAGGTGCACGCCACCCAGCGGCTCGGAACGCTCTCCGGCGGTGGGGTCCGGTTGACGATGACGATCGGGAGCCTCCAGCAGGTCACCAGCTGGGTGCTCGAGTGGGGCCCACACGCCACCGCGGTGGAGCCGCCGGAGCTCGTCGAGCGCGTCACCGCCGAGCTCACCGCAGCGCTCGCCAACTACCGCGGCGCCGCCGCGGCACGCCCCCAGCGCTCCCCGCCGAAGCGCCCTCGCCGCAACGCGCCGGAGCGACCGGTCAAGCCGGGAGCTTCACGTCGAGGAACGCGCGGAGCTTGACCAGGTTCTTCGCGTCGCGCGCGAACGACGGCGCGCGGTAGCCCGCCGCCCAGGCCCGCACCTCGCCGAGCGCCTCCGCCCGCACCGCCTCATCGGCGACGAGGTCCGCCGCGGTGCGCCCCCGCACGCTCGTGGCCTCCAGCCCGTCGACGTAGGACTGGAGCCGGGGGAAGAGCTCCCCGAGGAACTCGCGCACCAGCTCGGCCTCCTCCGCCAGGCGCGCTAGGGACGCGCCCCCGGGGGACCCGCTCTCGGCGCCGCTCGCGGCGAGCGCCCCCGCGGCGACGACACGGAACACGAAGGCGTCGTCGACGAACCCGAGATCCTCGATCCCGTCGGGGACCAGATCCACCGACTTGCAGAGGTAATTGAGCGCAGCCGCGCAGTGGCGGCGCGCGGCCTCGGGCAGCGATGCGTCCTCCACCACATCGGCGAGGGCGCGCGCGTCAGCCCCGAGATCGCGCAGCCACTCGGGGAAGGCGTCGAGACAACGGTCTTCTTGATCGGACATCGGTCGCTCCCTCGAGGATCGGACCAGGCCATACCACCGGCCGCCGCCGCGGAGAACCCGGAATCGCGGCCGGGCGGGGTGTCCCCCCGCGCTCACGCCACGGCGTCGAGCACCCGGCGCGCGTTGTCAGCGAAGACGCGCTCCACGTCCGCACGCGACAGGCCGCTGGCGCGGAGGGCGTCCGCGAGCCGCGCGAAGCCGTGTACGTCCCCGAGCCCCGCCGGCGCCTGGATCCCACCCTCGAAGTCGGAGCCGATCGCGACGTGCTCGACCCCGGCGCGGTCGATCGCGTGGCGAAGGTGACGGACGACGTCGTCGAGCGTCGCGGTCCGACCCACCGCGAGGTAGCCGCCGTGGAAGTTGACCCCCACGACGCCCCCGGTAGCGGCAATGCCACGGATCTGATCGTCGGTGAGATTGCGCGGGTGCCGGCAGAGAGCGCGGGCGTTCGAGTGGGTCGCGATCACGGCGCGCCCCGCCGAGCGCGCGATCTCGAGCACGTCGGCCACGGCCGCATCCGAGGCGTGGGAGACGTCCACCGTGATCCCGAGCGCCAGCGCCTGCTCGACGAGCGCACGACCTGCCGCGGAGAGGCCGCGCGCGACGGCCCGGAAGGACCCGCTGGTGCCCGAGGAGCCGGCGAGGGCGTTGTCGTGCGCGTGGACCAGGCCGACGACGCGCAGCCCGCGCGCGACCCAGGCCGCGAGCGCCTCGGGACGCCCGGCGAGCGGCGCCGCTCCCTCGAACGCGAGCCAGGTCCGCACGGGGCGCTCACCCGGCACCGTCCCCGGCAGGGCGTAGGGCGGCGTGGCCGCGAGCGCGGGGAAGAGGCGCTGGTACGCGCGCTCGAGATCCTCGAGGCGCGGCCCCTGCGCCGAAACCTCGTGCGGCACGTAGAGCGGGAGCACGACGCCCGCCACCCCGGCGCGGACGAGCTCGTTCGCGAGCCACTGCCCGCTGCCGCGCTCGAGGGGTCGGTCCTTGAAGGCGAGCTGGTAGGCCAGATCCACGTGCAGGTCCACCACCGGGACCGGCGGCTCGGCGGCCTCGGCCGTCGGCGGCGACCCACCGGAGAGGGTCATGGCGAGGAGCCCGGCGCTGGCGCAGAGGTGCTGACGACGGCTGATCATCGACTGCCCACCAGGTACCCCGCCACCAGCCCGAGCAGCCAGGTGGCGAGCGCGACGGCGAGGAGCGCAGCGAGCGAGTACCCGCGCGGCGCGGCCCTCACGACCTGGACGTTGGGGTTCCCCTCGGAGACGCCGGGCTCGGCGCCGGTCGGCGCCGCCCCGGGCGAGATCGCGGTGGGCACGCCCCCGAACGGCCCCGTCGTCGCCGAGGAGCCGCGCAAGGGCGGCGTGAGCGGCGCCGGGGTGAGGACGGGGCCAGCGACAGGCGCACCCGCCGGGGAAGCGCCCGGCACGAGAGCGACCGCGACGGGAGCGCTCGCCACGGGCACCGGCCCGGTGGTGACGGTGCCGACGGGGACGGACGCGGCGGAGACGGTCGCCCCCACCGGTGAGGCGAGACCGGACTGGCCCGGCGCCCCCATCGACACCGGCTCGAGCTCACGGCCGCGAGAAACCTGCTCGAGCGCCGCGAGCATCGAGGGGGCGTCGGGGAACCGCTCGCGGGGCTCGCGGGCGAGCGCGCGCGCGAAGAACGCCTCCCAGTGGGCGTACTGCGGCGCGGCGCGCGCGATCGACGGCGGCGCCTCGGTTAGCACCTTGGTCATCCGCTCGAACTCGTTGGCAGCGGCGTAGGCGCGTGCGCCGACGAGCATCTCGAAGAGCATGATGGCCACGGCCCAGAGGTCGGTCAGGGGCCCCACCTCCTTGGCGTTGCGCACCTGCTCGGGGCTCATGTAGCCCGGGGTCCCGAGCAGCATCCCGGTGCTGGTGCGGCGCGCGGCGCCGCCAGCGACATCGATGACCCGCGCGAGGCCGAAATCGAGGATCCGTACCTCGTCGACGCCCGCCGCGCCCTCGACCAGGAACACGTTGTCCGGCTTGAGGTCGCGGTGCACGACGCCGGCGGCGTGGGCGACCGCCAGCGCGTCGAGCAGGGCCGCGGTGATCGCGGTCGCCCGCTGCACCGGTACCCGGCCGCGGTTCATCGTCCGGCTCAGCGGCTCCCCCGCGAGCAACGGCATCACCAGGTAGGGGGTCCCGTCCTCGGCGCGGCCTTGATCGAGGGTGTGCACCACCCCGGGGTGGTCGATGCGCGCGCTCGCCGCGGACTCGCCGAGGAACCGCGCCACCACGACCTCGTCGTCGCGGAGCTCCCGCCGGAGCAGCTTGACCGCCAGTCGGCCCTCGCCCGAGAGGGGGGCCGCCTCGTAGACCACCCCGATCCCGCCCGCGCCCACCAGGCGCAACAGACGCAGGCGCTGCTGGAGAACCGCGCCCGCGAGCGCTAGATCGTCGTCGCCGGCGGCCATATCTGGGCGCTTCTACCACGGTCCCGGCTCCTGGAGGTCTCGATGCGCGTGACGGTGTTCTGCGGCTCCCGAACGGGTCACGATCCCCGACACGCCGCGGCGGCCGCCGCGCTCGCGCGCTCGCTGGCGGAGCGCGGCCTCGGCCTGGTGTACGGGGCGGGCAGCTGCGGCCTGATGGGCATCCTGGCTGACGCCGCCCTCGCGGCCGGCGGCGAGGTGGTCGGTGTGATCCCCGAGGCGCTGGCCACGGTGGAGCTGCTCCACCCGCGGCTCACCCGAACGCACGTCGTCGCCGACATGCACGCGCGCAAGGCGCTCATGGCGGAGCTCGGGGACGCCTTCGTGGCGCTCCCCGGCGGATACGGCACGTTCGAGGAGCTCTTCGAGGTGGTCACTTGGGCGCAGCTCGGCATGCACGAGAAGCCGATCTTCGTCCTCGACGTCGGTGGCTATTATGCCCCGCTCGCCACACTGCTCGATCACTCGGTCGAGAGCGGCTACATCGCGCCGACGCATCGGGAAACCGTCCGCCTGCTGCCCTCCGTCGAGGCCCTGATCGAGGCGCTGGTCGGGGCGCCGCGGTGACCCGCAACCTGGAACCCACCCGCCAACCCGATCGGCCCCGACCGCGGCCGCCGAGCCCGGGGATTGAGCGCCGGAACCGACCGGCGTAGGCTGGGGCCGTGCAGGGGGAGACCAGCCGGGAGCGGCGCGCACACCTTCGGGTGTCGGCCAGGCTCGAGATCGAGTACGAGCTGCCGGGCGTCGCGCCGCGCCCGGCGTGCGTGATCGACATCGGCCTCGGCGGCTCGCGGCTGCAGACCATGGATCCGCCGCCAGTCGGGGCGCCCGTCGCGGTCCTGGCACGCCTGCCCGGGGCGCGCCATCTCTCGCGGCTCGCCGCCACCGTGCGCTGGAGCCGCGGCGACCATTTCGGGGTGGCGTTCGGCGTGCTGCCCGCTCGGGACACGCTGCTCATCGTGGATCTGATGCGCGCGAGCCTGCGGAGCCGGCCGCCGCCGGCCCTGCAGGACGCGTAGGACGCGCGAGGGAGCGCGCGCTCCCTAGAGCACCGATCGGTTTGCCAGCTACGTCGGCGCTCTGAAGAACGCCCCCCTGGCACCACTGGTTGCCAGGGGCGAGGGGGCGTTCCCCAGGGCGCCTATGGCGCGATCTGCTGCTCGCTCGGTGCTCTAGATCGTTGACTACTCGCGGCAATCAAACCTGATTGCCGCTCCAGGAACTCGAAGAAGCGCTCCGCCGGCTCGGAGAGGCGTCCGAGCCGCTCCCGCCGACGCTGCCGCCGGTTCCACTCGCCGACCAAGGACACGTATTCGACGAGTTCGGCGCGCAGCGCCCGGACGCAGTCCCGAATGGCCACCTCGTTGGGCGGGGTGGGGAGGCTGCAGGGCGACCCCGCCAGGCCGACCACCGCCGGCGCGATCGTACCCGTCTCGGCCAAGTCGAAGGGGAACGCGGCGCAGCAGAGCGGCCGCGCGGAGTAGACCGAGCAGCGGTCCCCGACGAGCAAGCGGCAACCTCCCCCGAGGTGGCGCAGGACCAGCAGACGGCGTCCCGGACGCAGCCGAACGAACGACTCGGGCTCACCCGTCATGTCGATTTCTCCGGGCGCGAGCCATTCGCCGACGGCGTCGGCGGCGAGGCCCGTCGCCGCCACCAGCCGCTCGAGATCGCGGTGGGTCAGCGGGACACGCACAGTGCGGCAGCAGTCGGCGCAGCCGCGGCACCGGGGGCCGACCCGGAGCGGCGGCGCCGTCACCCCGCGGCGGCCTTCACCGAGGCTCGCCCGAGGGCGTGGAGCGCCGAGTCCATGCGCGGCCGTGGGAATACCTGCGTCCGAGCGGCGCGATCGATGACCACAATGCCGAGGTTTCCGATCCCGATCTCCTCCCGCGCGAGCGCACGGGCCGGCTCGAGCGATCGGAAGCAGCCCACCACTTGCCCCTCGAACCCGCCCGGCAGCGGCGGGTCCTCGCTGGGGATGCCGGTGTCGAGCACGACGAAGCGCCCGGGACCCGCGCTCGTCTGGACGCGCGGCTCCCAGCGCCCGAGCAGCGCCACTGCCCGCCAGGCGAGCCGGCTGGCTCGCGACCAACCACAGTCGACACTGGCGGTCACCTCGCTGCCGCGCAGCACGCTGACGCGGAAGACGCCCGGACCTACCTGTTTCAGCTTCACTGTCGCGCGCAACGGAACCCCCGCGGCAAGGCCACCGACCCGGGCCACGCCCACTCGGCGCAACCCCGGCCAACTCTATAGCTTCTACACTTATTCCAGATTCGCCGTCAATCGGTCCATTGACGCTCTACAGACGAACAGTGGAGGCGAACAGAAGCCCTGGTGCCCGTGACGCCCAATTCGTCCCGAAGTCGGACGCGCCCGCCGATACTCTTCTCTTGTTCTCCCCGCTCCGCTCATCCGCGCTCATCCGCGCTCATCCGCGCTCATCCGCGCTCATCCGCGCTC
>CAYOLF010000008.1:61450-110337 GCA_964404725.1 uncultured Polyangiaceae bacterium
CGCTCATCCGCGCTCATCCGCGCTCATCCGCGCTCATCCGCGCTCATCCGCGCTCGTCCGCGCTCGTCCGCGCTCGTCCGCGCTCATCCGCGCTCTTCACGTGGCGACCGACCCGTGGCCACCGCATCCCTTCCCTGGGGAAGCGGGTTAATACCCCAGAGTGAGCGGGAGCGCCATGATCTGCTCCGCTTCTGCCGGGTGGTAGAGGGTGGCATAGGCGGCGCGCGAGGCGAGCACGCGCTTGGTGTAGCGCCGCGTCTCCCGAAACGGGATGAGCTCGACCCAGGTGTCGAAATCCGCCAGGGGACGGGCGGCCGCCCACTTCCGTGGTCGGCCCGGGCCAGCGTTGTAGCCGGGGATGGCGAGCAGGGGGTTCTTCGCGAAGCGCTGCGTCAGGTCCCCGAGCACCCGGCTGCCGAGCGCGATGTTCGTCGCCGGCACGCGCAGCGCCGCCGGGGACGACCCAAGGCCGAGCGGCGCGGCGTAGGCGCGCGCGGTCGGCACGATGAGCTGCATGAGGCCGAAGGCCCGCGCGGGGCTCTCCGCCGCCGGATCGAACGCCGACTCCTCGCGCATCACGGCGTAGACCAGATACTCGGGCACCTCGTGTCGCTTCGCCTGCGCGACGACGATGGGGTGCCAGGGCCGCGGGAAGGCGATCTCCCAGGCACGACGCCAGTCGCCCGCCGGCCAGCGAGCGAGCCAGTCGGTGAGCAGGTTCCTGGCGACGGCGTGCGAGAGCTTGGGCGCGTCGGCGCGCGCGTACAGCAGGGCGACCCCCCACAGGATCTCGGGGGCCGTGCCGGGCCGCGCGACCTCGAGGGCGTCGATCTCGCGCGCCGCGAGGTCGACCTCCCCCACCCGCAGCAACTCTCGCGCGCGGTCGAACGCCGGGGTACGCAGCGCCGGTTGCTGTTCGATGCGGAACGGTTGCCGCTCGGAGCGCTCGATCCCCTCGGCGCGCGCGCGGCGGGCCCGCTCCGGGTCGAGTCGGCTCAGGCGGGCGTAGGCGTGCAGCATGTAGTAGGAGAGCGGCAGATCGCGCACGATGGTGGCGAGCTCCTCGAGCCCGCGGTCCCGCTCACCCGTCTCGATCCAGGCGCGCGCGCGCCAGTACCGCTCGCGCCCGCTGTGCTCGGTGCCGCGCGCGCAGTCGTGCTCCCCGATCGCGGTGGCCGCCCGGTCGAGCACGCTGGCGGCTCCGGACCAGTCGCCTCGCTCGATCCGCTGGAGCGCGAGCTCGAAGACGCCGTCGAGCACCATGTCGCCCTCGGGGAAGTCCTCGGCGATGCGGGCGAGCAGCTCGGTGAAGCGCGCCTCTGAGCCCAGCGCGCGGTAGCTCCGCGCGGCGAGCAGGCGCGCGTCGTCCGCGAGCCGGTCCGTGGGCGCCTCGCGCTCGAGCTGCTCGAAGAGCTGCACCGCGCGGGCATGGCGCCCGTCACGCGCCGAGTACTGCCCGGCGAGGTAGAGCGCGCGCGGACGCAGCCGCTCGCCCTGCGGCTCTGGACAGCGCTTCACGAAGTCCTCGAGCACCGTCGCCGCCTCGCCGGCGTGCTTGTTGCCGGCGAGCGCGCGCGCCTGCAGCACGGTCACCGCGCAACCGACCGACCCCCAGCGCTCCGCGCGGGGGAGCTCCCCGACGAGCGCCTGGACGCGCGTGAGCGCCTCGGTGAAGAGCCCCGCCTGGACGTGCCCCTCGATGGCGACGAGTTGCTCCTCGGCCCCGAGGCGGCGGCGGCGGTCGCGCTCCGACGCCGGCAGGGCCGCGAGGGCCCGCTCCGCGAGGGCGTCGGCGCGCTCCGTCAGCGCGCGATCGCCGACGTGACGGCCGCGCACTTCGCGCGCCAGCGCGAGCGCCTCGACGACCCGCGGCGGCTCGGGGGCCGCCGCGCCGGGCGGCGTGACGAGCAGCGCGTCGGCGAGGCGCAGGGCCACGTTGGCGCCATCCGCGGGGGCCGCGCCGGAAGCGAGGTGCTCGCGCCAGAGAGCCACCGCGCGATCCCGATCCGCGGCGCCGAGCGCCGCCTCAGCGGTGATCAGACGCAGGTCCGAGGCGAGGGGCCCCGTGGGCCCGAGCCCCGCGACGCGCACCAGCGCGTCGGCGTGGCGCCCGGCGCGCACGAGGGTCCGCGCGGCCGCGACGCGCGCGTAGTCGCGGAGGGGCCAGGACTCGTTCGCCGCCAGGTCGAACGAAGCGGCGGCACCGGCGAGCTCGCCTGCCTGCTCGCGCAGCCTGCCGAGCAGGAACTGCCACCGCACGACGTCGCCGGCGGTGGGAGGTACCTCGATCATCACCCGCTCGACCTCGCGGGCGGCCCGCCCCGGGGCCTCCTCCTCTAGAGCGCGAGCTGCGGGGGCGAGCCCGGGCAGCGCGAGCAGCGGCGTGAACTCCTCGAGGGTGACCTCGCCGCCCGCGGCGCCGTCCGGCGGCAGCGACGCGGAAGGGGCGGGCGGCGCGCCCGCGTCGAGCCCGAGCGGCGTCGCCACCCCGTGGCTCGGCGATGGTCCCCGCGGCCCGGAGCAGGCAGCGCCCACCGTGAGGGCGACCACGACCGCGGCGCGGGCGGAGCACCAGCGTCTCACGCGCCGCCCCCGGACCGTCCACCGCCCCGACGGGCGGTCCACTGCTCGAGCGCCTCCTGCTCGGCCCCGGCTTCCGCGCGGCGGGCCCGCGTCGCCTCCCAACGGCCGCGGTGGCGATCGAGCGACTCCGACGCGGCGCGCGCTTCGCCGAGGGCGCGGCGCGCAGCGCCCTCGGCCGCGGCCGCTTCACTCTCCCGCTCCCGCGCGACCTCCTCGCCCCGCGCAAGGGCCGCCGCGCGCGCCGTGGCCCCCGCCGCGAACTCGGCGCGGCGCGCGAGGTCGGCGGCCGTCGTCTGCCCGGCCTCGAGCCGTGCCTGCTCCGCCGCCGCCACCGCGCGACGGTCGGCCGCTGCCGCCTCCCGCGCGGCGGCGGCGACAGCCGTGGCGCGGGAGGCGCGCTCCCGCGACGCCGCGCGCTCTCCGAGCACACGGGCCCGGGCCGCGACGGCAGCCTCGCGCAGCCGCTGCAGCGCCTCCAGGGGGTACCGACTCGTCACCGCCCCCAGAACCTACCGCACCAGCCCACGGCGGGCGACTTCATGTACGCTCGCACGCCGCGCTCCGCCACTCCGTCGGCCCCACGGGCACCCGGCCGCGGCGCCTGCCGAGGTCAGTGGCCGCCGCACCCGCGGCACTTGCCCGCGGAGGGCCGGCACGTTCCGCAGCCGCCGCCGGCGAGGCGGGCCCCCCCCGTCACCGCGAAGGCGCTCATCAGCTTCTTGGCCCGGTCGGACCCGCAGTCCGGGCAAAGGATGACCTCGTCGCGCCGGAGCACCAGCTCCTCGAACTGGCGACCGCAACTCTCGCAGAGAAACTCGAACGTCGGCATGCATTGCTCCGAGCACGGCGCCCAGGCGCTCACCCGCATCGGCTCCCCGGCGCCAGACCACGAACCCAGGATCAGCGATAGCCCTCGACCTCCGCGATGGCGTCCGCCGCGGTCTTCTCGCCCCGCCCCACGGCGACCAGGGCCGTCGCGTAGCGATCCATCGTCTCCACCGCCGCGTAGATCGCGTTGCGGATGAGCGGCGGCGTCAGGATCTCGTCGTCGAAATCGAGGCTGCTCTTGTAGCGAACCTCTCCGTCGCTGAAGTCGAGCTCGAAGTTGCCGATCCGCATGCCGTAGTTCGCGCGCGTGATCGCCTCCGCGACCGCGAGGCGGCGCTCCGGCGGGACGCGCACCGGGTGGATCACGTAGAACAGGAACTGCTGGATCTCGATCAGGATCTCGGCGACGCAGTGGTAGCTGCCGTGGTCACCCTCGAAGCCGACGCTGAAGCCCGCGACCTGATCGAGCGCGCGCGGGTTCCAGCCGTGATCGGCGAGGAACCGCCCCAGCGCCTCGAGCGCCTTCTCGCCGTTGTGCTGCTTGCCATTGCCGCCAGTGCCGGACATGTGCGGCGCACTCTACGCCCGATCGGGGCCCCGGTCAGCACCGTCCGCGCCATTTCGGGCGGGCCCGCCGCGCCCCCGGACGCGCGCCCCCCCGGGACGGCGGCCCTCCGCGCCCGGACGGCGGCGCGGTGCGACCCCTCCGCGCCTAGCCCTCGCCCCTCCGGCCCGCCCGCCCGCGCTCCGCCTCGCGCGCGTCGTGGTCGGCGAGCGCGCGCTCCCGCCGCGCGAGGGCGAGGTCGTGCTCCACCATCATCTCGACGAGCTCGACGAACCCCACCCGCGGCGCCCAGCCGAGCTTCTGCCGGGCCTTGGACGCGTCGCCGAGCAGCAGGTCCACCTCGGCGGGCCGGAGGTAGCGCGGATCCAGCTCCACGTGCCGCGCGGGGTCGAGATCGAGCCTCGCGAAGGTCGCCTCCAGGAACTCCCGCACGGAGTGGGTCTGTCCCGTGGCCACCACGAAGTCGTCGGGCTCGTCGGCCTGCAGCATGAGCCACATCGCCTCCACGTAATCCCCCGCGAAGCCCCAGTCGCGCTGCGCCTCGAGGTTGCCGAGGAAGAGCTTGTCCTGTAGCCCAAGCTTGATGCGGGAGGCCGCGCGCGTGATCTTCCGGGTCACGAAGGTTTCGCCACGCCGCGGGCTCTCGTGGTTGAAGAGGACGCCGTTGACGGCGAACATGCCGTACGCTTCCCGGTAGTTCTGGGTGATGTAGTACGCGTACGCCTTCGCGCAGGCGTAGGGGCTCCGCGGGTGGAACGGCGTCGTCTCGCGCTGCGGGACCTCGGCAACCTGGCCGAAGAGCTCGCTCGACGAGGCCTGGTAGAAGCGCGCGTCGAGGCCCAGGCGGTGCAGCGACTCGAGCAGGCGCACGGCCCCGAGGGCCACGATCTCGCTCGTGTACTCGGGCACGTCGAAGCTGACCCGCACGTGGCTCTGCGCGGCCAGGTTGTAGACCTCGTGCGGCCGCACCGCGCCGAGGATGGCCGAGAGCGACGAGGCGTCGTTGAGGTCGCCGTAGTGGAGCCGGAGCCGGACGTCGGGCTCGTGGGGGTCACGGTACAGGTGCTCGATCCGATCCGTGTTGAAGCTGGAGGAGCGACGGACGATCCCGTGCACCTCGTAGCCCTTCGCGAGCAGGAGCTCGGCGAGGTACGACCCGTCCTGGCCCGTGATCCCGGTGATGAGCGCCCGCTTGACCATGGCCGTCGTGATACACCGGCGCGCCGCCGGCTCCCAGCGCCGGCGCGCCGCCAGGGGGAGGCGCCGGGGTGGGGAGCGGGCCGTTCGGGGGGCCGCCCCGCTCCCAGCGCGCGCGGCGTGACGCCGCCGCTGGGCCGGCTACACTCCCCGGCGCCGTCGGCCCCCCGGGTCCACGATCGGCGCGGCGGCGGAGGAAGCTCTTTCATGTCTCGCTCGTTCATCCAGCACATCGTCCCTGGGATCGCCCTCTGCCTTGTCGCCTGCGCCGCGGGGGGCGAGAAGCCCGCCGCGAAGGGGGCCGACGATGCCGTCGACACCCCGACCGCCGAGGAGCCCGCCGCCGAGCCCGCCGCCGAGGAGCCGGCGGAGGCCGAGCCGGAGGCCCCGAAGGCCGAGGAGCAGCCCAAGCCGAGCGAGGTGATGACGACGCCGGACGTCGCGTTCGCCTTCGACTACAACGCGAGCGCGCTCAAGGCGAAGCACGAGGAGAAGTGCAAGGCGCTCAAGGAAAAGCCGAGCCAGTTCGCCGCTTGTCTTGACAAGGAGCGGGCGACGTTCAAGGCCGACGTGCTGCAGTTCTACCGGGACGCCGAGGGCCAGGTTTTCTGGGTCGTGTTCGTACGCAAGGGCACCTCATTGACGCAGGTGTTCCAGTCTCCGGCCGAATTCGCGAACGAGTCCGGCGCCTCGTTCACGCTCAAGCTCTCGGGCCAGGGCCGCGGCATACAGCAGATCTTCCAGGGTCAGCGCGAGATCCCGATGACCCTGCCCGACCGGTACAGCCTCGTCATCGAGGATCCGAAGTTCGGGACCCTGAAGTACGCCTCCAAGGTCGGCATCGCGCCCAAGCCGCAGCAGTGACGGCCCCACGGCGGACCGACCGCCGGATGCCCACCGACCGGGGCCGTCCGACCGCGGGTCGCGCCCGGTCGTGGCTCCTCCCGCTCGACCACCGCCGCGTCGCCCTGCTGCAGCTCGTCGGCGTGGGCGTCGCCGCGGCGGTGGGCGTCGCGGTCGGGCTCGCAGTGCGGGTCGAGCTCCTGGGGGCCTACACCGCTTGGCTCGATCCCGCGCGCCACGCGCGCGCCCTCGCGTTCCACGGGCTGCTGATGGTCTACCTGGTGCTGGTCCCCGGGATCCCGGCCACCCTCGGGAGCTTCGTCCTCCCGCTGCGTCTCGGCGTCCCGAGCCTCGCCTGCCCACGCCTGAACCTCGCCGCGCTGTACCTCTGGGTCCTCGGCGCCCTCCTGCTGGGGCTCACCGCGCTCGGCGGCGGGGCCGACGCCGCGCACGCGACGCTGCCGCCCCCGGTCACCGGCGCGGTGACGGTCCCCGCCACCACCCTGGCCGCGCTGGTCGCGCTCGCGGGGGCCGCCGCGCTCCGCGCCGTGGTGATCGTCGCCACGCTGCACGCGCCGCCGGCGCCGCGCCGCGCCCGGGAGGGCGCCGGACCGCTCGAGTGGTCCCTGTACGCGCACTCCGCGGTCACCCTGCTCACGGCGCCCGTCCTGGCGCTGACGGCGCTCGCGCTCGCTGCCGAGCACCGACTCGACCTCGGCCTCTTCGATCCTACACGCGGCGGCGATCCAGCGCGCTTCGACCACCTCTTCTGGTTCGGCGTGCACGGCGCGCTCTACGGCGCGCTCCTGCCGGCGCTCGGGGTCACGACCGAGATCGTGACGACCTTCGCCGCCCGTCCGCTGGCGAGCCGACGGAGCGTCGCGTTCGGAATCTCGGGGCTGGCGCTGGTGAGCGTGATCGCCTGGGGCGTGCACCTGCCGACCCGCGGCCAATCCATGACCTTGGCGGTGTGGTTCTCGCTGCTGTCCCTGCTCGGCGCGGTCCCCGCGACTCACCTGGTCGGGACCTGGCTCACCACGCTCGCGCCCAGCGCCCGCCCCACGACCCCGCTGCTGTTCGCGCTCGGCTCCGCGCTGTGCTTCGTCCTCGGCGCGCTATCGGGCCTCTTCCTCGCGACCCCGAGCCTCGCCGTGCACCTGCACGGGACCACCTTCGTGGTCGGCCACGCGCACCTGCTCTTCGGGAGCTTCCTCCTCGCCACCATCGCGGCGGCGTACTTCTGGTGGCCGCTGCTCACCGGCGCGCCCGCGACGGAGTCACCCGGACGGACGGCGGCGCTGATCACGACAGCGGGAGTCCTCGCCGCCAACCTCCCGCTCCTGCTGCTGGGCGCGCGGGGCCTGCCGCGACGGTCGGCGACCTACCCGCTCGCCTTCGAGTGGCTCGAGAGGGCGGCGGGGGCGGGCGCCCTGACGCTCGCGATCGGGCTCGTCGCGGTGGCGATCCACCTCGCGCTGTCGCTCGGCCGGCGCCCGACGGTGGCCAACCCCTGGGGCGCCGCCGGGCCCGAGTGGCACGGCGGCGCGCCGCCAGGAGCGCACGACCCGACCCCGCCGCCAGCGGCGCTCACTCGATGATCGAGTCGGTCACCGTGACCGGGGTGTCGTCGTGGTGCGAGATCTGCGGGTAGCGCGGGTACCAGCCGCCGCCGAGGTTGCCCGCGATCACCGACCGATCGATCACGATGTCGCCAGTGTGGTCGTTGCTCACGAAGAAGATCGCGCTGCCGTAGGCGTTCACCTCGTTGTGCTCGATGCGCGTCCCGCAGAGCGTGAGCGTCATCGTGTTGCCGTCGTTGTAGATCCCCCCACCGCTGCCACCGCCCGGGGTGTCGCCCTCGGCCGGATTGCCGCAGCAGCCGAGGGCGCGGTTGTGCGAGAAGAGGCTGTTGATGATGGTCCACGAGACGTCGATGCTGCTGATGCCGCCACCGTTGGAGCACTGGTTTCCGTAGCCCTCGGCGCCCCCAAACGTGCTGTTCACGACGTATACCGGGAGCCCCTGGTACTGGCTGAACACGCGGATCCCGGCCCCACCGACGTCGGGCCCCTCGGCGGCGCAGGCGTTGTTGAAGAACCGGCTGTTGACGACCTTGAGACGGCCGCCCCGCACCCAGACCGCGCCGCCACCGTCGTACTCCGTCTCGCTCGACGAGTTGCCCTCGATGAAGGTCAGGTTCTGGAGGGTCAGCCGGGGCTGGTCCTGATCCTGGCAGTGGTCAGTGAGCCAGACCTGGGCCTCGTCGCAGGTGTTCATGTAGAGGATGCGCCGCTCGCCGCCCCCGCTCAGCGTGACCAGCCCCCCGCCGTCGATCACGATGTCGGGCCCGGTGTCGTTGAAGATCTTGGCCGTCTCCTCCAGGGTGATGGTCAGCGGATCGGGCCCGCAATCGAAGGTGATGATGCCGCCCTGCGCGATCGCGTCCACCACGGCGGTCGAGGTGCAGCTCGCGGGGGTCCCGTCGCCGATCACGCGATCGGGCGAGGCGGTGTCAACCGCGCCGGCCTCGGCGAAAACCGCGCAGTCACCGTCGGGGTTGCCCGCGGGGGGGCCGCCGCCCTCGTGCGCGGGCGAGCCGCCCGCCGCGGGCGATAGGCCGCCCGTGCCCGAGCCGCTGCCGCCAGCGCCGCTGCCACCCGTGTTGCCCGTCTCGCCGCCGTCGTCGCCACTCGAGTCTTCATCGCAACCGGCGAGCAGCAGAGCGGACGACAGGACGAGGGTCGCTCCCCAGGATGGGTTCATGTTGTCCTCCTTGGTCGGTATCATACGCTGCCCGCCGCCGCCGCGGGGGACCGCGCCGCGCCCCCCTGCCGCATTCTTGGCCGTCTTCGCCCGCTCGCGGCAGAAGGTGACGGGTTGGGAGCAATGCCATGCCGTTTGCCGGGACCCCCCGCCTCCGCGTCGCGTGGTCGCGCGCGGTGACGGCCGGTGCCCGGCTCCGTTCACTGGGGCACGGCCTGGCCGCGCGCGGGGCCGTCCTGGTGGGGGGAGCGCTGGGGGCCGCGCTGGCCTGGTCGGGCGCAGAGGCGGCCGCGCCGCGGCCTCCGGACCGGGAGGCGGCGCCCCCAATGGCGCTGGGCCTCGCGCTGCCGGCCTCCCCCCCGGAACCGACCGAGGCCGCGCCGCCGCCCCGCGTGGACCGGCGCAAGCGTCCGACGCCGATGCGCCCGGAGGAAGCGGCGGCGCACCTGACCCGGGCCTGGGAGGCGGTCGTCGGAGGACCGCCGACGGTCGAGGCGCTGTCCATCCTCTGGGCCCACTGGGCGCTCGAGACGGGCCGCGGCCTCTGGATGCGCGACTACAACTTCGCCGGCATCCAGGGGACGGCCCCCGACGGCGGCAGCGCGGTGTGGTGGACGAGCGAGCGGATCGACGGCGAAACCCAGCGGGTCCGCCTCCGCTTCCGCGCCTACGCCACGCCCGAGGACGGGGCGCGCGACTACGTCTCCCAGCTTCGGGACCGCTTTCCGCACGCCCTCGCGGCCGTGCGGCTGGGCGATCCGCGGGCCTTCGCGCGGGAGCTGCAACGCGCCACCTACTTCACCAGCGACGGGCAGGACTACGAGCGAGCGGTCTGGAGCCTCGCCGGGGAGTACCGCGCCAGCCCGCTGGCATCGCCCCACTGAGGCGGCCGACGGCGCGGGTCCGTGGCGCGGAGGCGCGTCCCGTCACCGTCCGGAGCGGGCGTGCCACTCCTGAACGCTCCGCACCGGCGCCGCACGGTCGCCGAGCAGGTGGCGAGCCTCGAGGGCGTCCGCGAGCGCGAGCGCCGCCTCGACGGTGGTGAAATACGGGATCCGGCCCAGCAGGGCGTGGCGCCGAATCGCATAGCTGTCGCGAATCGCCTGGGCCCCGTGCGTCGTGTTGATCACGATCTGGATATCGCCGCGGGTCATCGCGTCCACCACGTGCGGCGAGCCCTCGGTGACCTTGTTCACGCGCTGCACGGGGATCCTCGCCATCGAGATGGCGCGCGCGGTGCCGTCCGTGGCGATCACCTCGAAGTCGAGGTTGCGCATCCGCCGCGCGATCTGACAGATGGCGGCCTTGTCCTCGTCGCGGACGCTCACGAAGACGCGCCCCCGGTCCGGCAGGGCCATGCCTGCCGCCGCGGTCGACTTGGCGAACGCGAGCGACATGGCCGTGGCCATGCCCATCACCTCGCCCGTCGAGCGCATCTCGGGGCCGAGCAGGGTGTCCACGCCGGGGAGCTTGCTGAACGGGAAGACGCTCTCCTTGATGGAGACATGCCTCGGGATCGGCGCGTCGTGGACGCCCAGCTCGTCCAGCGTGCGCCCCACCATCACCTGGGCGGCGATCTTGGCGAGCGGGCGCCCGGTCGCCTTGGCGACGAAAGGGACCGTCCGCGAGGCCCGCGGGTTCACCTCGATCACGTAGACGTCGCGGTCCTTCACCGCGAACTGGACGTTCATCAATCCGACGACACCGAGCTCGAGGGCGAGCGCGCGCGTCTGCTCCTCTATCTGGGCTACCACCGCGGGGTGCAGCGAGTAGGGCGGCAGCACGCTGGTGGAGTCCCCGGAGTGGATCCCCGCCGCCTCGACGTGCTGCATCACGCCCCCGATCACCACCCGCCGCCCGTCGGCGACGCAGTCGACGTCGACCTCGATCGCGCTCTTCAGGAACTCGTCGATGAGGAGCGTCGGGGAACCGCGCTCGTCCCGCGCGGCCTCGAGCGCCAGGCCCACGTAGGCCTCGAGCTCGTCATCGGTCCAGCAGACCATCATCGCGCGCCCCCCGAGCACGTAGGAGGGGCGCACCAGCACGGGGAGCCCGATCTCCGTCGCGATCCGGACCGCCTCCGCCGTGCTCCGCGCGATCCCCGCCCGCGGCCGCCGGAACCCGAGCCGGCTCAGCAGCGCGTCGAACCGCTCCCGGTCCTCTGCACGGTCGATGGCGTCGGCGGGGGTCCCCAGCAGGGGCACCCCGCTCTGCTCGAGCGGGACCGCCAGCTTGAGCGGGGTCTGACCCCCGAACTGCACGATGACCCCGAGCAGCTCCCCCGCCCGCGCCTCCTCACGGCAGATCCCCAGCACGTCCTCGAGGGTGAGCGGCTCGAAGTAGAGCCGATCGGAGGTGTCGTAGTCGGTGGAGACGGTCTCCGGGTTGCAGTTGACCATCACCGCCTCGATCCCGAGCTGTCGCAGCGCGAACACGGCGTGGCAGCAGCAGTAGTCGAACTCGATCCCCTGCCCGATGCGGTTCGGGCCGCCGCCCAGGATGATCACCTTGCGCCGACCCGTCACCTCGCTCTCCGACTCCGTCTCGTAGGTGGAGTAGAGGTAGGGCGTCCGGGCCGGGAACTCCGCGGCGCAGGTGTCCACCCGCCCATAGACGACGCGCACGCCCAGCCGCTCCCGGAGCTCGCGGATCTCGAGCTCCGCGACGCCGCGCAGCTCCGCGAGCTGAGCGTCCCCGAAGCCGAGCCGCTTGCTCTCGCGAAGGAGCTCGGCCGTGAGCTCCGGCGCCGTGACGATGGCCTGCTCCTGGGCGACGATCCGCCCGAGCTGCCGCAAGAACCACGGATCGATCCCGGTCCGTTCGTGCACTCGCTCCACGGTGAGCCCCGCCCGGAGCGCGTCGCCCACGTAGAAGAGCCGGTCCGCGGTGGGCACGGCGATCACCTTGTCCAGCACGCGGGCGAGGTCCGACCCCGAGGGCGGCGGGCGGCTCGGCCGGGGCCGCGCGGCGGGCGGCGCCTCGAACTGCAGGTTCCGCGACTTCCGGTCCTCGGCGAGCGCCCAGTAGTCGACCCGGTGGACCAGACTGTCGAGCCCGGTCTTGCCCGTCTCCAGCGAGCGCGCCGCCTTCTGCAGCGCCTCGGGGAAGGTCCGCGCGATGCTCATCACCTCCCCGACGCTCTTCATCTGCGGGCCGAGCGTCGGGTCCGCGCCCGGGAACTTCTCGAAGGCGAACCGGGGCCACTTGACCACGACGTAGTCGATGGTCGGCTCGAACGCGGCGCTGGTGCCGGTGATGTCGTTCTCGAGCTCGTCGAGGGTGAGCCCGACGGCGAGCTTGGCGGCGATCTTGGCGATGGGGTAGCCGGTAGCCTTGGACGCGAGCGCGCTCGAGCGGCTCACGCGCGGGTTCATCTCGATGACGAGCACGCGCCCGTCCCGGGGGTTCACCGCAAACTGCACGTTCGAGCCGCCAGTCTCCACCCCGATCTCCCGCATCACGGCGCGCGCCGCGTCACGCAGGCGCTGGTACTCGCGATCCGTCAGCGTCATCGCCGGCGCCACGGTGATCGAGTCGCCCGTGTGCACGCCCATGGGGTCGATGTTCTCGATGGTGCAGACCACGACGAAGTTGTCCGCCCGGTCGCGGACCACCTCGAGCTCGAACTCCTTCCAGCCGATGAGGCTCTCCTCGACCAGCACCTGGTGGGTGGGCGAGCATTCGAGCGCCCACTGTGCCCGCGCGTCGAGGTCCTCGGGGCGCTCCACCACGGAGCCGCCGGTACCCCCGAGGGTGAAGCTCGGACGCAAGATGACGGGGTAGCCGGTCGTCTCGACGACCTCGCGCGCCTCCCGCACGCTGCGCGCGAACCCCGACCTCGGGCACTCGAGCCCGGCGGCGGCCATCGCCTCCTTGAAGAGCTGCCGGTCCTCCGCCTTGCGGATGGCGTCGACCTGGGCCCCGATGAGCTTGATGCCGTGCCGGGAGAGCACGCCCCGCTCGTGGACCTCGAGGGCGAGGTTCAGCGCGGTCTGGCCGCCGAGCGTCGGCAGGAGCGCGTCGGGGCGTTCCCGGTCGATGATCGCGGTGAGCGAGTCGACGTCGAGGGGCTCGATGTACGTCCGCCGGACCAGATCCGGGTCCGTCATGATGGTGGCCGGGTTCGAGTTGACGAGCACCACGTCGTAACCCAGGCCCCGGAGCGCCTTGGCGCCCTGGGTCCCCGAGTAATCGAACTCGCAGGCCTGCCCGATGACGATCGGACCGGACCCGATGAGGAGGATCCGGCTGATGTCTTCCCGGCGCGGCATCGCGGGGCGTGTAGCACAGGCGGCCGCCCATTGCGGGGGATCCCTGGTCGAGGTATGGGGGAAACGCTCAGTCCGTGGAGGTTGCCTCGTCGACGGGGCAGGCCCACGGGCCGCTATTGACTGGGGCCTCCGCTTCCGTCATAAGACGCGGCCCCGGGCGAGGTCCGGGGACGATCACCGATCGTCCCGACCGCCGCCCCGGCGGCCGTGGCAAAAGGACCTGCCCCGGCATCACGGAGTCGACCATGCCCAAGATGAAGACCAAGCGGGCCGCCGCCAAGCGCTTCAAGGTGACCGGGACCGGCAGGATCCGGCGCGGCAAGGGCGGCGGCTCCCACATGTTCATCGGAAAGTCCCGCAAGCGTCGGCGTCGCCTCCGCGACAACGACATGGTGTCGCCGGACACCGCGAAGCGAATTCGCATCCTGCTGCCATACGGCTGACCACTCCGCCGCAACCCGGCGCCCCTCCGGCCACCAGCGCCGGGCGGCACGTCGGCAGGCACCCGGCGCCTCGACCCGAAGCCCGTAGTCCCCCGTTCCTCATTGCGAGAGCGGATCCCGTCCAGACCAGGAGCGTCACCCATGTCGCGCGTCAAGCGAGGCCCTACCCCCCGACGTCGGCGTAACCGTGTCTTCGCCCAGACCAAGGGTTTCTGGGGCGGCCGCAAGAACCGCTGGCGCCAGGCCTTCCGCGTCCTCTGGAAGTCCTGGCAGTACATGTACGTCGGGCGGAAGCGCCGAAAGCGCGACTTCCGGCGGCTCTGGATCGTGCGGATCAACGCGGCCTGCCGGCTGCACGGGACGTCGTACTCCCGGCTCATGGGCGCGCTGAAGAAGGCGAACATCGAGCTCGATCGCAAGATCCTGGCCGATCTCGCGGTGCACGACGCGCCGGCCTTCAAGGAGCTCGCCGCGCTCGCGGCGAAGCCGAGCGCCTCCGCACCGAGCTGAGCCGAGTCGCGCCCTGGCGCGTCGGGTCGAGCCAGGCGCGCCGAGCCGAGCTAGGATCCGTCCGCGGCATTCGGTGCGCGCCGAGCGCGCTGCCGGGACGGTCACCCGCGTGGGAGCGAGCATGAACGAGACGTCGAGCGCGACGGTCGCCGCGGAGATCGAGACGGGGCTCGCCGCGCTCGGCGAGCGCTTCCGCGCCATCTTCGCGGCCTGCCCGTCCGAAGCGGAGCTCCGGGCGGCCAACGCCGCCGTGCTGGGAAAGAAGGGGGAGCTCACCGGGCTGCTCAAGCTGCTCGGCAAGGTGCCGGCCGACCGCCGGCGCGAGCTCGGCGAGCAGGTCAACGCGACGCGGGCACGCGTCGAGGACTGCTTCGCTGCGCGGCTCGCCGAGCTCCAGCGTGCTGCCCGCGTCGCCGACCTGGAAGCGCTGCCCTTCGACCTCACGCTCCCGGGTCGTGCGCCGGCCCCCCGCGGACACGTGCACCCGATCACCCGGGTCAAGCACGAGATCCTCGACACGTTCCGTTCGCTCGGCTTCGAGGTGGCGTGGGGCCCCGAGGTCGAGCACGAGACGAACAACTTCACCAAGCTCGCCTTCCCCCCGGATCACCCGGCGACGGACATGCAGGACAGCTTCTGGGTCCGCGTCGCCGGCGCTCCCCCGGACGCGCGCTTGCTGCTCCGCACGCACACGAGCAGCGTGCAGGTGCGGGAGATGAGCACCCACGCCCCGCCGCTCGCGATCGTCAGCGGGGGGGCCGTCTATCGGCGTGACGACGACGTGACCCACTCGCCGATGTTCCACCAGATCGAGGGCTTCCTCGTCGACGAGGGCGTCACCTTCGCGTCGCTCAAGGGCGTCTTGACGGAGTTCGTCCGGCGCCTCTACGGCGAGCGGACGCCGGTGCGCTTCCGTCCCAGTTACTTTCCGTTCGTGGAGCCCGGCGCCGAGGTGGACATCGGCTGCGTCTTCTGCACGAACGAGGCGAGCTCGCGCGCGACCTGCCGCGTGTGCAAGGGCAGCGGCTGGCTCGAGGTGCTGGGCTCGGGCATGGTCCACCCCGAGGTGCTCGGGCACTGTGGCATCGACTCGGAGCGCTACACCGGCTTCGCCTTCGGTCTGGGCGTGGAGCGGGTCGCGATGCTGCGCTACGGCATCCCCGACATCCGGCTCCTGTTCGAGAACGATCCGCGCCTGCTCGCCCAGTTCTGACTGCGTCCCGCGCGGCGAACGGTCGGCCACCCTCCGCCGACGCGCGGGGGCGACCCCCGCTTCGCACACGGATCGGGAGCGCGCAGGGAGTGCCAGAACCGCTGGCCCCCACGACAGCAGGATCAGGGCGCATGCCACCAAAGGGGTCGCCCCGCAAACCTTCGCCCCGGCACGCAGGGCTTGCGACGACCGCTCCAGGCCCGTGGTTCGGTGCGGTGCCGGGGAACTGAGCAAATGTCCTGCAATTTCAGCGGGAGGACGTCGAGAATCGGACCGGCGCCCGTGGGTGCCTGCTGATTCGGCGATTGACGACAAAGAGTGGCATCCCCAGAGATCACGTGCTACGAGCCCCGGCCGCTCAACCGACGCCGTCCCCGTCGAGGCCGGTGCCGGAGCGCGCCGGCTCGTTCCGTGGCGCGCGCTGCACGGAAGCCCTCGTGCCGCGCGCCGGGTCGGGAGCCGACACCGACGCGGCCGCCCCCCCCGCTGGGCGCGGCCAGGATTGCGCCCTTATCTCGTGATGAGCGGGATCTGAATCAACGTCCGTTCGTACCGTTTGTCGACTGCGGCGGCTCCAACCCAGCGCGGCTCGAATCCCTGAGACACCCCGATGATCGAACCCAAGGTTTCGACGACCCCCATCCGTACCCCCCGGCCCAGTTGCTCCGGCGCCGCCCAGCGTCCCGGCATCGGTACGAATATTGCTTCCCTTTCCCGACGTTCTCGCGGAGCCAACCCCACCCCCGCGTCCCGCAGAGCCTCCCCCGCCACGTCCACCCGAAGTCGCGCTCCCTCCCGGGAGACAGCAACGTCGGCCGACGACCGGGGAATCGGCCAGAGCTCCGAGTTGTTTCCCACTTCGGCCCCGGCGTCCGCGCCCTCCACACCCGCGATCGCCGGGGCCGACCTTGAACCAGCGGAACCCACCACCATGCCGGACGAAGCCGCCATCGCTCAACTCCAAGACGACGATGCCATCGAGACGACGTCCGTGCGCGTCAAGCGCGCCGCGGACCTCGATGAGCTCGGGGAAGAGCCGACGCTCGGCGAGAGTCTCCCCCCGCCCGACGCCGGCGCCCTCGGCGAGGTGGAGCGGGACTCCGCGCGCCGCACCGAGGGGGTAGAGGCGGCGAACGACTCGATGCTCTCGCGCTACTTCCGTGAGATGTCCGGGCACCAGGTGATGGGGCCGGACGAGGAGCTGCAGACCGCGCAGGAGGTCGAGCGCACCGAGGTCGATCACTGGAAGGCCCTGCTCTCCTACGTGCCCGTCGCGGAGCTCGTGCTCGACCAGCTCGAGCGCGACATCGCCACGATCGCCGAGGAGGAGCGCCCGTCGATCCCGCAGGTCGCCGAACTCCGCGCGCTCGCGCAGGCCTACCGCACCCAGCGCTCCAAGCTGCTCGCGCTCCAGGCGCGGCGGTGGGACGAGTGCACGGAGGATCTGTCGCGCCTCGTGCGGCTCCCGGACTCCGACCGGATCTGGGTGGCGAACGCCAACCGCATCGCGCGCGCCGCGATCCTCACCCCCGAGGACGGCGAGGAGCGGTCGGTGCTCCCCGAGACGCCGTCCTACCATCGGTTCATCGACCGCGTGAAGCGGACCGACGTCCTGCAGCGCCGCGCGAAGAACCGCTTCGTCAAGGCCAACCTGCGCCTGGTGGTGAGCATCGCGCGCCGCTATAACCGCGGTCGGCTGCCGCTCATCGACCTGATCCAGGAGGGCAACATCGGGCTGATGAAGGCGGTGGAGCGCTTCGACCACGCGCGCGGCTACCGGTTCAGCACCTACGCCTCGTGGTGGATCCGGCACGCCATCAGCCGGGCGCTCGCCGACAAGGGGCGGGCCGTCCGCATCCCGGTCCACATGCTCGACACGTACAACCGCGTGTCGCGCGCGACGCAGACCATCATCGCGCGCACCGGCCGCGAGCCGACCATCGACGAGCTCGAGAAGGAAACCGGGGTCCCGCGCGAGAAGCTCGACAAGGTGAAGGATCTCTACGCCGACACCCCGTTCTCGCTCGACCGCCCCGTCGGTGACGAGGACGGCCGGCGCTTCATCGATTTTCTGGTGGAGGAGAACTCCGTGTCGCCCTACGACAACCTCGCCAACCAGAAGTGGGCGGAGGAGGTGCAGCGGCTGCTCGGAACGCTGACGCCGATCGAGTCGCGCATCATCCGGTGGCGGTTCGGGCTCGACAACGAGGACGAGCTCACGCTCAAGGAGATCGGCGACAAGTACAACCTCTCGCGCGAGCGGATCCGCCAGCTGCAGGAGCAGGCGATCGGCAAGATCCGCAGGCAGATGCGCGACTTCTGAGCTGGTCGTCGCGGCCGCGGCGACCGGATCCCGAGCGGCAATCGGTTTGATGGCCGCGAGAGATCGGCGGCCTGGAGCACCGAGCCGGCAGCAGATCTCGCCCAAGGCACCGTGGGAAACGCCCCTTTTTCCCCTGCCAACCAGTGGTGCCGGGGGGGTGTCTTTCAGAGTGCCGCCGCCGTTGGCGAACTGATCGGTGCTCCAGCGAGGTCGCTCGACCTCGGGGTGGGCCGGCGCCGCGGGCGAGCACCGCGGCGGCGGCCCGAACGGTCGGTTGACCGCCGCGGCGGCGCGCCCCCCGGGAGGACGCGGACGGGCGGGGGCCGAGCCACCGCGATGCCCCAGGCCGCAGGTTTGCAGTCGAGGGGGACCTCGCGTACCGTCCGGGCGCCGGCGGGTCGATCGACTCTGGTAGGCGCGTCGCCCATCGACGCGCCGGTCCGGGCTCCACTTCGCAACGACTCCGACTCCGCCGAGGGGCCATGCCACGAGTCGCTCAATCCTGCCGCGGCGCGCTCCCCCGGCCCGCGGCGAGCCCGGGGGCGGCGAGGGCCGCGCGATGAAGCAGTGGGCGTTCCCCGCGTGGATCGACCCGGCGCGGGGCCTGGCGGGGCTGCTGCTCTGGGTCGCTCCGGCCTACGCGATCGCGGGGACGCTCCTCGCCGGGGCCCCCCGCACCACGGACGTCGGCTACATGCCACCGCAGCCGATCCCGAACAGCCACGCCCTGCATGCGGGCGGGCTGGGCATGGACTGCCGCTACTGCCACGCGGGGGTCGATCGCGCCGCGAACGCCCCGGTACCGACGCCCGCGACGTGCATGAACTGCCACCGGACGATCTGGGCGGAGAGCCCCCAGCTCACCCGGCTGCGCGAGAGCGCGGAGACGGGCGCGCCGGTGCCCTGGGTGCGGGTGCACGACCTGCCCGACTTCGTGTTCTTCGACCACGGCGCGCACGTCGGGCGCGGCGTCGGCTGCGTGTCCTGTCACGGGCGCGTCGACCAGATGGTCGAGGTCTGGCAGGACCAGCCTCTCTCGATGAAGTGGTGCCTCGCGTGCCACCGGGCCCCGGAGCCGCACCTGCGGCCGCTCGCGCAGGTGACGAACATGACGTGGCGAGCCCCCGCCGGGGACGAAGCGGCTTCCGGCCAGGCGCTGCGGGACCGGGAGGGGATCGCGCCGCCGACGGATTGCTCGACATGTCACCGGTAGATCCCCCTGCCCCCACGCGCCGACGCCCGGGCCGCGCCGAAGGCGAGAGCGCGCCGTCGCGTGGGGTCCGCGAGGTCACCGAGTCGAGCGCCGACGACCCCGGCCGCCGCCGCTTCCTGCAGCTGATGGGCGCATCCGCGGCGCTCGCGGGCGCCGCCGGCTGCCGCTGGGAGCGGGATCACACGCTCACCCCGACCCGTCGCACCGAGGGGGCCATCCCCGGGGGTTTCCGGCACTACGCCACCTCGATGGACCTCGAAGGGGCGGCGACCGGGCTCCTCGTCACCAGCTTCGAGGGCCGCCCGATCAAGGTCGAGGGCAACCCGCTCCACCCCGACAGCGGCGGCGCGACCCGCGCCTTCCACCAGGCGAGCGTGCGCGAGCTCTACGACCCGGACCGGAGCCCGCAGCCGACCCGACGGACCCCCGACGGCCGCGCGCCCGCGACCTTCGAGGACTTCGCCGCGGCGCTGGGCGAGGCGATGACGCGCCTCCGCGCCCGCGGCGGGAATGGCCTCGCCGTGCTCTCCGGGCAGCGCTCCTCGCCGAGCCTGCTCGATCTGCGCTCCCGGCTCGCCGCCGCGCTACCGGGAATGCGCTGGTACCCGTGGGAGCCCGCGACCCGCGAAGCCGAGCGGGACGGCTCGACGCTCGCCTTCGGCGCGCCGCACCGGGCGCTGTACCGCTTCGACGCCGCCGAGGTGATCCTGTGCCTCGACGCCGACCCGCTCCAGGCCCACCCCGCGGCGCTCGCCCACGCGCGGGCCATGCGGCGCGCCCGCCGCCCGGACGGCGGACGGATGGCCCGCCTCTACGCGGTCGAGAGCAGCTTCTCCGCCACGGGCGCGCTCGCCGACCATCGGCTCCCGCTCCGCTCCGAGCTGATCCTGCCGCTCGCGGCGGCGCTCGACGCCTCCATCTCCGCCGCCGCCCAGCCCCTGCCCGAGCACGGACCCGCCCAGCCGCACCCCGAGGCCGAGTTCCTCGCCGACGGCGGGATCGCCGATTTCGTGGCCGCCGTCGCCCGGGAACTGCTCGCGAACGTCGGGCGGGGCGTGATCCTGGCCGGGCCGCAGCAACCCGCCGCCGTCCACGCGCTCTGCCACCGCCTCGACGTGCTCCTCGGCAACGTCGGGAGCACGGTGGACTACGTCGCGGACCGCGCGCCCGACCCCGCCTCGCCCATCGCGGCGCTCCGGGCGCTCACCGCGTCCCTGGAGGCCGGCGAGGTCGACACCCTGCTGATCCTCGGCTCGAATCCCGTCTACGACGCCCCCGTCGATCTCCGGTTCGAGGTCGCGCTCGCCAGGGCCAAACTGAGCGTGCACGGGAGCCTGGCGGAGGACGAAACCTCCCTCCACGCCGATTGGCACGTGCCGCTCGCCCACTTCCTCGAGGCGTGGGGCGACGGCACGGCCTGGGATGGCACCCTCACCCTGGCGCAGCCGCTGATCGCCCCGCTCCACGGGGCGCGCTCCGACCTCGAGCTGCTGGCGGTGCTGCTGGGCGACGGCGTCGTCGAGGGTCGCGCGATCGTACGGCGGACACACGCCGGGCGCCTCGGCGACGACCGCCGCTGGGCCCGGGCCGTCCAGGACGGCCTCGTTGCCGGTCCCGACACCGTCACGCGACCCGCGCTACGTCCGCTCCCCCGCTTCGCGCTCGACGACCGGCAGCGCGGCGGCACCGACGTCGACAACGGCGCGCTCGAGCTCACGTTCCTGACGGACCCCCGCGTCTTCGACGGCCGCTTCGCCAACAACGCCTGGCTCCAGGAGCTGCCGGATCCGTTCACCAAGCTGACGTGGGGCAACGCGGCGCTGATCGCGCCGCTCACCGCCGCCGAGCTCGGCGTCGCCGACGGGAGCCTGGTGACGCTCGAGCTCGGCGGGCGCTCATTGACCCTGCCCGCGGTCCACGCCCCGGGGCAGGCGCCCGGCTCGGTCCGCGTCTCCCTCGGGTACGGACGGACCCGAGCGGGCGGCGTCGGCGGCGCACTGGACCGCGGCGTCGTCCCGGTCGGCGTCAGCGCCTACGCGCTGCGCACGGCGGACGCGCCGTACATCGCCGTCGGGCTTACCGTCCGCGCCACCGGGGCCCGGGCAAGACTCGCGTCGACCCAACACCTGCTCGGGATCGACCGGCTCGGTCGCCGCGCCGAGGCCGAGCGGACGCCGGCCATCGTGCGCGAGGTAACGCTCGCCGGGCTCGCGGACCCGGCGTACCGGGCGCGCCATACCCTCCGACACCCGCCGAACGGAGGCCTCTGGTCCGACCCCGCGCCCCGCGACGGGCGCCGCTGGGGGATGGTGATCGACCTGTCCGCCTGCATCGGCTGCAACGCCTGCGTGGTCGCGTGCACCGCGGAGAACAACGTCCCGGTGGTCGGCAGAGAGGAAGTGCGCCGGGGTCGCGAGATGCACTGGCTCCGCGTCGACCGCTACTTCACCGGCCCCCCCGAGGACCCCGGGGTCGCCTTCCTCCCCGTCGCCTGCCAGCACTGCGAGAACGCGCCCTGCGAGCAGGTTTGCCCGGTGGGGGCGACCCTCCACTCGAGCGAGGGCCTCAACGACATGGTCTACAATCGGTGCATCGGCACCCGATACTGCTCGAACGGGTGCCCCTACAAGGTCCGCCGGTACAATTACTTCAACTACAACCTCGACCTCGACGCCCCGTCACAGCGGACCCGGCGCCTCGGCCTCAACCCCGAGGTGACGGTTCGTTCTCGGGGCGTGATGGAGAAGTGCTCCTTCTGCGTGCAGCGGATCCAGCAAGCCAAGATCGAGGCCCGCAACGCGCGCCGCCCCCTGCGCGACGGGGAGATCGTCACCGCGTGCGAGCAGGCCTGCCCGACGCAGGCGATCGTCTTCGGCGACCTCGGCGACCCCGAGAGCCGGGTCGCCGAGGCGGGTCGGAGCCGGCGCGCCTACGAGCTGCTGGGCGAGCTCGGCGTCCGGCCGCGCGTGACCTACCTCGCCCGCGCGCGCAACCCCCACCCCGATCTCGACCCGACGGCGAGCGGCGGCGACCCGGCGCGCGCGGCAGCGCGCCGCCCACCGGAGCACGGATAGCTCATGACGCTCGTCGCGACCGGCCCGGGCGAGGCGCCCCTCCGCGAAGGCGAGGCCTGCGCGGCGGTCACCGAGGCCGTGTGCCGGGTCGCCGAGGCGCGCCCCCCGCTCGGGTGGACCATCGCGTTCGGCGTCTCGACGATCCTGCTGCTGGCCTTCCTGGTGAACCTGGGGCTGGTCGCCTGGTTCGGCGTGGGGCTGCTGGGCACCTCGCACCCGGTCGCCTGGGGGCTGCCGATCGTGAACTTCGTCTTCTGGATCGGCATCGGCCACGCCGGGACACTGATCAGCGCGATCCTGCTCCTCTTGCGCCAGGGCTGGCGGACGTCCATCAACCGCTTCGCCGAGGCGATGACCGTGATCGCCGTCGTCTGCGCCGCCATCTTTCCGGGGATCCACCTCGGCCGCCCCTGGCTCGCCTATTGGATGCTCCCGTACCCGAACCAGATGGGGATGTGGCCGCAGTTCCGCAGCCCCCTCGAGTGGGACATCTTCGCGGTCGGCACCTATTTCGTCGTGAGCCTCCTCTTCTGGTACCTGGGCATGATCCCGGATTTGGCGACCCTGCGCGATCGCGCCACCGGCGCCGGACGCCGCGCGGTCTTCGGGCTCGCCGCGATGGGGTGGCGGGGGTCCTCGCGACAGTGGCGCCGCCACGAGCGCGCGTACTTCTTGCTGGCGGCGCTCGCCACCCCGCTCGTGCTGAGCGTGCACTCGGTGGTGTCTTTCGATTTCGCCGTGACGCAGCTCCCCGGCTGGCACTCGACCCTCTTCCCCCCCTACTTCGTCACCGGCGCGGTCTTCGGCGGGTTCGCCATGGTGGTGACGCTGGCCGTCCCTGCGCGTCAGTTCCTCGGCCTAGAGCGTCTGATCGAGATCCGACACCTCGAGACCATGAACAAGATCGTCCTCGCCACGTCGATGATGGTCGCCTACTCCTACGGGATGGAGGCCTTCGTCGCCTGGTACGGCGGGCAGGTCCACGATCGGTTCGCGCTCCTGAACCGCGCCTTTGGCCCCTACGCCTGGGCGTACTGGACGATGTTGCTCTGCAACGTCGCGGCGCCGCACGTCTTCTGGTTCAGAGCGGCCCGCACCAACGTCTGGGTTTCCCTCGCGGTCGGGGTGCTGGTCAGCATCGGCATGTGGCTGGAGCGCTTCGTGATCGTCTGCGTCTCCCTCACGCGCGACTTCCTCCCGTCGAGCTGGGGGGACTTCCGGCCCACCGCCCACGACGTCCTCATGCTCGCTGGCAGCTTCGGCCTCTTCTTCACCCTCTTTCTCCTCTTTTGCCGGTACCTGCCCACGGTGGCCATGGCCGAGGTGAAGGCGAATCGCCATGGCGCCTTACCCACGGGGGCCAGCGAGGCATGACGGCCCCGTCCGCGACCCAGGGCCGTGCGCGCGCCCCGGCGGCGCCGCTGACGCGCGGGCTCCTCGCCGAGTTCGAAACCCCGGCCGCACTGGTCGCGGCAGTGGCGCGCCTGCGCGAGGCCGGCTTCCGCCGGTGGGAAGCCTACACGCCGTTCCCGGTGCTCGGCCTCGACGCCGCGGCGGAGCCGAGGCCGTCTCCCCTGCCCTGGATCGTGCTCGGGGCGGGCGGGGTGGGTGGTGCCGCGGGCCTCACCCTGCAGTACCTCACCAACACCGTCGACTGGCCCTGGCTCGTCAGCGGGAAGCCGCTCTGGAGCCTCCCGGCCCACGTCCCCATCGCCTTCGAGCTGGCCATCCTCTTCGGCGCGCTGGCGGCGTTCGCCGGCGTATGGGCTCGCGACGACCTCCCCCGCCTCGCGCACCCGCTCGACCGGCACGCGCGCTTCACGCGCGCGACGAACGACCGATTCTTCCTGCTGATCGAGGCCGACGATCCGGGGCCGAACGCAGCGCGCGCGCGCGCCTTGCTGGACGAGAGCCGAGCCGTCGCCATCGAGGAGGTGGCGGGGGACCCGGCAGCGAAGGCGCGCCTGCCGCGGGGTCTGCTCCGCGCCGTGGTCGTGCTCGGCGTCGCGGCGGTCGTCTCGCTGGGCCTCGTGGCGCAGGCGCGAGTGACGAGGGGACGACGACCGCGGCTGCACCTCGTGCAGGACATGGACTTCCAGCCCGTGGTGAAGGCGGACCGGGCGTCCCCGTTCTTCGCCGACGGGCGCGGCTCGCGCGCCGCGCTGCCGGGCACGATCGCCCGCGAGCAGCCGCTCGACGAGCACCTCACGCTCGGGGTCACCGACGGCGCCCCGAGCCGCACCTTCCCGCGCGCGGTGGCCACGGGCCGCGCGGCCATGACGGACGGCCAGCGGAGTTTCGAGGTCTACTGCGCGCCTTGCCACGGCCTGGTCGGCGACGGCGACGGCATGGTCGCCCGGCGCGCCGAGGCGCTGGCGCAGGGGGGATGGGTCCCTCCCACCGACCTGACCCTGGCCTACGTCCGTGCGCAACCGGTGGGGCAGCTATTCGCCTCGGTTTCGGACGGGGTCCGGACCATGCCCGGCTACGGTCAGCTCGTCCCCCCGGAGGAGCGCTGGCGGATCCTCCTGTACCTCCGCGCGCTGCAGCGACGGTCGGCGGCCTCGCTCGCGGACGTGCCCGCCGCCCAGCGACGGGCCCTCGAGTAAGGAACGGCAGCGGTGACCGTGACCCCCCTTCAGGTGACGGGCGAGCCCCGCGGCGACGAGCCGGGCGACGCCGTGCGCCTCGGCGACCTCAGCCCGCGCGTGGAGCGCGCCGCCGCTGCCACCGGAGCCGGGCTGCTCCTCGCCAGCGTCGCGCTGGGCGTGGCGGAGGGCGACGGCCTCCGCCGACTCTCCTCCTCGTACCTGGTTGCGTTCCTGCTCGTGCTGAGCCTGGGGCTGGGCGCGCTCTTCTGGGTGACGCTGCAACACCTCGTCGGCGCCCGTCGGAGCGTCGCGGTCCGCCGCCTCGGCGAGCTCCTGGCCTCGACGATGCCAGCGCTGGCGGTCCTCTCGCTGCCGATCGTGGTGCCGGCGATGCTCGGCTCCGCCCAGCTCTTCCCCTGGCTGGAGGGGGCGGGGACGGAGCCGCAGCCCGGGAACGCGGCGGGGCGCCCGTACTTGACCCGGGGCTTCTTCGGCGCCCGGTGGGCGCTCTACTTCGGCTTCTGGATCGCCGTCGGGGGCTGGATGCTCCGCCGGTCCGTCGCCCAGGACGGCGCGGGCGACCTCGCGCCGCTCCGCCGCGTGCGCGAGCTCAGCCCACTCGTGATGATCGGGATCGCGCTGACCGCGACCTTCGCGTCCGTCGACTACGTGATGTCCCTCGATCCGACCTGGCACTCCGCCCTTTTCGGCGTCTACTTCCTCTCCGGCTGCGTGACCGCAGCGGTCGCGGCGATGGTGCTGATGGTCGCGTTCCTCCACCAGCACGGGCGCCTCCTGCGCACCGTCACCACGCCCCACCTCCACGATCTGGGGCGGACCCTGTTCGTCTGTGCCCTGTCGTGGGCGTACCTGGCGTTCTCCCAGTTCTTGCTGATCTGGTACGCCGCCGTCCCCGAGGAGACGGCACATTACGCCGTGCGAGCCCGCGGAGGTTGGCTCGGCGTCGCGGTCGGGCTCATCCTCGGCCATTTCCTGCTCCCCTTTCTCGGCTTGCTCACGGGCCGCGCGAAGCGCCACGGCCGGGCGCTCTCCTTCTGGGCGGGATGGCTCCTCACCATGCACCTCGTCGACCTGCACTTCGTCGTGACGCCAGCGCTCGACCCCAACGCCGTTCCTTGGCACCCGCTCGACGCTTCGTGCTCCCTCGGCTTGCTGGCGCTCCTCGCCGCCGACGTCGCGCACCGCGCCCGGCGCTGCGACCTCACGCCGGCGCGCGCCCCCCGGCGCTCCACCGAGATGGCGCGCGAGATCCCCTGAGGGGCGACCATGACGACCGGAGCCGAAGGACCGCACGTGGGCGCCGCCGCCACCTTGGTGGCGATCGTGGTGCTCGCCCTGGTAGGCACCCTCAGCGCCGTGACGGTCCTGGTTCGGATCGCCGCCGAGCGGGAGGTGACGCGAAAGGGCGGCGAGGTGAGCCCCCGCGCCCACCTCGACCTCGAGAACGCCCAGCGCGCCGAACTCGAGGAGGAGACGCAGTGGGTGGACCGGCAGGCGGGGGTCCTGTCCATCCCGATCGACCGCGCCATGGAGCTCGTGGTCGAGCAGCTCGCGCGTGATCCGGCGAGTGCGTCCCCCGAGCCCGCCGAATCGCTCCCGGCTCCGGCCGCCCCGCCGCCCTCCCTCTCGTCCACCGTCCCACCTCGCACCTCGATCGATGCGCCGCGCTGAGCTCCTCGGATCGGTGACGCTCCGGCCGCCCCCACCACCGCGAAGGGGGCCGTCCCGATGACCCTCGTCGCGGCCGCCGCGATCGGGCTCGCGGGGACGCCCGCGGCTTGCGCGAGCACGGCCCCGCGCCCGCTGCCCGTCGTGCCGGCGTCCCCCTCGTTCTGGGTGCCGACCGCGAGCTCGACCGGGGCGGCGCACTTCGACGGGCTCTTCACGGTGCTGCTGGTCGTCGCGGCCGCGACGGCCGTCGGCGCACTGGCCGCGATGGTCACGGTCACGGTCCGCCGGGGCCCGCCGCGAGGTCCGGTCCCCCCGGCGTCCTGGCGCGGCGCACGCCGCCTGACGCGCGCGCTGATGTGGACCGTCGTGCCCCTGGGACTGGTCACCGCGCTCCTCGCCGCGGGGGTCGCCGGGTACCTCGACCTCCGGGTCGCCCCGTCGGACGCGATCGAGATCCGTGTCGACGCCCGGCGGTACGCCTGGTGCTTCACCTACCCGAACGGCCTCTCCGACGGCACCCTGCACGTCCCCATCGACACTCCGGTGCGCCTCGTCCTGACCTCCGAGGACGTGACCCACAGCCTGCACCTCCCCGACTTCCGCGCCAAGGTGGACGCGGTGCCGGGCCGCGAAACCGAGCTGTGGTTCGAGGCGACTCGGGTCGGGCAGTTCCCGGCCTTCTGCGCCGAGCACTGCGGCCCCGACCACGCGAACATGCACGCGACGGTCGTCGTGCACGAGCCCGACGGGTACGAGAAGTGGCTGGAGACACGCGAGCAGGAGAGCATGCCAAAGGATCCGGTGGAGCTCGGTGCGGAGCTCTATCGGAAGCACGCCTGCGCCACCTGCCACTCGACCGACGGACGCGCGCTGGTGGGTCCGACGCTCCGGGGGCTCTTCGGCCGCGAGGTCTTGCTGACGGACGGCACCCGCCTGCGAGCCAACGAGGGCTACCTCATCGAGTCGGTCCTGCAGCCGCAGGCGAAGATCGTGAAGGGGTACGCGCCCGCCATGCCGACCTACCAGGGGAGGATCGACGGCGCCGAAACCGCGGGCCTGGTCGAGTACATGAAGACACTGCGGTGAACCCCCGCCGCGGTCGCGCGACGCGGGCGACCGCAGCGGAGCGGGGACCGCGCCGCCGGATCCAGCCGGTAAACCGCCGCGGGCGGCGCGTGCCGCGCGCGCGGCGTGCGTTCGCGCTATCCTGAGGCTCGTCGCCCCGTGACCTCCATCGCCAACGGCACCGTCATCGCTGACCGCTATCGCCTCGTCGAGAGGCTGGGCGAGGGGAGCATGGGATCCGTCTGGCGCGCCGAGCACCTGACGCTGGGCTCCGAGGTCGCGATCAAGCTGCTGGACGAGTCCATCGCCCGGCACAGCGTGGCGCTCGCGCGCTTCATGAGGGAGGCGCGCTCGGCCGCGTCGCTCAACAGCGTCCACGTGGTGCAGATCCACGACTTCGGCGTCGTGGGCGGGATCCCGTACATCGCGATGGAGCTCTTGCGCGGGGAGACGCTCGGCGCGCGTGTCCGCCGCTCGGGCCGGCTCAGCCCCGCGGAGACGGCGCTGATCATCACCCACGTCGCGCGCGCCGTCGGCAAGGCGCACGACGCGGGCGTCGTGCACCGCGATCTCAAGCCGGACAACATCTACATCGTGAGGGAGGACGAGGAAGAGTTCGCGAAGGTGCTCGACTTCGGCGTGGCGAAGGCCGGCGAGGGCGCCTACGCCGCGACCCTGACCTCCGCCGGCAAGCTCCTGGGGACGCCCGCCTACATGAGCGCGGAGCAGGCCGCCGGGGAACCGGTCGACCGACGGACGGACCTCTGGGCGATGGCGGTGATCGCGTTCGAGTGCCTCACCGGCACACTCCCCTTCATCGGTGATGATCTGCCGGACCTGCTCCACGCCATCCACGACGGCCCCATCCCCATTCCCTCGCGGCTCGGCCGCGTGCCGGACGGGTTCGACGCCTGGTTCGCGCGCGGTGTGGCGCGCCGGGTCGACGACCGCTTCCGCTCCGCGCGGGAGATGGCGGCCGAGCTCCGGCGCGTCTGCGCGGTCGACGACGCCGGCTCGCCGCCGGCGCGCCTGCTCGCTGCCGCCCGGCGGACCGCGGAGGACGACGAAGAGGAGATCGAGCCCACCGGCGCGCGGATCGCGGGGGCGCTCGGGCTCCCGGCCTCGCCGGAGGAGGAGCCCTCGTCGAGCAGCGCCTTCGACGACATCATCCGGGACCACGACATCCTGCTCGACGGTCGGGCGCGCCCCGCCGATGACATCCTGACCGACGCCGACTTCGACGAGGAAACCGGCAGCGCCACCGCGACGAAGGCGGCCGAGGGCGCCGCCGCCGTGGTGTCGCCGTTGTCGCCCCCGCGACGATCGGTCAGGCCGCCCCCGAAGCCCCACCGCCCGCCCGTCCCGTCCCCGGTGATCCTGCCGGAGCCGCCGATCGAGGCCCCCGTGGAGCCGGCGCCGGAGCCCTCGGGCCCGCTCGCCCTGGCGAACGGAGCGCCGACGTCGGAGCGCATCGCGAGCGCCGCCACCGTGGTCACCGTGACCCCGCGTCGCGGTGAGCCGTCGAACCTGCTGTTCGTGGCCGGCGCCTTCGTGGTGCTCGTGACCGTGGTGGCCGTGATCGGCTACGCGCTGATGGACGATGGCGCGAGCGGCACGGCCGCGGCGACCCGGGCCCCGGGGGTCACGGAGACTCTGGCGCCCACCGGCTCGGCCGCGGCGGCGGCCTCCACCCCTGCCGCCGACCCGAGCCCGAGCGCATCGATGACGGACGCGGGAGCGCCACCGCCGGCGGTCGTGCCGGACATCGAGCTGCCGTGAAGCCCGGCCGCGATCGGACGCGGCGGCGCTCGACGGTCATGGCTGGTTGGGAGACGGGAGCGAGCCTCGGGCGGCCGCCGCGGGCTCGTCGCACGCGAGGATCGCCTCGACGACGCGGTCGATGCGCTGCCGCGCCGCGCCGTGCTCCGTGACCCCGTTGACGACCACGGAGAACACGACCGGCGTGCCACGCCCGGGCAACAGCACGTAGCCGCTGAGCGCGTCGGCCCGGGCGAGCGTGCCGGTCTTGGCCCGCACCGATCGCGCCCGCTTCTGCTTGCGGAACCTGGACGTGAGCGTCCCGTCGAGCCCGCCGATCGCGAGCTGCGCGGTGAACTCGCTGGCCAGAGCAGGCTCGCGCTGCACCGCCACGAGGACCCTGGCGATGGTGTCGGCGCTGGCCCGGTTCGCGTCGAAGAGGCCGGACCCGTTGGTGACGCGGAGCCCCGCATCGGCCGCCCCCACCGTGCGGATCCACTCGGTGACGACCGCGGCGGCACGAGCGAACGACGCCGGTTCGCCGTTCGGCCCCGCGCCGAGCGACTTGAACACCATCTCCGCGTAAAAGTTGTCGCTCTGCTTGCCCAGCTCGGCGAGCAGGTGACCGAGCGGCGCGGAGGCGTGGAGGGCGAGGCTCCGGCGCTCGCCGCTCCCGCCCGTGGCAACCTCGCCGCGAACGGGGATCCCCGCGCGTTCCAGCAGGTGCTCGAGCACGCGACCGGCCAGCAGCGTGGGGTCGTCTACCCGCCGCGCGAAGCGGAGCCGGGGGAGCCCCTCCGCCACCTCCCCCGAGAGCCGGGCGGTGATGCCTCCCGGCCGCGCGCGCCAGTCGATGCGCAGATCCTGGCCACGACCGGCGGGCACGGTGACGAAGCTCCCGGAGGGCGCCACCAGGCCAGGGGGCTCGAACCACACCCGAGCGGGTTGTCCGGCCTGCAGGGGGAGCACGTTGGCGGTCACCGCGTTGCGATCCAGCGAGAGCGCGCTCACGGGCGCCCGAAAGCTCGCCCACTCGTTCGGCTGCTGGTCGAAGGCCGGCGGCACGGTCTGGGCGTCGAACCGCGAGCCGTCGACCAGGATGCGCCCCTCGATCCGGCGCACGCCCATGGCGACGAGCTGCCGAACGAGCCCCGCGAGATCGTCGGTGGTGAGCGAGGGATCGCCGGACCCACGGAGCACCAGGTCCCCGACGTGGTCCCCGCGGATCTCGCCGTACAGTCCGGTGACGAAGCGGTGGTGCGGGCCCAGCCTGGCGAGGGCCGCCGCCGCAGTGAAGAGCTTGGCGTTCGAGGCCGGGTTGAGCGGCGTGCGCTCGTCGACGCGCGCGAGGTGGCGCCCGTCGCCGGGGTCGATGACCGCCACTCCGGCGACGCCACCCCGCTCGCGCGCCCACGTCCCCAGCGCCTCTGCAGCCGCCTGGACCGCCGCATCGCCTCCGCGGTCGGGCTTCGACCGGCCGGGAGCGGCCTTGGCCGCACCGCCCGCCGAGGTGCCTCCCGTGGGCACGACGGGAACGGGGCGCGCCATCGCCGGCCACCCCGCGAGCAGCGAGAGCCCCGCGACCAGCGATCCAACGAGCAGTGGCACGGACCACCGCCCTCGAGGCATTCGAACCGTCACGATGACGCGATACCGAGACCCGGGGGTGGGGCTCAACCCCGTTCGACGCCTTGGCGAACCGCCCGCGCACTCCGCTCACTCCGCGCGCCCCCGCCTCCGCGCTCGGCGCGATCGGCCCGAGAGCCTCGGGTTGCCGCGTCACGGCGAGCCCGACGTCGGGCCCATGGCCAAGGCCGGCCCATGGATCGCCCATGACAGCGTGCTCCGGCGCTTGCATTCGCGGGCCGGCTCGGCGACAAGTGCCGCGCCTTGGCCCCCTGGCTCCGTTCCACTCCCCTCCTGCTCGGGCTGGTCGTCGTGGCGCCCGGGGCGGCGCAGGCGGAAGAACCGACGCGAACGCTGGATAGCCGCCCCGAGGCCTTGCCCCCCCGCAGCGCGCGGCCCCGCGTCGCGCTCGTCGGGCTCTCGCTCACCGCGGGGTTCTACGCGCTGTCGCTCGGCGCGTCGTTCCTGCACCCGGACGCGCCCGGCGCCGAGGAGCTCCGCATCCCGGTGGCCGGCCCGTGGCTCTCCCTCGCCGAGACGGGTTGCCCGGACGACGACCCGGACTGCGCTCTGTTTCCGGTCGTGTTTCGCGCCGTGCTCACCTCGATCGATGCCGTCGCACAGGTCGGAGGCCTCGCGATCGCGAGCGAGAGCCTGTGGATGAACACGCGTCGACCTGCCGAGACCAGCTTCCGCCTCGCACCGGTGCGGGTTGGCCGCGAGGGCATCGGCCTCGGGCTGCGCGGTCGCTTCTGACGCGGCGGCGACGCGCGATCGCGGCTGCGCGATTGCACAACCGCGAAAGGCGTGTTAGCGAGCGCCCCGATGGAGGCTGCCTGGTGAGCCGACGAACGAAGTTCGTCCTAATCACCGGCGGAGTGGTCTCTTCGATCGGCAAGGGGCTCACCTCCGCGAGCGTGGGCGCGCTGATGGAGGCGCGTGGCCTGAAGGTCACGCACATGAAGCTCGACCCCTACATCAACGTCGATCCGGGGACGATGTCGCCGTACCAGCACGGCGAGGTGTTCGTGACGGATGACGGGGCCGAAACCGACCTCGACCTCGGTCACTACGAGCGCTTCACTAGCTGCCGCCTCACCCAGAAGGCCAACGTGACGACGGGCCGCATCTATTGGTCCGTCATCACCAAGGAGCGCGAGGGGCAGTACCTCGGCGGGACGGTGCAGGTGATCCCGCACATCACCGACGAGATCAAGGCCCGGGTCTACGAGGGGACGGCCGACGCCGACATCGGCATCATCGAGGTGGGCGGCACCGTCGGCGACATCGAGTCGCTGCCGTTCCTGGAGGCGCTGCGACAGCTCAAGCACGAGGCCGGCCCCCAGAACGCGCTCAGCCTGCACGTCACCCTGGTCCCGTACATCGCCGGCTCCGGCGAGCTCAAGACCAAGCCGACGCAGCACTCGGTCGCCGAGATGCGTGAGATCGGGATCCAGCCGGACGTCCTCGTCTGCCGCTGCGACCGGCCCATCGCACACGGCCTCAAGGAGAAGATCGCGCTCTTCTCGAACGTGCCGGTCAACCGCGTGATCGCCGCCCCGGACGTCGGGTGCATCTACGAGCTCCCGCTCGTGCTGCACGCCGAGGGCCTGGACGAGGTGATCACCGAGCGGCTGAACATCTGGTCGCGACAGCCGGATCTGTCGCCGTGGCAGGCCACCGTCGAGAAGTTCAAGAAGCCGCGGCGAGGGACGATCAAGATCGCGGTAGTCGGCAAGTACGTCCACCTCAAGGACAGCTACAAGTCGCTCCACGAGGCGCTGGTCCACGGCGCGCTCGCCAACGAGGTGGCGGTGGAGCTCGCGTACCTCGACTCCGAGGAGATCGAGCGCGGCTCGGCCAGCGAGCTGCTCGGCGGCGCGCACGGGGTGCTGGTGCCGGGCGGCTTCGGGGATCGCGGCATCGAGGGGAAGATCGCGGCCATTCGGTGGGCCCGAGAGCAACGGGTCCCCTTCTTCGGCATCTGCCTCGGCATGCAGCTGGCCGTGGTGGAGTTCGCCCGGCACGTCTGCGGTCTGGCTGACGCGAACTCGACCGAGTTCGTCCGCGATTGTCCCCACCCCGTCATCGACCTCATGGCGGACCAGCGCGGCGTGAAGGACCGCGGTGGAACCATGCGGCTCGGTGCCTACCCCTGCGCGACGGAGGAGGGGAGCCTGGCCGAGAGCATCTACGGCGTACGGGAGATCAGCGAGCGCCACCGCCACCGGTACGAATTCAACAACTCGTACCGCGAGCGCCTCTCGACGGCCGGGCTGGTGCTGAGCGGGAAGAGCCCCGACGGGCGCCTGGTCGAGATGGTAGAGCTCCGGGATCACCCCCACTTCGTCGGCTGCCAGTTCCACCCGGAGTTCAAGAGCCGTCCGCTCGCGGCGCACCCGCTGTTCTCGGCCTTCGTCGCCGCCGCCGTGTCCCGCCGCGACCTGGTCGATCCCGTCCCCGGCGCCACCGAGGAGCCCTCGCAGCCCGACGTGGTGCGACGGCTCAGCTGAGCGCCCGGGCGCGGCTCCCGGACACCGGTGGCGCGATCGCGGTGAGGCGGGGCGGGCGCGCGGCGCCCGGCCCCCCGCGCGGGCTCCGCGCCGAGAAGGCGGCACGGAGCGGACGCGCAGGGCCGAGCGCGGGACGACGACGCCCGGCGCCGCTCACCACTCGCAGTTGTACGGCGCCATCGCCTGCTTGGTCGACTCCATGGCCTGCTTGCAACCCATGGCGAGGCTCGCCTTCCCCGCCGGTGACGCGGCGGCCTGCTTCCAGCTCGTGCGCATCTGATCGAAGGCCCCCTTCATGCTCTTCTTCGCTTCGTCGGGGATCTTGGTGCTGGTGTTGAGGCACTTCTCGTACTTCTCGATGTACTCGTCGCACTCGGCGACCCCGATCTTGTCGCCGCCGCCCTCGCTGCTGGCCTCGGCCTTCTCCTCTTTGCTTCCACCCAGCGGGTTCTTGCAAGCGAGGAGCACGCCCAGCACGGTCAGCGCGAGGAACCCCTTCTCGAATCCAGCTAGCTTCATCATCGTCATTTCCCTTTCTGGCCCCGGGCGCTGCCGGTACGGCGCACCCTTCTCGAGCGGAGGCGCTCGGCATCGCCGGCGCCCTGCCCCGATAGCGGGCGGGACGCTACCTTGCCCCGTCGACGAAGGGAACGATCCTCGACGCCGCGGACCGCCGGACACGAGGCGCGGAGAGGGCCGCTACCGAGGGCGAGCGCGCGGTCACCGGCCGGCGCGGCGTGGCGCGCGAATCGGGGCGGGCCGGCCGCTCGGGACAGGGCGCCCGTCAGGGCTCGGGGAGCCCTGCGAGGCCTGTGGTATCAGGCGGGGATGAAGCGGCGCCTCGCGGTGATAGGACTGTGGGCGGGGCTCGGCTGCGCGCGCACGGAGGTGGTCGAGACCGCCCTGCACGGCGATCTCGGCTCGCTCCAGCGAGAGATTGCGGCCGCCCAGTCTGACCATCGGGTCCGGCCTTCGTCGATCGCCGATCTCGCCGCCGCGGTGGCGAGCCGAGAGGTGCGCTCCGCCACGGGAGACGCCGCGGTGCGACGGCTCGAGCAGGTGCGACCGTGCGCCGACCGCCTGCGCCGCGTCGTCCACGACCGCGCCCGGCGCCGCGACGACGCCGGAGCCGCAGCGACCACGATCCTGCTCGAGGCCGGGCACCTGCGCCCCGCGCCCCTGGTGGCGAGGTACCGTGACTCGGCGAGCGGTGCGTGGCGGGCCGTGGCCGCGCGCGCGATGATCGCGCCTGAAGCCTGGCTCGCGCGCCAGGGCGCGATGGTCGACCCCGACGAGCGCGTGCGCCGCGCCGCGCTGACCGCCGCGATAGTGAGCCCGGCGCCCGACGATCTGGAGGCCGTGCTGGCCGTCGCCCGCGTCGATCCGAATCCCGAGGTGCGGGTCCTCGCCGTCCACGCGGTGGGGGTGCTCGGCGGCTCGCGCGCCGTGGAGGCGCTGGCCGACCGCTGGGCGCGAGCAGACGAGCCCGTGCGCCGCGCCACGGTGCGCGCCTGGAACACACCCCCGTCCTACGAGGCCGGAGGGCGTGAACGCCTGCTGCACGTCGTGACCGACTCCGCCGGCCTCCCCGCGCTCGACGCCGCGGCTGCGCTCGCGGAGCGCGGCGGTGCCGAGGGCGTGACCGGGGTGGCAGCGCTCGTGCGCGGGATCGCGAGCGGGTCGGCCACGGAGCGCCGCCAGGCCATTCGCCTCGCCCCGCTCGAGCACCCCGAGGCGCTCGCGGCGATCGAGACCGCAGCCGACGAACCGGAGCGCGAGGTGCGGGTGATGGCGCTCGCGCGGCTGGTCGAGCGGGCGCGGACCCGCGACGCCGCGCAGGATTCCCTCCGCGAGCTCGCCGCGGCGGATCCAGAGGATCCGGTCGCGCAGCAGGCCCGGGCGGCGCTCGCGGCGACGGGTGACGAGTCCGTGCACCCGAAGCTCCTCGCCGAGCTCACGGCCCCGCGCTCGTACCGGCGACGGCGGGCCGCGCTCGGACTGATCGCGCTCGGCGACCCGGCGCGGGCGGCGACGGCGCTCGGGGACGACGACCCCTCCGTGCGCACCTCCGTCGCCTGCTCGATCCTCGAAGGTGCGGCCGCCTCGGGGCGGTGACCGCCCTCCACGCCCGAGCGCGACCGACCCCCCCCGGGGCGAACCGGAAGATCCGTTGTGGACGCCGCCGTTCTGCGCGATCCTGGCGGCTCCGTCGGGGGGTCGACCTCACGCCGGCTCCCCCACCCCACACCGGGATCTTGGCTCCGATGAAGAAAGCTCCTCCCCGAAACCCGCCGTCACCCTTCCCGCGACGCGAGCTCGGGATCCTGCTTCACCCCTCCTCCTTCTTCAATCGCGAGGACGTCGGGACGCTCGGCAAGACCGCCTTCGCATTCGTCGATTGGCTCGGCGCCTGCGGCGCGACCCTCTGGCAGATCCTCCCTTTGACCCCGAACGGTCAGTACGACTCGCCCTACTTCAGCTACTCCGCCTTTGCGGGCAACCCCTGGCTCATCGACCTCGAGCTCCTCGCGGAGGCGGGGTTGCTCGAGAGCCCCTCTCTCTACCCGGAGCCTCGCGACCACCGGATCCCCTTCGAGGAGCTGGCGACCCGCAAGCGCCCTGCCCTCCTCGAGGCGGCGCGGCGGCTGCTCGAGAGCCCAAACCACCCGTGGCGCCCCGCCTTCGCCGCCTTCTGCGCGGAGCAGGCCTGGCTCACGGACACCTGCCACTTCTACGCGCTGAAGGAGGAGCATCGAGACGCCCCTTGGTGGCAGTGGCCGCGACCCCTGCGCGCTCGGGAGCCGGGCGCGGTGGCGGAGTCTCGCCGCGCGCTCGAGGCGAGGATCGAGATCCATCGCGCCGTCTTCTTCCTGTTCGAGCAGCAGTGGCGCGATCTCCGGGCCTACGCGAATGCGCGGGGGATCCGCATCCTGGGCGATCTCCCCATCTACGTGAACCACGACTCGGTCGACGTGTGGGTGCACCAGGACCAGTTCGAGCTCGACGACGAGGGCGGGCTCGTCGTGCAGTCGGGAGTGCCCCCGGACTACTTCAGCGAGACGGGACAGCTCTGGGCTAACCCCATATACGCCTGGGAGCGTATGAAGAGCGACGGGTACGCCTGGTGGGTGCGTCGCCTCGGGCGCTGCCTCGAGCTGTCGGACCTGGTTCGGATCGACCATTTCCGCGCGCTCTCGGCCTACTGGGAGGTGCCGGGGGACGCCGCCGACGCCCGCAGCGGCCGCTGGAGGCCGGGACCGGGCCAGCCGTTCTTGGAGGTGCTGGCCCAGCATTTCCCCAGCCGACCCTTCGTGGCCGAGGATCTCGGCACCCTGGACGATGACGTCTACCAGCTGCGCGACGGCAACGGGCTCTTCGGGATGCGCATCCTGCAATTCGGGTTCGACGGCATGCCGGACAACCTCCACCGTCCCCACGTCTTTCCTCCGGAGACGATCGCGTACACGGGCACGCACGACAACGACACCGTGGCGAGCTGGTGGCGGAGCCTCGATCGCGAGCGACAGACGGAGATCGCCGACTACTACCGGTTCGGCGTCGACGACGACGTCGGACGGGTCGTCTGGTCGCTGATCGAAGCCACCATCGCGTGCCGCTCCAACGTGGCCGTCATCCCCATGCAGGATCTACTGGTGCTCGACGGCCGCGCACGCATGAACGACCCGGCCTCCTTCGTCGGCAATTGGGCCTGGCGCCTGCCCCCGAACGGGCTGAGCGCAGAGCTGGCCGCGTCGGTCCGGCGCCTGGTCGAGCAGTATCGCCCGACCGTCCCGGCGAAGCCGGACGCCGCGACCTGACCCGGGCGCCGCAGCGCGCCCGGCGGGTCGCGCGGGCTCACTGCATCGCAACGACCGCGGCGGGGCTGATACGGCCCAGCAATTCGCGTGCCGGGGCGCACTCGGGCTGCTCGGTGAGCACGGCCTTCAGCGTCGTCACCGCCTCGTCGCGCTTGCCCACGGCGCGGGCCATGCGAGCGAGCTCCACGCGGGACTCGACCCCGGGCTCGGCGTCCGCCCAGCGGCGAGCGGCGCGGTAGGCGTCGCCCCAGCTCTCGGTGGCGGCCGCCGCGCGCGTCAGCGCGGCGAGGACGCGGGGATCGTCGGGGTGGCGACGGGCCAGGCGGCGGAGGTCACCGTAGGCCTTGAGCACCCGGCCCTCGGCGAGGAGCGCGGTGGCCGCCTCGACCCCAGCGGCGACGGGATCGTCCGCCGGCACGGCGACCGGAGCGACCGAAGCGACCGGAGCGTTCGGCGCAGCCTCACCCTCAGCGACGGCGAGCTCGGCGCTCGCCTCCTCGCGCTCCACTTCGTCGCCCGCGGGCGGCGCGAGCTCCATCTCGTCGGTGTCGTCGCCGTGGGCAGCCTCGGCGACGACCGGCGCCTCGACGACGACGGGAGAGTCGGCCGCTGCCGCCGGCGCGGGGGGCGCCAGGGGAGCCGCGGCGACCGGCGAGGCCGGCGCGGTTTCGCTCGGGGGCGCCGCCGGTGCGGCCGGCGGCTTCGGCACCCACCGCTCGAGCTGGGCGAACGTCGACGCCGCGCTCGCCCCGAGCCCCTGCACGGTGACGGGGTCGACCACGCCCCAGGCCACCAGCCCGCCCGCCGCGAGGATCCCCACCGCCGCGGACGCAGCCACGAAGCGCCGCCGCCGGACGCGCGCCCGCCGCGGCTCCTCGAGCGCGGTTTCCAGGGCCTCCCGGAGGGCGCCCGCGGACTGGAAGCGCTGCTCCGGACTCTGCGCGAGAGCCTTCATGATCGTCTGGTCGAGCATCTTCGGTATTCCTCCCTGGGGTGCCCGCCGGGAGACGGGCTCGGGCAGCTGCCGGCGCCGAGCGCCGAAAAGCATGACGGCGCCCACGCTGTCTTGGGGCAGCACGCCGGTGAGCAGCTCGTAGAGGACGGCGCCGAGCGAGTACACGTCACTGCGCACGTCCGCCGTGCCGAGCGCTTGCTCGGGTGCCATGTACTCGGGCGTACCGAAGACCTCGACCGCCTCGGTGGCGGGCTCCCCGGTCGGCGTGCGCGCCGCGCGCTCGGCCACCCCGAAGTCGAGCAGCTTCAGCGTGCCGCCCCGGGTGAAGAAGAGGTTGCCCGGCTTGATGTCTCGGTGGACCACCCCGGCCGCGTGCGCCACCTCGAGCGCGCGACAGGCCTGGACGCCGAGGTCGGCGACCTCGCGCCAGGAGAGCCGGGGCGCGCGGGCGAGGCGCTGATCGAGCGCCTCGCCGTCGAGGTACTCCATCACGTAGAAGGGACGACCGTCCGTGGCGACGCCAAAGTCGAACACCGTGACCAGGTTCTCGTGGCGCAGCTGCGCGATGGCGCGCGCCTCGGACCGGAAGCGCTCGGAGTGCTCCTTCGCTCCGCTCCCGGGCGCGCTGAGCGCCTTGATCGCCACCCGGCGCCCGAGATCGACGTGCTCGGCCTCGTAGACCGTGCCCATCGCGCCCTGCCCCAGCGTCCGCACCAGCCGGTAGCGGGTCCCCGGCAACAGGCCCGTTTCGCTGGCGTCGACGGCGAGCGGGGCGCGCATCGTGAAGGAGGGGGCGTCGGCGGAGAGGGAGCGAGCCTCGGCGACCAGACGCGCGAACTCGGCGCGGGTCCGCGCCGGCTCGGCGGGGTAGAGTCGCCGAACGAGGTTCGAGACGCGCGCGTGCACGCTGCGCTCGCCGTCCGCCGGGGAGGGGGCACCCTTGAGGAGCGCGACCAGATCCGTCATGGCCTCGCGCGCCGAGGCGTACCGGGCGGAGATCTTGTGGGCCGTCAGCTTCGCGATGATGGCGTCGAGCTCGTGGGGAGCGTCGATCCCGTCCGCGAGCGGGGTCAAGCGCCGTTCGCCCGCGGCGACCGCGGTCAGATGCTCGCTCGCCTCCCCGGTGAGGAAGCGCCGCCCCGCCAGCAGCTCCCAGAGCATGACGCCCACCGCGTAGAGGTCCGCGGGCGCGCCGCCGGGCGTGTTGTTGGCCACCTCGGGCGCGACGTAGCCCGGCTTCGCGAACACGACGCCGGCGACGGTGTGACAGCGGCGGTTCTCGCCGCGTGCGGTGCCGAAGTCGATGAGCTTGACCTCGCCGCCATACCCCACCATCACGTTCTGCGGGCTGAGGTCGCGGTGCACGATGGCGAGCGGCCGTCCCGCCGCGTCGGTCCGCTCGTGCACGTGCGCGAGCGCGTCCGTGACCGCCACCCCGATCGCGACGGCGTCGGGCCAGGAGACGCGCGTGCCGAGCTGAGTCGCCCGGTGCCGGAGCTCGCCGAGGTGACGCCCCTCGACGTACTCCAGCACCACGTAGGGCTTCCCGGTCGGGTCGATGCTCGCCTCCTGGATCTGGGCCACGCCGGGGTGGCAGAGCTGCGCCTGGATCCGAGCCTCGTCCAGGAACCGCGCGAGGAACGACCGGTCCGCCGCATGCTCGCGCCGGATGATCTTCACCACGCAGGGCCGCTCGGCGCCCTCGATGCCGCCCGCCGTGGCGAGGAAGACCTCCCCCATGCCCCCCCGGGCCATGTGCTTGAGCAGCACGAGGCGCCCGAAACGGCGCGGGAGGAGCGCCTCCGGGGCCTGCCCGGCGGCAGCCTCGCCCGCAGCGGGCTCACCGTTCCGTTCCGCTGGCTTCGGGTCGAACGTCGCCGGGTCTCGGGGCTGCATGGGACCATGGTGCCAATGTAGGTGTAGGTGGCCAAGAAAGCTGGCGAGCTAGACCCCCGTGCGAGCGGTGCGCTCCCGAGTTGTCCCCTCGCACCCCGAGACTAGACTCCCCGCACGGCATGGAACGGCGCTGCTCCACCCTCCGAAAGCCCGCCCGGCCCTCGGGGGGTGCTCTGGAAAGCCGCCGACGTAGCGCCGGCCCATTGGCCGCCTTCGCTGCGCTGGGGCCATCAGGCCAGACCGGAGGTTGCCGCGCTGCCGCACCTGCGGTAGCGGCGCGCATCGGCAATGGTCCGTCGAGAGGGCCCGCCCTCGCCGGGACGAGGGGCGACCGGCGGCGCGGCCCCTGGCTGTGAACGAGAGCGATCATTCGAGAATCAGGAGACTTTCATGAACAAGGGAACCGCCATCGTCGGGTTCTTCCTGTGCTTCCTCGCCGGGATGGCCCTCATGTGGGGGATCGAGAACCGCGGCTCCGGCGCGATCAAGGCCGAGAAGGCCTCGGGTCCGGTCGACCACACCACCGCCAGCATCCCCGTCGACCCTGCCAAGGACCCCATCTGGGGCAACCTGGACGCCCCGGTGACCATCGTCGAGATCAGCGACTTCGAGTGCCCGTTCTGCTCGCGGGTCGAGCCGACCATCGAGCAGGTCAAGAGCGAGTACGGCCCGGAGAAGATCCGCATGGTGTGGAAGAATAACCCCCTGCCCTTCCACAAGAACGCTCGCGCCGCGCACGAGGCGGCGGTCGCCGTCTTCGAGGCCGCCGGCGGCGGGACGAAGGGCAGCGAGGCCTTCTGGAAGTTTCACCAGACCGCCTTCAAGAACCAGAAGGCGCTCACCGAGGGCAACCTCCAGCAGTGGGCCGAGCAGTCCGGGACCGACATGGCCAAGTACAAGGAGCTCGTGAAGAGCCCCGCGGTCAAGGCCAAGGTCGAGAAGGATCTCGCGATGTCGCGGTCCATCGGGGCGCGCGGGACGCCGAACTTCCGCATCAACGGGGTCGAGGTGAGCGGCGCGCAGCCGTTGAACAAGTTCAAGGAGGTGATCGAGAACGAGCTGGCCGAGGCGAAGCGCCTCGCCGCGTCCGGCACCAAGCCCGGCGACATCTACCTCGCCCGCCTCAAGAAGAACGCCGGGGACACCAAGGACAAGAAGGAGGCCAAGCCCGACGAAGACCGGAAGCCGCCGGCCGAGGACACCACGATCTGGAAGGTTCCGGTCGACAAGGACGATCCCATCCGGGGGCCCAAGGACGCGCTGGTGACCGTCGTGGTGTGGTCCGACTTCCAGTGCCCCTTCTGCAAGCGCGTCGAGGAGACGGTGGACAAGGTCGTTGAGAAGTACAAGGACGACGTCCGCATCGTGTGGAAGGACAACGCCCTGCCCTTCCACAACCGCGCCAAGCCGGCCGCGGCGGTGGGCCGCGCCGCCTACGACAAGGGTGGCGACAAGCTCTTCTGGGACGCGCACCGGGCCCTCTTCGAGAGCCACCCCAAGCTGGAGGACGCCGACCTCGAGGCGGTCAGCAAGAAGCTCGGCCTGAGTTGGGAGGCGGTGAAGACCGCGATCGCGACCAAGAAGTACGAAGCCAAGATCACCCAGAGCATGGATCAGGCGTCCGAGCTCAACGCCCGCGGGACCCCGCACTTCTTCGTCAACGGGCAGCGACTGAGCGGCGCCCAGCCGTTCGAGAAGTTCCAGGAACTGATCGACAAGCGCCTGGCGGAGGCCAAGCAGCTGGTGGCGAGCGGCACCCCGAAGGCGGGCGTGTACGAGAAGATCATGGAGACGGCGAAGGGCGCGTCGGCGCCAGAGACGAAGAACGTCGCTGCTCCCACCGCCGACTTGCCGTTCAAGGGCGGCGCTAACGCCAAGGTCGTCATCCAGCTCTTCAGCGACTTCCAGTGCCCCTTCTGCTCACGCATCGAGCCGACCATGCAGGAGATCGAGAAGGCTTACGGCGACAAGGTGAAGATCGTGTGGCGCCACATGCCGCTCCCCATGCACCAGGACGCCCCGCTCGCCTCCGAGGCCGCCGTCGAGGCCTTCGTGCAGAAGGGCAACGCGGGGTTCTGGAAGTTCCACGACGCCCTGTTCGAGCGACAGCGCCAGCCCGACGCCCTCAAGCGCCCTGGTTTGGAGAAGCTCGCCCAGGAGCAGGGCCTAGACATGACCAAGTTCAAGGCGGCGCTCGATTCGCGCAAGCACAAGGCCCGGGTCGACGCGGACATGAAGGTCGGCAACGACGCCGGCATCAGCGGCACCCCCGCCGCCGTCGTCAACAAGTACTTCGTCAGCGGGGCGCAGCCGTTCCCGGCGTTCAAGAAGGTCATCGAGCTCGCCCTCAAGGAAGCCAAGTGATCTGCCCCGACCCGGCCCGCCGGGAACGCTCCCTCCCTCGTGATGGGGCGCCCCGGCGGACCAGGTCGGCCGTTTCTTGGGCGAGCGCGCTCCTGCCGTGGCTCTGGGGTGCGCTCGCCGCCTGCAGCGGGGGGAGCCGGGCCACCCCGACGGCGACCCCGAGCGAGGTGGACCTCGGGTCGCCTCGCGCGGAGGCCGTCAGGATGGCCGACGCGCCAGCACCGCGCGCAGCGCAGGCCACCGCGGACGAGCTCCCCGTCGGCGAGCACGACGCCGTATCCGGGGCACCCGACGCCCCGGTGACGCTCGTGGCCTTCCTGGACTACGAGTGCCCCTTCTGCGCGCGGGTCTGGCCCACGCTGGACGAGCTCCGGCGCGCCTACCCGGAGGCCAAGCTCCGGATCGTCGTCAAGCACAACCCCCTGGCGTTCCACCGCTCCGCGCTGCCGGCGGCCCACGCGGCGCAGGCCGTGCACCTGCTCGCCGGTGACGAGGCGTTCTTCGAGTACTCACGGCGCCTCCTGGTAGAGGGGCGCGCGCTGACGCCCGAGCGCCTCGAGCGCGAAGCCGTCGCACTCGACATCCCCGTCACCGCGTTCCGCGCCGCCCTGTCGGACCCCCGCGTCACCGGGAAGGTCGCGGACGACCTCGCCCTCTCCGCCTTCGTCGGCGCCCACGGGACCCCGGTCTTCCGCGTCAACGGCGTCGAGATCGCGGGCGCTCGACCGGTCGAGGCCTTCACCAGCGTGATTCAGGCTGAGCTCGCCGCCTCTCTCGCCCTGGTCGCGGGAGGGACGCGGCCGGACCGGGTCTACGCCGCCCGGCTCGCCGACAACCTAGAGGTGTCGGCGCCGAAGCGGGACACGACGGTCTGGGCGGTCCCCATCGGCGCCTCTCCTACCCGCGGTCCCCCAACCGCGCTCGTCACCATCGTCGAGTTCTCCGACTTCGCGTGTCCGTATTGCCAGCGCGCCGAGCGCACGCTCGCCGAGGTCGAGCAGCGTTACCCGGGCGAGCTCCGCTTCGTGTTCAAGCATCACCCGCTCGCGATGCACCCGCGCAGCTTGCCGGCCGCGATGCTCGCGATCGAGGCCCAGCGGCAGCGCGGCGAGCCCGGCTTCTGGGACGCCGCCGCTCGGCTGTGGGCCTCCGCGCCCGCGTTGGAGGACGCCGATCTCGAGCGCATCGCCGGCGCGCTCGGCCTGGACCTCGGCGTGACCCAGCGCGCGATCCTGACCCGGGCCCACCTCGCGATCACCGACGCTGACACGAACCTCGCCGAAGATCTCGGGGCGCGCGGGACGCCGAACTTCTTCGTCAACGGGCGTCACGTCTCGGGCGCTCAGCCGGCGGCGACGTTCGCCGCCGTGATCGACCAGAGCCTCGTGGAGGCGCGCGCGCTGGTCGCCGACGGAGTGCCGCGGGCCCGCGTCTACGACGAGCTCGTGAAGCGGGGCAAGTCGCCGCCCCCACCCATGAGGAAGCAGGTGCCCCCGCCGACGGCGGCCGAGCCGAGCCGCGGCCCCCGGAGCGCGCCGGTGGTGCTCACGCTCTTCTGCGACTTCCAGTGCCCCTACTGCGCCCGGGTGGTGCCCACTCTGGAGGCCCTGGCCCAGGAGTTTCCGCGGGACCTCCGGATCGTGTGGCGAGATCTGCCGCTCTCGTTCCACCCGCAGTCGCGGCTGGCGGCCGAGGCCGCCCGGGAGGCCTTCGCACAGCGGGGCGACACCGGCTTCTGGGCGATGCACGATCTCCTGTTCCAGCACCAGCGCGACCCAGGAGGCCTCGAGCTCGCCGCCCTGCGCGCCTACGCCGCCCGGATCGGGCTGGACGGCGCGCGGTTCAGCGCCGCGCTGGAGCGGGGCGTCCACGGGCGCGCCATCGAGGCTAATGTCGCCGTGGCGGAACAGGCCCGCATCAGCGGCACTCCCGGCGTGGTGATCAACGGCTACTTCGTGTCCGGGGCACATGAGCGCCGGGTGTTCCGCCGGGCCGTACGGCGAGCGCTCGACGACCTCCGCCAGGCCCGGCGACCGTGAGCCGCCCCCGCGGTCGCGGTCCCGCGCGTGCGGTCCGCGGCGGCGCCGCGCGGGCTTCGCAGCATCGCGGGGCGTCCCGTGATGTCACCCGGCGCCCGTGATAAGCCTCCCGTCATGATCATCTACAACCTCTTCCCGCTCCTCGCCGGAAGGTTCACGGATTGGTCACCGCACCTGGTGCGCGCCGCGGAGATGGAGTTCGACTGGGTCTTCGTCAACCCGATCCAGCGACCGGGGCGCTCCGGGAGCCTCTACTCGATCGCCGACTACTTCGACTACCACCCGCGGCTGATCGACCCGACCTCGGAGGCCCGCCCCGAGGCCCAGGTCCGCGCCGCCCTGGCCGCGGCGCACGGGCTCGGATTGCGCGTGATGACGGATCTGGTCATCAATCACAGCGCTATCGACTCGCCGCTCACGGCTGAGCACCCCGAGTGGTACCGGCGGGCGGACGGCCGCGTCGCCCACCCGTCCTGCGTCGAGGACGACGGCCGCCGCGTCGTGTGGCAGGACCTCGCGCAGTTCGACCACGTCCACGGCCGCGATCGGGAGGGCCTCCACGCCTACTTCGTCCGCGTCATCGAGCACCTCCTCGCCCTCGGCTTCGACGGCTTTCGTTGCGACGCCGCGTATCAGGTCCCGGGCGACGTCTGGCGACGCTTGATCGCGGAGACGCAGCGGCGGCACCCCGACGTCGTCTTCGTGGCCGAAACCCTCGGCTGCACCCCGGACCAGACCCGGGAGACGGCGCGCTGTGGGTTCCACTACGTGTTCAACAGCGCCAAATACTGGAACTTCTACGACCACTGGCTGATGGAGCAGTACGACCTCGTCCGCGAGATCGTGCCCTCCATCGCCTTCCCGGAGAGCCACGACACGCCTCGCCTGGCCGAGGTGCTCGACGGTAACGTCGCCGGCCTCAGGCAGCGGTACCTGTTCGCGGCACTGTTCTCCGGGGGGGTCATGGCGCCGATGGGCTTCGAGTTCGGCTTTCGCCGCAAGCCGCACGTCGTCCACACGACCCCCGAGGACTGGGAGACGACGGGCATCGATCTGAGCGACTTCATCCGCCGCGTCAACCACGTGAAGCGGTCGTACCGCGTCTTCCAGGAGGACGCGCCCACACAGATCCTGCCCTGCGAAGACCCCAACGTCCTCGTGCTCTGGAAGGGCGCGACCCGCAGCCGCGACGAGGCGCTCATCGTCCTGAACAAGGACATCCAGCTTCGCCACGAGTTCCGGTCGGAAGACCTCCGGAGGCTCGTGCAGTCGGGGGCCGCGCTCACCTGCGTGTCACCGGAGAATCCGCTCGACTACGTCCACCAGCCCTTCCACTACGATCTGCGCCCGGGCGAGGCCGTCGTCCTGGTCACCACCCGCTGAGGCCCGAGCGCGAGGCGCTCGCCGGTTGCTGGCGCGGTGACCTTGCACTACCGTCGCCGGGCGGAGGCACGCATGAGCAAGGTCGTCGTCATCGGTGCTGGGGGTGTCGGCCACGTCGTCGCGCACAAATGCGCCCAGCGCCCGGACGTCTTCTCGGAGATCGTCCTCGCGAGCCGCACCGTGGCGCGTTGCGATGCCATCGCCCGTTCGGTCGCGGAGCTCACGGGACGGCGTCTCCGCACCGCCGCGGTCGACGCCGACGACGCGCGCCAGGTCATCGCGCTGCTCGAGGCCGAACGCCCGGCGCTGGTGATCCACGTGGCGCTGCCGTACCAGGACCTCGCGATCATGGACGCCTGCCTGGCGGCGGGGGTGGACTACCTCGACACCGCCAACTACGAGCCGCCCGATGTGGCCAAGTTCGAGTACCGGTGGCAGTGGGCGTATCGCGAGCGATTCCGGGACGCCGGGCGGATGGCGCTGCTCGGCTCGGGCTTCGACCCAGGCGTCACCAACGTTTTCTGCGCCCACGCCCAACGGCACCTGTTCGACTCGATCCGGACCATCGACATCCTGGACTGCAACGCGGGCAGCCACGGCCACCCCTTCGCGACCAACTTCAACCCGGAGATCAACCTCCGGGAGATCACGCAGCCGGGCCGGTTCTGGGAGCGCGGGGAATGGAAGACCATCCCTCCGCTTTCGGAGCGCCAGCTCTTCGACTACCCCGAGGTCGGCCCGCGGATGTCCTACCTCCTCTACCACGAGGAGCTCGAGTCCCTGGTCCAGAACGTCCCCAGTCTCGAGCGCATCCGCTTCTTCATGACCTTCGGGGACGAGTACCTGACGCACCTGCGCGTCCTGCAGAACGTGGGCATGACGCGCATCGATCCGGTCGACTTCCAGGGCCAGAAGATCGTCCCCATTCAGTTCTTGAAGGCGCTGCTGCCGGACCCGGCGAGCCTGGCGCCGACCTACACGGGCAAGACCTGCATCGGCTGCCTGGTGGAGGGCGAGAAGGACGGCGCGCGGCGGCGGGTCTTTATCTACAACGTGTGCGATCACGCGGCGTCGTACCGCGAGGTGCGCGCGCAGGCGATCTCCTACACCACCGGCGTCCCGGCCGTGGTCGGCGCCATGATGATGCTGACCGGGCGCTGGCGCGGCGCCGGCGTGTTCAACCTGGAGGAGCTGGATCCCGCGCCGTTCCTCGAAGCGCTCGGCCCGATGGGGCTCCCCTGGCAGGTCCAGGAGCTGTCGATCGAGGCGTGACTGACGCGGTCGCTCCGATGGCCGTGACTCCGCGCAGCCCGCTGGCGATGCGCCTCGACCCGCGGCGGGTCGAAACCCCCGCCTACGTCCTTGACCTCGGCGCCTTCCGCCACAACCTCGCGATCCTGGGGGAGGCGCAGGCGCGGAGCGGCGCGAAGATCCTGCTCGCCCTCAAGGGGTTTGCCCTCTGGCACGTCTTCCCGCTGGTGCGCGCCGTGCTGCCCGGCATCGCCGCGAGCTCGGTCGCCGAGGCGCGCCTTGGCCGGGACGAGCACGGCGGCGAGGTGCACGTCTACGCGCCGGCGTTCTCCGAGCAGGACGTCCGTGAGCTCCTGCCGATCGCCGACCACCTGGTGTTCAACTCGCTCGGCCAGTGGCGCCGCTTCGAGCCGCTGGTGGCAACAGCGCCGCGGCCCATCCGCTGCGGACTTCGCATCAACCCCGAGCACCGGGAGGTGGAGGTGGCGCTCTACGACCCCTGCGCGCCCCGCTCCCGGCTGGGCACCACGCTGGTGGAGCTCGAGCGGGGCGACTTCACCGGGCTCACCGGCCTGCACTTCCACAACCTGTGCGAGAAGAACGCCGACGCGCTCGCGCGGACGCTGGCCGTCGTCGAGGATCGGTTCGCGGCCCACCTCCGCCGCGTACAGTGGGTGAACTTCGGCGGCGGGCATCACGTCACCCGACCCGACTACGACGTCGCCGGCCTGGTCCGACTGGTGAGCGACTTCCGACAGCGCCACGGGCTCGAGGTCTACCTCGAGCCCGGCGAGGCGGTCGCGCTCGACACGGGCGTGCTGGTCGCGTCCGTCCTCGACGTCATCGACAACGGCGGCCCCATCGCGATCCTGGACGTGTCGGCGACCGCGCACATGCCCGACGTGCTCGAGATGCCCTACCGCCCCCGCGTGATCGGGGCCGACGCGCCCGGCGCTCACCCCCACACGTACCGACTCGGCGGGCCCACCTGCCTCGCGGGCGACGTGATCGGCGACTACTCGTTCCCCTCCCCGCTCGCCGTCGGCGATCGGATCGTGTTCGCGGACATGATCCACTACACGATGGTGAAGACCACGACGTTCAACGGCGTCCGGCACCCCTCCATCACCACCTACGACCCCGACACCGACGAGCTGTTGGTGGTGCGCCGCTTCGGCTACGAGGACTACCGCGCGCGCCTCTCCTGAAGCCTGGCGCGGCGACGAACGCGCGGCGGAAGCAACGGACGGGGCGCCCCGGCGCCGCACGGGCGGCACGGTGGGACGCCCGCGCTCACCGGTAGAACGCGACGTCGTCGACGTAGATCACGAAGTCCACGCCCTGCGCGTCGAAGAGCAACTCCATCCCGTAGAGCTGCGTGGGGGTGATGCCAGTGGGCGGCGGGCGACCCCAGCCGATCTGCCGCAGCGACGACCACGAGAACCAGTACTGCCGCCACTGCGTCGTCACGACGAAGGTCCAACCGAAGTGGTCGCCGCAGTCGTCGCCGCACCAGCCGCCCTCCGGCGAGGTGGAGACGTCGGGGACGTTTACCCGCCACACGTTGGCGAACTCCGCGTCGGTGCGGGCCCAGAAGGAGATCCCCTCGTACCCGCTCGCGTCGTAGGCCACGGGGACGCCGTCCACCTGCCGGAACGCGAACCCCAGGCCAGCGCCCCAGTCGATGAAGCCGCCGCCCCAGGTGCTCGCGGCGAACGCGCTCTCGGGCCGATCGGCGATCGGCGTCATGGCAAGGAGCGCGTCGTTGTCGGCGGGCTCCTGCCACCCCTCGGAGCTCTGATCGTTGAACGTGTACCAGAAGCCGTTGCGCTGCTCGACGGACAGGATGTCGCCGATCCCATCCTCCATGTCGTCGATGAGCGAGTAGGAAGTGCACGAGCCGCAGCCGAACGCCTCGACCTCCTCGACGCAGAGGTCGTCCCAGGCGTTGACGCAGCAGTAGGCATCGATCGCGCAGACGCAGTCCTCGACGTCTTGGTCGAGACAGCCCCAGGCCTCCGTCGCCGTGCAGCAGTCCCCCTGAGCGGGCCCGCCGCCGGTGCCGCCGGTCCCGCCCGTCGTCCCACCCACGCCGCCGGTCCCGCCCGTC
>CAYOLF010000009.1:0-26352 GCA_964404725.1 uncultured Polyangiaceae bacterium
CCTACGGGTCCGTCACGGTCGACGGCTTCCGGCAGAGCCTCGACGCCGTCGCCAGCTTCCGCTTCTCCACCCCCGGGCAGAGCTACTCGTCGCGGCTGGGCACCCCGGAGAACGTCGGCGTGCTCGGGGTCGCCTGTTTCGTCGAGCGACCGCGGCCGGTCGCCGTGGTGCCCTACCCGACCCCGCGCTACGACCTCGGTGAACGCTCGGCTCGCCGGGAGGCGCCGAGCCGCACCAGAGGTGGGAGATCCACCGACGACGCCGCACCCGAGGCCAAGTCCCGACCGAGGTCCGCGCGCCCCGGTACCGCCCCAGGTCCGCAGGAGAGCACGGGCAACCTCGGCACCGAATACGGCGAGTCCCGGTACAGCCCCGTCTCGACCACGACCTTCGAGCGCGCCGAGGGGAGCCACCCGCGCCAACTCGTCACGCTCTACTACGACGACCTCGCCGGCCTCGAGGCCCGCGGGATCCGCGTCCGCCCCGCTCCGGAGCCGATCCGCTGGTCCCCGTCACCCGAGCCCTTCCCCGAGTCCCGGTTCGCCCCGCCCCCGCCGTGAGCTGGCGTCCACCCTGCCCGCCGGCCCGAGGCAGCGCCTCCGTGACGCGCCGTGGACCGTGATCCCCGAGACACGGAGCTGTGCCACCCCGCAACGGCTGCGGGGCACGACTCGTCCCACGATCGACCAAAAACCCCGACATCGCGCGGGTGAGCCGCTGGCATGACCCGTGCTCTCAGGGAAGAACCGTGAGACCGCAATCCGGCACCTTCCCCCGCGACCGCCGCGGCCACCCCCGCGTGGCGCTCTCGGCCCCCGTGCTGGTGGACCTCACGAGCCGCTGGGAGAAGGCGGTCTGCCGCGACGTCTCGCCGGAGGGGCTCGGCGTCGAGCTCTCCGACCCCCCGCCCCTCGGCACGTGCCTGGAGCTCTACTTCGAGCTGCCTACCTGGCACGCCATCGAGACGAGGGCCGAGGTCGTCCGGTGCGCCGACGGGCTCACGGGGCTGCGCTTCCTCGACCTTGACCCTGCCTCGGCGCGCGCCCTGGCGACCTACTGCAACGACGTGGAGCGCGCCGATCTCGCGACTGCGGTGGTGAGCCGCCTCGCGCTCCCCGGCGCGGTGCGCGTCACCCTCCCCACGTGCGTTCGTGGTCCGCGATGATGCGGTCCGTCAGGGCGTCGAACGCAGGATCGACCTGACGGCGCGCTGGATCGGCGTCGTACCAGGCAACGATCTCCTCGGCCCCGCGTGAGAACGGGATAGTCGCCGAGAAGTCGGGGACGAGGCGCTTGATCTTCGTGTTGTCGAAGATCATCGAGTGCGTCTTGTCACCGAGGAGGCTATCGCCCCACTCTCGGTCGTAGCGGGCAATGACCTCGGATGGCACGTGGACGAGGCGCGCCTCGGTGCCGGCCGCCCGCGCGAGGATCTGGTGGATCCGGTCCCAGGTCAAAAGCTCGTCGCTGGTGATGTGCAGCGCCTCGCCGATGGCGGCGTCGAGCCCGAGGAGGCCCACCAGGCCCTTGGCGAAGTCGCGGTGGTGGGTCAAGACCCACAGGCTCGAGCCGTCGCCGTGCACCACCACGGGCCGGCCGCGGCGCATCCGGTCGATCACCGTCCAGCCGCCCTGCGGGGGCAGCAGCGTCGCGTCGTAGGTGTGCGAGGGCCGCACGATGGTGATCGGGAAGCCCTCCTCGCGGTACGCGCGGACGAGGCGCTCCTCGCAGGCGATCTTGTCGCGCGAGTACTGCCAGACGGGGTTGGCGAGCACGGTGGACTCGGTCACCGGCAGGCGCGCGGGCGGCGTCTGGTAGGCCGAGGCCGAGCTGATGAAGACGTACTGCCGCGTCCGACCCCGAAACAGCTCGAGATCGGCCTCGACGTGGTGGGGGGTGAAGGCCACCCAGTCGACCACCGCGTCGAAGGTGAGCTCCCCGAGCGCGCGCCGCGCCGACTCACAGTCGCGGATGTCACCGCGCAGCACCTTCGCCCCCTCGGGGACCAGGCGGGGCGAACGGCCGCGGCACAGCAGGTAGGTCTCGATCCCGCGGGAGAGGGCGAGCGGGGTGCAGGCCGAGCTGATGATGCCGGTGCCGCCGATGAAGAGGATGCGCATGATGGAGGGAACTGGAGCGCGAGGGCCACGACGGCGTCAAGGCGAACGAGGCCGATCCCGCGCCCGATCGACGGCCGCGCGGTTGACCGCACGGGGGCGCTGAGCGGAATGTGACCGCGCCCAATCCTCCTTTCACGCGCGCCCGACTACTCCACCATTAGGTCCGCCGTGGTCCGCGGCGCGATCTGGCTGCCGTCGTGATAGTCGACGACGCCCCAGAGCGCGGCGAACCGTGTCCCGACGGGGTAGGTGATCGGATCGAACCCCGCCAGGTAGCTCGAGACGGGCAGCACGCCGTCGATGACGAGCGGCGCGCTGCCTTCCCCGGAATGGGTCACCGCGACGTCGTCGAGGCGAACGAGCCTGTAGCGGAAGTCGAGCTCGGTCGCGGCGCCGGGCGCGATGGACTCCGGCGTCACGGCGATCGCGAGCGCCTCGGTGGCGCAGTCGGGGGCGGCGACCGCGAGCACGGTGACCGTGGGCTCGGTGAGCTCGAAGCCGCCGTCGTAGGTCGCGGTGGTGCCGCTCACCCGGATCCGATCGCCGGCGCTCCCGGAGAGCTCCGCGTCGCCCGAGTAGACGAAGAGCCCCGCGCTCTCTCCGGACGAGGCCGGCTGCGGGTCCTGGATCCAGAGCCGTCGGGGGGGCTTCGCCGCGACGACGCAGACCCCGTCGAGCGTCGCCGTGACCCCGTCGCCGAGCCGCCACAGCTCGGCGATGGTCGCCGGGGGCCCGGGGCAAGCGGCCGTGCCGGGGTTCGGGGCGTCGGGGCAGGCGTCGCAGGCGTCCCCCCACCCGTCACCGTCCCGATCGCTCAGACTCGACGCGGCGTCGAAGGGACAGAGGTCGCGGCCGTCCCCAACGCCGTCGCCGTCGAGATCGCCGGCGCAGGCGGCGCGAGCGGGCGCGAGCGGGCAGGGATCGCAGGCGTCGCCAACGCCGTCGCCGTCCGCGTCCGCCTGCGCACCCTCATCGAGGGGGCGCACCGGATCGAAGATCGTGGGACAGAGGTCCACCGCGTCGACGATCCCGTCACCGTCGAGATCGTCGGCGGCGGACCGCCCGGAATACACGGAGGACGGGCCCGCGACGGCCCCTTCCGGTAGCGAGCGGCTCGGCACGCAGGTCACCTCGCCCGGCGGCGCGCCGCAGCCGAAGAGCGGGTAGGCGTCGGGGCCCACGGCCGCCACGATCGCGTCCCATCGCTCGCCGGTGTCCCGCGCCACGCAGGCGCGCTTGGGGACGCCGCAGACCTCGCCGATCGGGTCGCAGTCCTCGGCGAGCGCCGCCACCAGCTCCGCGTCGCCGACGGTCGGGACCCCTCCGCGCAGGACCAGCAGGACGTCGCCCTCGTCCGCGTCGATCACGGCGCGGTGCGGGGGGCGGCCCCGCCGCGCGAAGACCGCGACGTCCCCCATCAACCCCACCGCGAGCCGCCCGAGCGCGTCGTCGTAGCCGAGCGCCGCGGCGGCGCCCGCGGTCGCCATGGCGACGAGCTCGGCGTCCGCGAAGTACCCGTCGAGGTGGGCGCGGTTGAACTCGTCGGCGCAGGCGAGCTCCCGCAGCACGTTCATCGAGCCGGTGGGCAGCCAGTCGGTGCCGAGCCCGAGGGTGACCCCCAGCCGGTCCATCGCGGTGACTCGGGCCGTGTCCCCGTAGAGCACGAGGTTCGACCGCGGCGACCAGACGACCTTGGTCCCCTGGGCCGCGAGGTAGGCCATGTCGCGCGCGAGGAGCGCCACGCCGTGGATGATCGCGGTCCGCCCGTCGAGGACGTCGAAGCCGCCCGGGACCAGCCCGGTTAGGCACAAGAGCTCGTTGCGCGCGGTCACGTCGATCCCCTCGGCGACGTGGGGCACCCAGGGGTAGGCCCCCACCGGCCCCCGGAGGGAGTAGGCGCCGCAGCCGCTCGCGGCCTGGGCGCTCGCCCCGAGCGGGAACGTCTCGTAGGTCGCGTAGGCGTGGCCGTCGACGTTCCGCGTGCGCTCGTCGGTCAGCGCGCTGTCGTCGACGTCGCGAAGGAGCCCCGTCAGGCGCGCCGAGGCAAAGCTGGTGGTCGCCCCCCCGAGGGCGAAGCGCAGCTCGCCGTGAATCTTCTCCGCGAGGGTCGCGCCGCCGCCGGGCGCGGCAATCTTGGGCAGGCGTCCGTTGCCGGCCTCTCGCCAGTCGTTGCGGTGCTCGAAGCGCGTGCCCGGGTCCGCCTCGAGGGGCGCCCCCGTCAGATCGACGAAGTCGCCCTGGTCGATGGGCTCGCCGTTCATCCACCCGGCGTGATCGTGCGCGTTGACCAGCCCGGGCGCGGCGACCGCGTCGGGGCAGATCACGCGGGTCGCGCCGGGGTCGACGCCCGCGCAGTCGCAGCCGACGCAGGCGATCCGCCCCGCCCCGTCCACCAGGAGCTGCCCGCGCTCGATCACCGCTTCGGGCGTGACGAGGTCGGCGACCAGGAGCAGCGCCGAGGTCGCCCCCGGCTCGACCGTGCAGCGCCCGCCACCGGGCGCGGATGGCTCGAGCAGCGCGCACGCGGTCGAAGGTGACCCCGCGGCGACGAGGCCGGCCCCGGCGGCGCCCGCCAGCGCGGCGTCCCCCGCCCCGGCGGCGCCGGCGACCGAGCTCCGCCACGGCGCGCCGGCGATCCCACCGTCCCCGCCGGCGCCGGGCCGCGGGTTTCCGGCAGCGGGCCCGTTGCCACCCGTGAGCTCCTCGCCGCCGGTGGCCCCCAGAGCGCCGCCCCGAGTGACGGGAGCGCCCGCACCAGCCGCGCCACCGGCGGTGACCGCGCCGGTGAGAACGCCAGCGTCGCCGCCGCCCGCGGCGCTGTCCGAACCGTCCCCGGTACGCGGCGGCGCCAGAGGCCCCGCGCCGCCGCGACCGCCGGAGCCCACGGCCACCCCGCCCGAGCCCGGAGGCTCCGTGACGACGACGCTCCCGGCTCCGGCGGCGGTCGACTCACCCGCGGTTCCCGTCGACCAGGACCCCGGCGCACCGGCGACCCCCTCCGCCACGCCCCCGCCGTCTGGAGCCGGCGTCGCGACGCCCGATGCGCCGGCGATCGCCCCGAGCGGCGCCTCGGTGGCATCAGCGGCGCGGGGCGCGCCCCCGCCCGCCAGCTCGCCACCCTCGCCACCCCCCACGCCGGCGCAACCGCCGACGACGAGCAGCGCCCCGACCGCGAGTCGGGCGAAATTCCAGGATCGATCGCGCACGCGTGCCTCCTTCGCTGGGTGCATCGCCGGCAGCGATGCACGCGCGGTGCCACGCGCGTGGCCGCGGCCGCGGCGACGGCCGCGCGGGGCTCACCCGAAGCGACGGAAGTCCCCGGTGCCGTAGTTGATGGCGCGGCGCACCACGAAGCGCGGCCGGCGCCTCACCTCGGCGTACACGTTGGCGAGGTACTCGCCGAGCACGCCGATGAACGCGAGCTGGACTCCGCCCAAAAACGCGACCATGACCACGATCGTGGTCCAGCCCGGCGGGAGCGACTGGGTGCCGAGGAGCCAATCGACCGCGAGGTACGCGGCGTACAGCATCGAACCGAGCGCCACCACCAGCCCGAGCGGCATCGCCAGGCGGAGCGGCCCCACGCTGAAGGCGAGGATGGCGAGCCGCGCCATGCGCAGGCGCCGCCGGAAGGAGTACTTCGTTTGCCCCTCGATGCGCGCCTCGGCGTGGTAGTTGACCACCACCTGCTGGAAGCCGAGCCACGACAACAGGCCGCGCAGGAAGGGCGCGTGCTCGGGCAGGGCCTCGCGCAACACGGCCACCACCCGCGGGGACAGGAGCCGGAAGTCGGCCATACCGGGCTCGAGCGGAACGCCGCTCACGCTCGACATCACGGCGTAGAACGCCCGCGAGAACAGCCGGGCGAGGAGCGGCTGGGTACGGTTGGTCACCCGTCGCGTGAGCACCACGTCGACGTCGCCCCGGAGCTCGGCGACCAGCCGCTCGACGAGGGCCGGCGGGTGCTGTCCGTCCGCGTCCATCATCAGGACCGCCGCCTCCTCGCGGGCAGCGCCGAGGCCGGCGAGGAGCGCCTCTTGGTGGCCGAAGCGCGCGCTCAGGAGGAGCGCGGCCAGGCGCGGCTCGGCGGCACAGCGCGCGGCGACCAGCGCCTCCGTGCCGTCGGTCGAGCGATCGACGACGAGGTGGATCCGCCAGTCGTGGCCCAGCCGCTCGAGCTCGGCCGTGAGCCGATCGAGGAACGGGCCGAGGGCCCGCACCTCGTTGTAGATGGGGAGGACGACGTCGAGCTTCATGGTGCGCGCGCGCGCCAGCCCTGGATCAGCCGGCGAAGATCGGGACGAAGTGCCTCGTATCGCGCGACGGCGCCCGGATCGCAACGGGCGAGCAGCCCCCGGAGCGGCGCCGGATCGGCCACGATCGACGGATCGGGGTGCCCGGGCTGCCGCTCCTCGAGCGCGGGCTCGGGCCCGAACTCGCCGCGAAAGGCGGCGATCCACGCCGCCACGGTGACGGGCGTGCCGTTGCCGATCTCGATCCCGCGGGGCCCCGGCGCTGGCCAGGCCTCGGGGTGGGACGCCAGGACCGCGCAGGCCAGGCCGAGCTGCGCGTTCGACACGTAGTCGCGCGCTCCGCCGAGGTGGTGCACGCTCACCGGGCCGCCCGCCTCGTACTGCGCCAACAGCTCCGCGAAGACACCCCGCGTCGGCCGGGCCTCGGGCACCAGGCTGTGCAGCATCAGGCAGAGCATGGGCACCCCGTGCGACGCGGCGGCGGCCGCCGCGAGGCGGTGCTGGGCGGCCTTGACCGCGCCGTAGGTGCTCGCGGGGACCAGCTCCGCCGCGCTCCCCAGCAGCAGCAGGCGCCCAGGCCAACCCACCGCCTCGAAGCGATCGAGCACCCGCGCCAGGCGCGTCACGTGCGAGTCCACAAGGTCGACCAGCGTCCCGCGCGTGCTCCCCCCGGCGACGAAGACGACGTCGTCGGGCGCCCCGCGCCAGTCGGCGGAGAAGGCCGCGTAGCTCTGCGGGCCGGGCTCGCCCGTGTAGCCGCGAAGCGCCAGTCCCGGCTCCGCCGCGAGCGCCCGCGCGAGCACCGTGCCCACCGGACCCCGGGCCCCGAGCAGGTGGACTGTCACGGCGCCGGGCAAGCGAACCTTCCCGGGTCCGCCTCGAACAGCGCCCGCCCCTCCTCGTAGTCCTCGAGGCGACCGAGGTCGAGCCAGAGCGAGCCGACACGCGAGAGGTGCACGGCGTTCACCGGGCGCCCGAGCGCGAGGAGCCGCTTCACGAGCTCCGGCAGATCGAGCCGCTCGCCCGCGGGGATGAGCTCGACGAGCTCGCGGCTGAACACGTAGACGCCGGTGGAGACGAGGTACTGGTACTCCGGCTTCTCGATGTAATCCGTCACCGCGTCGCCGTCGCTCACCGCCAACACGCCCAGATCGATCTTGACCCGCTTCTCCGCCACCAGGACCGTGAGCGCGCCGGGGCGGTGGGCGGCGACGAAGTCAGCGTACCGGACGTCCATCAAGAGGTCTCCGTTCATCACCACGAAGCGCTCCGGGACGGGCGCTTCGCCCGCCCAGTGGTCGATGACGAAGCGCACGGGCGCCGCGGTGCCGAGCGGGGCCGGCTCGCGGTAGTAGTGGATCCGGAGCCCGAGCTTCGACCCGTCGCCGAAGTAGCTCTGGATGAGCTCGGCGAGGTAGCCGACGGCGAGGTGGACGGTGCCGATGCCGCCGGCGACCAGCTGCCGCAGCACGACCTCGAGGATGGGAACGTGCCCGATGGGGAGCAGCGGCTTCGGCAGCACGTTGGTGAACGGCACCAGGCGCCGCCCGAGACCGCCGGCGAGTATGATCGCGTGACCGTCAGACATGATACCGCTCACCCCCCGCCTGCCCGCGCTCCTGCATGTGCGCGATGGTGCGCCGCAGGCCCTCCTCGAGGGTCACCGACGGCCGCCACCCGAGCAGCTCCTCGGCGCAAGACGGGTCGGAGAGGAGCACGTCCACCTCGCTCGCCCGCGGGCGGACCCGCCCCGCGTCGGTGTCGACGGCGAGCTCCCGCCCGAGCAGGCGACCGATGGTCGCGACGAGCTCGCGGACGGTCACGGCGGAGCCGGTGCCGAGGTGCACCGTGGTGGGCCGGGGCAGCTCCGCCTCCAGGGCGCGCACGAAGCCGTGGCAGGTGTCGAGCACGAAGGTGAAGTCACGCACCGCGTCGAGGTTGCCGAGGGTGACCGCGCCACCGCGCAGCGCCTGGCCGATGATGGTCGGGATCACCGCGCGGAAGGACTGCCGCGGCCCGAACGTGTTGAACGGCCGCAGCACCACCGCGTCCATGTCGAAGGAGCGGGCGTAGGACTCGACCAGTTTGTCGGCCCCGATCTTGGTCGCCGAGTACGGTGACTGCGCCTGTAGGGGGTGGGCGAGATCGATCGGCGTGTAGCGAGCGGTCCCGTAGACCTCGCTGGTCGAGGTGTGCACGAAGCGGCGCACGTGGTGGGCGCGCGCCCCCTCGAGCAGGTGCAGTGTGCCGCGGACGTTCACGTCGACGTAGGAGGCCGGGGCGACGTAGGAGTACGGGATCCCGATCAGGGCGGCGAGGTGGCAGATCCCGTGGACCCCGGCGCAGAGCCGGAGCATCTGCGCGGGGTCGGTCACGTCTCCCCACACCACCTCGAGCGGACCGTGGGCGACAGCGCTCGGGCCGAGCGCGGGGAGCGGCGTCGCGGGGTGCGCGGCGGCGAGTCGGGCGACGACCTCGGCGAGGTTCCCGGTCCCGGCGTGGCTCGTGTACCGGACCAGCGCTCGGACGCGGTGGCCGCGTGCGAGCAGGACCTCGACGAGGTGGGAACCGATGAACCCCCCGGCCCCGGTGACCAGGATCGTGGACTCTGACGCGTCGCTCGACACTCGCTCATCCTCCGGCGAAACGGGGCGCAGTCTAACCCACCGACCGCTGCGAGGACCACCCCCGACCGGCGCGAGCGTCCCGCCGCGGGTCAGTCGCGCGGCGCCGGGGCCACGCCGCGCGCGAGGAGCCCGGTGAGCGTCCGGATCATCGGCGCCACGTCGCGAGCGTCGCAGGTTTCGCGGCAGGAGTGCATCCCGAGCATCGGCAGCCCGACATCCACGGCGCGAACGCCGAGCTGCGCGGCCAGGAGCGGGCCGATGGTCGAGCCGCAGCGGACGTCATTGCGCGAGACGAAGCGCTGCGGCTCGCACCCGGCCGCTCGACAGGCGGCGACGAAGACAGCCTGCGCGGGCGCGTCGGTGGCGTAATTCTGGGCCGCGTTGGACTTGAGCACGGGGCCGCCGCCGAGCACCGGACCGTGCAGCTCGTCGCTGCGCTCGGCGTGGTTCGGGTGGACGGCGTGGGCCATGTCCACGCTGACGACCAGCGAGCGCGCGAGCGCGCGATCGAGAGCGGACGGCGATGGCTCCCCGGCGGCGGTGCCGGCTTGGTCATTGTTCGTCGCCAGCCGCCCCAGGATCCCCAGCGCGAAGCGGGATCTCGCCCCCTGGGCGGACTCGCTGCCCACCTCCTCGTGGTCGTAGAGCAGGACGACCTGGGCGGCGTCGACCGGCGGCGCCGCGACGAGCGCCGCGACGAGCGCGTGACACGAGACGAGGTTGTCGAGCCGCGCCGAACACAAGAGCTCGCCGTGCCGCCCACCGAGGGCGGCCGGCTGCACATCGAAGAGAGCAAGGTCCGCGGCCGCGATCGTCGGGGCGCCGGCCGCGACGACCCCGCGCCGCTGGAACTCCTCGGCCAGCAGGTCGGCGACGTTCAGCGGCGCGTCGGCGCGCGACGCGCCGACGAAGGGGCGAACGTGCGCGTCGAGAGCGAGCTTGAGACCCTCGACGTTCACCTCACGGTCGAGGTGAATGGCGAGCGACGGGAGCCGACAGGGCGCGCCGGGGAGGCGCACCAGCTCGACGGAGCCGTCGGCGAACGCGACCCGGCCGGCGATCGAGAGCTCGCGATCGAGCCAGGTGGAAAGGAGCGGGGCGCCGTAGATCTCGACCGCGAGCTGGTCGTAGCCCGCCTGGCTCAGCTCCGGCCGCGGGCGGAGCCGGAGGGTGGGCGAGTCCGTGTGGGCGCCGAGCAGCAGCGCGCCCGACTCCGCCAGGGGGCGCGCGCCGAGACGGAACGCGGCCAGCGTGCCGCCGCCGCGGACGACGAAATGGGCCGCACCCGGCGCGAGGCGCCATGGCTCGCGCTCGTCGAGCTCGGTGAACCCGGCCTCGCCGAGGCGACGCGCGGCCTCCACGGCCGCGTGATACGGGGTCGGGCTCGCATCGAGGAAGGCCATCAGGTCGCGAATTGGGTCGGGGTCGCTGCCCGGCGCTGCCATGAAGGGACCTTACCGCCTCGTCGGCGCCCGGAACACCCGACGCGGCTTTACCCGCTCGACAGCGGGGGAGAGAATCGCGAGGTGTCCGGCCGGAGGAGCATCTGGTGGCGCCTGCGTCTGGTGGTCGGCCTGACGACGGTGATCCCGCTCATCGTCGCCGTGCTGCTCGCCAGCAGCATGGTCGACTACACCGCCGCGCGGTTCTTCGTGCCCGAAATTGGCGCGCGCCTGGACCAGGCTCTCGGCCTCTACCAGGACCTCGCCGCCGCGATGAAGGCCTCGATGCGTCACCAGGCCACGGCGCTCGCGGCCCACGAGCCACTGCGGCGCGCGGCGGCCGTTCGGGACGGGGCCGCGGCGCGGCGCGAGCTCGCGGCGTTGTTCCCGCGCGCCGAGGGGTTGGTGTCGCTCGCCGTCGTGCTGGACGACGACGTCGAACTCGCGCGCATCGACCGCGGCCACCCGCTCGATGCGAGCCGCGAGAACGCGCTCACGGTAACCCGTGCCCTGACCGGAGACCCAATCGCCGCGCTGGCGGCCGACCGCGCCGCGGCGGAGGGCGCCGGGCCCGCCGAGGCGGAGTCCGACGACGAGGTCGCCCCCCCCGCCGGCCCTACCCTGGTCGCCGTCTTCTCGGCGGATCGGGCCCGCTTCGACGAGCGAGACGGGATGAGCGGCTTCGTCGACACCTACCGCCACATCGAGCGCCGCCGCGCCGCCGACGAGCAGACCTACGTGCTCGTCTTCGCGCTGCTGCTCTTCCTGACAGTGGCCGCCGCGGTCGGGGTCGGCGGCGCCGTGGCGCGGGGCATCGTCGTGCACGTTCGGCGCCTCGACGCGGCGACACGGCGGGTCGCCGCGGGCGACCTCGCCGTGCGGGTGCCGGAGACGGGGCCCACCGAGCTCGCCGGGCTCGCGCGCGCCTTCAACCGCATGCTCGACGAGGTCGAGGCGAGCCGCGCGCGGGTCGAGTACCTGCAACGGGTCGCGTCCTGGCAGGAGATGGCGCGGCGCCTGGCCCACGAGATCAAGAACCCGCTGACCCCGATCCAGCTCGCCGTGCAGGAGGTCCACCGCCGCTACCCCGGCGACGACCCCGGCTACCGCGGCCTGCTCCGGGAGACGCGGGAGATGGTCGAGGCGGAGGTCCACACCCTTCACCGCCTGGTCACGGAGTTCTCGGATTTTGCCCGCCTGCCCCACCCCGCGCTCAAGGCGGGCGATCTCCGGGCCTTCGTCCGCGAGCAGCAGGAGCGGCTGCAGCGAATCGCCGCGGGCGGCGAGGAGGCGGCCGCGACGACCCGGATCACGGTGATGGTCGAGGTCCCGGAGGACCCGGCGCTGGCGAGCTTCGACGCGGAGATGCTCGGTCGTGTGCTGATCAACCTGGTGGTCAACGCGCGGCAGGCGATGGAGCTCGGGGGGCGGGAGCACGGCCGGATCACCCTCACCCTGCTGCGCGATCACGACCATCACCAGCTCGACGTGGACGACGACGGTCCGGGCGTCCCCGAGGACCTCCGGGATACCGTCTTCGACCCGTACGTGACCACCAAGACGGCCGGGACCGGGCTCGGGCTGGCCATCGTGAAGAAGATCGTCGTCGAGCACGGAGGGTCGATCGTCATCCTGACGAGCCCCGCCGGGGGCGCGCGCGTGCGCCTCCGCCTCCCGGTCGCGGGAACCGCCGCCGCCACCGCCGCGACCGAGTGGCGGCCTCCGCCGCCGTCCCGCCCCCACCATGAGCGACCCCTCGAGACCCTCCCGTGACCGGCGCCTCGCCTGGGTGGCGGCCGGCGTCCTGATCGGCGGCGCGCTCGTGGCCCTGCTGGCGCTTGGACCGTTGTCGATGCGGTCCGGCACGCCGCTGCTGGGTTCACCGGCGCCCGACTTCGCCCTCCCGGTCGTCCACGGCGGCCCGGCGGGAAATCGCGTGCGGCTCTCGGAGCTCCGGGGGCGCGTCGTCGTCCTCGATTTCTATGCGAGCTGGTGCGTCCCCTGTCGCGAGGCGGCCGCGATGATCCGGGCCGCGGCCGCGAGCCACCCGCGCGAATCCGTCACCGTCCTCGGCGTCGCCACCGCGGACGACGCCGACGCCGCGGCCGGCTTCGCCACCGCGCACGCCCCGGACTCGATCGCGGTGCACGACGCCGACGGGGCGGTGGCCCTGAGCTTCGGGGCGGACAACCTGCCGACGCTGGTGATCGTGGACCGGGAGGGGATCGTGATCGCGGTCGCGCATGGGGTGGTTTCCCAGCGGCGGCTCGAACGATTGATCGCCGCGGCGCTCTCCGGCTAGAACCGAAGGCGCCCGGCGCTGAAAGCCCTCCGATGCAGCTCTCAATCATCGAAGCCCTTACCCTCGGGGCGCTGCAGGGACTGACTGAGTTTCTGCCCGTCTCCAGCGATGGTCACCTGGCCCTCGCCCAGCTCCTCTTCGACGTCGAGGACGGCGGCCTCCCGCTCAACGTACTGCTCCACGCGGGCACGCTGCTGGCCACTCTCCTCGTGCTCCGCGCGCGGGTGGGCCAGGCCCTCCTCGCCGGCGGGCGGGGGCTGGCGCGGCCGCGCCAGCTCACCGCCTCGATCGCGGGGCGTGACGCCCTCGTCGTCGCCTTGGCGACGCTGCCCACGGGCATCATCGGTCTGATGCTCCGCGATCCGGTCGAGCGGTGGACGACGTCGCCGCTCGCCGTGGGCCTGGGGTTCCTGTTGACGACGGCCGCGCTGACCTCCGCCCGCTGGGCGCCGTCCGGCGACGACGAGGTGCCCTCCTGGGGCGTCGCGCTGCTGCTCGGCGTCGTCCAGGGGCTCGCCGTGCTCCCCGGGGTTTCGCGCAGCGGGCTCACCATCGCGGTGGCGCTCTGGGCCGGCGTACGCCCCGCGCGCGCCTTCGAGCTCTCGATGCTGATCTCGCTCCCCGCGATCGCCGGCGCCGTGCTGCTGGAGGTCCCGGCGCTGCTCAACGCCGGCTTCGACCCAGTGACCGGGGTCGTCGGCGCGGGGACGGCCTTCGCCGTGGGGCTGATCGCGCTGGGGCTCCTGCGCGGCACCGTGGTCCGCGGTCATTTCCCGCTCTTCGCGCTGTGGACGCTGCCGCTCGCGATCGCGACCCTGGCCATGGCACGCGCCTGGCCGGGTGGGGGCTAGAAGGGGAGCCGCCCCCTCGCGCCGGGGGAGGCAACGCAACCGGCCGAGCTCGGGCGGGGGGTCCCCCCGCCGCGGGGTCATGGTATCGGGGGATCCATGCGGCACGTTCACGCGGTCATTCTGGCCGGAGGCAGCGGCACTCGCTTCTGGCCGGCCTCCCGCCGACTTCGCCCCAAGCAGCTCCTGTGCATCGGTCCCGATCCGGACACGAGCCTCATCGCGGCCACGGTCCGGCGCATCGAGCCGCTCTGCCCACCGGAGCGGATCGTGATCGCCACCGGCGAGCACCTGGTGGCGGCGACACGCGCGGCGCTGCCCCACCTCGGGGCCGCGACTTTCCTCGGGGAGCCAGCCGCGCGCAACACGGCAGCGTGCATCGGGTGGGCGACCTCCCTCATCCGCCGCCGCGACCCCGACGCCGTCGTGATGGTGCTACCGAGCGACCATCACGTCGGCGACGAGCCCGAATTCCGCCGGGTTGCCGCCCTGGCGATCGACTCCGCCGCGGACGGGCCCATCACGACGGTGGGCCTTCGCCCCACGCGGCCGGAGACGGGGTACGGGTACCTGGAGGTCGGCGACGCGGTGGCGGCCGGCGTGCACCACGTCCTTCGCTTCGTGGAGAAGCCCGACCGCGTGCGCGCCGAGGAGTACGTGGCGTCGGGCCGTTTCCTGTGGAACGGCGGCATGTTCTTCTTCCGGGCCGCGACCCTGCTCGACGCGATCGCCGCGCACCTGCCGGCGCTCTCCGACGGACTCGCGCGCATCGAGGCGGCGGCCGCGGCGGGGCCCGACGCCGAGGCGGTGACCACGCGCGCGGTGTTCGCGGGGCTGCCGTCGGTGAGCATCGATCACGGCGTCATGGAACACGCGACGCCGCTCGCCGTCGTGCCCGGCGCGTTCGGCTGGAGCGACCTCGGGAGCTGGGAGAGCGCCTGGGAGCTCGGCCGCCAGGACGCCGACGGCAACGTCCTCGCGCCGTCGGCAATCGCCCTCGACGCGCACCGTAACCTGGTGGAGGACCTGCGCACGACCGGCGGGCGGCGGGTGCTGGTGGCGATCGGGGTGGACGACCTCTGCATCGTCGAGACCGACGAAGCCCTGCTCGTCATCCCGCGCAGCCGCGCGCAGGACGTGCGCCTCGCCGTCGAGCGCCTGCGCGCGCAGGGCGACGAAGACCTCCTGTGATGGGGGCCGCGCCGCGCCGTCGCCCCCGCTCACGGGGGCGGGTCGAGCGGCTGCTGGTCGGGGGGCAGCCGCTCCCGGAAGACGCGGGACACCGCCTCGACTTGCTCGTCCAGCCGCTCCCGCGTCCAGTCGTCGGTGGGGATCGGCGCGGCGATCTCGACGCGCACGCGAGCGCCCTCGCGGATCCGGAAGCCGCCGACGCGCCAGGCTCGGTGCGCCCCCGAGACGACGACGGGCACGATCGGCAGCCGCGTCTGCAGCGCGAGGTGCGCGAAGCCCTTCTTGAGCGGCAGCAGGCGCCCGGTCCGCGAGCGCGTACCCTCGGGCCAGATGGCCACGGACAGTCCGTGATCCTGGAGGAACCGCGCCTGCGCGGCCATCGCTGCGACCGCGCGCGGTCGGTCGCTGCGATCGATGCGCAGGCTCCCCGAGAGAGCATAGACGAGGCCCACCAGCGGCACCCAGAGGATCTCCTTCTTCGCGACTGCCGTGGTCCCGAAGGGTGTGAGCCACATCGCGAGCAGGACGTCGAGCAGCGAGGCGTGGTTGATGACGAAGATCGCCGGCCTCGCGACGAGGAGGCGCTCCCTCCCCCGGATCTCGACCTCGATCCCGCTGAGCTTCACGCAGAGCCAACCGACCGACTTCGCCCAGGCGCTGATCACGGTCACGCGCGCCCGACGGCTCGGTGAGAGGACGAGCAAGAGCGGGATCGCCGGCACGCAGAGCGCCCCGACGCCGAGCAGGCCGGCGACGACGCGGAGGACGTTGAGGGCGAGCGCCACGCCCCCCATGTTAGCCAATACCCCGACCCCCGCCGACGAGGCTCGCTCACCGTCGCCGACGTGAGGCCGCGGCGCCGCCACCACGGGCGGGTGGGCGGGTGGAGCGCCGCTTGCCCGCGGACGCGGTCGCCCCGTCGACACCCGCCGGCACGCGGGTGGAGGCCGGCCCCCCGGCGCCGTTCTTGCCCGCCACGGCGGTCAACCGGTGGAGCTCGTCGCGCAGGCGAGCGGCGTCCTCGAACCGCAGGCTCTCGGCCGCGACGAACATCTGCTGGCGCAACGCCTCGATCTGGTCGTTCAGGTCGAGGGGCCGCGGCGCCGCCCGCGGGGCCTGGGACCGCGGGCGCTCCGCCCCACCCGAGCGCGGTACCGCGTAGTAGTCGGTGTTGCCGCTCGCCGGGTTGATGTCGAGGATGGCCCGGCGGATCGTCTCCGGCGTGATCCCGTGCGCGGCGTTGTAGGCGGTCTGCTTCTCGCGGCGCCGGTTGGTCTCGCCGATCGCCTCGGCCATCGCGGCCGTCGTCCGGTCCGCGTACATGATCACCTGACCCCGCGCGTTTCGGGCCGCCCGTCCGATGGTCTGGATGAGGGAGCGGGCGCTGCGCAAGAACCCTTCCTTGTCGGCGTCGAGGATCGCGACCAGGCTCACCTCGGGCAGATCGAGCCCCTCGCGCAGCAGGTTGATCCCGACGAGCACGTCGTACTCGCCCGCCCGCAGGTCCCGCAGCAGATCCATGCGCTCCAGCGTCTCCACGTCCGAGTGGAGGTAGCGGACGCGGACGCCCAGCTCCGCATAGTAGTCGGTGAGGTCCTCGGACATGCGCTTGGTCAGCGTAGTCACCAAGACCCGCTCGTCCCGCGCCACCCGCGTCCGGATCTCCCCGAGCAGGTCGTCCACCTGCCCGTCGACCCTCCGGACGATGATCTCCGGATCGAGGAGCCCGGTGGGGCGGATGACCTGCTCGACGACGTCCCCGCCGCACGACTTCAGCTCGTAGTCGCCCGGGGTGGCCGACACGAAGATGACGTGCTGCATGTACTGCTCGAACTCCTCGAACTTCAGCGGCCGGTTGTCGAGTGCGCTCGGGAGACGGAATCCGAAATCGACCAGCGTATCCTTGCGAGCGCGGTCCCCGCGGTACATCGCGCCGATCTGCGGGATGGTCTGGTGCGACTCGTCGATGACCAGGAGGAACCCCTCGGGGAAGTAGTCGACCAGCGTCGGCGGGGGCGCGCCGGGGTCCCGCTGCGACAGGTGCCGGGAATAATTCTCGATCCCCTGCACGAACCCCATCTGCTCGAGCATCTCCAGATCGTAGCTGGTGCGCTGGGCGAGCCGCTGCTTCTCGAGGAAGCGCCCCTCGCGGTCGAAGTAGTCGAGCCGGTCGCGGAGCTCCTCGCGGATGGAGTCGATGGCGCGCTGCAGCTGCTGCCGCGGGGTGACGTAGTGGGAGCCGGGGTAGACGGCATAACGCTCGATCGACTCGAGCACGCGGCCGCGAACGGGGTCGACGGTGCTGATCTGCTCCACCTCGTCCCCGAAGAACTCCACCCGAACGGCGGTAGACTCCTCGTACACGGGGAAGATCTCCACGACGTCGCCGCGCACCCGAAAGGTGCCGCGGTGAAAGTCGACGTCGTTTCGCTCGTACTGGATGTCGACTAGCCGCCGGAGCAGCTCGTCCCGCCGCAGCTCCTCGCCGCGCACGATCTCGATGAGCAGCCCCTGGTAAGTCTCCGCCGAGCCGATCCCGTAGATGCAGCTCACGCTGGCGACGATGATGACGTCCGAGCGTGAGAGCAGCGCGTGCGTCGCCGCGTGGCGCATGCGATCGATCTGCTCGTTGATGATGGCGTCCTTCTCGATGAAGGTATCCGTCGTGGGGATGTACGCCTCGGGCTGGTAGTAGTCGTAGTAGCTGACGAAGTAGTGAACGGCGGCGTCCGGGAAGAGGTCCCGCATCTCCGCGTAGAGCTGGGCCGCCAGGGTCTTGTTGGGGGCGATGATCAGCGTCGGTTGCCCGTAGCGCTGGATGACGTTCGCGATGGTGAACGTCTTGCCGCTACCCGTGATACCGAGGAGCGTCTGGTGGCGCCGCTTCGTCTCGACGGCGCGGACCAGACGCTCGATCGCCTGCGGCTGATCGCCCTTCGCCTGGAAGTCGCTCCGGATAGTGAACTCCGCGCGCATGGACGAAACAGCATCGTCCACGGCCCGGGCTCGCGCAAGCGACGGCCCGACGCCGCGACAAGTCGATCGAGGCGACCGCGCACGCGCCCGAGGGACCAAACCGACCCGAACGCGCGCCGCCGCGACGAACGCCTCAACGGGACGACGAAGGACGCGACGGAGTCTCGGCGGCTAGCGCTTCGAGAACTGGAAGCGCTTGCGCGCACCGGGGCGACCGTACTTCTTACGCTCCTTCTGGCGCGCGTCGCGCGTCAGGAAGCCCGCCCGCTTCAGCGTCTTGCGGCGCTCGATGTCAGCGGAGGCGAGCGCGCGCGCGATGCCGTGCCGCATCGCCTCGGCCTGCGCGCTGTGCCCGCCACCGGCGACCGTGGCCTTGACATCGTACTTGTCCACCGACTCGAGCAGATCGAGCGACTGGCGCACGATCATCCGGGACGTCTCGCGCTCGAAGTACTCGTCGACCGGTCGATCGTTGACCACGATGGTCCCGGTCCCCGGCGCCACCCAGACGCGGGCGACGGCGGTCTTGCGCTTGCCGGTCGCGTAGATGGGGCCACCGATCGGGGCCGGGCTGGACGAAGTGGACGGTTCGGTCATGGCAAGGTTCACCGGGTTCTCGGTCGAGCCGGGCAACGACGGGTCGCGTCGCGCTCGGCCACGAGCGTCAGATCTGGAGGGGGGACGGCTTCTGCGCGTCGTGCGGGTGCTTCGCCGCGCCGTACACCTTGAGCTTGGCGAGGAGCTTGCGACCGAGCGGGGTGTGCGGAAGCATCCCCTTGACCGCAAGCTCGATGGGGACCGCGGGGCGCCGGCGCACGAGGCGGGCGAAGGGCTCACCCTTGATCCCGCCCGGGTACCCCGTGTGCCGGTAATAGATGTGCGACGCCGGCTTCGACCCGGTGAGCTTCACCTTGTCGGCGTTGACGACGATCACGAAGTCCCCGGTGTCGACGTGCGGCGTGAACTCCGCCTTGTGCTTCCCGCGCAGCACCGTGGCGATCCGGCTCGCCAGGCGCCCGAGCGGCTGGTTCGTCGCGTCGACGACCCACCAGGTGCGGTTCGGCAGCGCCTCCGCTGGTTTGGCCATGTACGTTCGCATCGCAGGCGTCTCTCGCGTTGGCGGGTCAGGGACCCGGAGGGAAAAGGGCGGCTTTACTAGCCCCGTCCCGCCATACCGTCAACCCACCCGCTCCGATGCCGTTGTGGCTCGCGCCGGGAACCCAGGCCCTGTGGCCGGTCCCGCGCCGGGACCTCGAGCGGGCGGCCGTTCCTGCGTCGGCCCCCGGTGAGCTTCATCGTGGCCGCCGGGGGCTGTAGAGTCGGATCGTTCCATGCATCCGACCGGCAACGTGCGCGTGCTCGATCGCCTGGTGGCCGACGGGATCATCTCGACGGAACAGCGCGAGCGGGCCCTCCAGGTCGTGCAGACGATGGAGGAGCGGCTCGAAGAGGCGCTGATCGAGATCCACGCCACCGACGAGGCCACCCTGCTCAAGTACCTCGCGACGCTGCACAAGACCCGGTTCGTCTCCACCGACAAGCTCGCGAAGGCGGACATCGACCGGTTCACGCTGGACAAGGTCCCGCGCAAACTCGCCGAGCACCACGTCGTGTTCCCGGTCCTCTACGACCGCAAGTCCGGGGCCCTGAGCGTGGTCACGCCCGATCCCGACGACGTGGCGATGATCCACGAGATCCAGCTCGCGTCGAGCGTGAAGGAGGTCCGCGCCTTCATCGGTCGGCCGCGCGCCGTGAAGGCCGCCATCGCCAAGAACTACGGCGGCGACATCCACGCCTTCGCCAACATCGACACCCAGGCGCACGAGCAGTTCCAGACGATGCTCAACGTCTACGAGCGGAACCTCGTCACCGACGAGAGCCTGACCAGCTCACTTGCCACGGACGAGGGCCGGCGCGAGCGAGTGATCTCCGCGGAGCAGTTGCAGCAGGGGGGCCCCGCGGCTTCGACGCGGGGGCCCGGGGGGTTCTCTGGCCACGAGTACCTGGAGACGCTCAACGTGCTGGTGACGCTGCTCGAGAACAGCCGCGGGGACCTCCGCGGGCACTCGGCGCACGTCGGGCGCTTCATCCGCAAGCTGGCGGAGCGCATCGGCCTTTCCGAGGTTCAGACGGGCCTGGTCACGCTGGCCGGGTACGTGCACGACCTCGGCAAGATGGGCGCCTACCACCTGACCGCGCTGAACGTCTCCGAGTACGAGGCCCACCAGTCAGCGGCGGTCAAGACCGTGGCCACACCGATGCGACTGCTGGAGACGATCGGGCTGCCGCTGGAGGTGCAGGAGGCGGTCGGCCAGATGTACGAGCGCTTCGACGGCAAGGGGTTCCCGGAGGGAATCGGCGGCAAGGACATTCCGCTCGGCGCCCGGCTTCTGTCCATCGCCGACACCTACGCCGACCTCACCCAGAACCCGCGCAATCCCTTCCGACAGAAGCTCCGCCCGGTCCAGGCCTGCGAGGTGCTGACGCGCTTCCGGAGCTCGATCTTCGACCCCAACCTGGTGGATCTCTTCCGGATCACGGTCACCGGTGACGACGTCAAGGCGCGGCTGTTGGCCAACTGCTACCGCGCGCTCATCGTGGACGGCGACCCGGAGGAGAGCACCGTGCTCGAGCTCCGCATGGTCGAGCAGGGGTTCGAGGTGACGCAGGCGCACACCTCGGACTCCGCCTTCCGGCAGCTCGAGCGCGGGGATTTCGACGTCGTCATCGCGGAGCTCGATCTCCGCCCCCAGGACGGCTTCGCGCTCCTGGCCGAGGCGCGCAAGCACCCGTGGGGCAAGAAGCTCCTCTGGGTGGTCGTCACCGGCCGGATCGGACGCGGCGACGCGCAGAAGGCGTTCGAGCTCGGCGTCGCTGACTACATGAACAAGCCGGTGGCGAGCGACCTGCTGGTGGCCAAGGTCAAGCAAATCCTCGAGCGTGACGCCGCGCAGGCCGGTCGGCGCGGCGTCTCCGGCTCGCTCAAGGAGATGAGCCTGCCCGACATGGTGCAGGTGCTCTGGCACGGCCGGAAGACGGGGGCGCTGAAGATCAGCGCCGGGGGCGATAGCGGGGAAATCCACTTCGTGAACGGCGCCATCTTCAACGCGATGTGGGCGTCGCTGCGCGGGGAGGAGGCGTTCTACGCACTGTTGAAGCTCGAGGACGGGGAGTTCGTGCTCGACCCGAACTTCGAGGCCCCGCAAGCGGTCATCCAGGCGAGCCCGGAGGCGTTGCTGCTGGAGGGCATGCGACGGTTCGACGAAGAGGGTCGCTGACCCGGTACCGCTGCCGCCGGGCGACAGCGACCGGCAGGCCAGCCGAGCCCCTGGCCCCGAGCGGTCGGCGATCCCGAGGGTGGTCTTGGTGTAGTATTGAGAGGTTCTGATCCGGCGACGCGCGACTCTTCGCCCCTCGGCCCTCGCCCACTGCTGACCGCGCTGCCCGCGATGACTCTCGTGGAGAAGTCCCCGCCCCCGCTCCTCGGCTTCAACAATAACGTGAGGCACCGAGGTCAGATCTTCCACATCCAGACGGAGGACTCGGGGGTGAAGCACGCTCGCATCATGACCCACCTCTTCGCAGACGGCGGGCGGATCGTGCAGAGCCTGCGCACCAACTACGGCGAGCACCTCGGACGCGGCGACCTGGCGCAGGTGGTGCGCCAGATGATGAAGGAACAGCACAAGGCGATGTTCGTGAGCCTCCGCGCGGGAGCGCTGGACGAGCGGATCGAGCGCGCCTGCGGGCCCCTGCCCGCGGCGACGCCGGGCCGAGCGCTGCCGCCCGCGCCAAGCGCACCCTCCCCGGCAACGCCGCGGGAGGGTGTGGGCGAGGATCCCGCCCCAGCGGAGCCGGTCGTCGAGCCACTCGCCCCGCCGCCGCCAACGGAGGCGCTGCCGGAGCGACCGTCGGATCCCGCGCCGCGACCGCGGAACCTCTCGAACCCGAGCCTGCGGCGCGTGGTCCCAACGTTGGCGCCGCCGCCCCCCGGGGAGGTCGACTTCGACCTGCCCGAGCTCACCGACGCGGCCCAGGATCACGCGGACCCCGGCCCGGCAGCCGCGAAGCCGCCGGGGCGCCCCGCCGCGGACCGGCCCGCCCCCGCGCCCGAGGAGGATGCCCGCTACGCCCACTCCCGGCTGGCCACGATCTTCGGAGAGCCGCCGCTTCCGGGCGCTTCCATCTTTGGCGAGCAGATGACCGAGAAGTCCCTCGACGAGGTGATCCTGAGCTACCTCGCCGAGGATCTGGACGAGTGACCTCACCGCGCCGCGCGCACCGGGGGCCAGGACGCCCGGGATTGCGCAGGGGCTTCCGTTTCGCCGGGGATCTGCTAGTAAGACGGGCCGCTCGCGGCCGCGCCCCTTGAATGAGGAGCACGGGTGCGCGACGCCTCGAGCCTGGGCTCGAGTGCTGGTGAGGTAGCCAAGCGGTTAGGCAACGGTTTGCAAAACCGTCATACGTGGGTTCGAATCCCATCCTCACCTCGAGACGGAAAGGCCAACCTGGGGCGTGGCCAGCGGCGGCTGCATCCCGCGTCGTTCCGAGGTCCCCGCCGTCGCGGGAGCTCCGATCAGTTGGCCGACCGCGTCGGCGCCCTGAAGAAGGGTGCCATGTGTGGCGAGGAGGCGTCTCCCGAAGTGCGTCCGGCGAGGTACGCCGCCGACTCGTTACGCCAGGTAGCCAATTCTTCGCGATGACCGGGCCGACGGCCGCTCTCGCCGTCGGTCGGAAAAAAAATTCAGCGGCCCGAGATGGAGGGGGGGAGCACCTCAGGCCGCTGGGAGTAGAACACAGCGGCCGGAACGGAGGGGGGGGGATACGCCCCGGACGCTGTGTGTTAGTTGTCGGCGGCAACCGGACCCGCAAGCGGTCCCGATCGACACCGAGAGCTGGTATTAGCAATGAGCGTTCCATGTCAACGCCAAGCAAATACGAGCACTTGCGATGGAGCGACTCCCTAACCGTTTCATCCTTGAAAAACTCGTCGCCAAACTTGGTGGAAACGACCTCGGCAAACTGTCGTACCTGGTAAGACCTTTCTCCACCCGGGCCTGGCCTTCGAGCTTCTCGGATTAGCCCGACCGGTCGGCTCCCAGGGTGCGGCATCTCGGTGCCTGGCTCGCCAAGCGGCGCGGAGCCCCGGACGAGGAGCGCCCGTGTCGGGGGGAGGTCGGCGGTCCGCTCTGCTCCGGCGTCGGTGAGCCGGGTATGGTGCCCCCGCCGCGCCGAGGGCGCGGTGTGAGGAGCCCTGTGGTGAGGATCAAGGTTGGACTGGTCGGTTTCGGAGTCATCGGTGCGGGCGTCGTGGCGTTGCTGCAGCACCACGCCGAGATCCTCCGCCGCCGGAGCGGCGTCGAGCTCGTCCTGGCGCGGATCGCGGACGCCGAGGTGGACCGACCACGGGACGTGACCGTCGACCGATCCCTGCTCACCACGAACTACCGAGAGATCCTCGACGATTCGGGCATCGACATCGTGATCGAGCTCGTGGGCGGGACGACCGTGGCCCGCGACGTCGTCCGCGGCGCACTGGAGCGCGGCAAGCACGTGGTTACCGCCAACAAGGCGCTCCTCTATCACCACAAGGAGGAGCTCTTCTCGGTGGCAACCGAGCGCCGCCGCGAGCTGCGCTTCGAAGCGAGCGTCGCCGGCGGCATCCCCATCATCAAGGTGCTGACGGAGAGCCTGGCCGGCGATCGCGTCCACGCCATGTTCGGGATCGTCAACGGGACGACCAACTTCATCCTGACGCGGATGATCGAGGAGCAGTGGTCGTTCGCGGACGCCCTGGCTCGCGCCCAGGCGCTCGGGTTCGCCGAGGCCGACCCCGCGCTGGACGTGAACGGCGGCGACGCCACGCACAAGCTCGAGATCCTGGCGACCGTCGCCTTCAACGCTCGGGTCGACCGGTCGCGGATATTCACGCGCGGCATCGACGACCTGAGCCTCACGGACGTCCTGTACGCCAAGGAGCTCGGCTACGTGGTCAAGCTCCTCGCGGTGGCGAAGCAGGCGGACGACGGGATGCTGCTCCGGGTCGGGCCCACGCTGATCCCGGAGCGCTGCAGCCTCGCCAGCGTCAAGAACGAGTACAACGCCGTCATGCTGCAGTCGGAGTTCCTCGGCGACTCCCTCTACGTCGGACGCGGCGCGGGGGCGCGGCCGACCGCGACCGCGGTGGTCAGCGATCTTTGCGAGCTCGCGCTGTCGATCGCCGGCAAGCAGGAGTTCAATCCGCACCGCTACACCCCGTTCAACGAGTACGCGACCACCAGCCACCTCCAGGCAGAGTCGCGCTACTACCTTCGGCTGGGCACCGTCGAGCGCCCGGGGATCCTGGCCAGCATCACCAGCATCCTCGGGCAGCACGGCATCAGCATCTCCGCCATCATCCAGAAGGAGATCGCGTCGGACGCGCCGGATCAGACGATCCCCATCGTCATCCTGACGCGCCGCGCCCGCGACGGCGCGGTCCGGGACGCGGCCGCCGAGATCGATCGACTGGAGGTGACGCGCGGGCAGGCGGTGATCCTCCCGGTGGAGGACATCGCGCTCTAGATCAGCGAGCGCAATCCTCGAGCACCCATGAGCCGCGTCCGCCAGGCTGCTCTGGTTTCGGGGCGCTGCTGGTGGAGTCCCTGACCGTCTTGGTCATGAGGGTTTTTTGGAGGGGCTGGCGCAGCCCCTCCCCCCCCACTCGGACGCTCGTCGCGGAGCCGCTCACTCAGCGCACGAACCCGGCCACGGCGTAGATCAGCGCTGCGTTCCAGTTGATGGCGTTCTCGCCGGTGGTCGCGTCGGTGCTGTCGTCCTTCCAGGAGTTGGCGTTGGGCTGAGCACCGCCGATCAGCAGGCCCGGCCAGGGCTGGGCGGCGGCGTCGCCCGACGACGGGCGGTGGTGGGGCTGCAGCGGTGGCCCGAACCCGATGCCCGTGACCTGCGACCGCGCGTAGTAGTTGCGACCGAGCAGGTGGTCGATCTGCTGGGTCGCCGCGTCGAGGTACGCCGGCTTCGGGTCCAGCAGGTGGGCGACGCGCAGGCCGATCACGGTGCGCGCGTAGATGCCATTGATGCCCCAGTAGCGACCGCCCGTGTACGCGAGCCCCCAGGGGTTCGCCTCGGCCGCGGCGGCCATCGCGTCCGCCACCTCGACGATGGCGGCGGCCTTGGCGGCGACGAGCGCGGGGTCGCGGCGGTCACGGTCCTCGCGCCGCGACAGGACGTACGAGTAGACGGCGAGGTTACTGAGGACGTCCCAGTCCCAGTTGGTCGCCGGCGCGATGTCCACGATCCGCGCCTCGCAGTCGGCCAGCGCGGCCTCCGCGCCGGTGGTTTCCCAGAGCTCGCAGGAGCCCCACGCCCGATCGTCGTTGTCCCCGCGCGTGTCGTACTGCATCTGCGTGAACCTGGACAGCTCGGGCCGGTGGAGGTCGGGGTGCTCCTGGAGGAAGAGGAAGGCCTTCTCCGCCGCGGCCCGGCACTCTCGCGCGAAGGCCTCGTCCACCGGCTCGTAGATGCGCGCAGCCTGGGCCATCACGGCGACGAAATCGCCCGTCCCGGCGGAGCCCCAGTCCGAGAAGTAGCGGGTCTCGACGTCGGCGGTCGGCCCGATCATGCCGGGGAAGTTGAGCGGCGTGATCTTGTGGGCGACGGACCCGTCCCCGTTCTGCATGGTGAGCAGCCAGTCGAGGTTGAAGCGGTTCTCGTCGAGGTAGTCCGGAACATCGTCCCCGGTCTCGGGCAGATCGAAGGCGCGCCCCGCGAGTCGATCCGCAAAGTGCTCCCAGGCGAGCAGCATCATCCCGCTCGCGAAGGCGCCGTTGACGGTGTACTTGCCGTAGTCGCCGGCGTCGTGCCAACCCCCGGTCCCGTCGCGGTGGGAGTCACCTCCGCCCACTAGCTCTAGGCTCGCGTCCTCGAGGTGACAGGCGCCGTGGTAGAAGGTCGTCTTCTCCCAGTTGAAGAGGATCTCGGTGCCACAACGCTGGCCGGTCATCCCAAGCATGAGCACGTGGAGGAGAGGATCGTAGACGTCTTCACCGATCGAGAAGCGAGGGGACTCGGTGAACGGCGCCGGCCCCTCGACGGTGATGGTGTACTCGCCCGGCTCCTCCACCTCCGTGAAGTCCAGGACCCAGACGTCCTGATCGACCCCGGTGGCGACGCGGGTCGTCACGGGTCCGATCGGCGACCCCTCGAAGACCGTGGCACCGCTCGGGTCCCGCACCTGGAACGAGGACACTTCCGCCGCCACGGTCGCGCGCTTGACGCGGTCGGGCAGGTAGCCGACGGAGTTGACCGCGACCCGCGGGTCGAAGACGCACCCGAAGCCGGTGTCCCGCGCAGAGGGCGGACAGCGGTCCGCCACCGCGACGTCCGAGCTGGAGCACCCCCCCAGGTGGGCGAGCGCGAGGGGGGCGAAGAGGCAGGTCGTGAGGACGGGTCGGCGGAGCGTCATCGGGATTCTCGTGGAGGGGTGCGAGTGGCAAAGGCAGCCAGGCGAGTCCGAAGCCGAGGTAGCGTAGTAGCGAAGTAGCGAAGTAGCGAAGTAGCGAAGTGGCGAAGTGGCGAAGTGGCGAAGTGGCGA
>CAYOLF010000009.1:26452-91078 GCA_964404725.1 uncultured Polyangiaceae bacterium
GCGAAGTGGCGAAGTGGCGAAGTGGCGAAGTGGCGATGGTGGCGGATTCCGCCGGACCGCGCCGCGGGGGCGGCCGTGGTCGTGGCGCCCCGGGCTCCGAGCCTATGCCCGATGTTGACACGGGTGGCCAGCGGAAGGCCATGGCACGGGCGCCAACATCTGATACTTTGGTGTCTCATGCGACCCGTCCCCCGTCCGGCGCACCGCGAGCTCGTCCCCCGTGATTCCTCCACGGCGATCACCATCCGCGACGTCAAGGCGAACAGCTTTACCTACCCTTGGCACTATCACCCCGAGCTGGAGCTCATACTGATCGTGGAGGGGCAGGGTCTGCGCTACGTCGCCGACTCGATCCACGAGTTCGAGCCCGGCGACCTCTGCCTGGTCGGCGGCGGGACGCCCCACTGCTGGCTGTCGCGGCCGACGCCGGGCCAGCCGGTGCGGGCGCTGGTCGTCCAGTTCCCGCGCGACGTGTTCGGCGACGGCTTCCTCGAGCTCGCAGCGACGCAACCACTGGTCACCTTGCTCAAGCGCGCCGGACAGGGACTGGTCATCGACGATCCGACGCGCACGGAGGTCGCCACCCGGATGTGGCAGCTCACGGATCCGACGGTCGTCGATCTGGACAAGGTCCTGTCGCTCCTGACCATGCTGTCGACCATGGCGCGCAGCCCGAACTGCCGCACCCTCTCGCTGTCGGTGGGCCATCGACCCGAAACCGATCGCGACGCGACCCGCGCCGGGCGGCTCATGCGACACATCCACGACCACGCGCCGGAGCGGCTGAGCCAGCGCGAGGTGGCAGGACTGGTCGGCATGTCTCCCGGCGCGTTCAGCCGCTTCTTCACCCGGCACTTCGGCAAGCCCTTCGTCGCCTACGTCGCGGAGGTCCGGGTCGGCCATGCGTGCCGGCTGCTGCTCGAGGGCGACATGAACATCAGCGAGGTCGCCTACCACGTGGGCTTCAACAACCTGGCCAACTTCAACCGCCACTTCTTGCGCCTGAAGGGCACGACCCCGAGCGCCTTCCGCCGCATCGCCCGCAGCTACTCCTGACGGCCCCCGGCGGCGCGTCGCTGGCGCCGCAGCGCGGCGCTCCGTCCCACCATAGGACCCGGCGTCGCGATGCGACCTCCGGGCCAAGGCGCGAATCGATCCGGAGGAAGACGTCCGGAATCCCGGGCAACGTCGGCGAACGGACGGGCACCGGCGCCGGGCCGAGTCGACGGCCCCACGTCGGATTGCTACGCTGACATCCATGAGCGAGCTCGCGCCCGGCCTCCTCGTCGCAGCGCCCCCGCTCGGCGACCCCAATTTCGACCGGTCGGTGGTGCTCCTCGCAGCACACGGGCCCGACGGTGCGTTCGGCTGGATCGTCAACGGCGAGGAGCTGATGACCATCCCCGAGCTGCTGGTGCGCGCCGACGTCACCGAGCGAACCCTCGATCTGCCGGGCAGCGTGCGCGTCGGCGGTCCCGTCGCCAAGGAGCAGGTCTGGCTCGTCTACCGCACGGCGGACCGCTTCCCCGACGTCGAGGGGCAGTTCGAGGTGGGCCCGGGGATCACGGCGTCGGCCTCGCGCCGCATCCTCGAGGCGATGGCCGACGGGGTGACGCCGACCCAGCTGTTCGCGCTGGCCGGCTACGCGGGCTGGGCGCCGCAGCAGCTCGAGGCTGAGATCCGCGCCGGGGCGTGGCTGCCCACGGAGGTGGATCCACGGCTCGTGTTCGACGTGCCCCGACACGACGTCTGGCGCGAGGCCTTCGCGCTCATCGGGCTGACGCCGATGGCGTTCACGAGCCGCACGGTGGGGTCGGCCTGACGCTCCGCGGTGCGCACGGACCGGTGGCGGGGCTCGCGACCGGGATCCTCGTCGCGGCCCTCACCGCCCCGACCTCGCGGGCGGAGCCGGCGCCGTCCGCGGCCGGGGGCGAGCGACCGCCGCGCGGGTGTCCCGCCGAGATGGTGCCGGTCCGCGGGTTCTGTATCGATCGCTGGGAGGTGTCCCTGGTCGACCGCGACACGGGTGCGTCCCTCTCCCCGTACTACCCGCCCCACCCGAGGTTGCTGGCGCGCGTTCGCGCCGTCTGGGAGCTGGAGCGAGAGCAGTTCGGCACGGAGGAGGCGCGCCGCATGCCGCTCCCCGAGCTGCCCGCGATCCAGCGCACCGGCCGCTTCGTCCCCCGCGCGGTGAGTCGCCCGGGCGTCGTTCCGCAGGGGTACCTCACCTTCTACCTGGCGCGCGCGGCGTGCGAGAACGCGGGCAAGCGCCTGTGCACGGAGGACGAGTGGGTGACCGCCTGCCGGGGCCACCGGGGGCAGGTCCACCCCTACGGAGCGAGCTACCGCGAGGCGGCGTGCAACGTGCACCGGGTGCAGCACCCCGCCTTCGTGCTGCACGCCAACACCTCGGCGGGGCACACGGATCCCCGCCTGAATCTGCTGGTCGAGGGCGCGACCGATCCGCTACTCCGCCCGACGGGAGCGACCGCGACGTGTCGGAGCGCGTGGGGCGACGACGCCGTCTTCGACATGGTCGGCAACCTGGACGAGTGGATCGCGGACGAGGGCGGCGTGTTCGTGGGCGGCTTCTACGCGCGCGCGACGACCCGGGGCTGCGACGCGCGGATCTCGAGCCATGCGCCGACCTACTACGACTATTCGCTTGGGGCGCGCTGCTGCCAGGACACCGCGGGGTGAGGCCGCGCGCGCCGCGCGGGACGGCGCGGCGTGGCTCCGGACCCCGCCCCGGGGCCCACGAGCGGCCGCGACTGCCCGCGCGCAGGGCTCAGGCCGCGCCCGCCGAACCGAGCGCGCGCAGGAGCCGGCGGTGCGAGTCGTGCAGGCTCGCGACGTCGGTGGCGCCCAGCGGCGCCCCCCATCGGCTGCAGGTGACGAGCAGGATCCGCTCGTCGGCGGCGCGCGGGCTCGGCAGCGTGCGCAGCGCGATGACCGCCGCGCCGTCGTCCCAACCGAGGGCCACGTCCCGGCCGGGAGAGCGCGCGATGATCCTCAACGTCGCCGCCGCGCCCCAGGCGAAGCGGACGGCGGTGGGCTCTCCCGCGGGATCGAGCGCGCCGTCGCAGAGGAGCCAGCTGCGGAGCGCAGCTGAATCGGTGAAGAAGACGTGGCACAGCTCGGCGGAGGCCCTGGTGGGGCCGATGACGGCGTGGACGAAGCGCGTCCGACCCCAATGGCGTTCCACGGCCTCGGCGAGGGTCGCGAGCGCGACGCCCCACGAGGAGCGAGTCCCCTCCGCCTCGTCACCGGGGAGGAGCCCGTGGTGCTCGAGGTCGACCGCGCCGTCCCGCACCCGCAGCTCGAGCCGGGAGGTCCCCGTGGTCAGCACCAGCCGACGACCCGGCTCAACGACGGTGACGTCGAGCGTGACGGTGGCGCCCAGCCCGGGGTAGCGCAGCGTGAGCGCCGCCCCCGCCCGGACCTCCCCCGTCACCTCGTCCGCTTGCCAGGCGGCCAGCCCGGCCGGAGTCGCGACGGCACGCCACAGGACGGGCACCGGCGCGGCCACGCGCTGCGAGAGCCGGATTACTGCCTCCACATCGCCGCCCCAGCTGCGCTCCGCCGAACCGCCCCCGCGCGCAGTCCCGGCCAGGAAACCCCACCCGGACCGAGGGACGCCAGCAGGGGACGCCCCTCGCAGCCCCGGCGACGCCGGGGCCCCGAGGATGGTGGAGCAGAGGGGGATCGAACCCCTGACCTCCGCATTGCGAACGCGGCGCTCTCCCAGCTGAGCTACTGCCCCGGGGGTGCGAGGGACGGCGAGGCTACTCCGGGCCGCGGGCTTGTCAACTCCGCCGTCGCAGCAAGAACCAGGCCGCGACCGTTGACCGCCAAACCAGCGTGGTTATCTTCGGGCCACCCTGGGCTTGGGACCAGGAAAGCCATCAACGCTCGCCAGGAGTCAACACCCAGTAGCCAGTAGCCACGCGCCACGCACACCCGAAGGTAACCCGAACGGGTGCGTGACGGCGCCGCGGTACCAGGCCTCGATGTGCGGCCAGAAGGCCCGTGGACGGGGGGCGGGGGCCGCGCACCGTGGCGACGCGCCAGGGCGGCACGAGGCGGGAACGGCAGCCCGAGCGAGCAGGACGACCAGACACCAGAAGGACGAGAACATGGGCAAGATCATCGGCATCGACCTCGGCACGACGAACAGCGTCGTGGCGGTAATGGATGGCAAGGAGGCCAAGGTCATCGTCAACGAGGAGGGCGCCCGCCTCACGCCCTCCGTGGTGGCCTGGGACGAGAAGGGCGAGATCCTGGTCGGCACCATCGCCAAGCGCCAGGCCGTGACCAACCCGGAGCACACCATCTACTCGTCGAAGCGCTTCGTCGGACGTCGCTTCGAGGAGGTGGAGCACGAGCGGAGCCGGATCCCCTACAGCGTGGTCCGTGGCAAGAACGGCGACGCCTGGATCGAGGTGCGTGGCAAGCAGATCGCGCCGCCCGAGGTGTCGGCCAAGGTGCTGCAGAAGCTGAAGAAGGCCGCCGAGGACTTCCTGGGCGAGAAGGTCACGGACGCGGTCATCACCGTGCCAGCCTATTTCAATGACGCCCAGCGCCAGGCGACCAAGGACGCCGGGAAGATCGCGGGGCTCAACGTACGCCGTATCATCAACGAGCCGACCGCGGCCGCGCTGGCCTACGGCCTCGACCGGAAGGCGAACGAGGTCATCGCCGTGTACGATTTCGGCGGCGGCACCTTCGACATCTCGATCCTCGAGGTCGGCGACAACGTCGTGCAGGTGATCGCGACCAACGGCGACACCCACCTCGGCGGCGACGATATCGACGTGCTGGTCATGGAGTGGTTGATCGGGGAGTTCCGCCGGGAGACGGGGATCGACGTCTCCGGCGACAAGATGGTGATCCAGCGCCTGAAGGACGCGGCCGAGCAGGCTAAGATCGAGCTGTCTAGCAAGATGGAGACGACCATCAACCTGCCGTTCCTCACGGCGGACGCGAGCGGACCGAAGCACCTGCAGCAGCACCTGTCGCGCGCCAAGCTCGAGCAGATGATCGCGCCGCTCGTCGACCGCTCCCTCGCGCCCGTCAAGCAGGCGCTGGCCGACGCCAAGCGCCAGCCGAGCGACATCGACGAGGTGGTGCTGGTCGGCGGGTCGACGCGTATCCCGCTGGTCCAGGAGGAGGTCACCAAGTTCTTCGGCAAAGAGCCCCACCGGGGCGTCAACCCCGACGAGGTGGTGGCGGTGGGCGCGGCGGTTCAGGGCGGAGTCCTCTCGGGAGACGTGCACGACGTGGTGCTCCTCGACGTCACCCCGCTCTCGCTCGGGGTGGAGACGCTGGGCGGCGTCATGACGGTGATGATCCCGCGCAACACCACCATCCCGACGCAGAAGAAGGAGATCTACTCCACCGCCAGCGACAACCAGACGTCGGTGGAGATCCACGTCCTCCAGGGGGAGCGGGCCGAATCGCGCTACAACCGCACGCTCGGTAAGTTCCACCTCGAGGGCTTGCCGCCGGCGCCGCGGGGCATCCCCAAGGTCGAGGTGACCTTCGACATCGACGCCAACGGCATCCTCTCGGTGACGGCGAAGGACATGGCCACCGGCAAGGATCAGCGGATCACCATCACCGCCTCGAGCGGCCTCAACGACGACGACGTGAAGCGCATGGTCAAGGAGGCAGGCGAGCACGAGGAGGAGGACAAGCGGCGCCGCGGGGAGATCGAGCGACGCAACAAGCTCGACAACCTCTGCTACACGCTGGACAAGCAACTCACGGAGAACCGTGAGAAACTCGACGCGGGCATGGCGACCACCCTCGAGGGGCTCATCCGGGACGGACGGGATGCGGTCGAGCGCCAGGACGACGCCAAGGTGCAAGACGTCCTCACGCGCCTCGAAAAGGAGGCCCACGCGATGGCGACCAAGCTCTACGAGTCCGCCGGGGCGCCCGCCGGGGCGCCGGGCCCGGACGGCCCCCAGCCCAACGCCGGCGCCAAGAGCGACGTCATCGACGCGGAGTTCGAGGAGTCGAACTAGGCGGAAGGCGCGGGCGCGGGCGGTCCCGGCGCCGCGGTACGTCACCACCCCCCGAGGCGCCGGAAATGGCGGCCCGCGAGGCCTGATGGGCTCGGCGCGGGCCCGGTCGGGTTATAGTCCTCGCCATGAAGAGGACCTCCTGCCTTGGGTGCTGGGTTTCGGTCGTCGCATCGCTCGTCGGCTGCGCGGGCGCTCGTCAGGCGCCGCCGCCACGTGAGGCGGCGGTCGAGCCGGTGTCGGGCCCAGCCTACGTGGCACCCGGGGAGCCGGACCTCAGTCCCGTGGCGGCGCCAGGTGAGGTGATCGTCGTCGGGCGCCTGCAGTCTCCGGTTCAGTCGGTCGACCTGCTCGCTAGTTGGACGGGCCTGCCGCTGAACTGGCGGACGCTGATGGACGGGGCCCTACCCCAAACGTCGCTCGGCCCCGGGCGCGAGGTGCTGGCCCTCGACGCGCCGGTGGACCTCCTCGTGACGCTGCCGCGCGCAGGCTCGGCGCCCGAGCCGCGGATGGCGTTCTCCGTCGGCGTCGCCTCGCTCGAGGGCGCGCTCGAGCTCGCCGAGGCGCTCGACGAGGACATCGAGGCGGTGGGAACGAGGCTGTACCGCATCGGTGGCAGGAACGATCTGACCTGCATGCTGGGGCCGGCCGCCGGCCGGGCGCCGGCGCGCCTGGTGTGTGGCGACGGCTTCGGCGATGTCGAGGAGCTGATGCCGTACATGACGCGCACCCTCCCGCGAGAAACGGTCGGGGCCGCGGACCTGCACGTCGAACTCCGCGTCGAGCCCATCCGTCGGGTGTACGGGCCCACGCTCGCACAGGCGGGCCAGCTGGGGATCCCGTTCTTGGTCCGCGAGCTCTCGCTGGATGATCCCCGCCTCGACCGTGCCGTCGCCGAGGCAGCGCGAGGTCTGCTCGCCGAGGGCATCGCGCTCATCGACGACGTCGACCGGCTCTCGCTCACCGTCGATCTCGACGGCCCGGCGGGCGCGGCGCGCGCCGCGATGGCGGCGGACTTCCGCGGCACCAAGTCGTGGACGGGGACGACCCTCCTGGACGCCATGCCGCGCGCCACGTCGGCCCCGGACGCCTTCTGGAACCTCCCCGCGGACGTGCCCGCGGCGAGCTTCAGCGCGCCGAGCAACCCGGAGCGCTGGCGCGAGGTCCGACGCTCGGCGGGGGAGATCCTCGACGCCCTGATGGTCGTCGGCAAGGTGCCGGACCCGCTCCGCAAGCAGGTGACCAAGCTCGTCGAGCAGACCCTCACCCGCTCTCTTGCCGCCGTGGTCGTCCAGGGACCGAACCCCGCGCCCAGCCAGCGCGCGGGTGCCGACTCCGACTCCGATGACCCCGAGATCCGGATCCTGCCCACGTTGATCCAGCAGCTCGGGTGGCAGATAAGCCAGATCGAGGCGCCGGCGAAGGAGTACACGGACTACTTCGACGGGTTCGTGCGCGTCTATAACGATCGGGCCACGACGAAGCTGCTCGAGGAGCGGATCCCGGGCCTCGGTCCCGCCGCGATCCCGCGCCTGGCCGCCAAGCCCGCCGGTGCCGGGTTCCCCGCGGGGTCGCGGCGCTACGAGCTCACGGTGACGTCCTCGACCGATGGCGCGCCGGTGACGGTCACGCAGCTTCACCTGGTGGTCGTCCCGGACGGCGAGCGCACCTGGATCGCCTTCGGCGACAATCTCGACCTGCTGCGCAAGGAGACGGCGCGACTGCGGGCCCCCGCAGCGAAGACGCTGCGCGATCGTCCGGGGCTCGAAGCGCTGCGGAGCGGACGCTTCAACGGCGCGGGCTTCACGACCCTTCGCGTGGCATTCAAGGGGGCGCTCCAGCAGTACGTCAAACTGAGTGACGCCGAGGTGGAGCGGGTGATGAACCTGCTCCCGGCGCGCGGAGAAACCCCGATGATCACCACGATCCGGGTGACGGACGAGGGCGCGGCGCGGCTCGAGTGGGCGACGGTGGTGCCGAAGGCGGTCGTGCAGGACTTCGCGGCCGCGGTCCCCGCGGTCATGGCCAGCTCGCTGCTCTCGGGCAGCCTCGACACCCCCCCTTGACGGGCCGCCGGCGAGCCGCCCGGCGCCGCTCTGGCCCGAGGCCCAGGGTCCAGTCCGGTCCGATCAATGGCCACCTCCTGGAGGTGCCGACCAGCGGCTGAGCGGGTGCGCAGTGGTGCGACGGTTAGTTGGCCGCGGGTCCAGGCTCATGTCACCAGGACACCTACAATGTGCCCTGCGAACCGACACGGCTTGGTGGTCCTCACCCTGGCCGGATTCGTCTCGGTGGCCCTGCCCGCCCGCGCTTGGGTCGAGACGAGCATCCAGTCGGACGCGGTGAACCTCGACGTCGAGCGCGACGGGTCCGCGACGGTCCGCCACGATCTCGTCCTCCGCGTGCGCGGGGGCCCGCTCCGCGACCTCGAGCTGGCCGGGGTGGACAGCGACGCGGAGCCGATCGCGGACGCCACCGTCGTCGCCAGCGCCGCCGGCAGTGCGCCGGCGCCGCTTCCCGTGATCCTGCACCTCGGAGACGACGGGACGCTCAGGCTCGAGATCGACGACGACAACGGCATCCGGAGGGGCACCTACCGCTTTCGGTTCGGCTACCGGACCAACCTGATGCGCCGCGGGCTCATCCGCCCGAGCGACTCGCGCGCGGAGGTGCGGTGGATCGGTCCGCGCTTCAGCCAGGGTGTGGACTCGGCCATGGTCGTGTTCCGACTACCGCCCGCGCCCGAAGCACCCGCGCTTCCCCCGCTCGCGGGAGACGTCGGAGCCAACCTGGATCCAGAGCTCGGCGGGGTCTTTCTCGGTACGCTGCGCCGCGCGGCGGACAAGGACGAGTTCGAGGTCGTGCGTCCCTACGTCGCCCAGGGCGAGCCCGTGGTGTGGCGAGTCCTCGCCGACGTCCGCGCGTTCGGCGCGCCCGCGGCGTCCGGGGCCCCCGCGGCTCCGGTCACGCGCGAGGGGCCCGGCCTCCTCGGCAGTAGGGAGCGACTGGGGGCGGTCGCCGCGGCCGCCCTGGTGGCGCTGGGATACGCCCTGCTGGTGGCGCTGAAGTGGCGCGCCTTCGCGCGGGCTTGCGCGACGCGCCGGGCGCTGCCGCGCGCCCTGCTGCCCCTGCCTGCGTCGCTGCGAGGCGCCCTGGCGGGCGCCGTCCTGGTGGGCGCCGCCGCGGTGGCCCTGCTCACCGAACACACCCTGGTCGCGGGCGTGCTCCTCGTCGCGTCCATGCTCCTGGCGAGCGCGGCGCCGCCGCGCCTGCTCCCCCCGCTGCGCGGACCCGGCAGCTGGCGCGAGGTGAGCACCGAGGCAGCGCAGCCACCGCGACGCACGAGAGCCGGCAACGCCGGAGCACTCCTCGACGTCGGGACGGCACCCGGGTTCGCCCTGTTCGCGCTGGCGCTCGCCGGGATCGCCACGGCGGCCTGGTACCTGCTCCCGACCTCCCCGTACCACGCGCTCCTCATGGCGGTGAGCTCCGCGAGCCTGGTTCCGATCTTCTGCACGGGCAGGCCGAGCGAGCTGCCGCGTGACCCGATCACCGGCGCCCGGCGGCCACTGGGGCGCCTGCAGCGCCGCCTCTCGCGAGAGGCGGGCCTCGAGCTCGCGCTGCTGGGTCGATTCCCGCAAGGCGGCTCGGAGCTCGACGAACTCCGGCTCAGCGTGGCCCCGACGCCACGCCTGCCCGGGCTGGTGGGGCTGGAGGTCGCCCTGGAGCTGCAGCTCGGGGCGGGCGGCGCGATGACGCTGCCGGCAGTGCTCGTCCGCGCCCTCGACGGCTCTCCTGCCCACGATCGGCTCGTCGGCGTCGTACGCTGGGGCCGCGGACGGACGCCCGAGGAGCGAGTCGCGGTCCTCCGCCCCAAGCTCCCCACGACGGCGATGACGGCTGCCCTCGTGCTTCGGCTCGCACGGATGCTGACCGACGTTCGACGCCGTGGCCGCGCGGTTTCCGCGGAGCCTCGTCCGAGAGGGCGTGTCACCTCGGCCTCCCCGCTCCACCGAGCAGACCCGCGACGCGGACCCCACCCCGCCACCGCGCCTGCCCGCGGCGCGTGACCGTGGGCGCGCGATGCGTCCCCTCCCGCCGCCACCGCGGGCGGACCTCAGTCGACGAGCCCGGCGAGGAGCTTCACGTCCTGTTTAACCTGATTGAAGACGAGGAACTCGTCCCGCACTCGACGGCGGGCGCTTCGCGCCATCTTCATCCGGCGCGACGGATCCGCCAGTGACTCCCGGAGCGCCGCCGCGACTTGCGACGAGTCGTTGGCGTCGCGCACCATGATGCCGTCGACACCGGGCCGGATCTGCTGGCGGATGCCGCAGGCGCTGCTGACGACGAGGGGAGTCCCCTTCCACATCGCCTCGGTCACCGTCAGGCCGAAGCCCTCCTGCACGGAATTCTGGACGACGATGGTGGAGCAGTACTGCAGCGCGCTCACCATCAGCTGGTTCTCGCGGTGTGAGGTCATCGGCAGGCTGAGCAGCGCGACGTCGCGCTGGATCTCCGGCGGGAGCGCGAGGAACGTGGCCCGTAGCTCCTCGAGGACCTGCTTCGCCTCGGGATCGTCCGCGACCGCCGCCGGCTCGGGGCCGCCCATCAGCAGGCGTGCCTGGGCGATCGTCTGCCGCAGCGCCGGATCCGCGGCCCGGGCGCCGTCGCGCTTGAGCTCCACGAACCCGTCGAGGAGCGGCTTCCACCCCTTGAGGCGATCCCAGCGGGAAATCTGGGTGATGGTGGGGCGGAAGAGGATCCCGAGGTCGTCGGGTTCGGTCGCCACCCGGAAGTTACCGTCGGCCTGCAGGCGCTCCGCCGGTCGGGAGAACGGCGCGGGGAGCACCTCTCCCTCGGCGCGGGCGAGCCCGGCGCTCACCAGGATGGAGACGAGCTCGGCAACGGTGAACTCACGATTCTTGTAGCCGAACGGATCGAGCGCCGGGCGAATCAGCGTGGCGCGGTCCTTGAGCGCGGCCGGGACGTACTCGGCCGCGGTGAACACGGCGCGCTCGTAGCGCGTGACGTAGGGCTCGAGCAGTCCCCAGGCCACGCGGGTCTGCGGGAGGTCCCGGTCCAGTCCGATGTGACAGCGCCAGACGCCCCGGAGGCCGAGCGCGTCCTTGACCTTCGCGCCCATGCCGGCCGGCTGCGGGTCGTGGATGAACAGCAGGTCCTTCGGCCCCACCCACTCCCGGAACTCCCCGGCGAGATCGCTGCTCACCTCGTCGTAGAGGGCGAGGTCCGCGGGGGAGAGCACGGGGTTGCCAGCGCCGTGGATGAGGTTGTGCATCCGCTTCGTCAGGTCGAAGAACGGGAGCTTCTTGGTCCCGATCACGGCCCATTTGGCAGCGACACCGAGCTCGTGGAGGATGCCGACGACCCGGGGCAACATCTCCGCCACTCCGCCGCCGCGCGCCGTGGAATTGACCATCCAGACCGTGCGCCCGGCGAGCCGCGGGACCAACGGCCCCACCGTCGCACGGAGGTCCGCCACCGCGTCTGTCAGCAGCATCGACGCCGCGTACTCGTCGAGGCTCGGTCCTCCGGGGATCTCCACCAGCTCAATGGTCATCGTCGGTTCATCCTTGCGGGGGAGTGGGCACGGCGAGGAGGCGCGGGGCCACCCTCGCCGAAGCGAGGCATCGCCGGAACATCCGGCGGACCGCGGGGGGCCGTCACGCTAGCCAAGGAAGCGCGGATCGGCAAGCCCCGGCCGCGCCGCTGGTTTGCGACCGAGCTTTGTCGGCCGTCGCGCGACGCTCGACCTGGCTCGAACGCGCGCGGAGAGCTATGCGTCCTTCTAAGACGAACACCCGGACGCGATCGACCCCCTCGATGAAACTCTCGCGTTTCCCTACGCACGTCATCTTCGACCTCGACGGGGTACTGCTCGACACGGAGCGGCTCTACACGGCGGCGGCTCAGGCCGTCGTCGGGCGATACGGCAAACGCTACGGGTGGAAGGAAAAGCTCGAGCTGATGGGGCGAGCCGAGATCGAGGCCGCGAGGCTCCTGGTCGAACGGCTCGAGCTTCCGATGACGCCTGCCGAGTACGTCGCCGAGCGCGGCGCGGAGCTCGCGCGCCTGGTGACGGCGTCCGAGCCGGTCGTCGGGGCGCCCGAGCTGGTCGAGCAGCTCGACCGGCTCGGCGTCCCCCGCGCGGTCGCGACCAGCAGCTCGCGACCCTGGTTCGAGCTCAAGACCCGCCACCACGCGTGGTTCCAGCATTTCCCCGTGGTCGTCTGCGGGGACGACCCGGAGGTCCCCCGGCTCAAGCCAGACCCGTCGATCTTCCTGGTCGCGGCGCGGCGCCTCGGCGCGGCGCCGGCGCGCTGCCTGGTCTTCGAGGACTCGCCCGCGGGTGTGCAGGCCGCCGTCGCCGCCGGGATGCAGGTCGTCGCGCTGCTCGACCCGAACGTGCCTGAAGCGGCGGTGCCGGACGCGGATCTGTACGCCCGCAGCTACGCCGAGCTAGGCCTCGAGGACCTGGGGCTGTGATCCGCTAGAGCGGAAATCGGTTTGATTGCCGCGAAGATTCAATGACCTAGAGCACCGAGCGAGGAGCAGATCTCACCAACGGCGCCCTGGGAAACGCCCCCTCGCCCCGCAGGGGGGCGTTGATCAGGGCGCCGACGCAGTTGGCAAACCGATCGGTGGTCTAGCGAGCCGCGCCGGACGCGGCCGCGTCCGCCGTCCGCACGCGCAGCCGGCGGATACGCGCGCCGTCCACGTCGAGCACCTCGACCTCGACGGGACCCACCCGCGTAACGTCGCCGGGCTTGGGCAAGCGACCGATCTCCGCCATCACGATGCCACCCACGGTGTCCTCGTCTCGGTCGTCGAGATCGATCCCCAGCCGATCCTCGAGGTCTGCCACCTGCAGCGCTCCGGTGACGTCGTACTCGCCCGGCGCGACACGCACGAACTTCGGTCCCTCGGCGTCGAATTCGTCCTGGATGGGGCCGACGATTTGCTCGATCACGTCCTCCAGCGTCACGATGCCGCTGGCGCCACCGTACTCATCCACCACCACCGCCAGATGGGCGCGCCGGCGCAGCATGCGCCGGAGCACCCGGTCAAGGGACACCATCTCCGGGACGAACAGCACGTCCCGACGCACCTCCCGCAGCGACGCCGGTAGCGGGTCGACGAGCAGGAGATCCTTGACGTGAACGAACCCGATCACGTGATCGAAATCGCCGTCACAGAGCGGGAGGCGCGTGTAGCCGGTGGCCCGCGAGAGCGAGATCACGTCGGCGATCCCCTGATCCACCGAGACGTACTCAACGTCCGCGCGCGGCACCATCGCCTGCCGAGCGGTGCGGTGCGACAGCTCGAGCGCGTTGTCGAGCAACTGCCGCTTGTAGGCACCCAGGCGGAGCCCGCGACGCGACGCGAGGAGCAGCCGGAGCTCCTCCTCGGACTGGCCCGCCTCGTGGCCGACGTCGCGGATCCCCACCAGGCGCAGGACGCCCAGCGCCGCCTGGTTGAGGAGCCAGATGGCGGGGTACGCGACCATGGAGAAGGCGTAGAGCGGGATCGCCACCCAGAGGCTGGTGGTATCGGGACGCCGGATGGCGAGGGACTTGGGCGCCACCTCGCCGAGCACGATGTGAAGGACGGTGATCACGACGAACGCCGCGGTGGCGCTCACGGTCTGGACCATGGCCTCGGTCGTGCCCGGAACCAGGGCGAAGACGGGGCGCACCAGGAACGAGAACGCGGGCTCGCCGATCCACCCGAGCGCCAGGCTCGCCAGGGTGATGCCCAGCTGGATGGCCGAGAGGTAGGTGTCCAGGCGCTCCGTGATCCACACCGCGACGATCGCGCGACGGTCACCGGCCTTGACCAGCGGCTCGAGTTGGGTCGACCGGAGCTTGACGAGCGCGAACTCGGCCGCGACGAAGAACCCGTTGATCGCGACCAGCACCACCGCGAGCACGAGCGCGACCCAGGGGTCGAGCCCTAGCGCCCCCGCGTGGAGCGCCTCCCCGGGTGTGTTCGGGCCGGCAGTCATCGGCGGCGGGCGAGGCCGCCCGCCCGAGGCACCCTAGACCACCGGGGAGGGCCGCGCCAAGTCGCGCACGGACCGCCGCCTCAGCCGGACTCGAACCAGGAGAAGAACCGCTTGAGCTGTCGGCGCTGGTCCGGCGGCATGTACTCGAAGTTGCGGCCCCGGTCGGTGATCTCCCAGAAGTCCTTGCTCTCCACCTTCTCGAGCTGCTCCTGGATCTGCAGGCGGCGCTCGGTGGGCTCGTCGCGCATGTCGTCGCGGATCATCCGCGCCTCGGCTTCGTGCCCGTGGCAGAGCAGGTAGGCGGCCAGCTTTACCTGCGCCTTGCGCACGCCAAGCAGCGCCTTCTCCTGGCTGCGCACCCGCAGCGGGCGGTCGAGCTCGAGGAACTCGGCCAGCATCGCGCGCTCCCGCGGCGACCCGGCCTCATTGGCGCACTGTAGGATGGTGGCCACGTCGTAGGCCACCGTCTCCGTCACGAACGTGAGCTTCATGTCGAAGCTCACATGCCCGTAGTAGAGCAAGTGCTGGACTCCCACGTAGGCCACCTCGTCGTGACCCTGACGGATCATCGACTCGACGAGCAGGCGATACTGGTTCAAGACGTTGTACGCTGTGCGCACCTCGCGCGCATTCAGCGCCGAACGCAGGTAGCTGTTCATGAAGCGGAAGACGAGGCGCACGAGATCCTCGTCTCGGGCCTGTCCGGCGGCCTCGCCGATGTAGCGGGTGTCGATGGCGATGAGGTAGTTGATGTCGCGCATCGAAACCAGCGCCTCGTTGTAGATCCCGAGGTACTGACGCATCACCTTCCACTCCACCCACGTCCGGTTCCGCTCCAGGTCCGCCAGACTCTCCGCATCCATGGCGACGAAGTCCGGGTTCTCGCGGATGTCCGTCCCGATAGCGAACCAGCCGGGCGTCGCCTGCGACTTGCAGGCGAGGTACTCGAGCGCAAGGTCCTTGAGCGCGTCCACCGCGCCGGAGGCGATGATCTTGTCCTTGCCCGAGATCGAGTTGGAGGTGATGTCGGTGAGCTCCTCCATGGCCGCCAGGGTGGCGGCCTGGGCGTGGGCGCTGCGCGTCGGGTCCGGCTCCGCGGCCCCGGCGACCGCGTCCTCGACCGCACCGGTCCGGATCCGGCCGATGATGTTCATCGGCTCGAGGAACCAGAACACGTAGCCGAAGTACGGGGCCATCAGCACCAGGGCCACGGTCGCCGCGATGAGCATGGCGAGCAGCGACAGGCGGGGCGCGAAATCGTCCTTCAGGCTGAGGCTGAGCCACATCCCGCACAGGGTGGTGGTCAGGTAGTAGCCCAGCACCAGCAGGTTGGTCCGGTCCCGGAGGAACATCAGCGCCACGCCCGTGTACCGGTCGGCGGAGAGCTGAACGATGATGCTGACGACCGTGATGACGATGCCGAACACGGCGGCGACCATCGCGGCGAGTGAGCTCGTGGCGTCGGTGATCTTGTCCGGATCGAAATCGAGGAAATGGCCGAGCGCGTGGTCGGTCGGGTCCGGCGGTGGGCTCGTCACGTAGTAGTCCACCAGATAGAACGCCCCGAAGACCGCGAGCGCGCCGGAGGCCAGCGCCACGATCGGCACGATCCATTGCCGTCGCACGTCTCGTTGCCCGTCGCTCGCCATCGCCGCCACCCGCAACCTTGTCGCTAGAGCGGCAATCAGTTTGATTGCCGCGAAGAATCAACGACCTAGAGCACCGAGCGAGCAGCAGATCCCGCCAAAGGCGCCCTGGTGAACGCCCCCTCGCCCCGCACGGGGGCGTTCACCAGGGCGCCGACGCAGCTGGCGAACCGATTGGTGCTCTAAGCGAGGTGAGGACGGCCGGTCAAGGGCAAACCACCGCGGACGCCCCCCCGGGAGGGCCCCAGCGCTCAGCCGGCGACGTGGACGACGACCTGGCGGCGATGCGGGCTGGCTCGATGCTCCCACAGGTACAGGGCCTGCCAGGTGCCGAGCGCGAGCTCACCGCCCGTCACCGGGATCGTCTCGGAGGTGCGCGTGATGGCGGCCCGCGCGTGCGCCGGCATGTCGTCCGGTCCCTCGTCGGCGTGCTCCCAGGCTCGACCCTCGGGGGCGAGCTCGCCCATCCAGCCGTGCAGATCCCGCAGCACGGCGCGGTCCGCGTTCTCCTGGATCACGAGGCTGGCCGACGTGTGTCGCACGAAGACCGTGCACGAGGCGGTCAGGAGGCCGCTCGCCCGCACAATGGCCGCCACTTCGCGCGTGATGTCCACCAACCCCGACGACCGCGTCTCGATCTCTATCGTCCGCTGATGAACTGGCACGGCGCTCAGGTGTATGCACCGAGCCGGCGGGCGGCGCCAGCGCCCGGCGCCCGTGGCCGCGCGGTCGCGATCCGGGCCAGGCGATGCTCGAACGAGGCCGGTGCCCGCTCGGCCCGGGGATCTGGGAACGCCGCCCGGAGGGCGGCCCGGCCTTGAAAGGTGACGGGACTGCGAATTCCGCGGTAGACGTGGGAGAGGCCACGACCGACCACGCGGCCGAGCGATGAGCGTGACTGGCGAGCGAGCAGGGATCTTCGGGGCGACGGCGGCGCGCGTGGAGGGCTTCTTCGCGCAGAGCGCCCTGCTGCGGTTCACGTACTCCCTGACCCACGGCATGAGCCGACATGGAGTCGCCGTGCACGCGAGCGCGATGGCGTTCGACCTGTTCCTATCGCTGATCCCGCTGCTGGCCCTCGCCGGCTGGCTGCTCACCGTCCTGCTCCGGGAGAGCCCGCAGGCGCTCCATTCGGTCTCGACGCTGCTCGAAAGCACGCCGGGCCAGGTGCACCTCGTCCTGCAGACCCACTTCGGGCGCTTCAAGGGCGGCGTCGCGCCGCTGGCGATGATCGTGTCCGTCTACATGGCGTCAAACGCGTTCCACACCTTCATGAACGTGTTCGAGAACGCGACGGGGGCCCTGCAGCGCTCGTGGTGGGTCAAGCGCGCCATCGCGCTCGGCTGCGTCTTCGCGGCCATCCTGATGCTCGCGCTGACGGGGGTGGTGGCCGTGGCGGTCGCCGGCGGACCCGCGCGAGTCATGAGCGCCCTGCTGGGCTCAGCCGAGATCCCCGCGCTCGCTCAGCGGATCGCCTACCTGGTCGGCGCAGGGATGGGGACCGCGTTCCTGGCCGGGTTCTTCCGCATCGCCGTCGTGCACCGCGGGCGCAAGCGCCACGTCTGGCGCGGGGCGGCGCTCACGGTGGGACTCGGCGTGCTCGTGTCCTGGGGGTTCGCGCAGTACCTGCGCACGCTCGCCCGCTACACGCTCTACTACGGCAGCCTCGCCACGGTGGCGATGACCCTCTTCTGGGTCTATCTCTGGTCGATCGCGCTCCTGGTCGGGATGGAGCTCAACGCCCAGCTCGAGCAGGAGGAGCGCCGGCAAATGCCACGACCGAGCTCGCGCCCGGCGGCGCCGCGCCCGCCCGGGGCGCGCGTGCCGACCCCCCGCGTCGGCGTGCAGCCGGCGCGGGCGCGCGCGGCCCGATCCCGCCCGCGCACTCCCTGAGCCCGGAACGGGCCCCTCGCGCCGACGCCGGATCTGGTCGCCTCAGCGCTGCGCTTCGGTGGTGAGCGTGGACGTGCAGATCCCGAACCCCGCCGGCAGGGAGGCGCTGGACTGGCAGCGGCGGCCCTCCCCGCAGGAGGCGCCGTCGGCCCCGAGGATGCAGAGCGCGAGGCAGGTCTGCGTGGTCTGCGAGCAGATCAGACCGGGTCCGGTCAGGGTGGCCGGGGAGCAGGGACAGGCCTCGCCCTCGAGGCCGCCGGGCGACGGCGCCGGAACGCACCCCGTGGTCCCGTCCGAACGCACCACCGTGCACGCCATCCCATCCGTGCAGGTGCAGGTCTGGTCGGCGGGACAGGGGTAGGGCTCGTCGAGACGACAGGCATGCGCCTCGACGCAGACCGGCGCCTCGAGCGGCGCCACCAGCGGGTCGGAGTCGCGATCGAGGAGCGGCCGGGCAGCGCAGAACGTGTTCGCCGGGCAGGACTCGGGATCGGCGCAGCAGTACGGGCGGCATTGCCCGGCGCCGTCGGCGCCCACGCACGCGAGCCCCGGGGCGCAGTCGGCCTGCATGATGCAGGGATCGCCCGGGACGCCCACTCCACGCCCGGAACACACCCCGACGGGAGAGCCGTCGTCCCCCGCGACGAGGGAGCAGCCCAGGACGCCGGCGTAGCCCCCTTCCCCGCCCCCGCCCCCTTCGCCCTCGGCCGCCGCGCCCGCGCAGGCTGCCTCGTCCTCGGGGTAGAGGGCGACGCCGCCCTCGTCCTGGCCACAACCGACGCCGCAGAGCGAGCGGAGCGCCGCACCCGCACCCGACGTCACCTCGTCGTCCGCCGCGGGCCGATCGAGGCCGGCGGAGACGGAGACTAGCCCCGCATCGGACGCACCGGCGAGGCAGCTCACGGTGGTGCAGGCCCGACCGCCGGCACTGGGGGCAGCACCCGCTGCGTCGTCGGCCTGCACCGCACAGGCCGCGGAGAGCGCGGCGACGGCCACGAGCGGGAACCAACCGAGAGCGAGGCGGGGCCGGGACATGGGGGGGGAGGCGAGGGGAGGCCGCGCCGACCAAGTGCAATCTACCACGTGCACGGTGAACGCACGGAACGTGCCGCGCCCGCCCCCGGCCGATTCCAGGCCGCGGCCGCGCGCGGGTGTGGCGGCCGTGTCATGGGCTCGACGGGGTCAGCGCCGCCCACCGCGCCAGCCGCCGGGCTGGGTCGCCGGCCGCCGAGGCGCCGAGAAGCGGGCCCTCCAGTCCCCGGTTCGCAGTCGCCGCATCCCCACGACCTGCTCGAGCCGCATCAAATAGGCCTCGGCGATGCGGCCGTCGGCGAGCGCGATGCGCGCCCGGTCGAACAGCCGCGGCACCTCCTTCAGGACGTCCAGACGGAGCAACAGCTCCCGCGGCACGCGGTAGAGCTCACCGACCACCTCGAGCCGCCCCCCGGGCACTAGCGCCGGATAGCTGAGGAGCTCGACCAGGTGGAAGGCGGCCAGGGTGCGCGCGATCCCGAGGGACTCCGCCCCCTCGAGGTGCGCGTGGTGGAGCTCGCCCTGACGCAGGGAGCCATAGGCGAAGAGCAGGTGCTCGCGGCCAGCGGGGGGGTCACCCATCCTCGCCAGGATGGTACGCGATCTCGCGAAACGCGCCCGTCACGACCGAGACTCCCCGAACGACGTGAATCCCCCCTGCGGGCGGAGAAGCGCGCCAACCCGCCCCCCGGGAGGACCGCCTTCTCGGGCCAAGGCTTACCGGCACGGGGGATAACTCCAGCATCGGTGCCCGGAATCCCGGTGTCGGACCCACTCCGGGGGCCGACGTCGCTCCCCATGGGATGCGGTCCCCGCTAAGCTCGCGCCGGAGCGCCGGTGACCAATCCTCCTCCGCCCACGGGCCCTGGGCTCCCCCCGCTCCCGGCGCCGCCGCGTGCGCCGCAGCTGGACGGGAGCTCCCTCAGCCCGCTCCCGCCCGGGATCGGCAACGCGGAGCGCCCGTCACCGCCCGAGCGGGTCGCGGCGTCGCCGGACGGCTTCACCGCCGAAGACGCGGTCACCCACCAGCTCGAGAACCTCGAATGCTGGGCCCGGGCGAACGAGCAGCGCGAGCGCGAGGCGTCCGTCCGGTTCTGGGGGCTCCACGCAGTCGCGCTGGTCAGCGCGGTGCTGGCGTCGGCGTCGGTCCCGCTCTGGACCAACCTCCCGCTGGCGATCGCCCTGTCCGGGGTCGCGGCGCTCTGCGTGGTCATCGAGGCGGTCTGGTCCGGCCCCGACCGGCTCGGCACGGCCCAGCAGCGTGCGGTCCACGAGCTCCGAGAGCTGGAGCACGTCATCCAGCTCCGCTGGGACGCCGCCCGCCTCGCCTTCCCCAACCCGTACCATCCCCGGCGCACCGCCCACACCCTCTCGCTCCTGGACACGGTCGCGGCCCGACGCGAGGAGATCGGCAAGTACCTTGGGGGTTCCCACGCGAGCCCCGCCGCGGCGCTGAGCTCCGGACTCGGAGCCAGCGGTTCGCCCCGACCGGGCGAGCTCCGGTCATGACCGCGCCAACGTCCCGCCGACCCCTGACCGACCCGGCGAGGCCGGCGGTTGACCCGCGCCGACCGGCGACCGAGCCCCCGCCGCGACCGACGACCGAGCCCGGGCGCACCTCCCCCGAGGCCAGCCGTCCCCAGGCCGAGCCGAGCCATCACGAACCGTCCCGCGTCGCGCCCGACTCCTCCCGCACGGCCGCGGAGGCGAGCCGGGGGGCCACGGAACGCGGTCTCGGCGGCGCGGGCGAGGGAGCGGCGCGCGGGAACGGCACGCGGGCGCGAACCGGCGCCGCCTCCGAGGGCGTCTCGCAAGCCGGCCCCCTGCCAGCCGGGAGGACCAGCCTCGCGATGATGAGCGACTGGCCCCCCGCCGCTCCCGGCTCGCCACGGGCGCAGTTCGAACTGGAGGGAGCCGAGGAAACCTCCCCGCCGCCGGCGGCGATCGCCCTCCCCAGGGGCTTCGCCCCCGAGGACGCCCTGGACGATCAGATCCGCGACCTCGAGGCCTGGGCCACCAGCATCCTGAGACGGAACCGGGGACGTACGCAGCGCTTCTGGCTGTCGCGAGGCTCCGCGTTCCTCTCGGCCGCAGGCGCCGTGGTCGCCGGGATGCTCGGCGCGGATCGCATACTGACCGCGTTCGCCGCCGTCGCGGCGCTCTGCGTCGCCGTCGTGGCCGCGCTCCGCGTCGATGGCTCGCAGCGCCCGCACCGGCGCGCGGTCCGGGACCTCCGAGAGCTACAGAACGCCGTCAAGCTGCGCTGGGACAAGGTGCGCCTGAGCCATCCCGACCCACTCTCGCGCAAGCGCGTCGCGCACGCCCTCGCGTTGCTAGACGCCATCCAGTCCAAGCGCGAAGAGATCGGGCGCTACCTCGGCGCCTCCGAGCCGAACGACGGGCTCTCGCGGCCCCGCCGCGCGCCGTCGCCGTGAGCGAGCGCGCCGCGGCGCCCGGTCACGACGGAGGACCGGATCCGCGCGCCACGGGACTCAGCCCGTGTACGCCTCGTCCTGTTCGATGCGCGAGAGGACCCAGTCGAAGTCGCCCGTGGTCACCTTGACCTGACAGAACTCGCAGTTGCCGGCCATCCCCACCCTCAGGGGCGCGCCGCAGCTCGGGCAGCTCGTGTCGCCACGCGAGGGTCCCTTGGGGACGGTGCCGCGGATAAGAGTCCAGTACTCGGAGTAGGTGCGCGGCCGCGTCCGGCTCCCGCTGAGCAGGCGCCCGTCGTCCGAGATCGTGTAATCGAGCCCGGTCGCGAAGAGCCGCACCGTCACCGCGTCGTAGGCGGCGTCGGTGAGCACGTTGGCGAGATCCACCCGCAGGATCCGGCCCTGCTCGCTCACGTTGCGACAGCGCTGCTCGACGTACAGGTCCAGCCAGTAGACCATGGACTGGAACAGGTTGTCCGAAACGTAGGGGCGGATCCGAGCCGCATCGCGGGTCGACCAGGCCACCTGGAGCTCGCCCCAAACGTGGGCGAGCCGCGCCGTGAAGCCGTCCCAAGTGAGCGACGGGTCCCGCCCCCTCAGCGCCTCGAAGCCGGCCGCAGCGCCCGGGTCGACGAGGGTGGGGCGGTCGGTCCCCTCCTCGTGGACGGCGCTGGTGAGGAGCGGACCGCGTGGCTCCTTGGCGAGGTTGCGGAGCAGGGTGACGGCCCAGTCGAAGCGACCGAAGCCGACCTCCTGCCGGCAGTAGGTGCAGGTGCCGCCACGAACCGCCTCGAGCGGGGCCCCGCAGCTGGGACAGTCGAGCGTGCGTGCCCGCGCCGCGGGGCGCGACCGCGCCGTCGACGCCCGCTCGAGCCGGAGCCGGTCCACGACGTAGAACCGGCGCTCGCCACCAGCGCGGTACGCCTCCACGAAGTTCGCCTCGAGCTCGAGGTCGACGGTGATCGTCGGCCCCCCGACCCCCGAGAAGCGGACGATGCGAACCGCGCCGATCACGATGCCGCGCACGTCGGCCAGGTTCGGGTCCCGGAGCGCCCGGGCGAGATCCGGCGCGACGTAGGCCGTGAGCGCGTCGAAACCGATCGCGCGACCCCGGAGCACGGCGGCGTACAGGAAATAGGCGAAGTCCTCGAAGATCACGGCGGAGAACTGCGGGTCGACGCGCCCGATCTCGGCCAGGCGCGCGCGCGACACCGTCGCCGGCCGCGTCGCCTGCTGCACGCTCCGCACGGCCGCGACGTCCGTCGACGAGCTGGTCGTCCATCCCTGCATCGCGCCGCCGAGGATCGTCTTGACGACGAAGAACCCGATCACGAGGAGCACGAGGGGAATGCCGATGGTCGGGTGGCGAAAGACGAGCCAGACGAGCAGCTGGACGAGCACCCCGATCCCGTCGCCGCCACCACCGCCGCCACCGCTACCGCCACTCCGCCCGCCGGAGAAGGACTGCCCCCCGCCGGGGCGAGCCAGCGCGGGCGCGGCAACGAGGTCGACCACGAAACCGATCGCGACGGCAACCAGCAGGAAGAGGGCGGCGCGGCCGCCGCGCGAGAGGGCCAAGCCGCCGGCACCGCGGAGCACGGAGCGGACCATCACTGTACCTCGTCGGGCAGCTCGTTCACGTCGTCCTCCGCCCGCGGCATCACCCCGCCGAGGACCGGCCCGAGCCGCTCGAGCGCAGCGAGGAAGGCCTCGAAGTCCTGGTGGCGCGCCGCGGCGCCGAGCTCGTGGATCACAGCCGACCAAGGGGCACCGAGCGCCGCGCCGTCCACGCCGACGTCGGGGACCACCGCGCATGCTCGCTCGAAGGTCGACACGAAGACGAGGACACCGTTTCTCCCTGTCGTACGCGAGATGCCAAGATCGTAGAAGGCGACGCGCGCCGCCGCTTCGACGTTGGCCTGGCGCCGCGCGCGGGGGGCGAGCAAGCGCGCGAGCGAGTCGAGGTTACGGGCAAGCAGCGCGGCCCCGAGGAAGGCGCCGAACCCATCGAGCACGATGGCGGCGACCGAGAAGGTCCAGGGCACGATCAGCATGACGCCGACGACGACCGCCATGGCCCCAAGCCCCAAGTGATAGGCGCTCGCCCGATAGTCACCCGAACGACGGCGGACCGCGATCACCACCTCCGCCGAGGTCTGCGCTTCGACAACCTGGACCGCGGCGGTCGCCCGGCACTTCGCCTCCGGTCGATAGAAGTCGTGCTCACTCATGGGGTCTTCGCCCGCCGGGCAGCGGCTCGGCGCCGAGCGCTCTGCCGTCGCGACCGCCGGACGCCGCCGTCGCGACGCGTCACGGAGCCGAGCCTAGCGCGAGAAGCGCCGCGCCGAACAGGTGGGTGGCCCACGACCGCGAGAACGTGGGGCTCGGCCGTGGCATGGGCAGACCGGGAGGCCGGCGTGGGCCGCGGGATGACCCACGCCGAGCAGCAGCGAGGTGACGGCGAGCTCCTCTTCAAGAGCGGGGTGCTGACCGCGACCTCGGCGCCGGCCAGGATCGACGTCGACGTGTCGGGGCTTCACCGCCTCGAACTGAGGGTGACGAACGCCCTCGACAGCAGCGCCCACGACCGCGCCAGCTTCGGCGACGCGGTGCTCGAGTACGACGACTGAGCGCGCGCGGACCGCCCGCCCCCACCCCCGCGCGGCCGCGCCCCGGACACGATTCGAGGGGCGGGCCTCCGCCAGAGGCCGGGGCCGTGTCGCCGGGGGAGACGCGCGCGCTTGCGTCGAGCAGGCCGCGGGGTACGCTCTTCGGCATCGATCACTGGAGGAGGTGGTGACGATGCAGGTGCATTCCTGGAGCAGGATCGCATGCGTGGGTGCGCTGTGCTGCGCCGCCTGCGCGGCAAAGCAGAAGCAGGCGGAGGAGTCGATGGCCCCCACCACCGCGGAAGCGGCCGCGGAGCCCTTCTCGCCGAGCGGTGACATGGAGGTCGGCGTGACCTTCGACGAGGGTGAGGAGCCCCCCGGGGAGGAGGCGGAGGGGTACGAGCCCCCGCCGACGCAGACGTACAGCCCCGCCAACAAGCTCTCCCCGGAGGAGAAGGCCGCGGCCGAGGCGAAGTAGCCCACCCCGGCGCGGCGCGACGGCCGCCGCGAAGCGGCATGAGTCGCCACAGAGGCGCGCCAGGCTCAGGGCTTGATGACCTGGGTGCCGGGGGGCGGCTCGAAGGAGAACTCGCTGTCGGGCACGCGCGCGTTGACCACGGGGCTATCGAAGTCGAAGCGGTTGCGGTTGCCCTGGGCGTCGAGCAGGATGACTCGACGCACCTGTGCCGTGCGCCCGTCGATGAAGAGCAGCAGCTTCTGGTAGGCGGCCGTCGGTTGCTTCGGCTCCCCCTCCAGGACGAAGCCTCCCTCGAACCGGAGCTCCCGGGCGTTCAGTTTGCGGAGCGAGAACTCCTGCTTGAGCTTGGCCCCACCGGTCAGGAAGCTCAGCGCCGCGGGGTACTGACTGTCCTTGAGCCGTTGCTCGTACATCTGTCGGGCGTCGCGCTCGTAGATCTTGACGATGGCGCCGTCGGAGACGACGCGGTTGCCATTGTTGGTGTAGCGCCAGCTCATCTTGCCGGGCTTCTTGAAGATGACCTGGCCCCGGCTGTCCTTGGTCTTGTCGTAGGCCTTGACCCAGTAGCGTTGCTGGAAGTCCGCCTTGAACACGGTGGTCCGGTCGTAGAACGCCTGGACGCGGTCGGCGATTTCGCCCGCCGACGGCTCGGCCACCGCCGCCGGAGCTGACGGTGCGGGTGGCACCTGGCCGTGGGCGGGGCGTCCTGGGAGAGCTCCCAGGGTGACGATCGAGGCCAACAGGAACAGTGACCACTTCTGCTTCATGACGTTCTCTCGTGCGACGCAGGGGTGACCGTCAGACGACGAGCCGACGCCCGCGATGCAGGGCCGTAGCACGACTGCCTGGCCCCGGAGTTAACAGGATGGACCACGCACCTACAGACGCGGTCCGCGGCAGGAAGATTCGGGGTTCCGGGCGAGAGCGAGCAGACCGGCCCGCTGACCTGTTCCCTCCGCGCGCTGGGAGCCGCCAAGGAAGCGTGGTGCCGAGCGAGGGGCGCGGCCTCCGCACGGTCGAGCAAGGCGCGCTTCGGCCCAGCGGACGAATCGCCGCCTTCGCGGCCCCTGGTTCGTCCCTGGCGACGGGTCGTCATCGAATGCCGCGCTCGCGCGCGAGCGCGCGCAGGATGGCCCGGCCTCTCGACTTTCCCCGGGGGGCGCGCCCGGCGCCGTCCCGGCGGACCGCCAGTGCGGCCGTGAGATCCCCGCCCCGAAGGTGGGTCAGGGCGAGGGCGAGGGCGTCGGCGGCGTCGGGACCCGGCGTCGCGGCGAGGCCGAGCAGGGCGCACACCATCTGGGCGACCTGGGCCTTCTTCGCCTGGCCCGCGCCCGCAATGGTGCGCTTCACGCGCGCGGGCGCGTACTCGAACGTCGCGATCCCCTGCCGCGCGAGGGCCAGCAGCACGACCCCGCGAGCGTGCCCGAGCTTGGCCGCGGCCTGGGCGTCCTTGTGGAAGAAGATCGTCTCGACCGCGGCCACCTCGGGGTGGTGCTCGGCGAGCAGCGAGGACAGTCGCTCATCGAGATCGAGGAGGCGGATCGCGAGCGGTGCGGTCGTGTCGAGGTGCAGCGTCCCGTGCGCGACGTGACAGAGCCGAGTCCCCTCGCGCTGCACGAGGCCCCAGCCCAGATGTCGGGTCCCCGGATCGATACCGAGCGCCAGCACGCGGGCAGCAGTAGCAGCCGCGGGTGAGCCCGCCTAGAGCACCGAACAGGTTGCCAATGGCGACAGCGCCGCTGAAGACGCACCCCCTCAGGGCGAGGGTGCGTCTTCAGCGGCGCTTGGGGCGCGATCTGCTCCCGGTTCGGTGCTCTAGATCGTTGATTTCTCGCAGCAATCAACCTGATTGCTGCTCTAGAGCGACCATGGGCTGGCCAGCGGCGTCGGCGCCCTGGGAAACGCCCCCCTGCGGGGCGAGGGGGCGCTTCCCAGGGCGCCTTTGGCGAGATCTGCGGCTCGCTCGGTGCTCCAGGTCGTTGATCTTGCGCGGCAATCAGAACGGATCACCGCTCTCGGGCGCGCGGCCTCGCCGCCGCCGAGGAGCGGCCGGCGGGTCCCGACGAGCGTGCCGTCCCCGAGCCACGCGGCACACCCCACGGAGTCCGGAGACCGCGACGGGCAGGTCGGCGTTGCGGGCGAAACCGAGGTCCACCACCATTCGCACCATGCCTCTTCCCGCAGGCCGCCGAACCCGGCACCCAGCTCCAAGCAGCACCGAGCCCGGCACGGGACCGCGCGCCCGAGCCGGGCTCCGCTCCCGAGTGGCCCGCGGCGTCGTCGTCGCCGGGTCGTGCGCAGCCCTCCTCGGCGCCGCGGCCTGCGGCCGCCGCGGCAGCTACCTCCCGTTCGAGGGGAACCGAGCGCCCGCGACGGGCGGCAGCGTCGCCGCGGCCCCCGGCCTCCCCGCGCCCACCGTGCCCTCCGCGTCCGCCCGAACGGCAAAGCCCGGCGTCCCCTACGAGGTGCCCCAGACCTTCGTCGCGAGCCCCGATGAAGACGGCGCGATCGAGGTGGACTTCGGCGCCAGCGCGCTCGCCCATCCCCGCTGGGTGTTCTGGCAGAAGGACTGGCAGTGGGCGGGCACCGAGGCCGACCTCGTCTCCAGCGGAACTGGGGTCCCGCCGACCGCAAAGGGGCGCAACCAGGGGCTCGACCTCCAGTGGACGGCGACCTTCCGGCGCGGGGAGGGCTCCTCCCTCGAGGTCGCGTACGACCTCGTGGCGGGCTCCGATCGGGCGCCGGTGATCGGGGGCGGCTTCTCGTTCAAGCTCACCGACCACCCCGCGATGCAGGGAAAGCCCGTCGTACTGCCCGGGGGCGAGGGCTTCACCTGGGCGGCGAAGGCGGGCGGCGAGCTCCGCGTCTCGTTCTCGCCGCCGCTGCCGCGGGTCTATGCGGAGCGAGGCAACCTCTACGAGATCCGCTGTATGTTCTTCGTCGATCGCATCGAGCGCGGCCGACGGCGACAGGTGATGACCGTGACCCTGCCCTCCGGCGGGGTCGTCCGCACCCAGGCGGGGCTGCCTTACGCGACCGCGGCTCGCGACTGGCCGGTCGCCTTCGATCAAACGACGGGGCCGGACGTGAGCTTCCTCAACCGCGCCCACGGCCCGGCGGGCAGCCACGGGCGGCTCCGGCGCGACCACGACCGGCTCGTCTTCGCCGATGGGACCCCCGCCCGCCTCTGGGGGACCAACCTCACGGCCTCCGCCCTCTTCGGCGGCAGCGACGCCGACGTGACGGCGGTCGCGCGACGCCTCTCCCAGCTCGGCTTCAATCTGGTTCGGCTCCACCACCACGACTCCCCGTGGGTGCGCCCGAACGTCTTCGCGCCGGGCCTGAACACCAAGGCCATCGACCCGAGCTCGTTCGCGGCGCTCGGCCGCTGGGTGCGAGCGCTCAAGGAGCAGGGCATCTACGTCTGGGTCGACGTCCACGTCGGCCGCAAGTTCAAGTCTGGAGACGGTATCCGCGCGTTCGAAGAGATCGATCGCAGTGACAGCCGGGGCTTCGACTACGTCAACCCCGACCTCGAGGCTGCGTGGCGCGACTTCGCCCGTCAGTACCTGACGCGCAAGAACCCGCACACCGGCCTCTCCCTGGCCGAGGATCCCGCCGTGGTGGCCGTGCTCCTGACCAACGAGAATGATCTGACCCACCACTTCGGCAACAAGATGCTGCGGGACAAGCCGAGCCCTGAACACACCGCGATTTTCGAGGCGCGCGCCGCCGAATTCGCGGCGAGGACCGGCCTGCCACGGGATCGGGTCCTGCGGACCTGGGAGCCCGGTCCCTCGAAGCTCCTTCTGAACGAGCTCGAACGGCAGCAGTTCGTGCGTTCGCGGGACCTGCTGCGGAGCCTGGGGATGAACGCGCTGGTCGCGACCACGAACACCTGGGGCAACAACCCCACGTTCTCGCTCCCGTCGCTGACGACCGGGGACATCATCGATGTGCATGCCTACGGGGAAGGGGAATTCCTGAGCCAGGATCCCCGGACCACGGCGACCTTCGTGAACTGGCTGGCCGCAGCGCAGGTCGCAGACTTCCCGCTGTCGGTGACGGAGTGGAACGTCACCTGGCCCACCAAGGATCGCTTCGCGGCCCCGCTCTACGTCGCGTCCGTGGGCGCGCTCCAGGGCTGGGACATGGTGATGCAGTACGCCTACCAGCAGGACGCTCCCGGCTCGTCGCCCACGCGGGTAGACCAGTGGGCCGCCGCCCGCGACCCCGCCCTGATGACACAGACGCCCGCGGCGGCGCTCCTCTTCCGCCGCGGGGACGTGGCGGCAGCGAAGCGGACCTACCGCCTCGAGCTCGACGCGACCACGCTCTACGGGAGCGTCGTCTCCCCCGACACCAGTGCCGCCATCCGCACCCTCACCGAGCAGAGCCGCCTGGTGATCGGACTGCCCGACGCCCCGGAGCTCGCCTGGGATACGTTCCCCAAACCCGACGGCCAGATCGTCGTCAACGATCCCGACCGCGCGTTCCTCGCCGCGGACGCGACTCAGGTGGTGTCGGACACGGGCGAGCTAGTGCGAAGCTGGCTCGGTGGCTACCAGCTGGTCGACACCCCGCGGACGCAGGCGGCGAGCGGCTGGATCGGCGGTCGAGTCATCGATCTGGGTGCGGTCAGCATCGCCCTCGACACCAGCAAGGCCACCGTCGCGGTGACCAGCCTCGACGACGCCCCGATCGGAACCGCCTCCCGGCTGCTGGTGACGGTCACGGCGCAGACGCCGAGCTCGGCCGAGCTCCCGCTCCGGTCGGAGCCGGTGACGGGATCCCTGCGCCTGCAGACCGGTTGCCGCTGTGCACGGCGGCTCCGACCGGGAGCGCCAGGCCGGGCCGAGGCGCTACCCGTCGAGGACGGTGCGGTCGTGTTGCCTTTGCGCAAAGACTCGTTCGCCCACTGGATCCTCCTGGAGCGACCCGGGGTTGGGTCCCCCACGACCTGCCCGTGAACGGCCCAAAGACGGTGGCGCCCGACCTCCGCGCCGAAGCCAGCGCGAACTCGCTCAACCCCCTGACGGGGCCGAGGACCCGACCGGCGCGAGGGGCGCCGCGGGCTCACCGGACACCGCCGGAGGCGCGCTCGAGGTCGAGGGGGACACCGCGCTGGCGGACTCGGCGACCGGCGGCGAGTCCCGAGAGGTGATCACCGAAACCACGTCAGGCGCCGGTGTCTCTCCGGGCGTGACCTCCGGCGGGAGCCGGGAGCCGCAAGCGGCGAGCAGGACGAGGCCAGCGAGGACGGGGAGATCGCGACGCGCCATGGACCCGGTCATATCACGGCGAGTGCAGCGGAAGCCACTTGCCCATCGCGGGGCTCTCGAGCCAGGCGGGACGGAGATCGCCGCTCGCGGTGCGCGCCAGTAGCTCGTCGAGGCAGGCGAAGAGCATCTCGTTGTCCGGACGGGCGAACGCGGCGAGCTCCTGCGCGTACTCGTCCGTCCGCGCCAGGAAGGCCTCGATGGTGTCCTGATCGAGGCTCGGAGCCCAGGCGCCGTAACCGAGGTGGGCGAGGTAGCGCGCGTTGAGCTCCTGCTCGAACTGCAGCTCGATGGGCACGCTGAGCACCGGCACCCCGAGGGAGACGGCCTCGCTCAGCACCGTGAAGCCGCCGCCGGCGATCACGGCCCGGGCCGTGCGCAGGTCCTCGACGAAGCGGGCCTCGGCGAACTCGCGCAACGTGACGTTCCCCTCCGTGCCGACCCGACCCATGCCGTAGACGCGGAACTCGTGCCCGAGACGCCGGAGCACGGGCAACAGGTCCTCGTTGCTCTCCGACGTCTGGTAGACGACGACGTGGCGCCCCGGCTCGCGACGCGCCTCGATGATCTCGCGCCGGAGGATGGGCGGGACGAGGGTGGTGCGCGGCTTCATCACCGGCGGGTAGAAGAAGGTCGTGATGACGTAGTGCGAGACGCCCAGTACCTTCAGGCTCACCGCGAGGTTGATCAGGCGCTTGTTGAAGCTCGGCGAACCGGTCACTGCGCTGGGGTGCTGGCAGCGGGTGATGATCTGCAGGTTGTCGATGCTGAGGACCGGCAAGAAGTGGTTGACCGCGTAGAAGGCCGCCCACGACTCGAAGTCACTGATCACGAGCTCTGGCTGCATGCCCTCCTCGGCGACCTTCCGGTAGACGCGGAGGTTCTGGGTGAGGTCGTGGGGTGCGTCCCTGAGCTGAGAGAGCAGGCTGCCGCTCTTGTCGAGGCGGTTATTGTGGTAGACGAGCCGAAAGCCCTGGATCTCCTCCAGCGATGCGCGCGGGTAGTTGCGCAGCCGCTCCCGCAGGAACCGGTGCGCTCGCCCGGAGACGACCACGCGCACCTCGTGGCCTCGCCGGAGCAGCTGCTCGATGACGACGCGGCTCCGGGTCGCGTGACCCATGCCCTCGCCCACCACGCCGTAGAGGATCCGCACGGCTCTCGGGGAAGAAATGCTATGGCTCCGGGGTCCAAGGCAACTCCACCCACGCCGGCAGCGTGGGGACGGGCCCTGACCCACTGGTAACCCCTCGCATTCATTCATGAGCCCCCCCCCCCTCTCCGGACGGCAGCGGAGCTTCCTCCGCGCTCTGGCCCACACCCTCGAGCCCGTGGTGCAGATCGGGCGCCTGGGGACGACCCCAGCCGTCATCGCGCAGGTCGACGCGGCGCTCTCGACGCACGAGCTGATCAAGATCCGGGTCGGGCGGGAGTGCCCGGACTCCCTGGTCGATGCGGGAGCGGCGATCGAGGCCGCGACCGGCTCGGCCGTCGTGCAGCTCATCGGGCGCACGCTGGTCGTCTACCGGGCCCGCCCGAAGCGACCGACCCTGGTGCTGCCGGACACGAAGGCTCCCGGCGCCGCCGACCCGGGCGCGGCGAAGGCCCGTCCGCGCCCGGGCGGCGCAACCCCCCGCGCCCGACCGAAGCGCCCCGGACGCCCCCGAGGCCGTCCGCCGCGCCAGCGGGCGCGCGACCGGCGTTGACGCGCGCGATCGGGCGGCGCGCGGCGGCGGGGCTCCCCGAGGTCGCGGTCAGCCGCCCCGGGGCCCAGGGACCGGGAAGATCTTCCCGGGGTTTAGCAGGCCGCGGGGATCGAACGCGCGCTTGAGGTCGCGCTGCAGGGCGATGAGCTCCGGGGACTGCTCGAGCGGTAAGAACGGCGCCTTGAGCACCCCGATCCCGTGCTCGCCCGTGAGGGTGCCGCCGAGCGCGATCACGTCGCGGAAGAGCGCCTCGATCGCCTGATCCACCCGCGGGATCTCGGCCGGCTCGTCCCACAGGAAGTTGACGTGGAAGTTGCCGTCCCCCGCGTGACCGTAGGCGAGCGTGCGCACCCCGAAGCGCTCGCCGTTCGCGCGCACACGGGACAGGAGCTCGCCCTGCCGCTGGCGCGGCACGACGACGTCCTCGCTCAGCTTGTTCTTGGCGAGGCGGCGCACGGCGGGGCTCATCTCCTTGCGCGCGGCCCAGATCCGCTCCCGCTGCGCCGCCTCCTGCGCGACGAGCACCTCGCTCGCCCCGCTGGCGTCGCAGGCGTCGGCGACGGCGAGCGACGCCGCCTCGCAGGCAGCGGCGTCACCGTCCACCTCGATCAGCAACATGGCGCGGGCCGACGGCGCGAGGGGGTTGCCAGCGTCACGCACGGCCTGCAGCGTCGTGGCGTCGAAGAACTCGAGACAGCGCGGGACCAGCCCGCGACCCGTGATCTCCTCGACCGCCTGGGCCGCGTCGCGCTCGTCGTCGAAGAGGGCCATCAACGTCATCAACCCCTCCGGCTTCGGGATCAACCGTAGCGTGAGATCCCCGAAGACAGCGAGGGTCCCCTCGCTGCCGACCAGGAGCGCCGTCAGATCGTAGCCAGTCACGCCCTTGCGCGTGCGCCGCCCGACGGCGAGGCGCTGTCCGCCGATCAGGAAGGCCTCGATGCCGAGCACGTAGTCGCGCGTCACGCCGTACTTGAAGCCGCGCGGGCCGCCCGAGTTCTCCGCCACGTTGCCGCCGAGCGCGCAGCCGACGCTGGAATTCGGGTCGGGCGGATAGAAGAGCCCCTCGCGCTCGACCGCGTCGTAAAGCTCGCTCAGAACCGTGCCGGACTCGACCACGGCGATCTGCTCGCGGCGATCGATCTCCTTGATCCGGTTCATCCCGAGCACCGACAGGACGATCCCCCCGGCGATCGGGACCGCGCCGCCGGTCCGCCCGGTGCCGCCGGCCCGGGGCGTGATGGGTACCTCGGCCTCCCGGGCGACCGCGAGCGCGGCGAGGACGTCCTCGGGCGCCTCCGCGAGGACCACGGCGTCGGGCAACGTCCCCTCGGCCTCGGACTCGTCCCGCAGGAAGGCGGCGCAGTCGTCCGGCTCGGTCCGCACCTTGGACGGCCCGAGCGCCCGCTCAAGCAGGATCTTCGCCTTCTCACGGGCGGCGAGCGAGGGCCGGGGCAGCTCGGGTCGGAGCAGCAGCACGGGCCGGATTGTAGCGCCCCCTTCCCCTCCCCGGTCCCCCCGAACCCGCTGGCGCGGGGGGCCGTGGCCGACGGGGCGTTGCCGGACGCTTGACGGTCGAGGCGCCCGCGGTACCCTCTCGGGCCCCCTGCCGTAAGATCACTGGAGAGGTGACCGAGAGGCCGATGGTACCCGCTTGCTAAGCGGGCGTAGGGTGACACCTACCGAGGGTTCGAATCCCTCCCTCTCCGCCAGGAGCGCTGCGCCGGGGGCCCGGCGTCGCCGCCGCGCTCGCGAGTTCGGCCGGGCGGCGCGTCCGCGCTCGGCCCGACGCGGGCGCCACTGTGGTCGGATGAGCGGCGAGGTCGTACCCGTCGCTGCCCCGATCGGTCGGGACTGGGTCGGAGGATGGTCACCGGGGATTGGGGATCCGACGTGGCTCGGCCGGGGCACGGTCGCACCACCAGGGCTCACGGCGGTGGCGTGCGCCCACGACCTGCGCGCGGGCCATGGCTGTGACCGCCGCGAGCGGTGGTCATGGCTGGCACAGATCTCGATCCTCGCGCTGCTCGGCGTCAACGAGCAGCTCAACCTTCGTTCGGCGCCGAGTCGTGCGGCCCGGAGACCCTCCCCTTGGTGGCCGTCGGCACGACCCGATTCGTGGCTGAGCGGAACCTCCGCGGCTCGTCCCCTCACCGCGACGCCTCCACCACGCGCTCCGATTCGCGCCCCCTCCGGGCTCCGCTGCCGCACGCAACGTTCTCGACGCCCGCCAACGATGCCGAACGACTATCTCAGGTGGGTCGCTCTGCGCGAGGCGCGGTGAGGGAACGAATCGGGACCGAGCGAACACCGGAAGACGAAGTTTTCACTGGGTTCGTATCCCTGTTTCCGGATGGTGGGCCTTGGCGCGCGGGCGCATACTCTGGCTAGAAAACGGGAGAATCTCCATGGCTCGTCGCTTCCCCGCCCGCACGCTCGTGCTGCTGGTCCTTGGCTTGTGGTCCTCGCTGCTGATCGGCTGCGCCGAGAAGGAGGCTGGCACCGCCCCGATCGAGGAGGGGGGCCCCGACGGCACTGGCGGCTCGAGCCTCGTCCCTGGCGGGGACGGGACCGGCGGCGTCGTCTTCGAGATCGACGCCGGCGCCCCGGACGAGGCGAGCGACTGCGTCCTCGCCGACGGGACGCGCTGCGTGTACCAGGTGGTCGATGCGGGCCCGACCTGCGGGGACGGCCACGTCGACCCGGATCTGCTCGAGCGGTGCGACGACGGCAACACGCTCGCCGGCGACGGCTGCTCCGGGACCTGCAAGCTCATCGAGCCGAACTACATCTGCCCGCCCGAGGGTGGAGCGTGCACCACCACGGTCGTCTGTGGCAACGGCGTCCGGGATCCGGGCGAGAGCTGCGACGACGGCAACACGAACGCGGGCGATGGCTGCGTCGCCAACTGCCGCGCCGTGGAGCCCGGCTTCTTCTGCCCCGAGGCCGGCGCGGCCTGCCAGAAGCTGCAGAGCTGCGGCGACGGCCACATCGGTGCCGGGGAGGCCTGCGACGACGGCAACCAGGTGCCCGGCGACGGCTGCAACGAGGGGTGCCAGATCGAGGAAGGCTGGCGCTGCTCGGCCCAGACCGGCTGCCAGCGCATCGCCAAGTGCGGCGACGGAGTGGTCGCCGACGCGGAGGGCTGCGACGACGGTAACGAGGCCCCGCTGGACGGCTGCTCGGCGCAATGCCGGGTCGAGGGGAGCTGGTGGGACTGCAGCGTCGCGGGGAGCCCCTGCGTCGACAACTCGCGCTGCGGCAACGGGCTGCTGGAGAAGGAGGAGGTCTGCGACGACGGGGACACGGACGCGGGGGATGGCTGCTCGAGCGCGTGCACGCTCGAGGACGGCTGGCAATGCCGGGTGCCGGGCCGTGACTGCGTCCCCTTCTGCGGCGACGGGGCGATCGTGGCCGGCAAGGAGGGCTGCGACGACGGCAACGCGACCAGCGGGGACGGCTGCTCGAGCACCTGCATCGAGGAGCCGGGCTGGGACTGCGGGACCGCAGTCCCGAGCGTGTGCACCCAGAGCGTCTGCGGCAACGGTATCGTCGAAGCCGGCGAGTCCTGCGACAAGGCGGAGGAGAACGGCCTGTTCTACGGCGACGCGCAGGGCTGCTCGAAGACCTGCACCCAGGAGCCGTCCTGCCGCACGGGGGCAGAAACCCACGCCTGCACCACCGCCTGCGGCGACGGCAACATCGACGCGGGGGAGGCCTGCGACGACGGCAACCAGGTGCCCGGCGACGGCTGCTCCGTGTCCTGCACGGTGGAGGCGGGCTTCATCTGCACCGACTCCGAGCAGCCCGACACGGAGCCCTGCACGACCGGGGGCGGCGACTGCCTGATCCTGCCGGTGATCTTCCGTGACTTCAACGGCCAGAACGTCAGCGGCGGGCACCCCGACTTCTTCTTCCTCGGCAAGACGGGGATCGACGGCGAAAAGACCCTCTGCGTTCCCAACGCCTCGGGCACCAAGGCCGAGCGCGGCGCGGACGGCCACTGCCCGCCGAACGACCAGGCCGGCGCCTGCGAGGGCCTGGTCGCCCCCACGCTCGACGCGGACGGCAAGCCGGTGATGGCCAAGGACTCCTGCCCCTGCGTCTTCACGGACTGGGACATGACCGGGGTGCTCGGCACCTGCCCCGGCGGTGACGCCGAATGCACCCCCGCGGCGGGCAGCGGCGCCCTGGACTGCTGGACCGAGGGCAACGACAGCCATCGCCTGGTGATCGACAGTACGGTGAAGGTCATCGAGAGCGCCGCGACCTTCCAGCAGTGGTACCGCGACACGCCAGGCGTCAACGAATCGTTGCGCGCCACGCTTGAGCTCGCCGCCGCGGGCGGCGATCTCTTCCAGTACAGCAGCAGCGACGGGCAGACGGTGGAGGACGACATCCACGACGCCTGCGCCACGGGCGGCGACACCGAGGGCACGCTCTCGAGCGGCTTCTTCCCCCTCGACGACGGCGGGACCAAGCTCTGCAACATCTGGCCCTACTGGACGTTCGAATCCGGCGACGACTGCTGCGCCGGCCCGGACTGCCCGGTCGCGTCCCAGTGGGATCCGACCATCGAGTACGGCAACTGCACGGCAGGCGGGGATGGTGGACCGGTGCCGCCCGACGGCCAGGGCGAGCTCACCGGGATGGAGCGGAACTTCTACTTCACCACCGAGGCGCGCTACCTCTTCCGCTACGACGCGGCCGCCGCGCCGACCCTCGCCTTCTACGGCGACGACGACGTGTGGGTGTTCGTCAACGGGCAGCTCGCCCTCGACCTCGGCGCCCCGCACGAGCGCCTCGAGGGCAGCGTGCTGGTCAACCAGAGCTTCGGCCTCGAGGACGGCAAGATCTACGAGATCGTGGTGTTCCACGCCGACCGCCACCCCCGCGAGTCGAACTACCAGCTCACGCTCTCCGGGTTCAGCACGGTCCGCTCCGTCTGCGCGCCCCGCTGCGGCGACGGCCAGGTGACGGCCGGCGAGGAGTGCGACCTCGGCGACGGGATGAACGACGATGCGACCTACAACGGCTGCACCACGGAGTGCAAGTTCGGCCCGTTCTGCGGCGACGGCGCCGTGAACGGCGACGAGGCCTGCGACGACGGGCGCAACGTCACCGTGGGCTACAACATCGGCGGCTGCGCGCCCGGTTGCGTCTTCCCGCCGAGCTGCGGCAACGCCCAGCTCGAACCCGGCGAGGAGTGCGACGACGGCGCCGCGAACGTGGACGGCGCCTACGGCGGCTGCTCGACGAGTTGCCTGCTCAACCCCTACTGCGGGGACGGCATCCAGAACGGCGACGAGGAGTGCGACGACGGCGTGAACGTGGGCGGCTACGGCTACTGCGACGTCGGCTGCGTGCTCGGGCCCCGCTGCGGCGACGGCATCGTCCAGACCGAGGAGGGCGGAGAGACCTGCGACGAGGGAGAGCTCAATGGCCAGCCGGGCAGCTCCTGCACGGAGAACTGCGGCGTGCCGGGCTACTGCGGCGACGCGATCATCCAGGCCGAGCTGGGCGAGGAGTGCGATCTCGGCGCCAACACGGGCGAGTACGGCGGCTGCGCGCCGGACTGCCTGCTCGGTCCCTACTGCGGCGACGGCGTCGTCCAGGCGGAGGGCAACGAGGCCTGCGACTTCGGCGATCTCAACTCGCCCCTGGACGCGGCGGAGTATGGCGGCTGCCTGACGAGCTGTCAGCTCGGACCGCACTGCGGCGACAGTGTCGTCCAGGACGGGCACGAGCAGTGCGACGACGGCGGCAACGAGGACCAGGACGGCTGCAGCGCGAACTGCCTCATCGAGATCGCGGTCCCGCGGTAGCAAAGCCAGGCGGGCCCCGTCGACCCACTCGCCAGCGGGCGTCCCGGACGCCCGCGCTGGCGAGCGGGCGGGCGCCGTGCGAAATACCGCCCGTGATCGTGGTCGTCATGGGCGTCGCGGGGACGGGCAAGACCACGGTCGGGCAGGCGGTGGCCATGGCGCTCGCAGTCCCGTTCCTCGACGCCGACGCCTTCCACCCGCCGACCAACGTGGCCAAGATGGCCGCGGGGATCCCGCTCGACGACGCGGACCGTGCGCCCTGGCTGCGCGCGCTCGCCGCGGCGCTGGCAGCCGCGGAGCCAGCGACCGGAGCCGTGCTCGCCTGCTCCGCGCTCAAGGAGCGCTACCGTGAGACCCTCGCCGCCGAGCTCCGGCAGCCACCGCGGTGGGTACACCTCCATGCCCCCCGCGAGGTCCTCGCCGCGCGCCTCACCCGGCGGACGGGCCACTTCATGCCGGCGTCGCTCCTGGACAGCCAGCTCGACACGCTGGAACTGCCAGGCGACGCCCTGCTCGTCGACGCGACCCGTACCCCCGAGGCGATCTGCGCCGAGGTCGTCGCCGCTCTGCGAGCAGGCCCGTAACGGGCGTGGGGGCGAGCACGCTCGCCCCCGCCCGACCCGTCACGGCGATCCGTGACCGGCGCGTACGTCGCGACGGTTCGCTCCGCGGCGCCGACCACCGAGGCGGCGCGCGACGAAGCCGAGCCCGAGAAGCAGCCACGCGGCGCTCCCACTGGGACCGCCGCGCCGCGCCGCGCGACAGCCGCAGCCCACGTCGCCCTCCGGCGCCGCGAGCGAGGCGGCCCCGCTGCCGCCAGTGCCGTCGAACCCCGGCGCCGCGCCCGTCGCCCCCACGATGAACTCACCGCCCGTGCCCTCGATGGAGCCGCCGCCACCGACCCCCTCGCCGCCCTCGCAAACGCCATCGGCGGGGTTACAGGTCTGACCCTCGGGACAGTCGACGCCAGCGCAGAGTTCCACGCAGGCGCCGGCTTTGCACACCTGCCCGGCGGCACAAGAGACTCCGACGCACGCTCTGTCGATGCACTTGCCATCGGCGCCGCAGTCGAACCCTTCGGCGCAGGGCATGCAGTTGCAATCGGCGATGCAGGAGCCCGCCTGGCAGACGAACCCGGCGGGGCAGGAGATCCCCTGGCAGAGATCGACGCAGTTGCCGAAGAGGCAGTCCTGTCCCGCGGGGCAGGACACGCCATCGCAGCCGCCGATGCAGACCCCCGCCCGGCAGTGCTGGCCCTCGCCGCACTCGACGCCGAAGCAGGACTCCTCGATGCAGGCGGCGGAGGTGTTGTCGCAACTGTACCCGATGGGGCAGACGAACTCGCCCGTCGAGCAGCGCGCGACGCACTGTCCCTCGAAACAGATCGGCGCGATCTCGGGACAGAGCCCGTCGCCGTTGTCGATGACGCCGTCGCAGTCGTTGTCAACGTTGTCGCACGACTCCGCCGTGGGCTCGAACTTCTGCACACAGGCGCCCGGCGTGTCGTCGACGGTGCACTCCGTGATGCCGATGCTGCAAATCCCGAGCAGCCCGGTGGGGCAGCGCTGCCCGCCGCCCTTGCACTGGATCCCCTGCACCCGGTAGACGAAGTCGTTGAAATCGCCGTCGGCGACCCAGTTGTCGTCACCGACGTCGACCGGCGGGTTGAAGGTGGTGGCGCTGCTCGGCAGGTCCTCGAACGCGATGTAGAAGACGCCGGGCGAGCGCTTCGAAGCGAAGACGAGCGCGCTCACCCAGGGCTGCCCCGAGCCCTGGTGGATCGTGTTCAGGCGCGGCTCCGAGTACTTCTGCTGGGTACACACCGCCTGCTGGACGGACGGGATGTTGCCGGCCGCTCCGGCCACCGGTCGGATGGTGAAGCCGATGTTCTTCGAGGGGCAATTCTGGAAGACCGGGTGGGCCTGCACGTCCTCGAGCGGCGCCCCCTGCACCGCCGGCATCCCGATGATCGGCACGAAGGAGGCGTCGTCGTTCTTGTACTGCGCCCAGTCCCCGGTGAGGGCGTCGTGGTAGTCGATGACGTCCGCCGAGGTGACCAGGGGCACGAAGGTCGTCGGATCGTCGACACAGTACCAGCCGAAGTCCATCCGGCAGCCGCCCCCACGGAGGATCATCTGCCCGGAGAGCCCGCAGAGCGGCGAGAAGACCGAGGGGTGGACGCCGGCGTCGAGCTGATAATGGATCTGCTCACCGAGCCGGTCGAAGAGGGCCCCGAGGCCGAGCGTGCTGACGTTGAACTTCGAGGTGTCGAAGTAGTCCCCGGAGAGGGACTGATCGACGGGCACCGAGGTGAACTCGCTCCCGTCGACGTAGAAGGGCGCGGGCTGGGGCACCTGGGCCGAGGCGGCCTCCGCTCCGAGCATGGCAGCGGCACCGACAGCGACGAGCGAGGCGAAGCGAGGCGAAGCGCGCAGGGAGGTCATTGAGTGATTATAGCAAAGCGCTGCATCGGCTCGAATTTCACCAGGCTCACGGGACAGACGAGGACACAGCGCGTCGATTCTTGACCCAACCCGGTCGGAAAACGACGCCGACGACCGCGCGACTGCGCCGGCGAACCGGTGACGAAGCCGCATTTCAGTGGCAGCGGCACCCTGGCCCACATCGGCGCCCTCCACGGGGCGTCCCAGGCTGAACGTCTGGCCTCCTCCCGACGCGTGAGCGCGACGCGTCACGGTGCCACGGGCGAGCGCCCGGCGACGATCAGATCCCACCAGCCGAAGGCGAGTGCGATGGCGTGGTCGAGCTGCCAGGTGCCGCTATCGATGGGATCGCCGGAGCGGCGTGGCCGCGGGGCGAGCGTCTCGTCCGGGAGGCAGTAGGCGGCCCGCTCGGAGCTCTGGAGCAGGTGCAGGACCCCCTCGGAGAACCCCACTCCCGCGTAGATTACCGCGCCCGAGAAGGGCAGCGCGGCGAGGTCCTGGAGCGCGTAGGGGATCTTCTCGTCCACCGTCCCCGACGAGTCCTGGTACTTGCACTCGAGCGCGAAGGCGCGCGCCGTGGCCCGCTCCACCACCAGCAGGTCGAGGCGACGCTGCTTGCCGATGATCGACGTCCCGACCGGGATCTCCTCGAACACCTCGACGCGCCGCGCGCCGTAGTTGCGCGCGACATAACGGCCGATCCGGCGCCGGTACTCGGTCCCGGTCATGGCCGCGAGCCCCCAGCTTCGCCGCGCGTTGCCGTCGACCGGGCCGTGCCCGCGGCGCCCCGGCAGACCGACGCGAGCAGGGCGCGGTCGTGCCGGGCGCCGGCCTCGCCGAGGCGGCGCGCCGCGACCGTGACCGCTTCGGCGCAGAGGTCGTTACCGAGGAAGCGCCGACCGAGGCGGGCCGCGGCCACGCCGATCGAGCCAGAGCCCGCGAAGGGATCGACCACCAGCTCGCCCGGCGAGCTGCTCTGCCGGATCAGCACCTCGGCCACGGCCACGGGCTTCTCCGCGGGGTACCCGCCACGAACCCGCGGCGCGGTGATCACGTCGGCGATGGCGAGATTAGCCAGGCGGCGCCGCCCCTTCTCGAAGAAGAGCACCAGCTCGTAGCGCGCGCGGTAGTGATAGCCCATGCCGATGGCGCACTTGTCCCACACCAGCGGCTTCCAGAAGCGGAAACCCGCCGCCTCCGCGGCGGGCTTGGCGACGAACATCGTCGTCTGATCGCAGAAGAGGTAGAGGTGCGCGTTCCGGGCGAGCACGCGGTACGCCTGGCGGAACAGGTCCGGGAAGCGGGCGTTGGGGAAGATCTGGAACCAGTCGTTGCTGGACGCCTTGCTGTGCTTGAGCCGTGTGGTGGTGCCGACGGCCCGGTACTTCTCGAGCGACTCGTAGGCGGGATCGGTGACCAGGAGGTCCACGCAGCCATCGCCGAGGCCCCCGAGCCACTCGACCGCGTCACCGCGGGACAGCGCGAAGGCCCCCCCGCCCGTGATGTTCTCCCTGACCTCGCCACCAGACCGGGCCACGCCGCGCGCGGCGAGCGGTGACTCCGAGGACGGTAGCGAGGCGTCCATGGTGCGCACGGATCCCTCTATCACCGCCACCGGGTGACGTCTGCCCCCGGGCGCCGGCGCGCCTGACATTCTTCGTCAGATCGGCGACCGCGTCACGGCGTCGCGCCCACCGGGGACGGCTCGCTCACGCGGCAGTACCGCTCCCCTCGAGTCAGCGGTCGCCCGTACGGAATCCGCGCGTTCTGAGGCGCGATGTAGACGGCGCCCCCCGGACCCGGCCGCGGGATGATGGCCCCGGTGGTCATCGGCCGGCCATCGCGCGACTGCTCCACGACCACGACCACGTCAGCCCCCTCCTGCCGGAAGCCCCAGTAGCTGGCGCCGAGGGAGTCCTCCGCGGCGGCCGGACAGGGCACCCCAGCGGAGGTCACCGCGACGACGAGCTGGTCCGAGCCGATCCTGGGCGCCCCGGACTGCCAGAAGAACTGAGGATCGTTCGCCTTTCCGAGGTGCACCGCCAGGCATTCGCAGGCGGCGGGTGGGTTCTCGGTGGCGAGCTGCAGGTCCGGTCGGGCGCCGACGAGAGCGACATCCGCACCCGCCGACGCGGGCCCGCCGGCGAGCAGCCCGGACTCCTCCACCAGCGGGTCCTCGGCGAACGGCCGGTCGTGCATCGGGACCTCCTCCTTCGCCCCCTTGTTGGCCGAGGACTTGCACCCCCCGACGGCGATCAGGACCCCCACCCAGAAGAGATACGCGGAGCGGCTCACCCGCGAAGGGTCGCACCGCGTCCGGGCGGAAGGCAACTGTTCTGCGGGCGGCCAGACCGTTCGAAACCCGGGACCTGGCGCCCCGGACCCGGGTACGCTCGCCCCCCGTGGACCTCCACGCCCTGCGCGAGCAACTGGCGCGCGCGCCTGCCACCAGGCCCGTCGGGCGCGTGCTCGGTCTCACCGGGCTGTCGGTTCGCCTCGCGCTTCCCGGCGCCCACGTCGGCGACGTCGTGGTGATTCAGCGACTGCGCGGGCCGCTGCTCGCGGAGATCGTCGGCTTCACGCCCGAGGGCACCGTCGCCATCCCGCTCGGCGACACCACCGGGATCGGTCCGGAGGATCCCGTCGAGGGCACCGGGGGCCCTCTGCGGGTCGGCGCGGGTCACGCGCTGCTGGGGCGGGTGCTCGACGGGCTGGGCCGCCCGATCGACGGGGCGCCGCTCCCCGACGGGCTGACGCCCGTGGTCGTCGACCGAGCGCCGCCGCCCCCACTCGGGCGGCGGCCGATCGGCGAACCCCTCGCCACGGGCGTGCGAGCCATCGACGGGCTGCTCACCGTGGGGGTGGGGCAGCGGATCGGCCTATTCGCAGGCTCGGGCGTCGGCAAGAGCACGCTGCTCGGTGCCATCGCCCGCGGCGCCACGGCGGACGTGGTGGTGGTCGCGCTGGTCGGCGAGCGCGGCCGCGAGGTTGCGGAGTTCCTCGACCGCGCCCTCGGCGAGGCGGGGCGACGCCGCGCCGTCGTGGTGGCGTCGACGAGCGACGCCCCTGCGCTCGAGCGCCTGCGCGCAGCGCAGGTGGCTACCGCGCACGCCGAGCACTTCCGCGACCAGGGGGCGAGCGTGCTCCTGCTGGTCGACTCGGTCACGCGGGTCGCGCGGGCGCAGCGCGAGGTCGGGCTCGCCGCCGGTGAGCCCCCGGCGCGCCGCGGTTACCCGCCCAGCGTGTTCGCCCTGCTGCCGCGGCTGCTGGAGCGCAGCGGGCAGGGCGAGCGCGGCAGCATCACGGCCATCTACACGGTGCTGGTCGAGGGCGGCGATCTCGACGAGCCGATCGCGGACGAGGTCCGCGGCATCCTCGATGGGCACGTCGTGCTGGCCCGCGAGATCGCGGCACGCGGCCGCTTCCCGGCCATCGACGTCCCGGGCTCGATCTCCAGGGTGATGGACGCGGTCACCACGCCCGAGCACCGCCAGGCCGCGGCGGCGGTGCGGGGCCTCGTCGCCACTTTCGAGGAGAAGCGGGACCTGGTTTCCCTCGGGGCGTACCAAGCGGGGAGCGACGCGCGCCTCGATCGCGCCATCGCGGCGCAGGCCGACCTCGAGGGGTTCCTCGCTCAGGCGCCGGACGCGCCGACGCCGCTCGCGGAAACCGTGCCGTGGCTCGCGACGCTGGCGGCGCGCCACACCGAGACGGGGGCCCCTCCACGACGGAATCCGCCGGCCCACGGCGGGAGCGGCGGTCGGCTCACGCCGTCTTCGCTGCCTGCTCGCCCGAGCGGTTGAGCTCCGCTTCCAGATCCTCGATGAGCTTCCGCGCACGCTTGGTGAGCTTCTTGGGCACCGCGATGTCGACCACGACGTGCAGGTCACCGCGACCGCGGCGATCGAGCCGCGGGATACCTCGCCCGCGGACCGTCAGGACGGTGCCCGGCTGCGTGCCGGCCTTCACCGCGACCGTGGCCGTCGTCTCGTCAGGCAGCGTGAGCTCGAGCTCGCACCCGAGCGCCGCGTCCGCGAAGCTCACCCGCTCCCGGGCGACCAGGTCGTAGCCTTGACGCTCGATCCCCTCGGCCGCCTCGACCTGCACGTCGACGTAGAGATCGCCCGGCGGCGCCCCGGGATCGCCCACCATCCCCTGACCGGGGACACGGAGCCGCTGGCCCGAGTCGATCCCGGCGGGGAACGTGACCAGCACGGTCCGGCTCTTCTCCACCTTGCCGACCCCGCGACAGGCGGCGCAGGGGTGCGTCACGCGCCGACCTCTACCCCCACAGGTGGGACAGGTGGTCGTGAAGACCATGAACCCGCGCTGCGTGGTGACCTGCCCCGAGCCGCGGCAGCTCCCGCAGGCCTCCGGAGGGTGGCCGGGCTCCGCCCCGGTGCCCGAGCAGGCGTCGCACGGCGCCGCGCCGTGGACGCCGATCTCCCGCTTGGTCCCGGTCATGGCGTCCGCCAGGGTGATCGAGGCGTCCGCGCGGACGTCCTGTCCGGGCTGGGGACCGCGCCGCCGCGACGACCCGCCGAACCCACCGAACCCGCCGAAAAAGTCCGAGAACATGTCCTGGAACTGGCTCAGGATGTCCCCGATGTCGGCGTTGCCGGCACCCATGCCGTCCACCGCGGCGTGGCCGAAGCGGTCGTAGTTCCTCCGCTTCTCGGCGTCGGACAGCACCTGGAAGGCCTCGTGCGCCTCCTTGAAGCGAGCCTCGGCCTCGGGATCCCCCTGATTCCGATCCGGGTGGTGCTTCAGCGCTGCCTGTCGCCAGGCCTTACGGACCTCGTCCTCGTCCGCGTCACGGCCGACCCCGAGCACCTCGTAGTAGTCGCGTTTCTGGCTCATCGGGGCGGTGAAGGGCAAATAGATCCGCGGGCCAAGCTAAGACTTCGCCCCTCGCTGTCAACGCCCGAGGCTCGGTTCGCCCGGATCGCTCGGATCGCGCTCGGCTCGGATCGGCGACGCCGAGGCACGCAGCTGCTCGAGCAAGACCGCCTGCTCCCGGACGCGCGCCTCCGCGGTGGCGAGCGCCGCCCGGAGCGCCTCGGCCGGCGCGTCGGGCGCGAGGGCCGAGGCCACGGGTGAATCGGCGCGCTGGGCTGCCAGCGCCCATTCTGCGGCCTGGAGCTCGGCCACGAGCTCGGCGTTCCTCCGGCCCAGGTCGGCGACGTTGGCGCGGAGCGCGTCGATCCCTTGCCCGTCGCGGAGGCGGTCGAGCTCGGCCACGAGCTCGGCGCCGGCGCGCGCCGCTTCGCGCGCGGCGCGCTCGCGCGCCTGGATCTCCCTCGCCCGCTCGACGAGCTGCGCCTCGAGCGACGCCACGTCGCGGGCGGCTTGCTCCTCGATGGCCGCGAGCCCCGTGAGGCGACGCTGCTCCTCGGCGCGCGCCGCCGACAGGGCCTCGAGCTTGGCCTCGAGCGCCGCGACGCCGCCGCGCGCAGCCGCGAGCTCCGACTTGACCCGCGCGAGCTCGGCGACCGCGGTGGCGGGCATCACCGGGGCGCTGGTCTGACGCCGTCGCTCCGCTGCCAGCTCGGCAACGAGCGCCGCGTGCTTGGCCTCGAGGGTCCCCTGCGTGGCCGCGAGGGGCGCATGCTTGGCCTCGAGCGCCGCGTGCTTCGCCTCGAGCGCTGCGTGCTTGGCCGCGAGGGGCGCGTGCTTGGCCTCGAGCGCCGCGTGCTTCGCCTCGAGCGCCGCGTGCTTCGCCTCGAGCGCCGCGTGCTTGGCCGCGAGGGGTGCGTACTTGGCCTCGAGCGCCGCGTGCTTCGCCGCGAGTGCGGCGTGCTTGGCCGCGAGCGCCGCGTGCTCGCGAGCGGTCGCCGACGCCCGCTCCTCCGCTGCGTCGAACTCCGCCTGAACCGCGTCGGCGCGGGCGTCGGCGGTCGCCGCGCGACCCTCGAGCTGCTGCGCCCACGCCGCGCTGCGCTGCAGCTCGGCCTCGAGCCGCGCCACGCGTTCGCCACGTTCCTGCGCCGAAGCCTCGTCGCCGCGCCGCGCCAGCGCAGCCTCCACCTCGACGAGCCGCTCGCGGGACTGACGCTCGGCGGCCCGCGCCGCCCGCAGCTGCCGCTCGAGCACCCCAGCGTCTCCCGCCGCGAGCACCTCGCGGGTCGTCAGTTGGACGATCATGAGCGTCTCGAGCGGAGTCGCCTCGCGCGCCGCGACGGCGACGAACCACTCGGGCTCCTCGGCGCCTCCCGGCACGAAGCCCACGTCGAGGACCGGCTCGAGATCGCCCTCCGGCGCGAAGTCGCAGACCGCGTACCCCACGAACGGGGACTGCCCGAGCATCCTGACCTGCTCGAACACGCCCGTCACCAGATCGTAGAAGGCGTAATAGTCGGGCGCCTGACTCGCCTCGGCGAGCGGCAGCAGGCGCGCAGGCGCGTCCGGGTTCCGGCAGGCCACCAGCGCCGTCCCCCGGGCGCCCAGGGCGCGCCGCACCTGGCGCAGCACGTGCTCGGGCTCGGGCACCGTCGCCAGGTCCTCGATGATGGCGACGTCGAACGCACCGTCACGCACGGGCAGCCCGCCCGGGCCGAGCGGGGCGAACGAGGCGTGACTGTCGGCGTTGTGCGCGGCGGCCTCGGCGACACGGCCGGCATCCGCGTCGACCACGTGCACCAACCGGGCGCCACGCTCCAGCAGGCGCTCGACCAGCGGCGTGGTCGCTTCGCCAACCACGAGCACGCGACCCGCCGCCAGGATCGGCTCGGCGTAGGCGGCGAGCGCGATGCTCCCGCGTAGGGGTTTTTCCTCGGGCATCGACGGCGCCGCAGCCTAGCCAAGACCGCCGCACGGCACCAGACCCGATCGGCGGGCCGGTATGCAACGCGAGCTGCGGCGGCCCCGCCGCCCTACGGTTGTCGGCAGGAACGGGGCACCGTGCAGGGCGAGCCGCAATTGACCCCCATGGAGTATGCCTCCACCTGGGCGGGGGATTCGCGCCCCAGGCCCTTGCGGGCCAGGCACAAGACGGCCGAGTCGTCCTCGGTGATGGAGCCGGCCGGATCGACGCAGAGCCCGTTGATGCAGTGGCCGTACCGGGGCCCACCCGGCTCCGGGGGGCAGTCCCGATCCGTCGCGCACTCGAGAGCGCGGCAGTCGCGCACGTCCTCCCGCGCCTCGCTACCGGGCGCGACGCTGCAGACGACGGTGAGCAGCCCCTGCCGGTGGAGCGCCACGCCGGACCGCCCGCTCGGATCCCGCGGTCCCCCGGTCTGCTCGATCCGGCATCCCGCCCGAGGGTCGCAGCGCGCCTCGAACCGCCGCCCCTCGGTGTCGTGCAGTGCGAAGACGGGCAGCGGGTCGCGACCGCACGCGCCGAGAGGCGCAGCGAGCACGATGGCCGGCAGCCATGGGAGGAGCGTGCGCTGTCTGTCCATCGTCCAGGGCCTCCCGGCGAGGTCGGTGATCCGGGCTCCCAGGAGCGCAGACCACGACCCCTATGGTAGCCTCTAGCCCGTGTTCACCAAGACCCTTGTCGTGGACGGCATCACGCCAGTGGGCGCCTACGCGTCGCTGCGCGGGGGGGCCGGCGCGGGCGCCTTCCTGCTCGAGAGCGTCGTCGCCGGCGAGCGATGGGGGCGCTACTCCGTCCTGGGCTACCGGCCGAAGTCTCAGGTGGTGGTGCGACCGGGCGGAGATGCCGACCCCTACGCGCAGCTCGCGCGCCTCGTGCCCACCGGAGGTGAGGCGGACCCGGACGTGGCGCGCCGCTTCGCGCGCGCCCACGTCGGCCTGGTGGCTTACGACATCGTCCATTACGCCACCAAGGTCGAGCCCTGGCCCGGCTTCGACGATCCCGTGGCGCGCTTCGTGGGCGACGCCACGGTGATCGTGTTCGACAACCTCCGGCACACGGCGACCATCGCGGCCGCGGAGGCGGCCGAGGTCGAGCGGGCTGAGGCGGATCTGCAGAAGGTCCGCCCCCTGCCGGCGCTCCCGCCCCCGGATCCGACCGCGGTCCCCGAGGACGTCGACGTCAGCATGTCCGACGAGGACTACGGCCGGGTGGTCGAGCGCGTGAAGGAGTACATCCTGGCCGGCGACGCCTTCCAGGTGGTGCCCGCGCGAACCTTCTCCACGCCGGTCGGTGAGGCCGATCCGTTCGACGTCTACCGGGCGCTCCGCGTGCTCTCGCCAGCGCCGTACATGTACCTGCTCGAGTTGCCCGCCGTCGCGGGCGCGCCGGCCATCGCCGTCGCGGGCGCGAGCCCGGAGACGCTGGTGCGCGTGGAGGGGCGGCAGGTCTTCCTCCGCCCCATCGCCGGGACGCGACGCCGCGGACGGACCCCCGACGAGGACGCGGCGCTCGCCGCCGAGATGCTCGCCGATCCGAAGGAGCGCGCGGAGCACGTGATGCTGATCGACCTGGCGAGGAACGACGCCGGGCGGGTCGCGGAGGCGGGGACGGTGACGGTACCGATGTCGATGCAGGTCGAGCGCTTTAGCCACGTCATGCACATCGTCAGCGAGGTGGAGGGACGCCTTCGTCCGGAGGCGAGCTCCTGGGACGTCGTGCGCGCGACCTTCCCGGCCGGGACGCTGTCGGGGGCGCCCAAGGTGCGCGCGATGCAGATCATCCGCGAGCTCGAGGCCCGCCCGCGCGGGGTCTATGGCGGGGGGGTCGGCTACGTCAGCCGGGGCACGGACCTGGATTTCGCGATCGCGATCCGCACCGTCGTGATGCAACACGGGCGCTTCGAGGTGACGGCGGGCGCTGGGATCGTGGCCGACAGCGTGCCCCACCTGGAGGCCAAGGAGACCCGAAACAAGGCGCGCGCAGCGCTGGCGGCCGTTCGCGCTGCGCGCGCCGCGCGCTGACGGGGAGGCGCCATGCCGGAGCGGCTCGAGCACGGCTTGCGTGCTGGCGCCGAGTGGGTGCTTCGGCCCGGCGTCGCCGCCGCGCTGTTCGGGGCCTCGATCCTGCTTATCGTCGCCAGCGCTGCGCTCGTGCCCGCGCTGGTTCGCCGTCTGCCCGTCGACTACTTCGTCGCGGCCCCGCCCCCGCGGCCCCGCACCGCTCGCGCCCTCCTGGGGTGGGCGGCGCGAAACCTCCTCGGAGCCAGCCTCGTCTTGCTCGGAGTCGCGATGCTGGTGCTCCCCGGGCAGGGGATCCTCACCATTGTCGCCGGCCTCCTCTGGCTCGATTTTCCGGGGCGCCGGGCACTTTTCCAGCGTATCGTGCGCTTTTCGCCGGTTCGCCGCGCCATCGAGGCGCTGCGACGCCGCTCCGGAACCCCCCCGCTCACCCTGACCCCGGACACCCCGCCTCCGCCATGATCGACGAGAACGCCTTCGGCCTGTGGCTCGGCTACCAGACCATCGAGAACGACGAGTACGCGGCCGAGCCCGCCGAGTTCGTCGCCCGGCTCGCGGCGTTCCACGCGGCGGCCATCGCCTGGCTTGCGGCCGAGCGGCTGGGGGAGGGCGTTCAGGCCGTGGACCTGGGGCACGCGCTGTACGTCGAGATCGCAGCGGGGGACGAAGAGCGAGACCCGCTCGGGTGGCTCCGCGGCTGGCGCAGCGCCGTCGAGGCCGCGGGCTTCGCGACCGCCGCGGTGCTCACGCACGGTGGGCGCTGGGTCGCAGACGAGGGGGACGGCGCCGACCTGCCCGGCGTGGAGTGCGTCCGCGACCTGCTCGTCCACCGCCTCGCCCACTCGAGCGAGCCGCTGCGCCGGGCGCTCTACGCCGACACCGCCGCGCAGAACGACCCCACGCGAGAGGGGTGGGGTCCCGGGCTCTACGTCGACGCCGAGGCGATCGAGGCGCGGGGCTTGCGACTCAAGAACGAGCCGACCCCGCTCCACGTGGCCGGAGCGGTGTTCTACCGCCTCGGCGCCTGACGCGGGGACCACGAGCCGCGGCGTTCGGCGCCGCGGTGGGGCCGTCGGCGCCTCGGCGAGTGCGGGAAAGGCCGGTGCCCGCCGACTCAGAGCCAGCCAGCCTCGCGGTACCAGGCCGCGGTCAGGCGGATCCCCTCGCGGATCTCGATCTTGGGCTCCCAGCCGAGCTCCCGCCGCGCCGGCTCACCGTCGCAGACCCACTCGCGGAACAGCTCGTTGCACTTCTCGCGCGTGAGCATCTGCGCCTGGTTGGTTACCTTCCCGAAGAGCTCACTGCCGAGCGCCACGGTGCGTACGAGCGCCTCCGGCAGGGGGACCCGGAGCCAGGCCTGCTTGCCCATCGCCCGCTCGACGGCGTCGAACAGGTCCGCCATCGTGTGAACCGCCCCGTCGTCGATGTAGTAGACGGAGCCGCTCGGCACGGGAGCGTCGATGGCGGCGATGCAAGCGGCCGCCGCGTCTGCCCCGTGCACGATGCTCAGGCGATGCTCGGTCGAGCCGAAGTAGGGGAGGATGCGCGCGTTCACCGCCTTGAAGAAGGCCAGGATCTCGCGGTCCCGTGGGCCGTAGATGGCCGCCGGGCGCAGCACCACCACGGGGACTGCGTCCCGCTGCTCCAGCACCGCCCGCTCGGCCGCGCGCTTGCTTCGCGCGTAGGCCGTCAGCGGGCGCGGCGGGACGTCCGCCGTCACCGCCCTCCCCAGCGTGTCGCTCGGCCCCCCGACGGTCTGGCTCGACACGAAGACGACGCGGCGCAGCCCGGGACCCGCGGCGGCCGCGGCGGCCAGCACGTGCTCCGTCCCGCCGACGTTCACCCGGTGAAACTCCTCCTCGCTCCGCGCCTTGACCAACCCGGCGCAGTGCACGATCGCCGTCACCCCCGCGGCGGCTCGGACGATGGCGTCACGGTCCGACATCGACGCGTCGACCAGCTCGACACCCGGGAGGCTGCCGAGGAACCGCGTGTCGCTCGTCTTGCGCACGAGGGCGCGCACCGGCCGCCCCGCCCGCGAGAGTTGCTCCGCGACGTGTGACCCAAGAAAGCCCGAACCACCGGTGAGCAGGACCGTCATGCTGCCTCTTTACACGCCCTTCAGAGCTCGCGCTCGTAGAGCCGGTAACGCTTGTAGATCTTGCCGCCCATGAACTTGATCGCGACGTTCACGGGGTGGTTGTCCTCGAGCGTGTACGACAGCTCGCCGGCGCGGTAGCCGCGGCGGAGCCCCGCGTGGTTCATGCGGACGTACATGAAAGTGCTCAGGCCCGCGAGCTGCTTGATGCCCCGGAACTTGCGTCGGATCCCGAGGATGATGACCCGCGCCAGCTCGGGTCGGCCGAACTTGAGGCGCCAGAGGAGCTTGGGCAGGCCCAGCGGGAAGAGCTTGCCGTTGAGGTCCCGGATGTGCTCATTGAGGTTGGGGAGCGCCAGCGCCACGCCGGCCGGTTCGCCGTCGATCTCGACGATCAGAGTAAGAGCGGGGTCGAGGATGAGCTTGACCTCCTTCGCCATCTTGGCGAGCTCCTCCTCGGTCATGGGTACGAAGCCCCAGTTGTCCGACCACCCGTCATTGTGGATGTCGATCACCGTGCGCACGTCGCGCTCGACCTGCTTCATGTCCACGGTGCGCGCCCGCACGGACGGCAACGCGGCGATCTCGTCGTGCGCCTTCTGGGCGCGGCGGGGGACGTCGCCGACCGGGTACTTCCAGGCGTAGCAGTCCTTCAGCTTGGCGAGCCCCGCCCGCTCGATGAGCTCGCCCTGGTACGGGCGATGGTGCGGCATCATGACGACGGGTGGAGTGTCGAACCCCTCGACGAGGCAGCCGACCTCGCCGTTCATGCTGAGCATCAGCGGCCCGCGCATCCGCTTCATCCCGCGAGCGGCCAGCCACTCGGCGGCCGCGTCCAGCAGGGCCTTCGCGACCGCCTCATCGTCGATCGTGTCGAGGTAGCCGAAGAACCCCGCGCCGTCCCCGTAGCGCTCGAGGTGCAGCCGGTCGATCTGCGCCGTGCAGCGCCCCACGCACCAGCCGTTCCGGTAGGCAGTGAAGATCGTCCCCTCCCCGTGCAGGAAGAAGGGGTTCTTCGGGCTGAGGGTGCCCCCCACGTCCATGTCGAGCGGGCGGACGTAGGCCGGGTCGTCGCGGTACACGTAGTCGACCACGTCCAAGAAGTCGCGCAGCCCGCCCCCCAGGGGGATCTCTCGGATCTCGACGGCCATGAGGCGTAGGACGTTAATTCCCTGCGGCCGCCTGTCAATCCGCGGGTCCGCCGCCGCCGGCCCCGCCCGGATCGGCCCCGACGGCGAGCCGCCGGACGAGCGCGAGCGCGGCGAGCGCGACCGGCGCCGCGACCTCGGTCCTGAGCACCCAAGGACCGAGGCTGACCGGCTCGAAGCCGTGGTCCACGAGGGCGGCGACCTCGCCATCGATCCAGCCCCCGTCGGGGCCGAGCGCGAGGATCGTCGGCTCGACCCCGCCCCGCACGACGGCCTCGAGCGGACGCTCCGCCCGCGGGTGCGCGACGAGCCGGCACCGTGGAGCGCGGTCGGCCAGCTCCGCGAGCAGGTCGTCGAAGCGCCGGAGCACGCGGACCTCGGGCACCCAGGTGGTGCCGCCCTGCTCACAGCCGAGCCACACCGCCTCGGCGAGCGCCGCGGGCGCCAGGCGGGGCGAGGCGAAGTAGCTCTTGTCCACCCGCCACGCGTTGACCAGATCGATCCGCGCTACCCCGATGGAGGCGACGGCGCCGAGCAGGCGAGTGAGCGCCTTGGGACGCGGCAGGGCGACCACCAGCTCGACCGCAGGAGGCGCCGGAACGGCGCCGGCCGGGGTCACCGCCAGGGTCACCGCACCGGCGCTGCACGCCACGACCTCACCGTGCCCGACGGCGCCGCGCGCGATCCCCACGCGCACCCTCGAGCCGACCTGCACGCCGAGCACGCCGACGAGGTGCGTCGCGCGGCGCCCGTGGAGCGTGGCGCGACCGTCCGGGCCGATCTCGTCCGGCGCCAGCAGCACCAGGTTCACGCCCGACGCCCGCGCTCCCTCGCCGCGGCGCGCGACGTCACGAGATCACGCCGTACTTTTTGCCCACCTTCTCGAGGGCCTCGAGCCCCCGATCGAGGTGCGTTCGCTCGTGGGTCGCCATGTAGCTCGTCCGCAACATGGCGTTCTTGGGCGGCACCCCGGGGGAGATGAAGGGGTTGGTGTAGATGCCGTAATCCTCGAGCAGCTCCCGCCAGACGCGGAGGGTGCGCAGATCCTGGCGAATGTAGAGGGGGATGACGGCCGTCTCGGTCTTGCCCAGCTCGAAGCCGAGACGCCGCAGCTCGTCCCGCATGTAGGTGAAGTTCTCGCGCAGCTTGTCGATGCGCCAGGGCTCCTCCTGCATCACCGCGAAGGCCTCCATGGCGGCAGCGACGCTGGGCGGTGCCGCGCTCGCTGCGAACAGGTAGCTCGGGGCGAAATGCCGGATGTAGTCGAGGACCTTGCGATCCCCGACCAGCCAGCCGCCGATGCTCGCCATCGATTTGGAGAAGGTCCCGCCGATGAGATCGACCTGATCCGCGAGGCCGAAATGGGCCGCCGAGCCCTTGCCTCCCGGTCCGATCACCCCGAGGGCGTGCGCGTCATCGACGAAGAGCCGTGCCGAGTGCTTCTTAACGATGGGCACGATCTCGTCGAGCTTGGCGATCTCCCCTTCGGCGCTGAACACGCCGTCGGTCACCACCAGCGCGCCTTCCCCGGCGTCGAGCTTGGTCAGCGCCTTGTCGAGCGACTCGGGGTCCGAGTGACGATACCGGACCATGCGCGCCCCGGCCGACTGCCCCAGGCGAACGCCGTCGTACAGCGAGGCATGGACGTTGCGGTCGATGACCGCGACGCTCTGCTTGTTGCTCAACACCGCCGACAGCGTCGCGATGTTCACCTGATAGCCGGTGGTGAAGACCAGCGCCGCCTCCTTGCCGAAGAAGTCGGCTAGCTTCTGCTCGAATTCCTCGTGGAGCTTCATGGACCCGTTGACCAGGCGCGACCCGGTCATGCTGGTCCCGAAGCGGTCGATGGCGGCCTTGGCGGCGTCGCGCACCCGCGGGTGGGTGGTGAGCCCCAGGTAGTTGTTGGACCCGAACATCACGACGCGCTTGCCCTCGATCATCGCCTCGGGGCCGTCGTTGAAATCGAGGGGCCGGAAGTAGGGATAGACGCCCATCTTCCGCGCGTTGTCGGCGGTGGTGAACTTGTAGCACTTCTCCAGCACGTCCTTGCCGCCGAGGCTCGCGAGGGTGTTCCGGTCACGCTCGAAGTCGTCGACCTCTCCCGACACGTCGTCGCGGGCCCCCCCGTTCACTGGGCGCGGTGCCGTGCTCGAAGACCGGGGGCGCCCCTCACCGGGTTGGGCGTCGAGCGCCGGATCGATGTTGGGCAGGGCGTGCCCATTGACGAGGACCGTCCACGCCGCGCGGACCCGCGCCGGCGCGTCCAGCACCCCCTCCGCCAGCTTCATCACGCGGTCGTCGGTGGTCAGCCGCATTACGGACGGCGGTACCAGCTGTCGCCCTCGATCGATCAGGGTGCCCTCCGTGATCGCTTGTCGTCCTCGGTCGACGATGTCTCTAAGACGCATCATTCGCACTCCTCGTGCGCCCTCCGCACTGCGGCTGCGGTGGCTAACACGGTATGGGGTCGCGCAGCTCGATGAACCGCCCTCCTTGGTGGCGGGGTCGGCGCTGCAGCGGCCGGACGGAAGCTACGCCACGGTCCCGGGCCAGTCAATCAGCGGCCCGGCATCGGGCCACCAGGCGAGCGGCGAAACCCCGAGCTCGACGTGCTCGAGGTACAGGCCAGCGGCCGGCGCGGTCATCCCGAGATCGCTCCGGCGTCCGCTGGCCAGCGCGCGCGCGAACGCGCCGGCGGCCAGCTGACCGCGCCCCACGTCCAGCAGCGTACCCACGATGATACGCACCATGTTGTGCAGGAAGCCGTCGCCCTCTATCACGACCTCCAGGAGACGCGGATCGCCACCACCGTTTCGCACCTCGGTGCGTCGGATCGTCCGCACCGTGTGGCCGCGATCGTCCGCCGACGAGCGGAAGGCGCAGAAGTCGTGGGTCCCGACGAGGGATGCCGCCTCGGCCGCGATCAGGTCGTGGTTCAACCTGTAGCCGACCCGCCAAGCGCGGCCCTCCCAGTGCGGATCTCGTACCGAGGCACGGAGCAGCAGGTAGCGATAGCGCTTGCCCCGGGCGGCGCGGCGCGGGTCGAAGCCGGGTCCGACGGCGGCGGCGCGCAGCACGGCGACGGTGGCGGGCAGGCCACCATTGATGGCATGAACCCAGCCGCGCGCGGAGATCGTTCGCTCGGTGTCGAACGCCACCAGCTGACCCCGCGCGTGCACGCCGGCGTCGGTGCGGCTGGCCCCACGGACCCGCGTCGCGGCTGGGTCGACGACCGCGATGGCGCGGTCGAGCGCCCCCGCCACCGTGGCCACGGCGCGCTGCGGGGCCCATCCGGAGAAGGCGACCCCGTCGTACGCGACGGCGAGCAGCACCCCGCGGGTGGTGGTCGTGGCGGCGTCCTCGAGCTCGAGTCAGTCGGCGCCGGCGTCGGCGTGCGGCGCCACGGGCGCGGTGATGCACCCCTGCTCGACGAGCTGGCGCTCGAGAGCGGGGTCGAGCCCGCCGTCGCGCACGTCGTAGAGCGGGAGCTTCGCGCATTCGGCCTGGCCCCGCTCGTCGCCGCAGCCGGTGAGCGCGAGCGCCGCGAGCACGCCGACGAACAGAACGGAGAGGGTCCGGATCATGGCTTCGGGGCGAAGTTCATCGGAACCGAGACGTCGACGCAACCCCCGTCGGGCGCCGGGAAGCGCCCGGCGCGAAACAGGTTGGTCACGCAGGCAGAAACGGCGGGCTCCCCGAGGTCGTCGCCCGTCACCGCCGCCCTGCACACCTGACCACCTGATCCGATACGGACGGAAAGGGCGAGGGCCCCCCGAAGGCCGGGCCGGTCGCGGAGAACGCTTCGGTAGCAGCTCCGCACCCGACCCGCTTTCGCCTGCAGGGCCGCCCGGAGCTCGGGCCCAGCCGCGCCGGCGCAGTGCTCCCCGGCGCAGCCCGCGGCGCCCCGCACCACGGGCCCAGGGCGGGCGCTCGCGGCGGGTGCGGTCCCGGTCGGGGGCGGCGCCAGAGCGAGGTCCGGCGCCGCGGAGGCGCGGGCGCCCCGGTCCGGCCCCGGGTGCGAGGCGGGCGGGGATAGCCACAGGAGGATGAGGGGTACCACCGTCGACCCGAGCATGACCAGGACCGCGACGGGGAGCCCACGGGGCGGGAACCGCGGCGACGGGGACGGCGAGGAGTCGATCATCGGACCGCGCCCGCGGGTGGGGCGGTCCGATGATAGCGCGCACTCCGGCCCCGCACGGAAGTGCCCTCAGCTCGTGGGCGCGGCGGCGCCGGCGGGAGCAGGATGGAACAGCGACAGGGTCGTGTCGCCGTAGACCCGTCGATCGAAGGGCGCCGTCCCGAGCGGCGCCAGGGAATCCAGCGGCGCGCGCGTCGGGTGTTCGATCACGACGACGCCGTGAGGGTCGACGACGGGAGCGGCGACCACGCGCGCCGTCGCCGCGCATGCCGCCTCCAGCCGGGACCACGGAGGATCGGCGAAGACCAGGTCGAAGGGTGCCGCCGAGAGCAGCAGCGGTCGCGCCCGCTCCACGCGGACCGCGAGCACGGTGGCCTCGGCGCCGAGACCGAGACGAGCGAGGTTCTGCTCGAGCGCCGCGCGGGCGGGGCGGAAGGCCTCGACGAAGGTCGCGTGGGCGGCGCCACGCGACAGCGCCTCGATCCCGAGCGCGCCGGTGCCGGCGAACAGGTCGAGCGCGCGCAGCCCGGCGAGGTCGCCGAGCAGGGCGAACAGGGCCTCCCGCACGCGATCCGCCGTCGGACGGGTCCGAGCGCCCGTCGGCGCCCGCAGCGGGTGGCCGCGGAAGCGTCCAGCGATCACGCGCACGGGGGCACCGACGGTGCTCTTACCACGGCGCCGCGGGGGCCGCGCGGCCCCCAGGGCGGCTCAGAAGTGGACGGCGACCCCGACGTATCCCCCGCGGGGCCCCAGACGAACCTCCCCCGTCGTACGACCGGGTCGGCTGGCGACCCGCTCCCGGGGGTGAGAGGTGGCGACGAGCGCAACGCCGACGCCGGCCAGGACGAGCCCCGTGGGCGTGAGCGCGTAGGCCATGCGCCGCGAGAGGACGTTGGCGTCGCATTTGTCGACGATGTCCGAGTCGCCCTGGTCGTCCGCGTACTCGCAGACGTCCTCGCCCACCGGCACGGTGCTCCGGTACTCCGCGAATTCCTCGTCGTCCCGCTGGACAGCGGAGAGCCCGGTGAAGACGCCACCGGCCACCGCCACCGCCGCGCCGACGCCGATCAAGCCGAAGCCGATGGCGCGCCTGGTCGACGGTTTGGCGCGTTCCTTCGGGGGCTCGTCCACCACCACCGGCTCCCCGTCGGAGAACAGATCCAGCGTGATCTCCGCGCGGTCGCCCGGGGGGACCGTCGCCCGCCCGCGCGCCTCACGGTAACCGGGCGCACGCACGAGCACCTCGTGGTCGCCGGCCGGAAGCTCGATCTCGAGGCGCCCGCCGGAGAGGGTCCCGCGGGCCTGCCCGTCGATCAGCACCTCGCCACCGCCGGAGCCGGCGACCACCGCGAGCGTGCCGCCAGCGACGCCGAGCAACTCGCCGATCGCTCGCTCCGCGACCTTGAAGAGCGCGTCCTCGGCGGCGTCGTTGAGGTTCGCCGAGTAGTGCAGCGTGGTGCGGGCCTTGTCCTTCCCCTCCTCCCAGAGGTGAAGCTCGACGGCGACCTCGCCGCCCAAACGCGAGAGCACGCCCCAGATGAAGCGATCGCACTCGATCTCGGCTTCGATCTTCTGGAGGCAGTCCTCGTCGGGAGGCTCCGCGCAGTCGAGCGCCGCGGTGAGCACCTCGAGTGAGTAGTCGCCCGCCGCGAGCTTCCACGAGTCGGCCCGCGTCACCGCCCGCTCGAGGGCGATGGTGAGCGCCTTCGCGTTCTCGATGGCGTCGGGGCTGGCAATGTCGAGGATCTGGATCTCGAGCTTGCCGCCGCGGGCGAGCGCCGGTGACGACGAGAGGACGACGACCAAGAGGAACAGGAAGCGGGTGATCAGCGCACGCATCGGGCTCAGGATACAACGGAACGCGCGGTCGTTGGAGCAATGCCGCGGATCACGGCGCCAGGTCCCCGTTAGCCCGTCTCGATCTTGGTCCAGAGCTTCTGCCGCATGCGCTGCCGCGACCGGTCACGGCGCGTGATCAGCCGGGCCGCGCTCCAGGCCGCGAGCAGCGCGCCCTCCTGCCCCAGCGCGGGCAGCACCGTCCTGCCGACGAGGTAGGTGCCGGGGATGGGCCCGCGGATCGGCTCCCCGGCGAGGTCGGCGAACCCCGACGGCTCGGCCAGCCACATCCAGTCCATGGGTTCGGGGGTGGCGCCGGATTCGGGCACGTGAATCCGGTCGATTTCCGACCAGCGGGGACCGTTGGCTCGGCGCAGCGGCAACCCGTCGTGCGGCGAGTCGATGACCCGCACGTGCTCGTCCAGGAAGGGCAGGTGGAGACGGAGCGTGGAAAGCACCGCGAGGCGCGCTTCCAGCAGCGAGAGCGGTCCGCGCACGGGCAAGATGGCCTCCGCCACCAGGAGAGTCTCGGCCTCCTGCCCGGTTTCGCGAGGCTGGTCGAATCGCTGCAGGTGCACGGCCGGAGCCCGCAAGTCGGGCGGTGTGGTTCGACGTGGGAGGCAGAACGACTCGATGCCGAGCGACTCGGGCAGCCCCCGCGTGGCGACGACCAGGCTCACCACGTAGCGCCCGGCCGTGGGCGTGAGCCGCGGCCAGTCGCGCCGCGCGCGCGGGGTGATCCCCTCCCCGTTCGCGAGATCGGCGACGCTCTCCCCTGACAGGTCGCTCACCACGACGCTGGTTCCGATCGGCTCGTCCTCGCCGTCCTCGAGGATGCCCGCCACGGCGCCCCGCCGAACGACCAGACGCGCGGCCCGGCGCTCCAGGCACGCCTCGCCACCGTACGCCTCGAGGCGTTCGACCAAGAACCTGGTGAGCTCCTCTTCTCCCTCTGTCAGCGACTGCACGCCGCGCGTCCACGCGCCGTGGAGGCGCGCGAGCGCGAAGGAGGGGAGCTGGCTGGGCGGCACCCCGAGGTCGGCGGCAAACCCCGCCGGGATCAGCACGACGTCCCGGAAGGGGTGCCCCGGCGGGAACTTGCCGAGCAGGTCCTGCTGCTGGTCGTGCCCGAGAAGGGGAAGACCCGCGGCGACGCGACGCGCCTCCAGCGTCTCCCAGAAGGACCCCGGCGGCCACACCACGTCGCGCTCGAACGCGGCGTCCGCGGCGCCGTTGACGTGGGCGATGTTCGAGTAGAGCTCGTCCACGAGCTGGCGCACCTCGGGGAACTCGCGGTCGATCTCGCGAGTGAAGAGCTCGACGTCCGGCGCCACCTCCACACCGCGCCCCTCCCACAGCACGGTGAACATCGGATCGAGAGCGACGGTGCGGCGCCGGAACCGCGGCGTCTGGGCGAGCTCCTGCAGCACCCGCCGCCAGATCGGGGTCGCCCCGGCGAGTAGCGTGAAGCAGCGGCGCCGCAGGCGAAAGCGGTCGAAGGCGTAACTCGGCGGTCGCTGCCCCTGCCCGAGCAGCAGCACGCGAAGGTTACGACGCGCGAGCAGGACCGCCGCGGAGAGGGCGCCGATCGTGCGCCCGAGGACGATGGCGTCGAAGTGGCGCGTGCTCACGGATCCTCGCTCAGCCGCGCGTCACCCGGGCGCGCTGACCCTCTCCCGACGAGGCGATCCGGATGCGACCGGCCGCGACGTCGCGGAGCGTCTCGACCAGGAGCCGGTGCTCCTCGATCAGGATGCGGGCGGCGAGCGACGCCTCGTCGTCGCCCTCGAGCACGGGGACGGCGCGCTGCGCGATGACGGGCCCGGTGTCGACGCCCTGGTCGACGACGTGGACGGTGCAGCCCGTCACCTTGACGCCGTAGGCGAGCGCCTGCGCCTGGGCGTGCGTGCCGGGGAAGCTCGGCAGCAGCGCCGGGTGGATGTTGAGGACGCGCCGCGGGAAGGCGGCGAGGAAGGTCGGAGTGAGCACCCGCATGAACCCCGCCAGCACCACCCACTCGACGCCCGCCTCCCGGAGCGCCGTCACGAGCGCGGCTTCGAAGCCCTCGCGGGTCGAGAAGTCACGGTGCGAGACGACGCGGGTGGGGACGCCCGCGGCCGCGGCGCGCTCGAGGGCGAGGGCGTCGGAGCGGTTGGAAACCACGAGGCGGACGTCGACGGGGAGCCCCTCGCCCGCGACCGCGTCCAGGATGGCCTGGAGGTTCGATCCGCGACCGGAGACGAGCACGCCGATGGGCAGCGCCGGCATGGTGACCCACCGATCAGACTAGCTCGACGTCCGGCTCGGCCGCCTCCGAGGCGACGACCTCGCCCGCGACCCAGGCCCGTTCGTGGGCGGCCGTCAGGGCCGCCACCGCCGCGTCGGCACGCGCCGGCGAGACGACCGCCACCAGGCCAACCCCGAGGTTGAAGGTGCGCTGCAGCTCGGCCTCGGCGACCGGGCCCCCGCGCGCGATGAGATCGAACACGGGCGGGCGCGCGGGGTCGAGCCGGAAACGGGCGCGGGTCCCCGGCGGGAGCACGCGCGGGAGGTTGCCCGGGATCCCGCCGCCGGTGACGTGGCAGAGCGCGTGGAGGCCGCCGCCCAGCGCGGCGGAGAGGCCGCCGACCGCCCGCGCGTAGATGCGCGTCGGCGTGAGCAGCACTTCGCCCAGCGTGGCGCCGAGCTCGGGGACGTGCGCGTCCAACGCGAGCCCGAGCCGGCCCGTGAGGACGTGCCTCGCGAGGGAGAACCCGTTGGAGTGCAGGCCGGAGGAGGCGACGGCGACCAGTGCGTCGCCCACCGCCACGCGCGCCGGGCCGAGGAGCGCCCGGCGACCAACGACGCCCACGGCGAACCCCGCCAGGTCGTACTCGCCCTCCGGGTACATGCCGGGCAGCTCCGCGGTTTCCCCGCCGAGCAGCGCGCAGCCCGCCTGGCGGCACCCCTCGGCGATGCCGGAGATCACCGCCTCCGCGACGGCGAGATCGAGGCGACCACAGCCGAAATAGTCGAGGAAGAACAGCGGGCGAGCGCCGCAGGTGACGACGTCGTTCACGCACATCGCGACCAGGTCGATGCCGACCGTGTCGTGCCGCCCGGTGGCGAAGGCCAGCTTGAGCTTGGTCCCCACGCCGTCGGTGCCGCTGACCAGGAGCGGCTCTTCGATGTCCGCCGGCAGCGCGCAGAGCCCCGCAAAGCCCCCCACGTCCGCCACGACCTCGGGGATGCGCGTGCTCAGCGCCATGGGCTTGATGCGCTCCACGAGCGCATCGCCCGCGTCGATGTCGACACCAGCGTCTCGATACGTGACCGCCATCGGGGCCGACGCTAGCACCGGTTCACGGTCCCTGCCCCGGCGATCGCGCGGCGGGGCCCCGGGACCGAGGTCGGCGACGCCCCTCAGCGCAGGAAGATCCGGCGACCGCGCGGGCGCGGAGAGCCCAATGGCGTCGCTCACGCGTCGCGCACCGGCCGCAGGAGGCGGTAGAGCCCGAGCCCGTTGAACGCAGCGAAGCCGACCAGCAGGGCCACGACCCCGAGCGCCCAGCGCAGGCTCGCGGGGGACTCCCCGTCGACCAGGAGCCAAGCGTCGGCGGACAGGCCCCCGCCCGAGGCCCGCGCCACCTCCTGCGGCAGGCCGAGGTGTCGGAGGCCGAGACGCGAGATGGGGATCAGACGCCCCACGAAGGACGTCGGGGGCACGAAGTACGGTCCCTCGTAGCCGGCGGGGATCCGGATCTCGACCCAGACGCGCTCGTGGCCCTCCACCGGTGCGAGCCGGTACGTGTCCTTCTCGAGCGGCCGCGCGTAGCGGATCGCGCCGGCGGTCCCGAGCTCGGCGGCACCCCGGACCCAGGACCCCGCTGGCGCCCGGGCCAGATCCAGCGCCGTCAGCTCACCCACGTCGGTTGGCTGGCCGCTCTGCAGCGCGTAGGCCGCCTCGTGGCGCAGCGAGAACGCGAGCGCGAGCGCGGCCAGCCCCGTCAGCACCATCGCCACGATGGTGACGGTGCGGCCCGGCCGGCGCGGCTGCGGCAACGCCTCGAGATCGGGATCGGCGCCATCGCCGGCGGTGCCGGGCGGAGGGGCCGCGTTCACTTCTGGCTCAGGCATGCTGGGCTCGGACGCGCTGGGCTCGGACGGGCGGGCGCTGGCTTGGGACACCGGGGTACGCTGCTGGGTTCCGGGGGCCACGCCCGGAACGAGGCCGAGCTTACCCCGTTCTTCGCCGCCCGACAGCTGAGCCTCCGGGATTCGCTCCGGTCCGGTCCTGAGCTAGGCTGCCCTCGTCGATCCGTTGAGCCGATGACTCAGCCGAAGCGCGTCGTCTGTCCGTCCTGCGGCTTCGTCAACGCCCTGCCGCTCCCAGGACACCACTGCGCCTCGTGCGGCGTGAGGATCGAGGCGCTCGGTCGAGCCCGGGGGCGCCACGACGAGAGCGAGCGCCACGGTGACCAGGAGAGCTTCAATTTCCTGTGGTTCGGCGCGTCCCTGGCGGTGATGGGGGTGCTCACCGCGGCCATCGTGATGGGCCTGCCGATGGTGGTGCCACTCTTCGATTTCGAGGGGTCGGCCGGAATGACGGTCGCCATCCCCGTCTGGTTCGCAGGGGGGCTGCTGGTGGGCCTGATCGCGCCCGGGGGTCGCTTCGTCGAGCCCGTCGCGGCAGCCTTCCTGGTCGCGCTCCCCACCGCGTTCTTCCTCTTCCAGGGGCAGACGGTGAAGACGATGCCGGCGTTCATGTACGTGCTCATGGCGGCGCTCGGCGTGCTCTTCGCGCTCATCGGGGCCTTCGTGGGGGAGCGGCTCCAGCTCGGACCGCCGCCGAAGCACCTTGACTGAGCGCCCCGGCCGCCACGCGGGGCGCGGGGCGGCGGCGCTCCTCCCGCTGCTCGCCGTGACGGCGGCCTGCCGCGCCGATCCGGCGCCGGCTCGTCGCGCCGAGGCGGGGCGGATCGTGCGAGCCGTCGCCGAGCTCCGTGCGGCCCCCAACGAGGGGAAGGCCGCCATGCTCCCGGCCCTGGCGGAGGCGGCTTGCTCCACGCCCGATCTCTGCGAGCTTCGCGACGGTTGCCTCGCCGCCTACCGGCAACACGTGGCAGCGCTCGCCGAGCAGGACGCGCTCGCTCGGTCGCTCGCTGAGGGGACTCCGACGACGGATGCCGCCGCGCGCCTCGACGCCGTGGAGCGCGCCCTCACCGAGGCCCGCGACGGCGCCATCGATTGCAGCCGACGCGAGCTCGTGGTCCGGACTCGCTACCGACCGTGAGCGGGGGGTGCTTCGCCCGCCGCCGACGCCACCGCGGCCGCCCGCGGCGGGGCCGCGCCCGGCTCCCCGGCGCTCGCCCCGGTGAAGATCAGGCGGCCGAACCGCGAGGCGCGGTGGAAGTTACCCTGCCCGAGGATCGGCGACCAGGCGACCCCACCGCCCCGCTCCATCGCGTACAGGTTCACGCGCCACCGATCCCCCGGGGCGGGCGGGACCCGCTGGGCACGGTCGAACGCCACCCAGGGGAGGCGCGCCTCGATCACGTAGCCCTCGTCCTCGTCCCCCGGCTCGTCGAGGGTCCCGTGCACGGTGACCGCGCTCTCGACCCGACTCGACCAGCCCTCGTGCCCGAAGGGTCCGTCCGGGCCGCCGCGCGGGGCATTGTAGGCATCGAAGCGGGAGTCGAAGACGAGGTTCTGCGGTCCGATCTGGATCTCGTAGTAGTCACGACCGTCACCGTCGCCGTCGGGGTCGATCATCACCTCGAGGGTGTCACGGGTCCACAGGTGCGGGTCGACCGCGCCCGCGGGGAACCCGCCCTCGACGTCGCGGTCGGCGATGGTCGCCCCGACATACAGGGCCTCGTCGTCCCAGAGCAGGAGCGCGGCGCCGCCGACGTCGACCCCGAGGCTCGGGGCGCCGGTGGCGACGTCGCGAAAGGACCCGGTGTCGGCGGCCGCGCGCCAGGCGGGGTCGTCGAGCCGACCGTCGATGCGCGGCGCCTCGCCGGTCCCGAGCCGGGGGACGCTGAGCTCCGGGACGGCGGCGGACTGAGGTCCCAGACCCGCCGACACGGTCGCGGCGACCGGCGGGCGACCCTCCGTGTCCGCGCGCGGCCCACCGCGGCAGGCCGCCGCCAGCGAGGCCGCGACGACGACCGACGCCACGCCCGGCAGCGCGCCGCGGAGGGGCGAGCGGCGCGCCGAGCCATCCCGCTCGACCCTCGCCGCCCACGTCATTCGGGTCGCGGCCCCGGCCGACGCGAGGGCGCCGGCCGTCGCGGGCGAGCCCCCTCGACCGCGAGGCGAGCGAGGATCGCCTGGCCCTCTGCGCTCGGCCCGCCCAGCACCCGGAGGCGCATCTTCATCGTCGCGTCCTCGACGCCGGGCCTTACCAGCTGCCCCTCGACGCGGCCGTCCCGCGCCACCGCGACGCCGCTCGCCGAGCGCTCGCGCAGCGGGCGCTCGTACCCCCACGTGCGCTCGACGGCGACGGCGATCACGATCTCCTTCGCGTCGATCTCGGCGGGAACGGTGATCTCCTGCTCGTCGACGACCACCGCGCCGAGGGGCCAATACCGCGGCAGGAACGCGGCCTCACCTGCGGTCAAGCGGCTCACCACCGGCGCGATCGGGTCGAGCGGACGCCCCGATCCGTCGAGCAGCCGCGTGACCGGGGCCCAGTCGGCGGTCCCCTCGGACGCCACGAAGGGCTCGAGCCGCTGCCAGCACAGCTCGAGCCGAAGCTGCTGCCCCGCCCGGACGCGGTCGCGCGGCGTGAGCGTCAACCCGACGAGCTGGAGCTTCCCCTCGAAGCCGATCGAAAGCCGCTCCTGCACGTCGGTGGGGACGGCGGGCAGCACGTGGTCGCGGAGCTGCTCGGGGACAGCGGCGGGCGCGGCGCGCGAGCCCGCGTCGCACCCGGCGGAGAGCAGCGCGAGCGACGCCGTGCCGAGGACCGCGCGGACGAAGGGGCCGACGAGGGCCCTCACTTCCTCCCCTTCTTGCGCGCCGTGCGCTGGTTCTTGCGGGAGTTCTTGCGCGCGTTCTTCTCGGCAGGCGACAGGGGCCGCATCTTGGGCGCCTGCGGTCCGCCCGCCGCTCCCGGCAGGCCCATCCCCGGCATCCCCGGCAGGCCCATCCCCGGCATCCCCGGCAGGCCCATCCCCGGCATCCCC